>NZ_JAAQTO010000043.1 GCF_011742165.1 Billgrantia bachuensis | reverse complement strand
CACGTGCCCAACCTGTTCGCCCGCAACGAGCGCCTGGTCTGCCACTTCGATACCGAATATGGGCCCATGGCGGTGGTGCTGGTCGGGGCGATGATCGTGGCCGCCATCGAAACGGTATGGGCCGGGCAGATCACACCGCTCTCGGGCCAGGTGCAGCGCGTGCGTTTCGACAAGCCGATTCACCTTGAGCGCGGCGAGGAAATGGGCCGCTTCAAGCTCGGCTCCACGGTGGTGATGGCCTTCGCCGGCAAGGTCGATTTCGACGCCAGCCTGGCACCCAAGACCAAGGTCTCCATGGGTCAGTCGCTGGGCGGCTTTCCCGACCGCGGCCCTGAGTTCTGCTAGGCGCCAGGTGTGGCGAAAGCCATGACTTCTGCCACGCTCGCCCGGCCCAGGGCGAGCTGAATCAGCCGGTCGATTCCCAGTGCTACGCCGCTACCCGCCGGCATGCCATGCGCCAGTGCGGCAAGCAGGCGCCTATCGACATCCACTTGTGGCAGGCCGAGGCGTTGCCGAGCGAGGTTATCCTCATCGAAGCGGGCGGCCTGCTCGCCGACGTCGGTGAGTTCGTCGTAGCCGTTGGCGAGCTCCAGTCCTGCGAGGTAGACCTCGAAGCGCGAGGCGACCCACTCGCCGTCCTCCGGGTCGCGATGGCGACGCGCCAGCGCTGCCTGGCTCGCGGGATAGTCCACCACCACGTCGACCCCCTCGTGCCCAAGCGTAGGCTCGATGACCAGGCTCATCAGCAGGTCGAGGCAGTCGTCGCGCCCAGCATCACGCATGTCGAGCCCGCCGCGCTCGCCGGCGATTCGGCTCAACGTATCGAACTCGATGCTGAAGGGGTCGAATCCCAGCATCTCGCGGAACAGCTCGCGATAACGACGGCGGCGCAGCGGGCCCGGATCGCGACCGAGCACTTGGCGAATCAGCGTAGCCGTCTCCTCGATCAGCTCGTCGAGAGAGAAACCCGGGCGATACCACTCCAGCATGGTGAATTCGATGTTGTGGCGGCCGCCCACCTCGCCGTCGCGAAAGCTGCGCGCGAGCTGGAAGATCGGCCCGCTGCCGGCGGCCAGCAGCCGCTTCATATGGAACTCGGGCGAGGTCTGCAGCCACAGCCGCTCGCACCCTGCCGGCGTGGACGCCTCGAGAGAGAGCGACGCCAGGTGCACGTCGGTGCTGCCGCCGTGGCCCAGCACCGGCGTTTCCACCTCCAGCACGCTGCGCTCGACGAAGAACGCCCGCACCTCGGCCAGCAGCCGCGCCCGCTCGCGCAAGGTCGCCATGGTGGCAGAGGGCTGCCAATCGATCTCCTGCATGGTCGTCACCATCGAAAACGCCGAGCCCACCAGGACTCGGCGTTGAAGCAGCTCGGCACCTGGTCAGGCACGTGACACATATTCGCCAGAGCGCGTATCGACTTTCAGCACCTCGCCCTGGTTGATGAACAGCGGCACGCGCACCACGGCACCCGAGGAGAGCGTGGCCGGCTTGGAACCGCCCTGGGCGGTGTCGCCCTTGAGGCCCGGATCGGTCTCGACCACTTCCAGTTCGATGAAGTTGGGCGGCGTCACGCTGATGGCGTTGTCGTTCCACAGGGTCACGGTGTAGGCCACCTGCTCCTTGAGCCACTTGACGGTATCGCCCAAAGCCTTCTTCTCGACGGCGTACTGCTCGAAGGAGCCGTCAGTCTTCATGAAGTGCCACATGTCGCCGTCGTTGTAGAGATACTCCATCTCGAGGTCCACCACATCGGCGCCTTCGAGGGATTCGCCCGACTTGAAGGTACGCTCCCACACGCGGCCGGTGATCAGGTTGCGCAGCTTCACGCGGTTGAACGCCTGGCCTTTGCCCGGCTTGACGAATTCGTTCTCGACGATCGCGCAGGGATCGCCGTCCAGCATCACCTTCAGACCGCCCTTGAATTCGTTGGTAGAATAATTAGCCATGTTGCCTCTCGAAAGATCGGGCGCGCCGCAGCAGGCTCTGGACGCGCACATACCGAATCGACGAGGATTCGAGCCCTCGCCCCATTGTGACTGGTGTGCCGCATGATAACCCGAAGCTCCGCCCTTTTGCAGAGACCGGATTCGCCAAGCGTCGACGTGATGCCCCTGACGCTTCCAAGCGCCTGGCAGACCCAACTGTCGCAGGCGATCCGCGACCCACGCGAGCTGTGCCGGCGGCTGGGGCTGGATGACGCCTGGCTGCCCGGCGCCGAGCGCGGCCACGCCCTGTTCGAGATACGTGTGCCGGAGGCGTTCCTTGCGCGCATGCGCCACGGCGACCCCAACGATCCGCTGCTGCACCAGGTGCTACCGCTCGCCGCCGAGGGGGAGAGCGTCCCCGGGTACGTCACCGACCCCTTGGCCGAGGCCGAGCACACCTCCGGGCCGGGGCTGATCCACAAGTACAACGGGCGAGTGCTGCTGATCGCGAGCCCCGCCTGCGCGGTGAATTGCCGCTACTGTTTTCGCCGCCATTTCCCCTATGCTGACAACAGCCCCTCCCGCGCCCAGTGGGAACGTTCGCTCGAGACGCTGCACAACGATCCGAGTATTCATGAAGCGATTCTCTCCGGCGGCGACCCACTAGCCGCCAGCGATCGCCAGCTCGCCTGGCTGATAGAACGTCTCGAGGCAATCCCCCACCTCAAGCGGCTGCGCCTTCATACCCGCCTGCCGGTGGTGATTCCGGACCGGGTCGACGATGCCCTGCTCGGCTGGCTCGGTGCCACACGATTGCAGAAGGTGGTCGTGCTGCACATCAACCACGCCAACGAGATCGACAAAGCCGTGATTGACGCCTGCGCGCGGTTGAAGGCGGCAGGTGCCACTCTGCTCAACCAGAGCGTGCTGCTGCGTAACGTCAACGACTCGGTGGATGCCTTGGCCCAGCTCTCCGAGCGGCTGTTCGAGGCCGGTGTGCTGCCCTATTACCTGCATGTGCTCGACCCGGTCGCGGGCGCGGCTCACTTCGACGTGCCCGACGAAGAGGCCCGCGAGCTGGTCGCGGGCCTCAGGGAGGAGCTGCCGGGCTTCTTGCTCCCCCGCCTGGTCAGGGAAATCCCCGGCGAAGCGAGCAAGACGCCCTTATAAGCTGTAAGCCATAAGCCGTAAGCTGTAAGTTAAATCCCCAAGGCATGACACCTTGGGGTTTCTTATGGCTTAAAGCTTACAGCTTATAGCTGCCGACCGGCGAAGCCGGTCAGGCCAGGGTCTCCGCAGTCACATTGGCGGCCGCCGGCTCGTTGGAGACATGCCGGTTGATCGCGCTCATCACCGCCTTCATCGAGGCGCTGGTAATGCTCTCGTCGGTGCCTACGCCGAATACCGCCTTGCCGTCGATGCGCACCTCGACGTAGGCGATCGCCTCGGCGTCAGCGCCTTGGCCACGCGAGTGCTCGTGGTAATCGATGATCTCCACGTCGTGACCGGCGGCTGCCAGGGCCTTGATGAATGCTGCCAACGGGCCGTTGCCTTCGCCGCCGATGGCGCGCCGCTCGCCATGCTCCTCGATGCTGGCTTCCAGCTTCACCTTGGGGCTGTCGGGCTCCGAAGAGAGGCGATGATTGACCATTGCATAGGGCGAAGTACGCATCAGGTACTCGTCGGCAAAAGCCTGGTAGATCATCTGTGAGGTGATTTCCTTGCCGGTACGGTCGGCAACTTCCTGCACCACCTGGCTGAACTCGATCGAGAGCCGGCGCGGCAGCTCGATACCATGCTCCTGCTCCAACAGATAGGAGACCCCACCCTTGCCCGACTGGCTGTTGACGCGGATCACCGCCTCGTAGCTGCGGCCCACGTCCAGCGGATCGATGGGCAGATAGGGCACCTCCCACATGGCATCCGGATTGGCGCGCCGCTCGGTCATGCCCTTCTTGATGGCATCCTGATGAGAGCCGGAAAAGGCGGTGAACACCAGATCACCGACATAGGGATGGCGCGGATGTACCGGCAACTGGTTGCAGTACTCCACCTCGCGCATGATCGGCGTGATGTTGGAGAAGTCGAGCCCTGGGTGAACCCCCTGGGTGTAGAGGTTCATCGCCAGCGTGACGATGTCGACGTTGCCGGTGCGCTCGCCGTTGCCGAACAGGGTGCCCTCGACGCGGTCGGCACCGGCCATTACGGTAAGCTCGGCGGCCGCCACGCCGGTGCCGCGGTCGTTGTGCGGATGAACGCTGACGATCAGACGATCGCGGTGCTTCACGTTGCGACAGAACCACTCCACCTGGTCGGCATAGTTGTTGGGCGTGGCCGCCTCCACCGTGGCCGGCAGGTTGACGATCATCTTCTTCTCGACCGTCGCCCCGTAGGCCTCCATCACCGCCTCGACCACCTCCTTGGCGAAGTCCATCTCGGTGGTGGTAAAAAGCTCCGGCGAGTACTGGAAGGTCCAGTTGGTTTCCGGTGCCGCCTCCATCAGCTCGCGAATCTGCCGGGTAGCGTCGACCGCGATACCGATGCACTCCTCCTTGCTGACGTTGAACACCACACGGCGGAACACCGGGTCGGTGGCGTTGTAGACGTGGACGATGGCGTTCCTCGCGCCTTTCAGCGCCTCGAAGGTGCGGTCGATCAAATGGGGACGCGCCTGGGTCAGCACCTGGATGGTGACGTCGTCAGGCACCTTGTTCTGCTCGATCAAGGCACGCACGAAATCGAAATCGGTCTGCGACGCCGAGGGGAAGCCGACCTCGATCTCCTTGAAGCCGATTTTAACGAGCAGGTCGAAGAAGCGCTGCTTGCGCTCCTGATCCATAGGGTCGATCAACGCCTGGTTGCCGTCGCGCAGGTCGACGCTGCACCACAGCGGCGGCGACTCGATACGTCGGTTCGGCCACTGGCGGTCGGGCAGGTCGACGGCGACGAAGGAGCGGTACTTGGCGGCGGGGTTGTCGAGCATCATGGTGGCATTCTCCCTGGGCTGGCGGCATTCAGAAACGACGACGCCCCGGCTGCATCGAGCATGCCGGGGCGTCGGAGCGATAAGCGGAACGATGGCCGCGACCGACAACGGTCACGACGCAACGGTGTACATGGCAGAAAACGCTTCGGGTGATTGACATTTCGGTACCTCGACTGACCTGGACAAAAACGCGATGCGCGACGCATCGCCCGGCGCTCAAAGGCCGGCTAGTAGTCGTAGGTTCAGGCTGAGGTAGCGGAATGTCGTGTTCATGTACTCTAGAAAATCAGTATGCGCGGCGCTTGTCAAGGCGCACTCCCGTTTTCCGCTTGTGTCTCGGCCTGCCGCCACCATTCGAACAACTCCTGGGGCACCGCCTCCTCGGCCACCGTCAGTAACCACAGCGAGGTGCCATTCGTGTCCTCCACGCTCAGGCAGAACCGGCGCCGGTCGGCACCCGGCGCCTCTTCCAGCCCTGCTCCCGATTCCGCACTCGACAGCAGGCGCCACAATTCGTCACGCTGCGCCTCGCTGTAGCGGGCACAATGGATGCAGCGTGGCCGCGACAGGCCGGGGAAGTGCGCCACCCCACCTTCGCGCCGCAGCCGGACAACGCTGGCCGGGGTCAACGGCGGCGGCTGGCTCACGGCAGCACTCCGACGCGACGCCAGCCTTCGCGCACCGCCGTCGCTTCCTGGCTCACGGCACCGTAGCGGCGCTCGGCATTGTCCAGCGTCAGCGTGGCGAAGGTGGGGAAATCGCTATCCTGACCCAGGCGCTGGTCGACGAGGGTGTCGTACCAGATTCGACCGGCCCGCTCCCAGGCATGGCCGCCCAGCGCCATGGCCGTGAGATGGAAGGCACGGTTGGGGATCCCCGAGTTGATGTGCACGCCACCGCTGTCCGCTTCGGTCACCACGAAGGCATCCATGTGGTCGGGCTGTGGGTCGCGCCCCAACAAGGGGTCGTCGTAGGCGGTACCCGGCCTGGCCATGGAGCGCAGGGCACGTCCGGCGACCCGCTCGGTGAACAGCCCCTTGCCGATCAGCCAGTCCGCTTCGTCGACGCTCTGCTCCAGTTGGTGCTGCCTGACCAGGCTACCGAACACGTCGCATAGGGACTCGTTGAGCGCCCCTGATTGACCAACGTAGGCCAGCGCGGCTTCGTGCTGAATGACGCCATGGGTCAATTCGTGTGCGAGGATGTCCAACGCGATGGTGAAGCGGTTGAACAGCTCGCCGTCACCATCGCCGAATACCATCTGCTGGCCATCCCAGAAGGCATTCTCGTAATCGCGGCCGTAATGAACCGTGGCCAGCAGTACCATGCCTTCGTCGTCGATGGAGTGTCGCTCATAGACCTCCCAGAACAATCGATAGGTCGCACCCAGGCCATGGTAGGCCTCGTCGACGGCGGGATCGCCGCTGTCGTCCTCCCCTTCGCCTCGAACCAGCCTTCCGGGCAGGGCCTGCTGCTGCTCGGCGGAATGCACGTAGCGGGCCGGCTCGCCGCGCTTGACACTGCCCTGGGGCAGAATGACGGCCCCGGCACGAGCGCGGAACTGCTGATCGACTACCAGAGTATGCCGGGCACACTCGCGCAAGTGGTTCGACCCAGCGCTGGCGATACGCTCGAGCATATAGGGCGGAAGAAAGAGCCTCGCCCCGGCGGGTAACGAATCGGCCATCCTTTTCCTCTCCTTCACCATCCGGCTCGCCCATCGAGCCCGCTTGATTAGAGCATAGCGGAAGACCTACTTCTCACGCCTCCCCAGCATCGCCTCCATGCGCGCCAGTTGGTCGCTCAGCGCCCGCACGTCGTTGCGCAGGCCGTGCAGCTCGGCAGCCTCGCCCTCGCCGCTCTCCAACTGCACCTGAATGCTCTCCTTCTGCATCACGTCGAGCACGATACCGATCATCATGTTGAGAAAAATGAAGGCATTCAAAAAGATAAAGGTAAGAAAGTAGATCCAGGCGTAGGGGTAGTGCTCCATGGTCGGGTAGAGCACCGCCGTGGCCCAGCTCTCGAAGGTAGCGACCTGGAACAACGTCAGCATGGCCAACGAGATATTGCCCCACAGCTTCTCATCGACGCTGGCGAACAGAAAACTGCCGATGGCGCCGTAGATGTAGAAAATGATGAACATCAGCAACGCCACGTAACCCATGCGCGGGATCGATTTGAACAGTGCCGCGATCAGCATGCGCAACTCGGGGATCATCGATACCAGGCGCAGCACGCGGAAGATGCGCAGCAGCCGCGCCAGCAGCACCATCTCCGAATCGTCCATGGGAATCAGGCTGGCGGTAACGATGAGGAAATCGAAGACGTTCCAGCCGCGCTTGAAGAAGTCGCGCAGGCGCTTTTCGGCCGCCATGCGGATCAAGATCTCGACGAGGAAAAAGACAGTCACCGCCGTGTCGAGTAGCAGTAGCCACTCCTGGATGGGGCTGACCTCTTCCTCGTAGGTCTTGGCACCAATCAGCAGGGCCGAGACGACGATGATGGTGATTACCGTCAGCTCAAAGGCCTTGTGGGCGCGCAGTCGCTCGAAGCGGTCGCGCCAAGTTTCGAAAGAAGCGCTCATTGGAAATTCTCGAAAGTACCTTGGACAGGAATCCGAAGTGACAGGAGCCGAACCGCCGGCGGCAGACCAGGCGACACCAGCGGTCGAGGCGGCGTGATGGTATCACGAGCGCGAAACGAAGAGAGCACACTGGATGGCGCCGGTGGTTTCACCAGTTCTTACGACAGCGAAACCTTTATTCACGCTCCCCGCCTTGTCCTGACGGTTGTGCGCTGCCTACCTTCAAATCATCACGTGCACAAGGGAAGCGCTGATAAATCGGCGAGCGGGATGAAGCACAAGGCGCACGGAGCACAGTACCGAGCGAAGCGACAAACAGCCGTAGGCTGGCCCCGAACGGGCGAGAAGCCGAAGGCTGCGAGTCAACCGGAGCCTATGGGGTATAGGTGAGGATTTCGACCGGGCTGGCGCACCAGCACCGCGCAACGCAGTGATTCGCACGCGCAGACATTTATGCAGTGTTTTCCAAGGAAAAGGAACCCGACACATGAGCGAAGAGAAGCAGCCACCTCAGGAGCAGTCCCACCAGCCAGGCGCCGAGTACAAGATGGATCCCAAGCCGGAGTACATCCGCGCGAGCTACCGTGGCGCCGACAAGCTCAAGGACAAGGTCGCGATCATCACCGGAGGCGACAGCGGTATCGGTCGCGCTGCCGCCGTGCATTACGCCCGTGAGGGAGCCGATTGCGTCATCGTGCATCTGGAGGAGGATACCGATGCTCGCGAAACGCAATCCCTGATCGAAGCGGAAGGACGCCGCTGCCTGGTACTCAAGGGCGACGTTGGCGAGCCATCATTTTGCCAGGAGATCGTCGACAAGACGCTACAGGAGTTCGGCAAGCTCAATATCGTCGTGCACAACTCGGCCGAGCAGTACGACTGGGACGACATCACCGACATTCCCGACGACCAGCTCCAGCGTACCTTCCAGACCAATGTGTTCAGTCACTTCTATCTGACCAAGGCGGCCCTGCCGCATATGCACGAGGGGGACTCGATCATCTGCACGTCATCGATCAACGCCTTCAAGGGAAACCCGTCGCTGATCGACTATACCGCCACCAAGGGCGCGATCCAGGGCCTGGTGCGCTCGCTGGCCAAGCCACTGGCCGAGAAAGGCATCCGGATCAATGCCGTAGCCCCGGGGCCGGTATGGACACCGCTGATCCCGGCCAGCTTCCCCGCCGAGAAGGTCGCCTCCTTCGGCGGCCAGGTGCCGATGAACCGCGCCGGCCAGCCCTCCGAGATGGGGCCGGCCTACGTCTACCTGGCTTGCGAGGAGTCCTCCTACATGAGCGGCCAGACGCTGCACCTGAACGGCGGCGTGGTGCTCAACACCTGAGCATGCATGCGACAGCGCCCGCCTGGAGCCTCCAGGCGGGCGCACGTTTTCTGGCAGTTTCAAGAATGTGCTTCAGGTGGTGAGTTCCGCTGGGGCCAGCAGGCCCGCCAGTTCCTGTGCGTGAATGGCTGCCTCGCGGCCGCGGG
Source organism: Billgrantia bachuensis (assembly GCF_011742165.1). Lineage (GTDB taxonomy): Bacteria > Pseudomonadota > Gammaproteobacteria > Pseudomonadales > Halomonadaceae > Halomonas > Halomonas bachuensis. The sequence continues at coordinate 111,440 of NZ_JAAQTO010000043.1, read as the reverse complement.
GGGTCAGGTAGCCGGCATCGGCCTGGGTCACCAGGCCCTTGGCATGCAGTCGCGAGGCGGCGGCTACGGCCCCGGTAGCGGCGCTGCCGGCATGCACCTTGAGGCCTTCATGGGTAGTATCGAGATTAAAGAGACAGAGAAGGTTGAGCTCTTCCAGCAACTCGCCGGAGAAATGCGCTTGGGCCATGGCGACCTCCGATGTGATAGACCTTCGAGACAGGACTTTCAAAATGAGTCCTTCGCGACAGATCCTTCGAAGGTACGCCACTTGCTCGTGCTTCACCAGTGTCGTCGTCAACCCGCGCGGCTCTCGTCCTCCAGGTCCCCTTCACGGTAGCCCATCAGATAGAGCACGGCATCGATGCCCAGGGTCGAGATCGACTGGCGCGCCTGGCTGCGCACTAGCGGCTTGGCGCGAAAGGCGATACCGAGCCCGGCGGTGGCGAGCATCTTGAGGTCGTTGGCGCCGTCGCCCACGGCAATGGTCTGCTCCATGGCCAGCCCCTCGCGTGCGGCGATCTCGCGCAGCAGCTCGGCCTTGCGACTGGCATCGAGGATCGGCTCGTGCACTTCGCCGGTAACCTTGCCGTTCTCGATCACCAGTTCGTTGGCGTGAATCTCGTCGAAGCCGAGCTTGTCCTGCAGGTGACGGGCAAAGTAAGTGAAGCCGCCGGAGAGAATCGCGGTGCGATAACCCAGCCGCTTGAGATGCTTCATCAGCCGCTCGACGCCATCCATCAAAGGCAGTTCCTCGGCGATCTCGGCAAGCACCGCTTCGTCGAGTCCCTTGAGCTTGGCCATGCGTTCGCGGAAGCTCTGCTGGAAGTCGAGTTCACCGCGCATGGTACGCTCGGTGACCGCCGCAACGTCATCAAAGACGCCGTGGCGGCGCGCCAGCTCGTCGATCACCTCGGCCTGGATCAGCGTCGAATCCATGTCGAAGCAGACCAGGCGACGATGGCGGCGCCAGATCGAATCCTCCTGGAGCGCGATGTCGACGCCATGCATGGCGCCCAGAGCCAGCGCCTTCTCGCGCAGGCTGTCGAGATCGACCTCCTCGCCGCGCAGCCAGCACTCGACGCAGGCGCCGAATGGCGGCACGCCGCCATCCAGCGGTTCGCGCCCGGAGAGCCGGTGGATCAACTCCACGGTGAGGCCATGCTCGGCGGTGAGAGCGCCGACCTCGGCCAGGATGCCGGCGGGCAGGTGCGGTGCCAGCAGGGTCAGGATCAGCCGCGGCTCGCTGGCATGCGCACTCCAGCGCTGGTAGTCCTCGGCGCTGACCTGGATCGCCTGCACGTCGAGGCCCAGGCTGATGCCGGCCTCGTTGAGTGCGCCTTCCAGGTCGCTGTCGCGGTCGAGCCCGACCAGGGCCTCGAGCGACACCATGCCGAAGGTCACGCTCTGGTTGATATCGAGCAGCCGTGCGCCGCTGCGCGCCATGGCCTGGCCCAGGCCGGCCAGTTGGCCGGGACGTGCCGCGCCGGTGGCGCGAATCAGCAGTCGTCTTGTCATAGGTCCGTCTCAAGTCTATCGACCTTCTGCAGGCCGCGGGGCAGCTTGCTGCCGCGGCGGCCGCGTTCGCCGCGATAATAATCCAGATCGGCATCCTTGAGGGTCACGTGGCGTTTGCCGGAATGTACCACCAGCGCCGCTCCGGTGGGCAGGATGACATAGTCGCGCATCAGCTCCTCACGCCGGGCCGCCCGGGCACCGGGAATGTCGATCATCTTGTTGCCCTTGCCCTTGGCCATCTCCGGCAACTGCTCCAACGGGAAGACCAGCAACCGCCCTTCGTTGGAAACGGCCGCCACCCACAGATCCTCGCCCTCCGGCACGCGAACCGGAGCCATGACACGGCAACCCTTGGGTACCGAGAGCACCGCCTTGCCCGACTTGTTCTTGCCGATCAGCTCCTCCAGCTTCGCCACGAAACCGTAGCCGCCATCGCTGGCGAGCAGATAGCGGGTCTCGGGCGGCGCCAGCATCAGTCCGGCCATGTGGGCGCCGGCGACCACGTTGACCCGGCCGGTCACCGGCTCGCCCTGGCTGCGGGCACTGGGCAGGTTGTGAGCGGCCAAGGTGTAGGTGCGGCCAGTGTCGTCGAGCAGCACCAGCGGCTGGTTGGTCTTGCCGCGGGCGGCCAGAGCGAAGCGGTCGCCGGACTTGTAGGAGAGCCCTTCCGGGTCGATATCGTGGCCCTTGGCGGCACGAATCCAGCCCTTCTCGGAGAGCACCACGGTGATGGGATCGGCGCCCATCAGCTCGACCTCGGAGAGTGCCTTGGCCTCCTCGCGCTCGACGATCGGCGAGCGGCGCTCATCGCCGTGCTCGCGGGCTGCCTCGCGCAGCTCCTCCTCGATCAGGTCGGTGAGCTTGGCCTCGCTGCCGAGCAGCGCCTTCAAGCGCTTGCGTTCGGCTTCCAGCGCGTCCTGCTCGCCGCGGATCTTCATCTCCTCGAGCTTGGCCAAATGGCGCAGGCGCAGCTCGAGGATCGCTTCGGCCTGGCGATCGGACAGGCCGAAGGCTTCCATCAAGGCACTCTTGGGCTCATCCTCCTCGCGAATGATGCGAATCACTTCGTCGATGTTGAGGTAAGCGACCAGCAGGCCCTCGAGAATATGCAGGCGGTCCTCGACCTTGCCCAGGCGATGCTCGAGGCGCCGACGTACCGTCTTGCGCCGGAAGCTGAGCCATTCGCCGAGCATGTCCGGCAGCGGCATCACCCGCGGGCGGCCGTCGAGGCCGATCACATTGAGGTTGACGCGTATGTTCTTCTCGAGATCGGTGGTGGCGAACAGGTGCGCCATCATGGCCTCGATGTCGACGCGATTGGAGCGTGGCTCGATCACCAGCCGGGTCGGCTCCTCATGGGTCGATTCGTCGCGCAGATCGTCCACCATGGGCAGCTTCTTGGCCTGCATCTGGGCGGCGATCTGCTCGAGCACCTTGGACCCGCTGACCTGGTAGGGCAGCGCGGTGACCACCACCTTGCCCTCCTCCATGGTATAGCGGGCACGCAGCTTGACCGAGCCGCGGCCGCTCTCGTAGAGCTTCTGCAGGTCGTCGCGGGAGGTGATGATCTCCGCCGCGGTGGGGAAGTCCGGCGCCGGCAGGTGCTGAACCAGGTCGGCGGTGGTGGCGTCTGGATGGCGCAGCAGGTGGCAGGTGGCCTCGACCACTTCGTGCACATTGTGCGGCGGAATGTCGGTAGCCATGCCCACGGCGATGCCGGTACCGCCATTGAGCAGCACATGGGGCAGGCGCGCCGGCAAGACCACCGGCTCGTTCATGGTGCCGTCGAAGTTGGGGGTCCAGTCGACGGTGCCCTGGCCCAGCTCGGCGAGCAGCACCTCGGCAAACTTCGACAGCCGCGATTCGGTGTAGCGCATCGCCGCGAACGACTTGGGATCGTCGGGGCTGCCCCAGTTGCCCTGGCCGTCCACCAGCGGGTAGCGGTAGCTGAACGGCTGAGCCATCAGCACCATCGCCTCGTAGCAGGCGCTGTCGCCATGAGGGTGAAACTTGCCCAGCACGTCGCCGACGGTACGCGCCGACTTCTTGTACTTGGCGCTGGCGTTCAGCGCCAGCTCGCGCATGGCGTAGACGATGCGCCGCTGCACCGGCTTCATGCCGTCGCCGATGTGCGGCAGCGCCCGGTCGAGGATGACGTACATCGAGTAGTCGAGATACGCCTTCTCGGTGTATTCGCGCAGCGAGAGACGTTCGACGTCGCCCTCCGCCACCTGGATATCCATGGTCATGGGGTTAGCGCCCTATCTGCCATCATGGAAAAATCGCGGGCCGTGCCCGCACGAAACGTATCAAACAAGATGCGGCTGCGCCGCTGCAAGAAGGAAGATCGGCGCTTCGCGCCTGGGAGAAAGAAGAACACCCATGACCTACGTAGGGACGGCACATGCTGTCTTCCCCTCTTCCCTCTTACACCTCGATATCCGCCAGGTTGCCGTAATCTTCGAGCCAGCTCTTGCGGTCCGACGCGCGCTTCTTGGCCAGCAGCATGTCCATCATCTCCATGGTGCCGTCACCGCCCTCGCGGGTGAGCTGCACCAGACGCCGGGTCTCCACCGCCATGGTGGTCTCGCGCAGCTGCAGCGGGCTCATCTCGCCGAGGCCCTTGAAGCGCTGCACGTTGGGCGTGCCGCGCTTGCCCTCTAGGCGACGCAAAATCGCCGCCTTCTCGCTCTCGTCCAGGGCGTAGTGCACTTCCTTGCCCAGATCGATGCGGTAGAGCGGTGGCATGGCGACGTAGACGTGGCCGGCATCGACCAGCGCGGGGAAGTGGCGCACGAACAGCGCGCACAGCAGCGTGGCGATGTGCAGGCCGTCGGAGTCGGCGTCGGCGAGAATGCAGATCTTGTGGTAGCGCAGCTGGCCGAGGTCGTCGCTGCCCGGATCCATGCCCACCGCCACGGCGATGTCGTGGACCTCCTGGGAGCCATAGATGTCGTGGCTATCGACCTCCCAGGTGTTGAGGATCTTGCCGCGTAGCGGCAGGATCGCCTGGGTCTCGCGGTTGCGCGCCTGCTTGGCGCTGCCACCGGCGGAATCGCCCTCCACCAGGAACAGCTCCCCCTGGGCCGGGTCCTGGCCGGAGCAATCGGCCAGCTTGCCGGGCAGCGCGGGGCCGGCGGTAACCTTCTTGCGCGCCACCTTCTTGGCGCTCTTCTGGCGCCGCTGGGCAGCACTGATGACCAGCTCGGCCAGCGTCTCGGCCTGGTCGACGTGATGGTTCAGCCACAGCGAGAAGGCATCCTTCACCACGCTGGAGACGAAGGCCGCCACAGTGCGCGACGAGAGCCGCTCCTTGGTCTGGCCGGCGAACTGGGGGTCGAGCATCTTCACCGAGAGCACGTAGGCGACGCGTTCCCACAGGTCCTCGGCGGTGAGCTTGACGCCCCGCGGCAGTAGGTTGCGGTATTCGCAGAACTCACGCAGGGCCTCGAGCAGGCCCGAGCGCAGCCCGTTGACGTGGGTGCCGCCCTGGGTCGTGGGGATCAGGTTGACGTAGCTCTCCATCAGCGTTTCACCGCCCTCGGGGAGCCACTGCACCGCCCAGTCCACCGCCTGCTCGTCGTCGGCGAAGTGGCCTATCAGCGGCGAGGCCGGCAGCACCTCGAAGCCGTCGGTGGCCTGGGCCAGGTAGTCGCGCAGGCCGTCCTCGTACTGCCAGACGCTCTCGGCGCCGTCGGTTTCGACCAAGGTGACCTTGAGCCCGGGACACAGCACCGCCTTGGCCCGCAGCAGGTGCTTGAGCCGCCCCATGGCCAGCCTGGGACTGTCGAAGTAGGACTCGTCGGGCCAGAAGCGCACCAGGGTACCGGTGGTGCGTTTGGCCACGCTGCCGATCTCGGCCAGCTCCGATACCTTGTCGCCATGCTCGAAGGCCATGCCGTGGCGAGCGCCGTCGCGCATCACCTCCACTTCCAGGCGCCGCGACAGGGCGTTCACTACCGACACGCCGACGCCATGCAAGCCACCGGAGAAGCGATAGCTGGACTGGGAGAACTTGCCGCCGGCGTGGAGCCGGGTGAGGATCAGTTCGATCCCGGAGACACCGTGCTCGGGGTGAATGTCGATCGGCATACCGCGACCGTCGTCGGAGACCTCGATGCCCCCATCCTCGAGCAAGCGCACGGTGACTTCGCGGGCATGGCCGGCCAGCGCCTCATCGACGCTGTTGTCGATGACCTCCTGGGCCAGATGGTTGGGCCGTGTGGTGTCGGTGTACATGCCGGGGCGCTTGCGCACCGGGTCGAGACCGGAGAGAACTTCGATTGAGCTGGCACTGTACTGTGTCATGCGTGTCCCAAAGCCATTACGAATTCGATTGCGCTCCCAGCAGGATTCCGCTCCTTCCCTGACGCCCGTCCCCTACCGTCGGGCTCACCCCGACGCCGCGGCCTTCACGCGCTCCGGCGCCAGACGATGCCCGCCGTGCGCCAGTATTGCCGGCAGGTACGTCTCCAGCATGCTGAACACGTGATCCCCTCCGGGGTGCAGAAGTGTCCTGGCGCCACGATAAAGCGCGAAGGCATCCGTCGGGTCAAGCGTCTCGTCGGCAGTCCCCAGCAGCAGCAGGTAGCGCTCGGGGGAGACACGCTGCGGCGTCAACGCGGCCAGCTCCTCACCATGCGCCGTCTCGATGACGAAGCGCTCGCCGGTATGCTCATTGACGAAGGTCTCGCCGACCCACTCCGACACCAGCCGCGCCGGCCGTACTGCCGGGTTGACCAGCGCGGCCAACAGGTCGTGACGCTCGGCCAGGCAGGTGACCAGGAAACCGCCCATGGAGCTGCCGACCAGCAGCGGATTAGGGCCCAACTCCTTCAACAGTGCATCGGCCAGCTGCAGGGCCGCGGCAGGGCGATGCGGCAGCTGCGGCGTCTCGCAGGGTAACGCCAGCGCGGCACAGGCGGCCCGCATCAGCACCGCCTTGGGCGAGCCGTAGCCGCTGTTGAAGCCGTGCAGGTAAAGCACGCCGCTGGCCGGCAGCGGCGCCCAGGGCGCATTCAGCATACCGAACCCACTGTATACATTACCAGCCCTTCCCCTTTATCTGCTTCAACGCTCACGCTCCCCGCTCGGCATGCCAGACCGCTTCGAGCAGGGCCCGGGTGGAAGCATCCATGTTCTCATGACCGTGATGATCGGCCAGGATGCGTTCGGTCTCGCCGGCGATCTGCTTGCCCAGCTCGACGCCCCACTGGTCGAAGGGGTTGATGCCCCAGATGGCAGCCTGAACGAATACCTTGTGCTCGTAGAGCGCGATCAGCGCCCCCAGAGTGGCCGGCGTCAGGCGATCGAGCAACAGCGTGGTGGAGGGCTGGTTGCCGCGATAGCGCTTGTGGCCGGGCCGCTCGCCCGGTTCGTCGATGGCGTCGTCGCCGAGCATCAACAGGCGCGACTGGGCGAAGCAGTTGGCCAGAGTCAGGCGGTGCTGAGCCATCAAGTGCTTGCGGGTCGCCGTATCCTCGACGTCGTCGTAACGCGTCAGCGGAGCGATGAAGTCGCACACCACCGGCTGGGTGCCCTGATGCAGCAGTTGGTAGAAGGCGTGTTGGGCATTGGGACCAAGCTGGCCCCACAGCACCGGACAGGTCGAGTAGCCCACCTGGCGGCCGTCGTGGGTGGCCGACTTGCCGTTGGACTCCATCTCGAGCTGCTCGAGGTAGGCGGCGAAGTGCTCCAGGCGGCCATCATAAGGCAAAATCGAATGGGCGCGGATGTCGAGGAAGTTGACGTTCCAGATGCCTGCCAGCGCCAGCAGCACCGGCAGGTTGTCGTCAAGAGGCGCCTTGGCGAAATGCTCGTCCATGGCATGGGCGCCGGCCAGCAGCTCGCGAAAGTTGGCCATGCCGATCACCAGGGCAATGGGCAACCCGATGGCTCCCCATAGCGAGTAACGGCCGCCGACCCACTCCCAGAACAGCAGCTGGTTGGCCTCGGCGATGCCCCACTCGCTCATCTTCTCGGGCTTGGCCGAGACGCCGACGAAGTGTTGGCGCATCACCATTTCCTCGTCCACCCCCTGGATGCCGTCGTTCACCAGCCGCGCCAACAGCCAGTCGCGGGCGGTACGCGCATTCGACAGGGTATCGATGGTGGTGAACGATTTCGACGAGATCACGAACAGCGTGGTCTCGGGATTGAAGCGGTTGAGGTAGTCGGCGAGCTGCGAGCCGTCCATGGTAGAGGCGAAGTGCACTTCTACGTGATGAGCGTCGGCAGGCCGATAGTCGGCCAACGCGTGGGTCACCATCAGCGGGCCGAGATCGGAGCCACCCACACCAAGGTTGACCACGTCGTGAATCGGTCGACCGGTGGCGCCGCGCCACTGCCGGGCGTGCAGGCGCGCAACCATGGTGGCCATGCGATCGAGCGTGGCATGCACGCCGGGTACCACGTCCTCGCCATCGACGACCAGCGAAGCCTCGGCGGGCAGGCGCAGCGCCGTATGCAACGCTGGGCGATCCTCGCTGACGTTGACCCGTTTGCCGGCCAGCAGTGCCTGAATCCCTTCCGGCACCCCGGCTTCACGTGCCAGGTCCAGCAGCAACGCAAGCGTCGTGTCGCTCCAGCGCTGCTTCGACAGGTCGAGGGTCAGCCCCGCCGCCTGCTGCGTGAAGGCGTGACCTCGCGCCTGGTCGACGAACAGCTCGCGCAAATGGGTGGTGCGCATCTCCTCGGCGTGTTCCATCAGCCGCTGCCAGGCGCCAGTCTGGTCGATTGGGGCGTGGTTCATAGCAATCCTCCTTGACGTATTGCGGAGCAACCGCGTCGTTGACGGCTAGCGTAAGACAGGCGAAATCCTTCGCTCACAGGCTAGCCTTGTATCCGCCTGTAAATCCACAGTGCGTACGCATCGGGGTCTCGCATGCATGCCGGCTCTTTGTGTCCCGCTGGCGACACGGCGCGCTACCCGTGCAGCCGGACGGCGGCAGGCGTAGAATGCTGGCCTGTTCCACGTAACCGGCTTGCTCATGAGTGACGCATCTTATCGCGACGCGATCTTTTCCACACCCCTGGACCGGGTTGCGCGCTTCTCCTTCGACGAACGGGTGGTGGCCTGCTTCCCCGACATGATCCGCCGCTCGGTACCGGGCTATGGCCAGATACTGGGCATGCTGGGACTGATCGCCGGGCGCCACCTGCGCCACGGCGCCCATGTCTACGACCTGGGCTGCTCGCTGGGCGCCGCCAGCCTGGCGCTGGCCGGCCAGTTGCCTGCGGATGCCTTCCGCCTCACTGCAGTGGACATCTCTCCGGCCATGGTCGCCCGCGCCCGTGAAACCCTCGCCGCCGAGTGCCCTAAGCACCCCATCGAGGTCATCGAAGGCGACATACGTACCCTCGATTACCAGCCTTCGGGCATGGTGATCCTCAACTTCACCCTGCAGTTCCTGCCGCCAGAGGACCGTGAGTCCCTGCTGGCACGACTCTACGCCGCGCTGGAGCCGGGCGGTGTGTTGATACTCTCCGAGAAAATGATCGACCCCGATGAGCGCGACAACGCCTGGCGGGTGGAGCGTTACCACGACTTCAAGCGCGCCAACGGCTACAGCGAGCTGGAGATCAGCCAGAAGCGCACGGCGCTGGAGAACGTGCTGGTGCCGGACACTCTCGAGGCACACCACGCGCGCCTGGCTCGGGCCGGCTTCCCGCGTTCGCTGACCTGGTTCCAGTACCTCAACTTCGCCTCGCTGATCGCGTTCAAGGAGGCCTGAGGTGGCGATACCCGTCGAACAGCGCCCGCTCTACCGCGCCTTCATCGACCAGGGGCTGGATAGCTGGCTCGCCCGGCTGCCCGAACAGCTGGCTCGTGGGCTCGACCGCAAGCGCTACGGCGACCTGCCGGCCTGGGAGAAGGCGGTGGCCAAGCTGCCCGCACTGCCCGAGGCGCGCGAGGTAAGCCTCGGCAGCGACACCGTGACGGTCGCCTGCGAGCTGGACGAAAGCCGGCGCCGTCAGTGCGAGAGTTTGCTGCGTAAGCTCGCGCCATGGCGTAAGGGCCCCTACCGGCTCGCCGGCATCCATATCGATACCGAGTGGCGCTCCGACTGGAAGTGGCAACGGGTCGCCCCGCACCTATCACCGCTTGCCGGTCGCCGCGTGCTCGACGTCGGCGGCGGCAGCGGCTACCACGCCTGGCGCATGGCCGGCGCCGGTGCCGCCTTCGTACTGGTGATCGACCCCTCGCCGCGCTTCTACTATCAGTTCCAGGCGCTGCGTCATTTCGTCGGAGACGCCGACGGCGGACGCACCCACTTCCTGCCGGTGGGCATCGAGGACGTACCGGAGAAGCTGGCCTTCTTCGACACGGTGTTCTCCATGGGCGTGCTCTACCATCGCCCTTCGCCATTGGAGCACCTGCTGCAGCTCAAGGACACCCTGCGCCCCGGTGGCGAGCTGGTACTGGAGACCCTGGTGGTGGAAGGCGACGCTACCACCGTACTGCTACCCGGCGAGCGCTACGCCGCCATGCCCAACGTCTACTTCCTGCCTTCTTCGAAAGCACTCTGCCAGTGGCTCGAGCGCTGCGGGCTCATTAACGTGAGGGTGGTGGACGAGGCGGCCACTTCTCTGGACGAACAGCGCTCCACCGACTGGATGACCTTCCAATCGCTGGCCGACTTCCTCGACCCGAACGACCCGAGCAAGACCCGCGAAGGCTACCCGGCGCCAAGGCGCGCCGTGGTGATCGCGACAAAACCGCTGTAACGAGATGGTGCGCTAGGAAGTTTCGACGTCGAGCTCGGCGCTTTCTTCGACGTTATCTGCTGCCAGGCCGCTCAGGATCGGGCAATCCGGGCGCTCGTCGCCGTGGCAATGATCCACCAGGTGCTCCAGGGTCTGGCGCATGTCCTGCAACTTCTTGATCTTGAGGTCCAGTTCCCCGATGTGCGCCTGGGCGACGGCCTTGACGTCGGCGCTGGCCCGATGGCGGTCCTGCCACAGGGCGAGCAAGTTGCCCATCTGTTCCACCGAGAAACCCAGGTCTCGGGCCCGGGAGATGAAACGAAGCGCGTGCACGTCCTTCTCGCTGAAGATCCGGTAACCCGACTCCGTTCGCTTGACCGGTGAAATCAGGCCGATGCTCTCGTAGTAGCGAATCATCTTTCCCGAGATGCCGGATGCCTTCGCCGCTTGTCCGATATTCATCTGAACCCTCCTGTTCGAGGCTTTGGACGCAGGGAGCAGCCCAAGGTCGGGATGCATGCGTCAGCACTTGACCTTACAACAATGGGAAGGTTTATGCTGCTTAATACTCGCACAAATCATCGCTCTCACCATCAGGAGAGACCACATGCTGAAACTCAACGTGCCTGACATGACCTGCAACCACTGTGTCGCGACGATCTCTGCGGCGATCGAATCCGTGGACAACGACGCCAGCATGGACTTCGACCTTGCGCAGCGACAGGTGCAGGTTGAAAGCAGCGCGCCTGCCAAGGCGATCAAAGCAGCCATCGAAGAGGCTGGCTACCCCAGTGAGGCGGCGTAGCGACACCGCCTTCCCATCACTGGAAGGTTGAGGCATCGTAAATCCCATCGACACGGAGTCACAAGTCATGTCGACCAATGAGGCTGTCACGGCAGTTCATGACGATTCCAGTGCTAGCGACACGTACTCCCTGGCTATCGAGGGCATGAGCTGCGCCTCCTGTGTCGGCCGGGTCGAGAAGGCGATCCGCGGCGTGGACGGAGTCATCGACGCTTCCGTCAACCTGGCCACCCAGCGCGTCCGGGTGGAATTCGCTTCCGACCACGCGGACCTCGCCAGTGTCGTACAAGCAGTGAATAGCGCCGGCTACCCCGCCGTTACCGACACCATCGAACTGACTGTCAAGGGCATGAGCTGCGCCTCCTGCGTCGGCCGCGTCGAGCGCAAGCTCGCCGACGTGCCCGGCGTGCTCGAGGCCAGCGTCAACCTGGCCACGTCAACGGCAACCCTGAGAGTGGTCGCCGAGGCCGTGACTCCGCAACGCCTGATCGAGGCGGTACAGGCCGCGGGCTACGACGCCGAAGCCACCAGCGACGCACCGGACCGCAGCGACCGTGAGCGCGAGGCCCGTGAACGGGAAATCGCCGAGCTGAAGCGCGCGGTCACCATCGCCGGAATCTTTACCCTGCCCCTGTTCGTGCTGGACATGGGCTCGCATTTCATCCCAGGGCTTCATCACTGGCTGCAAATGAGCCTGGGGCAGCAGCATCTGTTCTACCTGTTCTTCCTCCTGGCCTCGATCGTGCAGTTCGGCCCCGGCCTGCGCTTCTATCAGACAGGCTGGCCCGCACTGATGCGCGGCGGCCCGGACATGAACTCGCTGGTGATGCTGGGCACCTCCGCTGCCTGGGGCTATTCCGTGGTGGCCACCTTCCTGCCCCAGGCACTGCCGGCCGGCACGGTGAACGTCTACTTCGAAGCCTCGGCGGTGATCATTACCCTGATCCTCCTCGGCCGCTACTTCGAGGCCATCGCCAAGGGCCGCACCAGCGAGGCGATCAAGGCGCTGATGAAGCTCCAGGCCAGGACCGCCCGCGTGGTCCGCGACGGCGAAGAGAGGGAGATCGGCATCGACGAGGTGCGCCAGGGCGATGTCGTGCGGGTGCGGCCAGGCGACAAGGTCCCGGTGGACGGCCAGGTCATCGACGGCAGCTCCTTCGTCGACGAGTCGATGATCACCGGCGAACCCGTGCCGGTGCGCAAGGAGGCCGGCACGGACGTGGTCGGCGGCACCATCAACAAGGCGGGCAGCTTCACCTTCCGCGCCACCAAGGTCGGCGCCGACACCCTGCTGGCACAGATCGTACGCATGGTCGAGCAGGCCCAAGGCTCGAAGCTGCCGATCCAGGCCATGGTGGACAAGGTCACCCACTACTTCGTGCCGGCGGTGATCGCCGCGGCACTGGCCACCATCGCCGTCTGGCTGCTCTTCGGCCCCGCCCCGGCGCTGACCTTCGCCCTTGTCAACGGCGTGGCGGTGCTGATCATCGCCTGTCCGTGTGCCATGGGCCTGGCCACCCCCACCTCGATCATGGTGGGCACCGGCAAGGCCGCGAAGATGGGCGTGCTGTTCCGCAAGGGCGAAGCCCTGCAGTCGCTGCGCGACGCCAGGGTGATCGCGCTGGACAAGACCGGGACCCTGACCAAGGGCCGGCCCGAGCTCACCGACCTGGTGGTGGCCGATGGCTTCGAGGAGTCCGACACCCTGGGCCTGGTCGCCTCCGTCGAGCGCCAGTCGGAACACCCCATCGCCGAAGCGATCGTCAACGCGGCCAAGTCACGCGGGCTGGAACCTGCCAGTGTCCAGGACTTCGAGGCCATCCCCGGCTTCGGGGTCGCGGCCCGGGTCGATGGGCATCGGGTGGACGTCGGTGCCGACCGCTACATGCGCAAACTGGGCCTGGACGTGGAAGCCTTCGCCCAGACCGCACACCGGCTCGCCGACGAGGGCAAGTCACCGCTCTATGCGGCCATTGACGGCCGGCTGGCCGCGATCATCGCCGTTGCCGACCCGATCAAGGAATCCACCCCGGCCGCCATCCGCGCGCTGCACGCCGAGGGCCTGCAGGTCGCGATGATCACCGGCGACAACCAGCGCACCGCCGATGCCATCGCCCGTCGGCTCGGCATCGACAAGGTAGTGGCCGAAGTGCTGCCCGACGGCAAGGTGGATGCGGTGAAGCAACTACAGGCCGAAGGCGGCCTGGTGGCCTTCGTCGGCGACGGCATCAACGACGCCCCGGCGCTGGCACAGGCCGATGTGGGAATCGCCATCGGTACCGGTACCGACATCGCCATCGAGTCCGCCGAGGTGGTGCTGATGTCCGGCGATCTGCGCAACGTACCCAATGCCATCGCGCTGTCCCGGGCCACCATCCGCAACATCAAGCAAAATTTGTTCTGGGCCTTCGCCTATAACACCGTGCTGATCCCGGTGGCCGCCGGCGTGCTGTTTCCCGCCTTCGGAATCCTGCTTTCGCCGATCTTCGCCGCCGTGGCCATGGCCGCCTCGAGCATCTGTGTGCTCACCAATGCGTTGCGCCTCAAGGGCTTCCGGCCGCCGATCCCGATCGAAGCGGATGAAGGCGAGCCGCAGGACCTTCAGGTAGCCCAAGTCGGCTGACGTTATTGTATGTTCCGCAAGCTCTAAACCCCGAACGGATAGGTATCCGGCACCTCCTCGGGCCGCCACAGCTCGCCCTTGTCGAACGGCTCCACGGCGCGGGTCTCGTCGACATGGAACACGGCGTCGAACTGCTGGGCCACTGAGGCCTTGAAGTAGTGGCTGACCCGCTCCGACTCGGGGCGGTAGATCACGCCGATGGCACGCTCCCACCGCGGTTCCTTCAGGGGGGCCGCACCCTCGCCGAGCGGCAGATAGAAGTCGCCGACACCGCTATCGTGGAACAATCGCTCGACGCTGCCCTGCATGGATGGCCGCACCCGGCGATGCTCCACCGGACCGTCCCAGTCATGGGCTGCCGAAACGAAGCCGGTATGGGTGGTGAAGCCCACCAGTAATGCCTGGTCGGCACCGAAGCGGTGGCGTACCAGTTGGCCAACGTTGTGCTGGCCGCGATGCCAGCCCATGTCGGTGAACGAGGCATCGCCCAGGTGCGAGTTGTGCGCCCACACCACCACCTTGCCCTGCCCGCCCTGGCGGCGCAGGTGCTCTCGCAGTTCGGCAATGGTGTCGGTCATGTGCTCGTCGCGCAGGTTCCAGGTATCCACCCGTGAGCCGAACATGGCGCGGTAATAGTGCTCCGCATTGACCACCACGCGAGCATTCTGCTCGGCGAAGAACTGCTCGTCCCGCGAGCGCCGGCCATCTTCGCGCAGGTAGCCGGTCGACTTCTCGAGCAGGTCGGCCAGCAGCCTGACCGCAGCCTCTTCACAAACACGGCTGAGACCGAAGGCGGCATCGTGGCCATAGCGGACCGGGTCGCCGCCATGGTCGAGGCAGCCGTAGCCCTCGCGGGCGATTCCCGCCTGCTCCGGGTCGATGCCTTCGAGATACTCGATCACCGCTTCCGCCGAGCGGTGCAGGCTGTAGATGTCCAAGCCGTGGAAGCCCACCTGCTCGCCGGCCTCCTTGCCGGCGTTGTGCTCCTCGAGCCAGCCGATGAAGTCGCGCACCTCGGTGTTGCGCCACATCCACTGCGGAAAGCGCTGAAAGTCGTCGAAGGCGGTCTTGAGGGTGTCGTCGCCTTCGCCGCAGGCATAACGATTGAGCCGTAGCGCATCGGGCCAGTCGGCCTCGACGATCACCGCCTCGAAGCCCTTCTCGCGGATCAGGCGCCGGGTGATCTCGGCGCGCATACGGTAGAACTCGGCGGTGCCGTGGGAGGCCTCGCCGAGCAGTACCAGCGGGCGCTCACCCACCTGCTCCAGCAGGTCGTCGTAATCGACACTACGACCGGCGAGCGGCTTGGCGTTGTCGCGGATGTAATCCTGGGGAGTCGTCATGATCGCACCTCCTCCATGAAGGCTTGTGACTACTCTCAGAACTGTAGAAACCCCGACCGCTTGCTCTCAAGGTTTGGAAAGGGTTAACGACGCAGGATCACCAGCCAGCGCCCCAGGTTCAGAATACTCGCCAGCGAGGCCGCCACGTAGGTGAAGGCGCAGGCGGTCAGCACGTGGCGAGCCCCTGGCATGTCGTAGGGCGGCACGTACTCTTTTAGCAGCGGCAGGGCACGATTGAAACTAGCGTCGAACTCCACCGGCAGGGTGACCAGGTGCACCAGCGCCGCCGTGCCGAAGCTGATCACTGCCGCTGCGATGACGATGGCCAGCCCGCCGGGTAGCCGGGTCAGGATGAACAGGAAGGGAGCGGCCATCATCAGCAGCGCGCCGAGTTTCTCGGCCCGCTGCGCCACGCCGACCATGCGTGCCCGGGCGGCTAGCGGTGCATAGCCCTCGTGGTGCTGGATAGCATGACCGACCTCGTGGGCGGCCACGGTCACCGCAGTGAGCGAGCGCCCCTCGTAGTGCTCGCGGGAGAGCCGCACCCGGCGCGCCTCGGGGTCGTAGTGGTCGCCATGCTCGGTCATCTCCACCTTGACCCCTTCAATACCCAGGCGGCGCAGGAGATGGTCGGCCAGCTCGGCGCCAGTGCCGGGGTAGTCGTCGCGGCCACGGGAATGGCGCGACAACACCCACTTGGCCCAGGCGTTGGGCAACAGGAAGATGGCCAGCAGCAGGGCAATGACAACGACGATCATGGCATCAAACGTCTCGTCTCAGAGATCCTGATTAGGCCTTAGCGTACCCGGTTCGGGTTCTTGCTGTCGCGCTGGCTCTTGACGTCAGCCCCCACACAAACAATAATTATTCGCGTTTGAAACAATAACCCATTCAGGCCAACACCATGTGCGCAGACTTCCCCGACCCGACTACGGCCCGCGCGCAGGCCGCCACGCAGCACGATCCTTCGCGCCAGCCCGCCATCGTCGAGAGCAGCGCGCTGCTCGATGAACAGGGCCAGCTCATCATCGAGCATCACGGCAAGCGATATCAGCTGCGCGAGACGCGCAACGGCAAGTTGATATTGACCTCATAAACCCGACGAAAAGAACGCCAGCCAGGTAGCCCACGCCACCCAGCCAGCCGCTCATCGCCTGATACGACAAGGGAACTTCAGGAACATGAAGCGAGCAAAGAGCTGTACCGGCGCCCTGGCGCTGTTTCTGCTGTCACCGCTGGCTCTGGCCCAGTCATCCTCCGGCCAGCCCACCGTGACACCCGAACTGGCGCCGCTGGTGGTCACCGGTACGCGTACCCCCACCGACACCTTCTTCGCCCCGCTGATCGTCGACGTGATCGACCGACACGACCCGACGCTGCGCACCGCTTCACGGGTGGAGGACATTCTCGCCGACCAGCCCGGCCTGCACGTCGCCGGCCAGGGGCGACGCAACGGCCAGACCGTGAGCCTGCGCGGCTTCGACAGGAATGGCGTGCTGGTACGCCTCGACGGCGTGCGCCAGGACATCAATACCGGCCACCTGGGCAACTTCTTCCTCGACCCGGCGCTGCTGCGCGAGGTGCAGATCGCCCGCGGTGCCCTGTCGAGTCTCTACGGCAGCAACGCCATGGGCGGCGTGATCAGCTTCGAGACGGTCGAAGCCGAGGACCTGCTGCGCCCCGGCGAGAACGGAGGAGCCCGGCTCTCGCTGCGCGGCGCCACGGCAAGCGACGAACTCGGCGCCACGCTGAGTCTGTTCGGCAAACGCGACTTGTCCGACGGCAGCAGCCTCGACGGCCTGGTCGCCCTGGGCCGCAGTGAATCGGGCGACATCCGCCGCGCCGGCGGCCAGACCACGCCGGAGGATGCCAGCCTCGACAGTCTGCTGGCCAAGGGCGGCTGGCAGTTAACGCCGGACCATCGTCTGTTTGCCAGCTGGCAGCACTATCGCGAAGACGCCAACCAGCCGGCCAACCCGCAAAGCCTGACGGTCGAGCCCGATGACATGCGCGATCGCGATACCACCAGCGACAACCTGCAGCTCGGTCATCGCTGGTCGCCCGCCGTCGCCACGCAGCTCGATACTCGCTTGACCTTGAGCCGCCAGGACATCGACGAATCCGAGGCGGCGCGCACCCTGCAGCGCCTTGGCGTGCAGAGCGACGGCTACCATCGCCTGGAGCACGGCTGGCTGTCGCAGACCCTGGCCTTCGGCGCCGCGGCAAGCCATGCCACTCAGCGCCCGGGCGGTACGGCATCGGGCTTCCCCGAGGCCGAGGCCGATAGCGCCGCGCTCTATCTCGACGATACCCTCACCGTCGGACGCCATCTCGACCAGGGCGGTGCCGGCGAGTTCGATCTCGGCCTCGGTGCCCGCCACGACAGCTACCGCGCCGAGGACGCCGATGGCCGCGAGAGCGACAAGAGCCGCCTCTCGCCACGTCTGCGCCTGGCCTGGCGCCCCAGCGGCGACCTCATGTTCTACACCGGTTACGCCGAGGCCTTCCGCGCCCCCACGCTTTCTGAACTCTATGCCGACGAGCGTCATTTCGGCGGCTTCTGCATGGGCCCCTTCGTCTGCGTTCCCGACAATTTCTGGGTGCCCAATCCCGACCTACAGCCGGAAACCAGCAAGAGCTGGGAGAGCGGTCTGGCCTGGAGTTTCGGCGACTGGGGCCTGCGCGCCAGCTACTTCGATACCCGGGCCGAGGATTTCATCGATACCGAAGTCGACATCTTCGCGGGCACTACGCGAGCGGTTAACGTCAGCCGCGCCCAGCTGTGGGGGTATGACGTCCGTCTCGACTGGTCGCCTTCCAGCATTCCCTTCACGGCCTTCCTGGGCCTGGCAGAGGTCAACGGACGCGACCGCGACAGCGGCAAGCCGCTGGGTAGCCTGACCCCGCTGGAAGCCCTGGCCGGCCTCGATCATCGCTTCGCCGGCAGCGACCTGACGCTGGGCTGGCGCGGCCGCTTTGCCCGCGCCTTCGACAAGCAGGGCGAGGATGAAGCGCTGCCCGGCTACGGCCTGCACGACGTGCAACTCGCCTGGCAAGTCACTCCGCTGCTTTCCGCTTCGCTCAAGCTGCGCAACATCGCCGACAAGGAGTGGTACCGCCCCGACGGCAACCTCGGCGACGGACGCAGCCTGCTGGCCAACGTCAGCCTGCAATGGTGACAAGGAGACTTTCATGAACGCCACGACCCAGACCCGCCAAGCCATTCTCGAAGCCCTGGACGCCGCCCGTGCGGCCTCGCCTCACCTGCCGGCGCTGGAGATCGCCCAGCGCCTGGAGATCAGCGAGGGCGAGCTGCAGGCCGCCCGCCTCGGCCGCGACGTGCTGACCCTGCCACTGTCGCCCCATGCCCTGGCCTCGCGCTTCCACCAGTTGGGCGAAGTCAAGGCGCTGACCCGCTCGCGCCACGCCGTGCTGGAACAGCAAGGCCGGTATCCGGCGCTGCGCGGCTCGGAGCAGGCCGGCCTGCTACTCGACCCGGGCGGGCTCGACCTGCGCCTTCACCTGGCCCAGTGGCACTGGGCATGCCTGATTCGCGACCGCCTGCCACGCAAGGATGGCGAGACCACGCAGCGCCTGAGCCTGCAGGTCTTCAATCGCCATGGCATTGCCCTGCACAAGATCTTCTCGCTGGCGGATGAAGCCCCCGAGGCGTGGCAGGAGTTGGAAGCGCTGGGCATCATTGAACCGCCCGCCTTCACCCAATTCGTCGAACCGCCGCCGCGGCCTTTGCCGCCGCTTCCCACCCTGGCCGACGAGTGGTCGCGCATGAGCGACGTACATCAGTTTCTTGGCCTGCTGCGCCGCCACGAGCTGCGCCGTCACGAAGCCAACGCACTGATGGAAGGCCGCTTCACCCGCGCTCTTCAGCCGGCCGCCTGCGGGCGGGCGCTGTTCGAAGCCGCTTCGAGCGAACTGCCGCTGATGCTGTTCGTCGCCAGTCCCGGCTGCGTGCAGATCCGCAGCGGACGGATTCCCGCGCCGCAGCGCATGCGCGGCTGGCTCAACCTGTTCGGCGAAAATTTCACGCTGCATCTGGACGACGCCGGCATCGCCAGCGTATGGCAGGTGCACAAGCCCAATCGCGACGGCGGCGTCACCAGCCTGGAAGCCTTCGACGCCCAGGGCGGGCTGGTACTGCAGCTCTTCGCCGAACGCCGCGAGGGTCAGCCCGAGCGAAGCGAATGGCGTCAGTTACTGGATGGTCTCGACGCCCGCGAGACAGCGGCATGAGGCTTCCGTCATGGCTGAGCTGGCTGGCCAGCCTGACCCTGCTGGTCTGGCACATCCAGGGGTCGGCCGCACCGCCACGCACCGTGCTGATCGGCAGCGACGTGGCCGAGATCGTGGCCGCCCTCGATGGCCTGGAGGGCGTGGTGGGGCGCGACGACACCAGCCAGTATCCCGAGGCGGTTGCTGCCCTGCCCTCGGTGGGCTATCTGCGCCAGCTGGCGGCCGAGGGCATCCTCTCACTCGCTCCCGAGCGGCTGATCGTGGCCGCTGCGGCCGGCCCGCGAGAAGTGCTCGGCCAGCTCGAAGCGGTCGGCGTCGAGGTGATGCGCGTCGAACAGGGAGCGAGCCTGACGACGCTGCCCGGCAAGGTGCGGGCGGTTGCCAGCGCCACTGGTCGCAGCGCCGAAGGCGAAGCGCTGGTGGCCGAGATCGAAGCGGAGCTTGCACGACTCGCCACTCTGCGAGAAGAGAGGCCACGCCCTGGGCCGAGCGCCATGTTTCTGCTCAGCCATAGCGGCATGACGCCCATGGCGGCGGGACGCGATACCGCCGGCCAGGCCGTGATCGCGGCAGCCGGGGCGCGCAACGCCTTCGCCGGCTTCAGTGGCTACAAGGCGGTGGGCGCCGAGGCGCTGGTGGACGAAGCCCCCGAGGTGGTGATCACCACGCGCAGCGGGCTCGAAGGTATCGGCGGCGAGACCCGGCTATGGCAGCTCCCGGGGCTTGCCATGACGCCGGCGGGGCGCGAGCGCAACCTGGTCGTCTGCGACGACCAGGCGCTGCTCGGCTTCGGCCCGCGCACGCCCACGGCCCTGCTGGCATTACACCGAGCGCTGCATGAAGCGGCTGACGCCACCCGCCACGCCGCCGAGGAGGACTGCTGGAGGGTGACGCCATGAGCCGTGCCTTCGCCTCCGTCCTGCCCCGACGACGCAACGCCGGTGTCTCAAAAGTTCGGAAAGCCACGCCAGTGCCGGTCCGGGTGCTTGCTGCCCTGGCCCTGGCCGTGCTGGCGGCGCTGTTGATCGCCGCCATGAGCGGCAGCGTCGGGCTCTCGCCTCGGGTGCTGCTCGGCGAATGGCCGACGCCCCTGGCCTGGCAGGTGTGGTGGCAATTACGCCTGCCACGCCTGCTCCTGGCCGCGCTGGTCGGCGCCATGCTGGCCGGGAGCGGCGCAGCCATGCAGGGTCTGTTTCGCAATCCGTTGGCCGACCCCACCCTGCTGGGTCTCGCCAGTGGCGCAGGGCTCGCCGTGGCGCTGTGGATCGTACTGTTCGATGGTGCCGCCGGTGCTTTCGGCCTGTATGGCCAGTTCCTGGCCGGTTTTCTCGGCGCGCTGGGCGTATGCGTGATGGTGTTCACCCTGGGCGAGCGCCAGCACGGCCAGGAGACGCTGTTCACCCTGCTGCTGGCGGGGCTGGCCATCAATACCCTGGCGGGCGCCATGGGCGGCGTGATGGCCTTCATTGCCAGCGACGAGCAGCTGCGCCAGCTCAGCCTGTGGGGGATGGGCAGCCTGTCGCATGCGCTATGGAGCGCCACCCTGGGAGCGCTGATCGGCATCCTGCCGGCACTGTGGTGGCTATTGCGTTGCGCTCGAGGGCTCGACCTGCTGCAGCTCGGCGAGCTGACCGCCCATGGTGCCGGGCTCGATGCCCCGCGCCTCAAGCGTCGCGTGGTAGTGGCCACGGCACTGGGCGTGGGGCTGTGCGTGGCGCTGGCCGGCATCATCGGCTTTCTCGGCCTGCTGGTGCCTCACTGCCTGCGCCTGTGGCTGGGGCCGGGGCACCGCCTGCTGCTGCCCGCCTCGATGCTGGGCGGCGCCTTGCTGCTGATCGTGGCGGATACCCTGGCGCGAACCCTGGCGAGCCCCGCCGAAATCCCGGTAGGGCTGCTCACCAGCCTGCTCGGTGGCCCCTACTTCCTGTGGCTGCTGCTCAAGCGGAGAACGCGATGCTGAGCCTGATCGACGCCGGCTTCACCCGGGCACCTTCGCTCGCCCCCTTCAGCGACCGCCTCGGACCAGGCGAGCTGCTCGCCATCGTTGGCCCCAATGGCGCCGGCAAGAGCACTCTGCTGTCGCTGTTGTCGGGCTATCGCCGCCCGGAGCGCGGCAACGTATGCCTCGACGACAAGTCGCTGTCCTGGTGGGCACCGGCCGAGTTGGCCCGACGCCGCGCACTGGTAGCACAAAAGCTCACCCTCGGCTTCGACTGGCCGGTGCACGAGCTGGTGGCGTTGGGTAGCGAAGCCTCGCCAGAGGAAGTCGAGACCGTGCTGGCCATGCTCGATCTCGAGCCGCTGGCCGAGCGCGGCGCCCTGAGCCTCTCCGGCGGTGAAGCCCAGCGCGTGATGATTGCCCGGGCGCTGTGCCAGTTGGGGCTGGGCCACGCAGCCAGCGTGCCTGTCGGCAGCGTGCTGCTACTCGACGAGCCCACCAGCGCACTCGACATCGGCCAGCAGCAGCGCCTGATGCGCCTGCTACGTCAGCTGGCTGAGCGGCAGCGCCTGGCGGTCGCCTGTGTGCTGCATGATCTCAACCTGGCGGCACGTTACGCCCATCGGGTCTGGCTGCTGGAGCGCGGCCGGCGGATAGCTTCGGGCCTGCCTACCGAGGTACTCAGCCCCAGTGTTCTGGCGCGGGTATTCGATGCCGAACTGGAAGTGCGGACCCGTCGTGGCGATGGTTCGCCGCTGGTGGTGCTGGCACCTTGACCCCACAACGACAACGCCCCGGCCAGATGGCCGGGGCGATATGCATGCAGCGCTATTCAAGGCGACACTCAGGCCGTGGCGGGTGCCGCCTCGACGTCCCGCATCAGCGTCTCGAAGGGCACGCCGGCCCTGGTCGCAGGCGTGACGGACTGCACCTCACCGCCACTGTCGTGATCGCGAGTCTTGGCATACTCCACCGCCTCCACGGCGCTCTTGCCGTGGTCGATGGCCGCCAGGGCCCACTTCCAGCCGGTGCCGTAGGCGACAGGCCCCTTGACCGGGATGCGCACCAGCTTGTTGAACATCTCGTAGACACCATCGGGGCCCGCAATGATCATCTCGACCCGGGTCACGTGGGGCTTGTCGTTGCGCGGCGCCCCGGCGTTGAGCCACTCCATGACCTCCCACCACTCCTGCTGCTCGCCGGCGAAGGCGACCCACTCACCGTTGTCGAGCTGGAACAGCTTCTGCGCATGGTTGTAGGTCGAGCCATTGACACTGATCAGCGAATCCGTCGCGAGCGTCGTTCCGTCCCATACGATTGTGGTCATGATGAGTACCTCGGGTAGATCGGGCGCAGGCTCCAAAATTGCACGAAGCCCCTTGCGTCAGGCGCATGGTAAAGTCGAAAAACGCAAGAAATCGACACACAGGTTAACGATTCTGTAACCCATTCGAAGCTCATAACAGACGGTAGGGTTTGCGCCAAATCGGCCTATCGATCCGATTCTCGACGCACCATTTCCAACCCTTCGGCAGCGATCAGCCCTTGGCGAAAGGCATGTTCCGCCATGGCCAGGCTGTCGTCGGCCAGAACCAGGTTGCAGTTGGTATGGAGAATCTCGTCACGCAGCCTATTGATGGCGCGCTCACGCTCGGGTTTACGCTCGACCCGACGTATATAGACCGCCCGGATCCGCTCGGGATACTTGTGCACGATACGTGTGTAAACCTCGGGGTCATGCTGACCACTGTCACCGATCAGCACGCAAGGCAGCTCGTCGCGCATCGACAGCATGTGCTGGATCAGATCGTACTTGTGGTCCTCGGCGCGACGCGGCCAGGGCTTGCGCCAGGAGATACCCCATTCGCGCAGGAACAGGATGGGACCTACGGGGATACGATTGAGCTGAAAGAACTCCTCGAGCATCTCGTAGATGCTCCAGGGGCCGCGGGAGACGTAGAGGATCGGCCGCCTGGCCTTGCCGCTCCTGCCGACATGCAGCGCTTGGTAGAATGCCGCCACGCCGGGGAAGGCCATGCGCTGGTGCGCCCGCTTGACGAACAGGCGGTGCAACATGCGCAGCTTGTTGGTCACGCCGGTGTACATCACCGTATCGTCGATGTCACTGATCACCAGCAGATCGGCCTCGGCCGGCGGTATGTACACTTCGGTGAAGGACTGCACCGGCTCCACGCCCGGCAGCACCACGTGCAGCTCGGCATGGTGCCAGGCGCTATTCGCCGGCAAGGGGGCCTCAAGGGGCATGTGAACGTCGAAGTAACCGTCACGATCGGTAGTCACGGTGGCCACGTTCTCGCCCAGGCTCACCTTGACGTCCACTTCGGGCAGGCCGTGACGAAAAATGCGCCGAACGACATCGGCCAGGTCGCGCAGCACGCCATAGCGCGGTATCACCTCGCCCAGCGCGGCCTGACGGAACACCCGCCCCATCAGAAAGGCCTCATGACGGGAACCGTAGCCGCGGTAGGGATGCACGATATAACCGCCTCGTCCACGATCGCGTTTCATCGGGCGGGCGGCGATACGCAACAGGCGCCTGACGAAACCCGTCATTTACTCACCTGCCCTGCGCTGTCTTGCGATAATGCTCCCGAGCAGTACGCCATCGGCCAACCCTGGCAATGCGACATGTCACCTCCCCGACACTCGACAGGGCCCGCAAGCGCCGAGCCCTGTCTCTAGTGTGGAGGATGCTGCCGCAAGATCAACCGTCTATGGTTCGCCTAGCCCGGAGCCCCTAGCGCAACAGATCACGGACATCCTTGGCTTCCCAATGAGGGAAGTGTTTGCGGATCAGCACATTGAGGTCAAGCTCGAAGGCGGCCCAGTCGACCTCCCTGCGTGGCTGGCCGGTAGCGTCGGCGGCGGCACGCACCATCCCCGCACCCACGGTGACGTTGGAGAGCCGGTCGATGACGATGAAGCTGCCGGTGCCGGGGCTCTGGTCGTAGGTGTCTAGCGGCACCTCGGCGGTCAGCTCGACCCGGCAGCGGGCAATGGCGTTGAGCTCCAGGCTGTCGACCTGGTGCCGCTCCAGCGTATTGACGTCGATCTGGTAGTGGATAGCGCTCACCCGCCCCGCTACCGAGCGGCCGGCGAGGCGAATGTCGTACTGCCGACCCGGCGCCAGCGGCTGCTCGTGCATCCACACGATGTCCGCATCGAAGGTGTTGGTCAGGGTGATATCGGCATCCTCGGCAACGATCCAGTCGCCGCGAGAGATGTCGATTTCATCCTCCAGCGTGACGGTCACCGCCTGGCCCGGCCAGGCCGCCTCCAGGTTGCCGTCATAGGTCACCACGCGCTCGACCCGGCTGGTCTTGCCCGAGGGCAACGCCTTGATGGCATGCCCGGGACGCAGTACTCCTGCTTCCAGGGTGCCGGCATAACCGCGGAAGTCGAGGTTGGGGCGGTTGACGTACTGTACCGGGAAGCGCAGGTCGACCAGATTGCGGTCACGGGTCACTTCCACCGTCTCCAGCAGTTCCAGCAACGCCGGTCCCGCCTCGCCTTGCTGGCGATACCAGGGCGTGCGGTCGCTGCGGTTGACGACGTTGTCGCCTTCCAGCGCCGACATCGGCACGAAGTACAGGTCGCCGACCGAAAGCTGCTCGGCGAAGCGGCGATAATCGGCGACGATCTCGTCGAAGCGCGCCTGGGAGAAGTCCACCAGGTCCATCTTGTTCACCGCGATGACCAGATGCTTGATGCCCAGCAGGTCGGCGATGAAGCTGTGGCGCCGGGTCTGGGTCTGCACGCCGTAGCGGGCGTCGATCAGGATGATCGCCAGGTTGGCAGTGGAGGCGCCGGTGGCCATGTTGCGCGTGTACTGCTCGTGCCCCGGGGTGTCGGCGATGATGAACTTGCGCTTGTCGGTGGAGAAGAAGCGGTAGGCCACGTCGATGGTGATGCCCTGCTCGCGCTCCGACTGCAGGCCGTCGACCAGCAGTGCCAGGTCCACGGCATCGCCGGTGGTGCCGCTCTTCTTCGAGTCGCGGGTCAACGCCGCCAGGTGATCGTCGAAGATCATCTTGGAGTCGTGCAGCAGCCGGCCGATCAGTGTCGACTTGCCGTCGTCGACGCTGCCGCAGGTGATGAAGCGCAGCAGGTCCTTGTTCTCGTGCTCGTGCAAGTACTGCTCGATGTTGTCGGCAATTAGAGAAGACTGATGGGCCATGGTAACACCCTGAAAATTGTTGATCAGACGCTGAGCGAAAAGTCAGCGAGCGATGGCCAGACAAGGCAAACAGCGGCGAAAGAGCGGAGTTTACTGGAGTAAATGAGCATCTTGAGCCGATGTTTAACGCCGTATGGCCGAGCGCAGCGAGTTTTCGCCAGCGGCTAGAAATATCCCTCGCGCTTCTTCTTCTCCATCGAACCCGCCTGGTCGTGGTCGATGGCTCGGCCGCTGCGCTCGCTGGTGCGGGTCAGCAGCATCTCCTGGATGATCTCGGGCAGCGTGTCGGCCTTCGATTCCACCGCACCGGTCAGCGGATAGCAGCCCAGGGTGCGGAAGCGCACCCACTTCTCCTGCGGCACTTCGCCGGGGGCGAGCGGCAGGCGCTCGTCGTCGACCATCACCAGCATGCCGTCGCGCTCTACCACCGGCCGCGGGGCGGCGTAGTAGAGCGGCACGATGGGGATCTGCTCGAGGTAGATGTACTGCCAGATATCCAGCTCGGTCCAGTTGGAGAGCGGGAAGGCGCGGATCGATTCGCCCTTGTTGACCCGGGCGTTGTAGAGGTTCCACAGCTCGGGGCGCTGGCTCTTGGGGTCCCAGCGGTGAAACTTGTCGCGGAACGAGAACACCCGCTCCTTGGCGCGGCTGGCCTCCTCGTCGCGGCGGGCGCCGCCGAAGGCGGCATCGAAGCCGTACTTGTCCAGCGCCTGCTTGAGCGCCTGGGTCTTCATCACGTCGGTATAGCCACTGGAGCCGTGGTCGAAGGGGTTGATGCCGGCGGCCCGCCCCTCTTCGTTGATGTGCTCGATCAGCTCCATGCCCACCTCGCCGGCCATGCGGTCGCGGAAGGCGATCATCTCGCGGAACTTCCAGGTGGTGTTGATGTGCATCAGCGGGAACGGCGGCGGCCCGGGGAAGAAGGCCTTGCGCGCCAGGTGCAGCATCACCGAGGAGTCCTTGCCGATGGAATAGAGCATCACCGGGTTGCGGAACTCGGCCGCCACCTCGCGAATGATGTGGATCGACTCGGCTTCCAGCTGTTGCAGATGGGTCAGCCGGCGCGGTGACAGGGATGCCTGCGAGCCGGCAGCCTGTGATACCGGCTTTTGCTCGGGAGCTTTGAGACTGGTCATCGGCCCGGGTACCTCGCATGACGATGGGCAATAAGGATCATGCGCACAGGTTAACGCCGGGACAATAATAACGTAAAAGAATGATTACCTATCTTTTTAGATCAAAAACGAATCGAAGCATCACAGGTCGACGCGCTCGACCCAGGTCAGCCACTCATCGCCGCGCAGGTCGAGGATCCGGTAGCCCGGTCGCGATGCCTCATCGATGGCGAAATCGTCCGAGCCGGCCAGGAACTGGTCGGTGGTCGAAGGGCAGCCGTAGACCATGACCTCGCCGTGTTCGAGCTGCTGCCGGCCGGCAAAGGACTGGTGGATATGCCCACAGAGAATGGCCTTGACCTGCGGGAACGGCGCCAGCGCCTGCCACAGGGCATCGCGATCCTTGAGCCCGATCTCGTCGAGCCAGGCCGAGCCGACCGTGAGCGGCGGATGATGCATGGCCAGCAAGGTCGGACGTTCATCCTCGCCGAGACGCTCGACCAGAGCGCCGATCCGCTCCTCGCCCAGTTCGCCATGGGCATGTCCCTTGACGCAGGTATCCGCAACCAATAGCCGCCAGGTTCCCAGGTCGATGTCATCGTGGATGGCCCGGATGTCCTTCATCAGCTCCTGCTGGTCGTGGTTGCCACCCAGCCAGAACCAGGGGCAATCCAGCGTCGAGAGGACCCGCTCAGCATGCTGGTAGGAAGCCACCGTCTCGTCCTGGCTGATATCGCCGCTGACGAGCACGACATCCGGGCGTTCGGCACGTACGGCCGCGACCACCGATTCGAGCTGACGCAACGGGAAGCCGGCGCGGGATCGGGCGGCGGGATCGGCATGCAGGTGGCAGTCGGTGACCTGGGCCAGCCGCATCATCCCGGCAGTTCCGTCACGTTGGTTGGGTGTCCATGCTCCAGGCCATGGGCCAGCCACTCGCCCAGGAAGCGATTGAGTTGGAGCTTCTCGTCGGGCTGGAACATGCGCACGTTGGGGTAGCGGTAGCGGCCGCTGAAGTGGCGCTCGCGCTGGAAGTCCGTGACCTCGGCCATGCGCACGTCATGGTATAGATGGACGCGCATGCAGGGCGGCTCGATGACCTTATCCATCAAGCTGCTCTGGCTCACGCGAGCGATAGTGGTATAGGGCGCCTGCTCCAGTACCGACAACCACAGGGTACCGAATCGGCCTCGCCCGCCGGTCAACTCGAGTTCGCGCGTCTCGCCCGCACCCAGATCGCCCAGCAGCCGAATCAGGCGCAGGTAGTTGGCACTGCATTCGCCCTGCAGGCCTTTCAGATCGGTGACATAGGCGGTTCTCGCCACGCTACCCCCTTGCTCGCAGTGATGCTCGTTCGGCCGCCAACCAGTAGAAGGCGATCAGACACATGGCATTGTCGAGTCGCCCAGCCCGCAAGAGTTCCCAGGCATGATTGAACGGTAACACGTGAACACGGATATCCTCATGCTCTTCGTCGAGGCCATGCACGCCTCCCAGCCCGTCACAGTCGACCAGAGCGCAGAACAACGTCACTCGCTCGGAGCAGGCGCCGGGGCTCGGATAGTAGGTGTGCAGCTCGATCAGATCAGAGACCTCGCAGCCAGCCTCCTCCATGGCTTCTCGTCGGGCCACCTCGGCCGCGCTCTCGCCCTCCTCGACCAGGCCGGCAACGACCTCGAGCTTCCATGGCGACTCGGGATCGTCCAGGGCGCCGGCACGAATCTGCTCGACCAGCACCACACTGTCGCGCTCGACGTCGTAGAGCAGCACACCCACGGCATCATGCCGCACATGCACCTCACGGACCACCTCACCGCTCCAACCGCCCTCGAACAGACGGTGGCGCAATTGCACCTCGTCCAGGCGGAAGAAGCCCTGATGCAGGCTGCGACGCTCGATCAGCTCGACGTCGGCAGCGCCGAAGGAGGGAAGGCGGGCGGCATCCCGGCCGCGATCATGATTACCGGTCATGCAAACCTCCAAGTCTGCTAATGGCGACCATTATCACGACCGAAGCCGGCTATGCCAACCGCCGCGGGCCGAGTCCATGCACCAAAAAAAGGATGCATGGAAAAGTCGCGTCAGAGCCGGGACAGCAGAGCTCGGGCCTCCTCGCGCAGCGCCTCATCCGACGCCTGGCGATCCTCGCGGACAGTGCCTTCGATGGCGCGCTGAGCATGTTCGCGCGCCTCCGCCTGGCGCCCCTCGTCCTCGAGAAAAGCGGCATAGTAGTAATTGACGTCGACCCCATCGGGGCGAATCTCCAGGGCGCGCTGAAACATGCGTTCTGCGGTATCGCTGTCGCCGAAACCGATAGGAAAGCCTGGTGCACGGTCGTAGAGCGCGCCAAGCGTCACGTAGGCAGAGCCATTACCGCCCTGGGGATCGAGTTCGATGGCCCGTTCCAGGGCATCGCGAGCCGTACGGGCACTGCCGAGAGCCCCCAGACCGCTGCGCTCGCGAGCATGAGAAGCTTCGATGATGCCATACCAGATCAGCGGCTGGGCCTCGTTGGCATTGGCCTCGGTCAACTGCTTGGCTTCGTTGGCCAGCGACTTGAGCGCGCTACGGCGCTGCCCCTCGGCCTGCTGCGTGTTGATCCGCTCCCAGCGCTGCTTGAGCGCCTCCACCTCGTTCTCCCATGCCAGCGCACCTGTAAGCGGGGAGAGCAGAAGGCCAGCACCCAGGGCGGCGGCGAGTAACTGACGTCGTAGCATGTCCAGACTCCTTTCTTAACTATGGGGTTTGTTCTTGGATACAGCGTTGCCGACCTCCAGAATGTAACGAACGTTTGAATGATACGCCAGTCCGATCATAGGATCGCTGCTGGCTCCCCGGGCATCACTGGCGTATGTTGTCTCGCGAGACAAACGAAGGAGCACGACGGATGAAGGGCCGCAACATGACGCGCTGGCGCGACCCGGCCAAGGATCCGCGCCAGGAACCCAAGAGCAACCTGATCACCGCCGAGGGGGCGGCGCGCCTGCGCGGCATTCTCGACCACCTCTCGCGGGTCAAGCGTCCCGCTCTTTCGGCCAAGGTGGGCGAAGCCGCGGCACTCGGCGATCGCAGCGAGAACGCCGACTACACCTACAACAAGAAAGAGCTCAACCGAGTCATCGCGCGCATCCGCTACCTGACCAAGCGGCTCGACGAGTTGCAAGTGGTTGACCGCCTGCCTGCGAAAACCGACAAGGTCTACTTCGGCGCCTTCGTCACTCTCGAAGACGAGGAAGGCGAGGAGATTCACATCCGCATCGTCGGCCATGACGAGACCGACACCGCCAAGCGCTGGATCAGCATCGATGCCCCTCTGGCCAAAGCACTGCTGGGCAAGTCGCTGGACGACGATGTCACGGTGAAGGCGCCGGCGGGCGATACGACCTATGTCATCACGGATATCGCCTACCGGGACCCCGCCACGCCCACCCGATAGACCCGAAAACGTCGGTCGTCAGCCAGGATATCGAAGTCGCCGAAGGCGCTCTGCAGCAGGTCCGGATAGGGCAGGAAGGCGTTGGCGACCAGCCACAGCTCGCCACCGGGCAGCAGAAGCTCAGGCGCCTCGCGGATCAAGCGGCCGGCTGGGCCATAGTCGATGTTGCGCTCCTGGTGAAACGGCGGATTACTGACGATGGCGGCGAAGCGCTGCCTGTCCAGCGCCGAGTAGACGTCGCTGGCCAGGACTTGCCCTTCGAGCCCATTAGCGGCCAGGGTGCGCCGGGTCGCCTCCACCGCGAAGGCGTTGACGTCCACCGCCGTCACGGCGTGGCCGCGGCGCGCCAGCCAGGCAGCGAGGATACCGTCGCCACAGCCCATGTCGAGCACTGCCTGCGCCCGCTCAGGCCCCGGCAGATGCCGTTCGAGTTGATCGAGCAGTAACCGGGTACCCTCATCGAGCTTGCCGTGGCCGAACACACCCGGATGGCTGGCCAGTGTCAAGCCATCCGCTTCGAAACGGGTCCAGGCGGCATCGGGGTCGATGCCAACCGTATCGAGCCGCGTCTCGAACAGAATGCAACGCCGGGCGCTGTCGCGCTTGCGGCAACCCAGCCCCAGTGCCGCCAGCACCTTGAGTACGCGCTTGATGCCGCCCTGATTCTCGCCCACCAGCTGCAGCGGCGTACCCGGCGGCAGGTTGGCGCACAACCACAGCAGCCACCACTCACCGAGCAAATGGCTCTTGGGCCAGAACAGCACCGCACCGGGCGGCTCCCCTGTCTGCAGCGCATCAAACGGCGAGAATGCTGGGCGGCCGCGTTCCCGCCACGCCTGCAGCACGCCATGGTCGGCACTGACGACACTCCCCTGCCCCTCCTCGAGCCAGGCATCGCGCGGCGGCGCCACCCACAGCCAGCCGCGATAATCGGCCTCCTGGCGCTCTAACAGTTGGCAGACCGGCGTCTCGGCACTCATCGGCTGTTCTCCCGGGACGGATGTTCACTTTCCTTCACCAGCGTATAGAGCAGGTAACGGCCCAGGCGCCAATGGGGTTCGGTCTGGCAATAGCGCCGCTCCAGCGCCACCAGGCGCTGCCAGTCGTCTTCGTTCGCCGGCGGCTGGCGCAGGTAGTCGTGAAAGATGCGAATCCCCGCCACGGCCCGGATCGAAAGCCCATGTTCGCGACTCCAGTCGACGATCTGGTCATGACACAGCGGCGAGATGGGCGTCAGCCGCTGTCGCTTGCCGGTGCCCTCGAGGCGGTCGTCCAGTGCCTTCTGCAAGTTCCCCTTGACCACGTTGGACATGCGCAGCGCATCGCGATTGAACACCATCAGCGACAGCTGGCCACCCGGGGCGAGCCCATCCGCCAGCGTGGCGAAGGCAGCGCGTGGATCGCGGAGCCACTCCAGCACGGCGTGGCAGGCGATCAGCGACCACGGGCCTGGGGCATGCTCCGGTAACGCCTGCAGCGGCGCCTGGAGGAACGTCACCGACCAGCCACCCAGCGCCTGGCGTGCCTGTTCTAGCATGTCGCCGGCCGGCTCCAGCAGCGTAACCGCGTGGCTACGCCGGGCGAACCAGGCAGAGAGCTGCCCCAGCCCGCCACCCACGTCCAGCACCGGCTGGCCGTCGAGTTCGAGCATGGCCGGCAGCAGCTCGTCGAGCATGGCCAGGCGCAGCGCGCCGCGCGGTCCCCCATAGAGGCTGCCGGCGAATTTCTCGGCCAGGCCGTCGAAGTGACGGTCACCAGCGGGCGAAAGCGGGGTGGAATCGGTCATGGCTGGACTGCAGTAGCGGGGTGTGGGCGCATTCTACCCGTCTAGCCAAGGTCTGGGCAGGTGTCGGCCCCAGCACACCTCGGCTTCGACCTGCGCCGCCAATGCCAACAGGCGGCCCTCATCGCCCATGGCACCGACCGCCTGCACGCCGACCGGCAGGCCTTGCGCGGTCACGTGCAGCGGCAGCGACATGGCCGGCTGCCCGGTCAGGTTGGCCAGTTGGGTGAAGGGCGTGCGGGCCAGGGCGTCACGCGCCAGATGCCCGAGCATGCCCGCCTTGAGCGCCAGCGTCGGCAAACCGGGAATCGCCAGCAGCGACATCAGGCGTTCATGTGCCGGCGGCGGATAGAGCTCCTCCAGGCGTGGCGCCGGCGCAGCGGTAACCGGCATCAGCAGCACGTCGTAGTGGCGGTGAAAGGCACCCATGGCGCGCGCCGCCGAATTCCAGTCGCGCTTGGCCAGTTCGTAGTCGCGCACCGGCAGGCTACTTCCCAGGCGGGCAGTAGCGCGGGTGGAAGGCTCGATGTCCTGGCGCGAGACGGGCACACCGGTTTCGCGGGCGATCCAGGCCAGATCGGCGCTGAGATGCCCCAGGTAGAGCGTCAGGTAGGCATTGGCCAGGCGCTCGCCGTCGATCGGCGGGTCGGCCCATTCGACATGATGCCCCAGCCCTTCGAGCGTCTTGGCCGCCGCTTCCACCGCCTGACGCACCTCGGGGTCGAGCATGCTGCCGAGCGGCTTGCCCAGCGGCTCACCCATCGAGACTGCCACACGCAACGGCTCGGGCGGACGCTCGAGCGCGGCGAGAAAGCCCTGCTCGCGCCTCACCGGATAGGGGCCGCCTTCGTCCATGCCGTTGATGGCATCAAGCAGTGCAGCGCTGTCCCGCACCGAGCGGGTGACGGCGTGCTCCACCACGGCGCCCTGCCAAACCTCGGCATGCATCGGGCCCTGCGGTACTCGCCCGCGAGAAGGCTTCAGACCGAACAGCCCACAGTAGCTGGCGGGAATGCGAATCGAGCCGCCACCGTCGCCAGCCATCGCCAGCGGCACCAGCCCCGCAGCAACGGCTGCTGCCGCGCCGCCACTGGAGCCGCCAGGCGAGTGGCCGGCATGCCACGGATTGACGGGATGCGGAAAAGCTCGCGGCTCGGTGATACCCATCAGCCCCAGCTCGGGGGTGGCCGTCTGGCCAAGGATTGAGAAGCCCGCCTGACGCAGGCGTGAAACCAGGGTCGAGTCCACCGGCGGCTTCCACTCGGCCAAGGCCGCGCTGCCGAAGGCCAACGGCTCACCTTCGATCGCCATCAGCAGATCCTTGGTCAACGTCGGCACCCCGGCAAATGGCGACTCGGCAGCGACGGCACCGGCTTCGGCCCGGGCGCGCTCGAAGCGCGTGCGAACCACTGCCCCAAGCCGTGGATTGTCGCGCTCGATGGCACGGCAGGCCACATCGAACACCTCCTCGCGACTCACCTCTCGTTTGCGAACCAACTCGGCCAGGCCCAGGGCATCGTGCCGACGATACTCCTCGATCTCCATGCGTTCCCCTTCCCCATCGAATACCTCGATGATGCCGGGTGGCGTCTTGAGGAGCAACGTAACCCCCAGGGCGGTTTATCTCGCCAACTCAAGCCCGTATAATGCGCAGCCGTACGGCCCCCATAGCTCAGCTGGATAGAGCGTCCCCCTCCTAAGGGGAAGGTCCCAGGTTCGAATCCTGGTGGGGGCGCCAGATCTCTCCCTAAGCGCTTCATCTATCTCCCGCTATTTTCTTCGCGCCTTCTTTGCGCTTAATGCCTACCAGCGTGGGCATTAACGAAGCCGTTCGCCTGCGCTATTTTCGGGGGCAGTTTGGCATAATCTAGCGCCTCGCAAATGAGCCTCCATGGCTAGCCCTTGGCCGCGCCCATGCTCCTGGACGTCGATTTGCCAGAGAAATAAAGTGTTGGGCTGCTTGGGATGAAGATAACCCGTCACGAAGGCAACGAGTTCACCTTGGTTTTCCGCCCACAAGTTTCCGAAGAATGGGAATAATGAAGCAGATTACAGTAAATCGAGTTCTCGGCAAGTGGCAGCACCGTGTGCACCAGATCGTGTGCACCAGATCATGCAGCACCAGATCATGCAAGGGGGGCTGTCCATCACCATGGCTTCCGAATGGTAATATCGGGTCTTGTCTTGCGCATCGCGATGAGGCCTACTTCCCAAGTGCTAACAGTTCTACGAGTCAGCAAGGTGTACCCAAAATAAAACTGCCAATAGCGTAACCGCTACTGGCAGCTGTGTCAGGCAACTGTACTCTGCTTTCTTCCGCGAGCGTTGACTGACATTTATTTAGGTATTACGGCCTCCACCGCTGTTCTTGCCACCTTTCTGGCCGGCCTCTGACGCTTTCTGGGGGTCATTAGCGAAGTTACCTCCGCTGTGTTGCCCACCTTTTTGGCCGGCTTCCGAAGCACGCTCGGGATCATTGGCGAAATTGCCGCCACTGTTATGGCCACCTTTCTGACCAGCTTCAGAAGCGCGCTCGGGATCATTAGCGAAGTTACCACCGCTTTGTTGGCCACCTTTATGACCAATATCCTCGTAAAACTCCTTCCCATGGGTTTTCGAAGTGGCTTCACCGCCTTTCTTGCCAGCTTCGTTAACGCTCATGTTTCCTTGATTGCGCTTATCTGCCATGGTTAGTCTCCTTGATTCGGGGCATGACTAGTAAAGCATAGCCATTCAATAGCCTGTGACCTCCTTGGTCATTTTTTAGAATAGGACCTTCCAAGGAGCTATACAAGTGAGGAATTTATGCTCAGTGCATCGTAATGTATCCATGGTTTTCTTTGCCAAAGCCCAACCCATACAGAACGGCTCAAGCTTCATCGCTTTTTCAAGCCGAGCAGGATCAGGAGGGCTGAAATTTGGCTGGCAGCAGATGGGCTCGGCAACAGCAGGCTCGCCTGAAAAGAGCGTATTGCAAACAGTCCGTTACCTTTTTCGCTTTGCCTACGTTGGTGGCACTCCCTATCTTTTGTTGTGCTGTACTGACAATTTTTCCTGTATAGGCTGGGGGAAACATGGCAAATCGGAACACGGCGTCTTCCAGGCGCGGGCGACAAGCTGTTCGCCCTGGCCAGATACCCAAGCCAGGATGGAAGGATATCCTCAAGCGCACCAAAGCAGAGATGGCTCGTGACCATGTTTCGATCGTTGCTGCGGGCATTGCTTTCTACGGGCTTCTGGCCATCGTTCCGGCTATCGTAGCTACCATCTCCCTTTGGGCTATCATCTTCGATCCACAACAAATTACCCAGCAAATCTCCAGCATCAGCCACCTGCTTCCTGAAGAAGCAGCTAACATTATTCGACAGCAAGCGGAACGAGCCAGTCAGGATGCGGGTACAGGTATGAGCCTGGCAGCGGCTGGAGGTGTGTTGCTAGCCATCTACAGTGCTTCACGAGGCGTCAATGGCTTCATGGAAGGACTCAATATCGTCTACGACGAGGAAGAGAACCGTGGCGTGCTGAAGAGAACGGTACTCAAACTGCTCTTGACGATAGGTGCTATTTTCATGACCTTGGTGACGCTTGGTGTAATTACAGTCATTCCCACCATCACCGATCTGATCGGGCTATCGGCTTTCGCAAGCTTTCTCGTCAACTTGGCACGCTGGCCACTGTTAATGGTCGTTACCATGCTGGCGATTGCAATACTCTATCATTATGGCCCCGATCGCAATAAACCCCGCTGGCAGTGGGCCAGCATCGGCTCTCTTGTTGCCGTCTTGCTATGGCTTCTAGTCTCGATCGCCTTTTCGATCTATGTACGCAACTTTGGCAGCTACGATGAAGTGTACGGATCGCTGGGCGCTGTTATCATTCTGCTGATGTGGTTCTGGCTTTCCGCGTACATCGTCCTGATGGGAGCTGAACTCAATAGCGAAATGGAGCATCAAACTAAGCAAGATACCACGGTGGGTGAGAATGAGCGAATGGGCGAGCGAGATGCGTATGTGGCGGATACGCTTGGAGAGAGAAAAGATGAGTAATATTTAATTCGTTGCCGCTTAATAAGCCTGCAGAAAAGTTAAATAAGAGTCTGCAATCATAGCCAAGTCAGAATATTTAATGCAAACTGAAAGTCCGATCTCAGATGCCTTCCCGCGATTATTGGTAAACTTTCTTTGGCTCTTACCCGTGCTCACAAACTGCTATCCAAGGCAACGTGTCAGTAAAAAACGTTAGCAACAAATCATGCGGAGAACTCCTTGTACCATCTATCGGCACCTTCTATTTTCAGTAGGCGGGGTTGGTCCCGCGCCATCTGAACAAGGACTTTTTGAGTCAAGGAGGCTAACCATGACACGAGGCCTTGGAGGTCAATCTCCCGCGAACGTGACCCACCACTTGAGTGGTATCGATTTCCCCGCAAGCCGCGCCGACCTTGAGCGGCACGCCAAGGACAACGGAGCGGGAGATGATGTGCTTGATGTCATACGCAACATGCCCGACCAGGAGTATGGCAGCATGGCCGACGTGACCAAGGGAGTCGGCGAGGCCGAGTAGTAAAGCAGAACCCATTTGCCATGTCAGAATCGGCCCAGCGTAGCTGGGCCTTTATCTGTGCATGCCGGAACACCTACGGGGCTACGTACTTTTTCCTCCTTGAAAATCTAAAGTTCAAGTTGTTAATTTAAAAAGAGCCGTTTCCTTTACCAAAATTAACTTGTTGCGCCTCACCTCCCCGCCTACGTTGAGAACGGAACGGGAATTCCATACAACAGGTAAAACGAGGCCTATATGTTTCATCATGCCAAAGAACTACAATTCAACGCTCGCGTTTCTGAACCCGACCCTAAATTCGCCAGCCTTCTTCTTGAGCAGTTTGGAGGCATGAATGGCGAACTCAAGGCTGCCATGCAGTATTTTACCCAGGCGTTCGCCGCTCGCCAGCCTTATCCAGAGATATACGATATGCTGATGGATATAGCGACCGAGGAGTTCAGTCATCTTGAAATCGTGGGCGCAACCATACAAATGCTCATGAACGGTGTGAATAGCGAGTTGAAAGACATCTCGGAGCAATCCGAAATCATGCAAATAGTTACAGGAAAAGCGGGAAAGGAAAACATCATTCACGATGCAATGACGAACCCAATGTTCCTTGCAGTGAGCGGAGGCAGCCCCGCCGTCACCAATAGCCAGGGCGTTCCCTGGTCTGGCTACTATGTCGATGCCAATGGGGATCTCACCGTCGACCTTCGTTCGGACATCGCCGCAGAAACACGCGCCAAGATCACCTACGAATATCTCATGCAGTTCACCAACGACCCCGAGGTAAAGGAGACCCTGAAGTTCCTGATGACACGTGAGGTGGCACACCATCAGATGTTCGAGGCGGCACTATCCACCTTGCAACCCAACTTTCCACCCGGGGTTATGCAAGGCGACCCACGCTACAGCAACCTCTACTTCAACATGTCCAAGGGCGAGGAAGCCAGAGGGCCGTGGAACGAAGGCGAAAGCCCCATGCTGGGCGAAACCTGGCAATACATCGACGACCCGCAATCACACGTCGAAAGCAGCCAGGGTCTTAGAGACCAGATTCCCGCCGGGACCTCGATGAGCATGGAGGAAGCGGACAAGAAGAGCAAGGATGTCAGTCAGCTACGTAGCCGGGAAATCAAGGACTCGGTTCCCAAGGGCAGCAACCAATGGAGCCGGTACGACAGGTAAGTTCCCCCCTGGCTCTTACGTTATCCAGCGATTATTCCTTGCAGGGCCTGCCATCCATGGCGGGCCCTGACGCGTACAGCGTTCGCTTCATTGCCGGCAGAAGGTGACTCACGGTGCATTCCGCAGATGAAGGTAGAGAGGATCGAACTCCCCTGCCTCTTTCAGGCCTTCCCAATCTGGCAGATAGATCCGCGTTCTGGTGGTTTCAATCAGCCCATTGGCACGCAGCGCCTGGAAGGTCCGACTCACGTGGACAGCGCTGATGCCAATGGTATCAGCCATCTCCTCCTGCGTGATCGGCAAGTCGAAGGCATGATTCTCGACCAGCCCCACCGCCCTCAGGCGGATCAACAGCTCACAGAGCAGATGAGCGACGCGAGCGTAGGAATCGCGCTGACCGATATTGAGCAGCCATTCACGATAGATCGAGGCGTCGATCAGCGTTTCGCGCCACAAGGCGGCGGTGAGGCGGGGATGGCGCTCGCACATGCGCAGGATGTCAACATGCTGCAGGAACCCGACCGTACAGGCACTTATCGTGGCAATACTAATATCCATGACCTCGAGATGCAGGCTCTGCAGGTCGGGGATGTCGCCAGGCACGTGCAGCGCCATGATCTGGCGCTTGCCCCCGACGCTCAGCTTGTAGACACAGGTGAACCCTTTCAGGATAAGGCAGCTCTGCTGTGGGCGTTCGCCCAGGCGCACAATGTCCTTGCCGGTATCGATCTTCACCAACTGGATCGGCAACTCCATGAGCGCCTGCTTCTCGTCGTTCGAGAGAGGAAAGATGGTATCCAACTTGCGGATCATCAGAGCGTTGGCACTGAGAGAGGGGGAAAGAGGACTTGCGGTCATGGTTGCGCTCTGGGCCTGTGGCTGTGGCTGTGGCTGTGGCTGTGGCTGTGGCTGTGGCTGTGGATACTATCTTGCGTCAATAGTTACAGTGTAGGCGAAGAATGAGAGCGCCAACCAACCGGCTCGAGTTGCACGGCAGTCACCAAAACTCAAGCTACGCTACACAACGAGACATCATGACAAGCTGATCGTGCCCCTCCTGTGCCATGCTGATTCTTGCACCATTCGCTCGATAAGCCCTGGTACAAGGAGAGTAACCATGCGTTTCATCTCGACTCGTGTGCACGGTATGGTCGATTACGCGATGGGCTTGCTGCTCATCGTCGCTCCGTTCCTCTTTGGCTTCGCTACAGGCGGGCCGGCTCAGTGGGTTCCGATCGTACTCGGCGTGATAATGCTGGCCCAAGCCATCATGACGAAGTACGAACTCGGCCTGATGCGCATGATTCCCATGCCCATGCATCTCACCATGGACCTGCTCAGCGGCATTCTGCTTCTGATATCACCATGGCTGTTCGGTTTTGCCAGCGTGGTCCTTTGGCCACACGTGATCCTGGGCTTGCTCGAGATCGGCGCGAGCCTGACCACGGAAAAGCAGCCACGCAACCTGCCGGCCGCTACATAGCAGCGCTGAACGGTCACAAGACGGTAGGAAAAATTGTGGTAGGGTAAAGGCTCCCCAAAGGAAGTTCAGGCAGGAGGCCCGAATGTTTCAACGCACAAGGAAAGTCGCGTGTCCCCATTGCCATGGCAGCAATTTCTGGCATGGCAACCCCAAACCAACGGACGTGCTCCACTGCCGGTACTGCGACGGCGTCGTCACTACCTACGCCGACTATGTGGAGCAGACGGCCAGGCGCGAAGCGGAGCGTCTGTTAGCGGAATTCGTCGAAACCGACGTGTCCCGCGACCTTGCCCACCTCAAGGCCGTATTGGCGGCCCCGGAGCAAAGAGTGAGCTCCTAGCCGGGTATACACAACACGTCAGCTCCAACGCGACACGGCCACCTGTGGGTGGCCGTGTCGTTTTCTATAAAGCCCGGCGGTATGGTGGGGATCAGGCGGTGAATACCGTGTATACCATCTGCAGCGCCAGCCCCATTAGCATGACGGCAAAGATTCGCTTCAGCATCGCCACCGGCAGGCGATGCGCCAGTCTGGCCCCCACAGGCGCCAGCAGAATGCTGAACGGTGCCATCAGCAGCAGCGCAGGCACGTAGACGAAGCCCAGCGCAGCGTCGGGCAGCCCAGGCGTCCCCCAGCCATTGAGCACGTAGCCCAGGGCGCCGGCCAGGGCGATGGGTAACCCGACAGCGGCCGAAGTGCCGATGGCCATGGGCAGCTTGACATTGCACCAGGTGAGAAACGGCACGGTGAGCGACCCACCGCCTATGGCGACCAGCGCCGAGACGCCGCCGATTCCCAGGCCCGCGCCGCCCAGGCCGACAGGTCCCGGCAGGTTCCGCGTCGGCTTGGGCTTGAGGTTGGCCAGCATCTGCAGCGACATCAGAATCATGAAACCGGCGAAGAAGATGGCCAGGCCCCGAGTCGG
The DNA here is from genome assembly GCF_011742165.1 of Billgrantia bachuensis. Lineage (GTDB taxonomy): Bacteria > Pseudomonadota > Gammaproteobacteria > Pseudomonadales > Halomonadaceae > Halomonas > Halomonas bachuensis. The sequence goes on along the minus strand of NZ_JAAQTO010000043.1, from coordinate 71,584 downwards.
CAGCATAGCTGCAATGAAGGTAGCCAGGAAGGTTCCCACCAGGATACCGGGGGTCAGGTAGCGAACGATTTCCCAGCGCACCGCCCCATGGCGGCGATGAGAAAGAAGGCTTGCGGTGGCAGCGGGAATGATGGCGGCCATTGCCGTTCCCAGCGCCAGGTGGGCCAAGTGCTCGTGCGCCACGCCCTGCGAGACGAACAGCGCAGTCAGGATCGGCACCATGATGCCGCCACCACCGATGCCCAACAGGCCGGCCATGATACCGACCACCCCACCCAAGGCCATGTAGGCCAGCCAGATAAGTTCCAAAGCCGTTCCTCTCGGATCATGAACGTCAGGCGAGCCAGTCTATCAGAAACGGATCAAGTAGGACGCAGGCCCAGCGATGCCGGGCAGCAGTGTTGAAACCCGCCAAGCGGCAACGGCCCAGTGCGAAAAACTCAAAAAAGAAAACCGGCCCCGAAGGGCCGGTTCTGTCGTCGATAAATCGACGTATCTTGCTGTCTTACCGTACTGCCAGGCTCGCTTAGAAGTGGTAGCGAGCGCCGGTCAGCCAATACATGTCGTCGCCGTCGGCAACCTCAACATCGGGATCGCCACCAATTGTGACGTCGATGTCAGGCTGGTCGCCCTGATACAGCTCGGCGAAGAGGTCGAAGTTGCTGGACAGCTTGTAGTAGGCACCGGCAGCCCAGGCGGTACGATTATCGCTGTTGTCCGGGCTCACACGGTAGACGTCGGCGTTGAAGGCCCACTGACCCATGGCATAGGTGCCACCCAGGCCCCAGCTGTCGTAGCCGCCAACACCGGCATCATTCTCGTCGCGAGTCTCGTAGCCGAGGCGAGCGGAGAAGGCATCATTGAAAGCGTAGGAAGCAGAAGCCCCGTACAGCATTTCGCCGTTGCCGCCGCCGATTTCGTCGTCGTCAACATAGCCCAGTGCCAGACGCAGGCCAGCAGCGTCGTACTTCACGCCACCCTGGGTAACGGTCTCGGAACCGCTGGACGGCTCGACTTCACCTCGGTCGCTGTAGTACTTGGCAGACAGGAAGGCCTGGAAGCCGGACAGGTTAGGGGTGAGATAGCCGACGGAGTCGCCGCGTGCCTGCTTGGCACCGCCAGCAGTTGCCAGCTCTTCAGCATCCCCGTTGAGGGTGAAGTTCAGGCCCTGATCGATGTAGACATCGAACGGCGCCATGACGTGGCTGTTGTAGAAGCTGTCGTAGTTACCGGCCATCACGGTACCGAAGCTGGCACTCTCGAGACCGATATAGCTGTGACGAGTTTCGGTGAAGCCGCTGAAGTCGTTCTCACCGGTACGGCCGTTACCGGTGCGCTCGTCACCACGGAAGCGCCACTCGACGCGACCGAAGGCCTTCAGATCGCTGCTGATCTGGTGGCTCATGGAGAGGCCGAGACGGGAGAAGACGTCGACGAACTCGGCGCCGTTGTCGATAGCTTCGCCATCTTCATACTCCGGGCCGCCGCCGGCGATACCCATGGCGATACGGCCGTTGACGATCAGCTGAGTGCCGTCCTGGTCGTAAACGGTAGCGGCCTGAGCGGCAGCAGAGGCGCCCAGGGCACCGGCAATGGCAGTCGCTAACAGTGTCTTTTTCATCACGATAGTTCCTTTACTAGCTTACTGTTTCGATCGTTACTGCACGGATCGGTGATCGGTGCAGGTAGCTTGCCGGGCATGGGTCCCGCCGTGCTTGGCTCTTCGTTCCTTCTCAGGAGTGGCCTGGGCCGGTCATGACCGCAGCGAAGCCTTGTTATAGTCCAATGCTCGCAGGTAGAACTCTATACCGGGAAAAATGGGAACGCAATAAGAAAAAACACTGTTTTCCTTCGTTGCCCGCCTCCCCGACGGAACTTTTCCCTGCTGATGCGGTCTTGGGCGCTCCCGCCCAGGGGCCGCGTGCCGCAGGCAATGGCAGTAAGTTGTGCCTGGCAGCGATGAGCCCGCACATCATGCCCCGCTGATTTAGCAGTGGCAAGGGCGGGTTTTAACGCTTTGAAGGAGCGAGCCTTCAGTGCCCCCTCGCCTGGCCGTTGTGCTTGGCCAGCAGGGCCGAGAGTTTGGCCTCCATGCGCGCCTCGGGGTCGGCCTGCACGTGGCTGGACTCGGCCGGGGCAGGCATGCTGCCGGCGCCAGCCGGGCGCGCGCTGCGCTCAGTCTTCTTGCGTGTTTGCTTGTTGCCTGCGCTGCGCGCCTTGTCGCCATCGCGCCGCGGGGTCGTGCCCGCCGCCCGGCCACGCTCGCGCCGTTCGCTCTGCAGGCGTTCCAGCTTGCGCTTGGCATGTTCGGCGGCCTGGTCGTCGACGTTGCCGGCAGGGGCGCCATCCAGGTCGATGCGCTCGGCGCCTTCGCGCACGGCCTTGAGGTAGCGCGGCAGGTTGACGTAGCCCGCCAGGGCTCGGCGCACCAGCTTCTCGGGCCAGGGCTCGCGAGCGGCGAGGTCCTGGTGAATGCCCACCTTGAGCGGCCGGGTGTGGCCCTTGAAGAAAGTCTTGGGGTAGCGCTGGTACCACTGCTTCAACAGCGCATCGGCGGAAGGCGCCTGTTCGATGGCAAGCCGCCCCTGGCGCTCGTCGTGGGCCGCCGTAACCTCCTCGCCCTGCGCTTGCTCTTGCTTTGCCACTGGCTGATGTGAAGGCTCGTTAACCGCCGGGGCCGGCGCCGATGCTTCCTGCCGAGAGGCCGCCAGGCGACCGGAAGGCGCGGTATCCTGCGGCGACTCAACCGGCGGCTGCGCCTGCTCACGCCCGGTGCTGTCGCTCAGCTCACGCTCGGCGCTTTGCTGCGTCGATTCCTCACGCGGGCGCTGGCCCATCAGCGCCGCCAACCCTTGAGCGCGTCGTGTCGCACCGGGAAAGACGGGAGCCGGCTCACCCTTGCGCAGCCGCTCGCGCAGGCGGGTGTTGTCCTCCTCGAGTTCGCGATTCTGCTCGTCGAGCTCGCGGTTCTCTTCCATCAGCTCGAGACGAGCCGCCTCCAGCTCCTGCCGCGCTGCTTCGGACTCGGCAAGCCGGGCCTCCAACTGCGCTAACTTCGCGCGACAACCGTGCAGCTCCTCGAGCGCTTCGGCGGCGCGAGCCTCCAGAGCACTGAATAGATGACGTGAACTTTGTTCAATCAAGACCAGCATCCTCCTGGCAGGCTCACGTTGACGACACAGCGATGGACCTTCGAGTGGGCAAGCTTCCATGATCCAGCAAGTGTGTGCCACAAGCGAGGCGCTGACAAATCCTCAATCCGCCCGGCGACGGTATTCGACGAAGCTATAGTTCGGCTGCCCCGGCTGGGGCGTGCCCGGCACGCGCTGCACCTCTTGCCACTCGTGCTCGTCCAGCGTGGGGAAGCGGGCGTCGCCCTCCACCTCGACGTCCACTTCGGTCAGATAGATGTGGCTGGCATGGGGCAACGCCTGGGCGTAGATCTCGCCGCCGCCCATCACCATGATCTCCTCGGCCGCATCAATGGTGGCCTGCTGGTCGGCCAGGAACAGCGCCGATACGAGGTCGTGACAGACCCGCACGCCGTCGTGCTGGAAGGCCTCGTCGCGGGTCACCACGATATTGAGCCGGCCCGGCAACGGCCGGCCGATGGAGGCGAAGGTCTTGCGTCCCATGATCAGCGGCTTGGCCTGGGTCATGCGCTTGAAGAACTTGAGGTCCTCGGGCAAATGCCAGGGCAGCTTATTGTCGACGCCGATCACGCCGTTGCGCGCCACCGCGGCGATCATCGCCACCGGCACCAGGGTCTCGTCTGTCATACCGCAACCTCTGCCTTGATATGGGGATGGGGGTCGTAGCCTTCGATGGCGATGTGCTCGAAGCGGAAGTCGAACAGATCGTCGACACTCGGGTCGAGCACCAGCCTGGGCGCCGAGCGCGGCGTACGCGACAGCTGCAGCTCGGCCTGTTCCAGGTGGTTGAGGTAGAGATGCGCGTCGCCCAGCGTATGCACGAAGTCGCCCGGCTCGAGCCCCGTGACCTGGGCAATCATCTGGGTCAACAGCGCGTAGCTGGCGATGTTGAACGGCACGCCAAGGAAAATGTCGGCGCTACGCTGGTAGAGCTGGCAGGAGAGGCGTCCCTCGGCCACGTAGAACTGGAACAGGCAGTGGCATGGCGGCAGCGCCATCTCGTCGACCAACGCAGGGTTCCAGGCGGAAACGATCAGCCGCCGTGAGCGTGGGTTGGTACGGATCTGTTCCATCAGCTTGGCGATCTGGTCGACGTGGCCGCCGCGGGGGTCGGGCCAGCTGCGCCACTGGTAGCCATAGACGGGCCCCAGGTCGCCATTCTCGTCGGCCCACTCGTCCCAGATGCCGACCCCGTTCTGCTTGAGATAGGCAATGTTGGTGTCGCCGCGCAGAAACCACAGCAGCTCGTGGATGATCGAGCGCAGGTGCAGTTTCTTGGTGGTCACCAGCGGAAAGCCGCGGGAGAGATCGAAGCGCATCTGGTGGCCGAACAGCGAACGCGTGCCGACCCCGGTACGGTCCGAACGCTCGACGCCGTGCTCCAGCACCTGCCGCATCAGGTCGAGGTAGGGTTGCTCAAGAGCGGGCGTTTCGAGAGCAGGCTGTTCGTGAGCCGGCTGGGCATTGTCATCTGGCATCGTTGACGGACTCTGCATGGAATGTTCGATAGGCCGAGAGTCTATCGCCTCTCGGCCTGGCGTCCTACACCCGTTGGGTTTCACTGCGTGACCTGCACTTCATCCACCGGCTGGCGCCGCGACCAGGCGATCAGCACCAGGCCGAAGGCGATCATCGGCAGGGTCAGCAGCATGCCCATGGTGAACCAGCCGAAGGCGAGATAGCCGATATGGGCATCCGGCAGACGGAAGAACTCGACCAGGAAACGGAACATGCCGTAGAGCAGCAGGAACAGGCCGGACACCAGGCCGCGCCGCCGCGGCCTGGCCGAGACCCACCACAGGACCGCGAACAGTACCAACCCCTCGAGCAGGGCTTCGTAGAGTGACGTCGGATGACGAGGCTCCGGCCCCATGCCGGGAAACGGCATGCCCCAGGGCAGCTCCGTGATCCGCCCGGGCAGCTCGCGATTGATGAAGTTGCCGATACGCCCGGCCCCCAGGCCGATCGGCACCATGGGAGCAAAGAAGTCTGTCAGCGTGAAGAAGGCCATGCGCTTCTTGCGCGCGAACCACAGCGCCGCCAGCAGCACGCCGATCAGCCCTCCGTGAAAGCTCATGCCGCCGTCCCACACGCGCAGCACCCACAGCGGATCGGCAGCCCACTGGCCCAGGCCGTAGAACAACGCATAGCCCAGGCGACCGCCGACCACCACCCCGAGTGCCGCATAGAACAGCAGGTCGCCGACGTCATCCCGGGTCAGACCGAAGCGCTCCGCCCGCAGCCGACCCAACCACCAGGCGCCCACGAAGCCGACGACGTACATCAGGCCGTACCAGTGAACCTGGAAGGGCCCGAGGGAAATGGCAACAGGATCGATATCGGGATAGGTCATGGTGTCCTCAGAACAGGAAACGGAGCCCCACGATCAGCAGCAGCGCAGCGAAGGCGAGCCGCAGCACGCGGGCGGAAAGCACATGGGCCAGGCGTACGCCCAACCTGGCGAAAGGCACGCTGGCCAGTACGATACCGAGGAAGGCAGGCCACATCACGAAGCCGGTGGCGCCCGCCGGCAGCGCAGGATTGCCCCAGCCCACCACGACGAAGGTCAGCGCGCCGAACAGAGCGATGGGCAGGCCGCATGCAGCGGAGGTGCCCACCGCCTGGGTCATGCTGGCACCACAGCGGGAAAGCCAGGGCACGCAGAGGGTCCCTCCGCCGATGCCGAACAGCGCCGACACGCCGCCGATGATCATGCCGGCAAGGCCCATGGCCAGCCGCCCCGGCGCCGCGCGGCCCGCCCTAGGGCCGATGCCCAGCGCCATCCTGAGGGCCATCAACACCACGAAAACGCCGAACAGGGTACCCAGCAACCCACCCGACAGCGCACCGGCGACGAACACGCCGGCGACCGCCCCCAGCATCAGCCCGGGTAGCAGGGAGAGAAACCACTCGCGATGGATGCTGTCTCGCTGGTAGTGCGCCCAGGCCGACGAGGCACCGGTAACGAGGATGGTAGCCAGCGAGGTGCCGACCGCCAGATGCATGGTGACCGCAGCATCGACACCCTGCAGGCCAAAGGCGAAGACCAGGGCCGGTACGATGACCAAGCCGCCGCCAACGCCGAACAACCCGGCCATGGTGCCGGCCACAGCGCCCACTGTCAGGTAACCGAGAAGTGTGAGGAAAACGCTCATGCCGGTGGATATTCCTCGAATGCGTCGGGACGCCAACGCTGGAGGAGTTCGATCAACTCGCGTGGCCCATAGGGCTTGGCCAGGTAGTCGTCCATGCCGGCATCGTAAAAGCGCCGGCGGTCGCTCTCGGTGGCGTTGGCGGTCAAGGCCACCAGGACGCTACGCCCGGCATCGGGCCGTAGCGCCTCCTGTTCGCGCCAGTGTCGAGCGGCCTCCACACCGTCCATGCCGGGCATGAAGATATCCATTAGAACCAGGTCGTAGGCAAAGCGATGCTGCTGTTCCAGTGCCTCCAGACCGCTGGCTACGCTGTCGACACGCAGTCCCTGCCGCTCCAGCACCTGGCTCGCCAGCATGCGATTGACCGGGCCATCGTCGACGACCAGCACGCGCAGCGAGCCAGCCTGGCCAGACGAAAAGCGCATGTCGCGCAGCGCCGCTTCTCCCTGCTCACCGGTCAGGCTGCTGATCAGTAGCAGAATATCGGCGATGCGCTCACTCAGGTGGGCATGTCGGTGCGGGTCGACGCGGCCGCCGTCGCCCTTCATCTCTCGGGACAGTTCGGACAGCAGCGGCTCCAATTCACGCTGCAGCAGGGTCAGGTAGTGCGACTTCAGGCGCGAATCCTCACGGGCGCGCTCCCGAGCCGCCAGCAGCCCACCAAGATCATGCGAGGCGGCACGCTGGAAGAACAACACCTGATAGGGGGACGCATCCAGCCACTCCACCTGAAAGGAGCGCCAGCGACCTTCACCGTCAAGCACCTGCACCTCGGCCGGCTTGCTTCCCGCCGCTTCGGTAGCGATCAGGTGGGTTGCGGGGTCCTGCCCCGTCAGCGTCTCCTGGCTTTCTCCAAGCAGCTGTTCCATGGCCAGGTTGGCGCTCACAATTCGCCCACGGTAGAGCAGCAGAACCGGACGCTGGCTGGCCATCAGCAGACCATCCAGGTTCGGCAGCAGCCCAAGCCTGGATTGCAGCTCGACCATGCCGTCATGCAGCTTTTCCAACCGCCCCGTGACCGTGCCCTCGTAATCCGACTGTCGCCGGGGGCCACCCAGCCAGCGCGGAAGGGACTGCTCGGTCTCCTGCAACAGCCGCTCGATGCGACCCAGGCGACTCTCGATCTGGCTCTCGCACTCGCGCATGCTGTGACGCAACTGCAGCAGGAAGGCCGATACGGTCAGTGCGGTGCCCACCAGCAAGGCCACCAGCAGCCAGGCGGACTCGGCCCAGGAGCTTGGATCGGGCGTGGCCACCCACAGCACTACCCCCACCAGCAGGCACAGCACTACCAGGGCCGCCTGGGCCAGCAGCAACGGCCAGAGTAGCGGCCAGATCAGGTACGACCAGAAGCGGTCCTTGCGAGTTCCCACGGGCATTCGCATCCCTGTGCCAGGCTATGTGGCTGTGAGTTTATGCCGACGGGCCTTAGCTATCATGGCAGCCTGAAGCGCGTAAGTGCACGTCTTGTAGAGAAATTCTTTCCCGAGTCATACCTAGCGCCACCCCTCCTGGACCGTAGCGATGCTCCTCCAGCACGATGACGCCCGCGCCGACGTTCCACTCCAGCCAGGTCGTGGCACGAGTGCCGTACTGCTCGCCGACGATGAAGGGTGCCGACAGACGGCGTTCCAGCTCCAGGCCAACGCCGGTATCGGGTAGCCGTTCGTCGTCGGCCGGACAAGCGTCGGCCAGCGCGTCCAGGGCATCCTCCGGCCAACGACGGCGCAGCGCCGTCGCCAACCCCTGCCGGGCGGCGATAAGCTTGGGCCAGGGGGTGTCGAGGCTGGCATTGGAAAGGCCATGGATGCCGGGTGACACCTCGGCAAGCAATAGCCGCTCCCGGCTGCGGTGAAGATGCCACAGCCGCTGGCCGTCGCCAGCCAACAGGTTGAAGCCGGCATAGCGCCAACCATCCCCCCCTGCCAGCTTGGCCAGCCATTCGGCCAGGTCGGAGCACTCCAGCGCCTCGCGCACGAGATGGCCCCTGCTCGGCGCCTCGGCCGACACTCGCAGCGCCGGGTCGCGCACGTTGGTGACCGCGGCTACGCGGCCACGACGATGCACCGCCAGCCAGCTGCCCCCGGCCTCGAGGTCACGGCCGCCGACGATGTCGGGTACTCCCTCCCAGGCCTGCAGAGGCGCCGTCGGTCGCTGATGAAACTCGTCTCGATTGGCCACCAACCGTAACGGCACGGACGCTCCCGGACGGTAGTCGAAGGCGATGAGGCACATGAGGTAGCGTTCAATCCCGCGGGGGCAGCAGGTGCGCCAACTGCCATTCGCCCAACCGCGCGAACAGGTGGCTTCGCACTGCGCCAGGCGTGTTCAGGGCCAGGGTCTCGTGCACCAGCGTCTTGGCCGCATCGAGGGAGACCCGACGTATCGCCGCCCTGACCCGCGGCAGGCTGGGGGCATTCATGGAGAGCGAATCGAAGCCCATACCCATCAGTAGCAACGCCCCGGCCGGGTCCCCGGCCATTTCGCCGCACACGCAAATCGGCTTCTTGAGCCGCTTGGAATCTTCGGCCAGCCTTGCCATGGCGCACAACACCGCGGGGTGACAGGCATCGTAGAGGCTTGCTACACGGGGGTTGTTGCGGTCGACCGCCAGCAGGTATTGGGTCAGGTCGTTGCTGCCCACGGAGAAGAAATCGACACGCTCGGCCAGCGCGTCCAGTTGGTAGAGCGTGGCCGGCACTTCCAGCATCACCCCCACCCTGGGCCGCGGCGTCACGATGCCCTCCTCGCCCAGCTCGCGAATGGCGCGGTCGAGCATGCGCAGGGCATCGTCGACCTCGTCGACGTTGGTCACCATGGGCAGCAGAATCTGCAGGTTGTCGAGGCCCTGGGAAGCGCGCAGCATGGCACGCAACTGCACCATCAATACCTCGGGATGATCGAGGGTAACGCGGATGCCGCGCCAGCCGAGGAAGGGATTGGCCTCGTCGATGGGAAAATAGGGCAGGTCCTTGTCGCCGCCGATATCGAGCGTGCGCATCACCACCGGTAGCGGCGCGAAACTCTCCAACTGGTCGCGATAGAGGCGCGCCTGCTCCTGCTCGCCGGGGAACCGCTCGGCGATCATGAAAGGCACTTCGGTGCGATACAGCCCCACGCCGCTGATCCGCTTCTTGAGCGATACCGAGGTATCGATGGCCAGGCCGGTATTGACCATCAGCGGCATGACGTGACCATCCGGGGTCTCGCTGGGCAGATCCTGCTCGTGCTCGAGCACTTCGACCAACGCCGCCTCTTCGGCTATCAGGCTTTGATAGCGCGTCTTGAGCTCATCCGAGGGCCGCACGAACAGCCGACCGCGATGCCCGTCGAGCACCACCTCGGCGCCGGAGAGGCGCGGCAATGGGAGATCGACCATGCCCAGCACGGTGGGCACCCCCATCGCACGCGCGACGATCGCCACGTGGGAGGTGCTCGATCCGCGCACCGACACCAACCCGGCAAGCCGCTCCCTGGGCACCTCGCCCAGCGTGGCGACGCTGATCTCGTCGCCCACCAGGATGGTGCTCTCGGGGAAGACATGGGGAATTTGCGGCGTCTCCTCCTGGAGGTGCGCCAGCACTCGCCGGCCCAGGTCGCGCACGTCGGCGGCCCGTTCGCGCAGGTAGTCGTCGTCGACCCGTTCCAGGTACTGCACGTGGCGCCGCACCACGTCGGCCAAGGCGCCTGGTGCCCATTGCCCCTCACGGATGCGCTTCTCCACTTCCTGCGAAAGCGCCGCCTCGCTGAGCATCTGCTGGTAGACCTCGAACAGCGCCAGCTCTTGCGCCGAGATGCGGCTGGCCAGACGCTCGCCCGCCGCGCGGATCTCCTCCCGCACCCGCTCGATGGCCTCCTTGAGGCGCACGATCTCGTATTCGACATCGGTCGGGATCAGGTCGGGCACGCTGTTCAGGTCGGACAGCGGCGCCACCACTACCACTTCGCCGATGGCCATGCCGGGCGAAGCGGCAACACCGGTGAACAGCGCCTGCCCTCCCGGCAAGGCGGGCCGGCTGAGGCTACCGGTGGCCAGGGCATGGGCCAGTACGCCGGCAAGCTGCGCCCCCATGGTGATGAGGAAGGCTTCGTCTTCTTCATCGTAGCGACGCTTCTCCGCCTGCTGCACGACGAGAACGCCAAGCATGCGGCGCTGGTGAATGATCGGCACGCCGAGAAAGCTGGAGTAACGCTCCTCACCGGTCGCTTCGAAATAGCGGAAGCGTGGATGTGCGGGGGCATCCTCGAGGTTGAGCGGTTCTTCGCGCTCTGCCACCAGGCCGACCAGCCCCTCTCCCACCCGCAGGCTCACGTGCCCCACCGCCTGACTGTGCAGACCGATGGTTTCCATCAGGACGAGTTCCTGAGTCTCGCCATCATAGAGATAGAAGGAGCACACGTCGGTATGCATGGCCTTGCGAATGCGCCGGACCATGGTCGCCAGTGCCGCATCGAGATTGCGGGCACCGTTGACTTCCTGTATGACCCGGCGCAGTACCTCCAGCATCGGCGTCTTGCTTTCCATTGTTGTATTACCTCGCCTGGCTGAGGAATCGAGACGCAAGCACCGTCATCCGAGGAGAACGGGCCCAGTGGCGGGGCCCTGCGCAGCCCCTCATGTCGTGCCCCGCTATTGCCTTCGATCAGCGGCCTTCGAGCGCCAGCCGCTGTGCGCGCGGGGACAGTTCGCTCAGCGCGCGGCGATACACCTCGCGCTTGAATGGCACCACCTGGCCCAGCGGGTACCAGTAGCTGACCCAGCGCCAGTTATCGAACTCGGGTTTTTCCGAGCCATCCATACAGATGCGGTTCTCCTGGCAGCGAATCCGTAGCAGGAACCACTTCTGCTTCTGGCCGACACACACCGGCCTGGAATTCATGCGCACCATGCGTCGCGGCAGGCGATAGCGCAGCCATCCCCGGGTACAGGCCAGTAGCTCGACGTCATCGGCGGTCAGGCCGATTTCCTCCTCCAGCTCACGATAGAGCGCCTGTTGCGGTGTTTCGGTTGACTTGATGCCTCCCTGGGGAAACTGCCACGCATTCTGTCCAACCCGACGCGCCCAAAGCAGTTGCCCTCTGGCGTTGGCGATGATGATGCCAACGTTGGGGCGAAAGCCGTCAGCGTCGATCACGGACGTCACCTTGTGAAATTCGTCATTGTCTGCATTCTTCCACAATGGCGCGAAGCGCATCAATACAACGATCAGGGAGAAGCTCGCGCCAGTCGTCGCCCGGCACGAGAAAAAGCACGACGGGGCTTAGCAGCATGAGGCGTTGTCTGACATAATCGCCAGCTTTCACGCAATGCAGCATGACATTACTAAAGCTCACCACATCGCAAGGGGTAAGCCGTGAGTCTGGCCATCTTCGATCTGGACAACACCCTGCTCTCCATCGACAGCGACCATGCCTGGGGCGAGTTCCTGCTCGAGCAGGGGGCGGTGGATGCCGATGCCTACCGTGAGGCCAACGACCGTTTCATGGCCGACTATGAGGCGGGTACGCTGGATATCCATGCCTTTCTGGCCGTGGTTCTCAGGCCGCTGGCCGATAACAGCCCCGAGCAGCTCGCGGCGTGGCATCAGCAGTTCATGGCCAGCAAGATCGAACCCAGCATCCTGCCCAAGGGAGAGGAGCTACTGGCGCGCCATCGCAGCCGCGGCGACACCCTGCTGATCATCACCGCCACCAACCGCTTCATTACCGGCCCCATCGCCGAGCGGCTGGGGGTGGATTACCTGATCGCCGTGGAGCCCGAGATTCGCGACGGCCGCTATACCGGCAAGGTCAGCGGTACGCCGAGCTATCGCGAAGGCAAGGTGAAGCGCCTGGAGGAGTGGCTGGTGGACAGGGACCTGACCCTGGACGACGCCTGGTTCTACAGCGACTCGCACAACGACCTGCCGCTGCTGCAATTGGTCGAGAACCCTGTGGCGGTCGACCCCGACCCTACCCTGCGCGAGGAAGCGGAAAAGCGCGGCTGGCGGATCATGAGCCTGAGGGACTGACCCGACTTCGTCGGGAGCTGTAAGCCATAAGCCGTAAGAGCGGCGCTTCGCGCCTGGAAGCAAAAACCCCGCGCAGGATAGCCTGGCGGGGTTTTCTTACGGCTTAAAGCTTACAGCTGGGGTTCAGCCCAGCAAGTGCTCGACGGCAGCGCGCTCCTGGCGAAGCTCGTCTTCCGTGGCCTGCATCTTGGCACGGCTGAACTCGTCGATCTCGAGACCCTGGACAATCTCGTAGTCGCCGTTCTGGCAGCGTACCGGGTAGGAGTAGATGATGCCCTCGGCGATGCCGTAGCTGCCGTCGGAGGGAATCGCCATGCTCACGACACCGTCGGTGCCCAGCGCCCAGTCACGCATGTGATCGATGGCGGAAGAAGCGGCGGAAGCGGCTGATGAAGCACCGCGTGCCTTGATGATGGCGGCGCCGCGCTGCTGCACGGTGGGGATGAAATCGTTCTCGTACCAGTCGCGTTCGACCAGGTCGAAGGCAGGCTTGCCGTCCACCTTGGTGTGGGCCAGGTCGGGGTACTGGGTGGCGCTGTGGTTGCCCCAGATGATCATGCTGTCCACGTCGGTGACGCGCTTGCCGGTCTTCTGCGCCAGCTGGGTCAGGGCGCGGTTGTGGTCCAGGCGAGTCATCGCGGTGAACTGACGCGGGCTAAGGTCCGGCGCGTTGCAGGAAGCGATCAGGGCGTTGGTGTTGGCCGGGTTGCCCACTACCAGGACGCGCACGTCACGGCTGGCGTTGTCGTTGAGCGCCTTGCCCTGTACGGAGAAGATCGCCGCGTTGGCCTCCAGCAGGTCCTTGCGCTCCATGCCCGGGCCGCGCGGACGCGCACCGACCAGCAGGGCGAAATCGACATCCTTGAAGGCAACGTTGGGGTCGTCGGTAGCTACGATGTCCTGCACCAGCGGGAAGGCGCAGTCGTTGACTTCCATCACCACGCCGTTCAGCGCGTCCATCGCCTGGGGAATCTCGAGCAGCTGAAGAATGACAGGCTGATCCGGGCCCAGCATGTCGCCTGCCGCGATACGGAAGATAAGGGAGTAGCTGATCTGGCCAGCACCGCCGGTAATGGCAATACGTACGGGATCTTTCATTGTTGCTCCTTCGGTTGAGCCGCCTGAAGATGAGCCTGACGGATGCGGATCCGCCCCGGCCGGAATCCGGACCGCCAAGATGTTATGCCTGCACCGCACAAAACTCAATCCGACCTCTGGTTAGGGGAACCCTGCACACTGGCTGTGCGAGGCGACTGCTACCTTCCGGCACATGCGCTATCATGCTGTGCCGAATAAGCTAATGCCGAATTCAACCAGGGAAGGCTGCATGTTTCGACGTCCCCCCATTTCCGTACTGCTGGCCGCCCTGGTGCTGCTGGCGCTTCTGCTGTGGCTGGCAGTCGGTGACTTGCAGCGCTTTCGACAGGATGCCCCCCCCGCTGACGCACCCGAGGAAGAGAGCCTGCCACGGGTCGAGTATCGCGTCAGCGAGGCCACGCCCTACATGCCACGGCAGATAGTCCAAGGTCAGTTGGAGGCCTTTCGCGAGGTCGAGCTGCGCAGCCGCCATGCCGGGCGGGTGGCTGAGCTGCCGGTGGCTCAGGGCACGGCGGTGGAGGCTGGCACTACCCTGCTGGCCCTGTCCCGCGATGCCTTGGAGGCACAGTTGGAACGCGCCGAAGCCCAGTTGGAACTGGCCCGGGCAGAGCTCGCCGGTGCCGACGATCTGCGCCAGCGCAACCTGATCTCCCGGCCCGAGCTGCTGCGCCTGCAGAGCAGCGTCAGCGTGGCGGCGGCGGAGCTCGCCGAGCTACGCCAGGCGTTCGACGAGACCCGCCCGACGGCCCCCTTCGACGGCGTACTCGACCGCCTGGACGTTGAGCTGGGCGAACTACTTCAGGTCGGCGAGACTTTCGCCCGCCTGGTCGACGACCGCCGCCTGAAGGCCAGCGCCTGGGTGGCCCAGCGCGATATCCAGGACCTTCGCCCCGGCCTCCCCGCTGAAGTCAGGCTGCTCGACGGCAGCCGACTGAGCGGTGAGTTGACCCATGTCGCCAGCAGCGCCGACGAGGCCACACGCTCCTTCTATGTCGAAGCCGAATTCGACAATCCGGAGCGCCGCCGCCTGTCCGGCGCCAGCGCCACCCTGGCGATCAGCCTGCCCGAGCGCGCAGTGCATCGCTTCTCTCCCGCCCTGCTCGAACTGGACGCCGAGGGCCGACTGCGGGTCAAGCACCTGGATGACGATGACCGCGTGGTAAGTACACCCGTCGAGCTGGTCGCCGCCGATGCCAGTGAAGCCCGCGTAGCCGGACTGCCCGGCACGATACGACTGATTACCCTGGGCAGTGGCTTCGTCGCCCCCGGCGATGCCGTGGTCGCCGTACCGGCCACGGACGCTACCGAGGAGAGTGCCGCGGAACGGGAGTCGCTCTGAGATGCGCACCTTGATCGAGGCCGCCCTGGACCGGTCGCGCACGACCCTGCTGTTACTGTTTGCCCTGCTGATGGCAGGTATCGCCGCCTGGCAGGCGGTGCCCAAGGAGGCCAATCCGGACGTTCCGATTCCCATTATCTACGTCTCGCTGGCGCTCGAAGGCGTGAGCCCTGAGGACGGCGAGCGGCTGCTGGTGCGCCCCATGGAGCAGGAGCTGCGCACCATCGAGGGCGTGCGCAAGATGACCGCCCAGTCCAGTGAAGGGCACGCCGCGGTCACGCTGGAATTCGATGCCGGCTTCGATCCGCGCCAGGCGCTCGCCGACGTGCGCGAGCGGGTCGACATCGCCAATGCCTCGCTGCCCGACGAAGCCGAGGAGCCACGTGTCTTCGAGGTCAACGTCGGCCTCTTCCCCGTACTGTCGGTGGGCCTCTCGGGGCCGATCGAAGAGACTCGCCGACTGGCCATCGCCCGCCAGTTGCGGGATGCCTTCGAAGGGGTACCCGAAGTGCTCGAGGTCGAGATCGGCGGCGAGCGCGAGGAGTTGCTGGAGATCGTGGTCGACCCGCTGGTGCTCGACAGCTACGGCGTGGACTTCGATACGCTGTTCAACATGGTCACGCGCAACAACCGCCTGGTGGCGGCCGGCAGCCTCGATACCGGCGCCGGTCGCACCCCGGTGAAGGTTCCCGGCGTGATCGAGTCCCTCGAGGACGTCATGGACATGCCGGTGAAGGTCGATGGCGATCGCGTAGTGACCTTTGCCGACGTGGCCTGGATACGCCCCACTTTCAAGGATCCCGAGGGTTTTGCCCGCATCGACGACGAGCCTGCCCTGGTGCTGGAAATTTCCAAGCGCGCCGGCGCCAACCTGATCGCCACCATCGAGGGCGTACGCAACATTCTTGCCGAGGCCGAACCGCTGCTGCCGGACGAACTCTCCGTCACGACCATCATGGACCAGTCGGTCACTGTGGAGCAGATGCTGTCGGAGCTGCTCAACAACGTCGTCACCGCCGTGGTTCTGGTACTGATCGTGATACTTGCGGCGATGGGCGTGCGCTCGGCGCTGATGGTGGGTCTGACCATTCCCGGCGCGTTCCTCACCGGGATCCTGCTGATCTGGGCGGTCGGCTACACGCTCAATATCGTGGTGCTGTTCGCCCTCATTTTAGTCGCCGGCATGCTGGTGGACGGCGCCATCGTGGTCAGCGAACTCGCCGACCGCAACCTGCGCGAGGGCCAGCCCCCCCGCGCAGCCTGGATTCACGCCGCTACCCGCATGAGCTGGCCGGTCATCGCCGCCACCGCCACCACCCTGGCGGTATTCCTCCCGCTGCTGTTCTGGCCTGGGGTGGTGGGCGAGTTCATGAAGTACCTGCCGGCCACGGTGATACTCTGCCTGTTGGCGTCGCTGGCCATGGCCTTGATCTTCCTGCCGACCCTGGGGGGCGTTTTCAGCGCGCGCACCGGCAAGATCCGTCGCAGCGAGGAAATGGTCACAGCCGGCGGGCGCCTGTATCGTGCCACCCTCGCCCGGCTGCTGGCCCGGCCCGGCATGACGCTGCTGATCGCGCTGCTGCTGATGGCACTGATCTTCGTCGGATACGGTCGCTTCAACCACGGGGTGGAGTTCTTTCCCGAAGTCGAACCGGAAAACGCCCAGGTGGTGGTACGCTCCCGGGGCGACTTCTCGGCAGTGGAGAAAGACGCCATCGTGCGCCGGGTCGAGGCCCGGCTCGCCGGCATGAGCGAGGTGAAGGCGCTCTATGCCCGCTCCTACGGCATACCCAACGAGCAAGTCGGCAGCGATGTGATCGGCGTGGTGCAGTTCCAGTTGATCGACTGGCAGGAGCGTCGTCCGGCCCGGGTGATCATGAGCGAGATGGCCGAGCGCACCGCCGACCTGCCGGGTGTCGTCCTGGAATTTCGCGAGCAGGAGCAGGGTCCGGGAGGCGGCAAGCCCATCGTGCTCGAGATCAGCGCCCAGCAGGAAGCGGACAGCACAGCAGCAGTGGAGGGGATTCGTCGCGCGATGGAGCGGCTCGGCGGCTTCCGCGACATCGAGGACAACCGCAGCCTGCCCGGCATCGAGTGGCGGCTCAATGTGGATCGCGCCGCCGCCGCCCGAATGGGTGCTGACGTCGCCGCCGTGGGCAGCGCCGTTCAACTGGTCACCAATGGCCTGCAGGTGGCCACCTACCGTCCCGCCCATGCGACCGATGAGGTCGATATACGGGTGCGCTTCCCCGAAGCCTCCCGCCACATCGACCAGCTAGACCGCCTGACCCTCAACACGCCGCGCGGCCAAGTGCCGGTGTCCCACTTCGCCAGCCTGGAGCCGGCTCCCCGAGTGGGTACGCTGCATCGCATCGACGGGCAGCGAGCCATCACCCTGGAAGCGGACGTGACTGCGGGCTACCAGCCCGACGAACGATTGCGTGCCCTGCTGGCGGAACTGGGGCCGCCGCCCGAGGGCGTACGGGTCAACGTCGCCGGCGAGCAGGAGGACCAGGAGCAGGCCAGTCGCTTCCTGATCACCGCTTTCCTGGTGGCTATCGGCTTGATGTTGCTGATCCTGGTCACTCAGTTCAACAGCCTCTACCAGGCTTTGCTGGTGCTTTCGGCGATCGTGTTTTCCACCGCCGGCGTACTGATGGGCCTGCTGATCAACGGTCAGCCGTTCGGCATCGTCATGGTCGGCATGGGCATCATCGCCCTGGCGGGTATCGTGGTGAACAACAATATCGTGTTGATCGATACCTACAACGAGCTGCGCCAGGCGGGCCTGGCTCCGTACGATGCGGCGCTGGGCGCAGGCGGCCTGCGCCTGCGCCCGGTACTGCTGACCGCCGTTACCACCGTGCTGGGCCTGATGCCGATGGTGCTGGAAATCAACGTCAATCTGTTCGCCCCCAGTCTCGGCCTGGGCGCACCCTCCACCCAGTGGTGGACCCAGCTCTCCAGCGCCATCGCCGGCGGGCTGATATTCGCCACCGGGCTGACCCTGCTGCTGACCCCCTGCATGCTGGTGCTGTGGCAGCGCCCCCCGGCACGTCAAGCGGCCAAGCCCGCCGAAGCGTAAACGGTACATGTCATGAAAACGCCGCCCCGAGCCAAGGCTCGGGGCGGCGTCGGAGAAAACTCGGCCCGAAGGCCAGGCAACTACTCGGCCTGGACTTCCTTCTGCGGCGTATGCGCCGCATGCAGGCGGGCGATCAACTGGTCTTCCAGGGCAAAGCGCTCGGTCAGGCCCTTGGCCAGGCGATCGAGCCAGGCGGGCAGCCGCGGCAGGAAGTGCTGGCAGCGCACCGGGGTCGAATAGTCGGCATCGAATGACAACACGAGCTCGGTGGAAAGCTCCAACCGCTCCAGCAGCTTACCGGCTATTTCCAGTGCATCATGATCGCCGAAGGCGTTGGCCTCTTCGCGCAACTGCGGGTAGATCTCGAAATGGCCGGCGCTGATGTAATCCATCAGCAGTTCGCTGAAGCGATCGATCTGTGGCTTGCTCACAGCCTCCAGCTCGGTATCACAGGCTTCCTTGAGCTCAAGGAAACTGACCAGCAGTTCACGGCGCTCATCAAGCCATCGGTCGATCAGCTGATGCACGCCTCCCCAGCGCTCCCTGGCTGTCTTGCACTCTTCCAGCATCGTGAGCCTCCTTCCCCTTATGAAGCCTGTTGCAGCTCGTCGGACCCACCGAGCTTCGAGCTTGAAGCCCCAGACTCGCCGTTGCCAACCAGCCTGTCAATCCTTCGGAGAGCGAAAAAATTCACTTCATGCCGGGAATGTTCAAGCTTGAAATTTTAAGCTTGAACTATCTACTTTTCGGGTCTAGCCTGCAATCAAGTACAACAACGTAACGGTTTCACGCCATGAGAATCGCCTGCCTCGGCGGAGGCCCCGCAGGGCTCTACTTCGCCATCAGCATGAAGCTGCACGATCCCGGTCACGACATCGTGGTGATCGAGCGCAATCGTCCCGATGACACCTTCGGCTGGGGGGTAGTACTCTCTGACGAGACGCTGGACAACCTGGCCGCCAACGATGCCGTGAGCGCGGCGCGGATTCGCGAGCACTTCGCCTACTGGGACGACATCGCCGTGATCCACGACGGCGTCAAGACCGTCTCCACCGGCCACGGCTTCTGCGGCATCGGCCGCCACCAACTGCTCATCCTGCTGCAGCAGCGCGCCCGCGAGCTCGGCGTCGAGCTGCGCTTCGAGAGCGACGTGCCCGAGGAGCGCATCGACGACCTGCGTCGCGAGTTCGACCTGGTACTGGCCGCCGACGGGCTCAACTCGCGCACCCGCCAACGTTACGCCGAGCATTTCAAACCCGACATCGAGGTGCGCGCCTGCAAGTTCGTCTGGCTCGGCACCCACCAGACCTTCAACGACGCCTTCACTTTCATCTTCGAGAAGACCGAGCACGGCTGGGTGTGGGCCCACGCCTACCAGTTCGACGCCGACACCGCGACCTTCATCGTCGAGTGCAGCGAAGCCACCTGGCAGGCCTTCGGTTTCGGCGAGATGAGCCAGCAGGAGTCGATCGCCGTGTGCGAGCGGATCTTCGCCCGCCACCTGGATGGCCACGCGCTGATGACCAACGCCCACCACATTCGCGGCTCGGCCTGGATCAACTTCCCGCGCGTACTGTGCGAGCGCTGGAGTTTCGACAACGTGGTGCTGATGGGCGACGCCGCGGCTACCGCGCATTTTTCCATCGGCTCGGGTACCAAGCTGGCACTGGAGAGCGCCATCGCACTCGCCGGGTACCTGCATAGCGAACCCGACATGGCCAGCGCCTTCGCCCGCTACGAGGAGGAGCGCCGCACCGAGGTGCTGCGCCTGCAGTCAGCGGCGCGCAACTCCACCGAGTGGTTCGAGCAGGTAGAGCGCTATCTCGATCTCGACCCGGTGCAGTTCAACTACTCGCTGCTGACCCGCTCCCAGCGCATCAGCCACGAGAACCTGCGCCTGCGCGACCCCGAGTGGCTCACGAGTGCCGAGCGCTGGTTCCAGGCCCAGGCCGGTAACGAGGGCAGCGCACGGGCGCCGATGTTCGCGCCCTTCCGACTGCGCGAGATGACACTGGCCAATCGCGTAGTGGTCTCGCCCATGGCCCAGTACAAGGCCGTGGACGGACGGCCCACCGACTGGCACTTCGTGCACTATGCCGAGCGCGCCAAGGGCGGCGCCGGACTGGTCTACATCGAGATGACCTGTGTCTCGCCCGAGGGGCGCATCACCCCGGGCTGCCCCGGGCTCTATACGCCCGAACACGAGGCAGCGTGGAAGCGGCTGTGCGATTTCGTCCACGCCGAGACTCACGCCAAGCTGTGCGCCCAGATCGGCCACTCCGGGCCCAAGGGCTCGACCCAACTGGGCTGGCAGGAGATGGATGCGCCGCTGCCCGAAGGCAACTGGCCGATCATGGCGGCCTCCGCCGTGCCCTGGTCGCCACGCAACCAGGTGCCGAAAGCGATGGACCGCAGCGACATGGAGCGAGTGCGCGACGAGTTCGTCGCCGCCGCCCACATGGCCGAGCGTGCCGGCTTCGACATGCTCGAGGTCCACGCTGCCCACGGCTACCTGCTGTCGTCGTTCATCACGCCGTTGACCAACCGCCGCGACGACGAATACGGCGGCTCGCTCGAGAACCGCATGCGCTATCCGCTGGAGGTGATCCGCGCGGTGCGCCAGGCGTGGCCGGCGCACAAACCGCTGTCGGTGCGCATCTCGGCCAACGACTGGGTCGGCGACGAAGGCGTGACCCCGGACGAAGCCGTCGAGATCGCCCGCCTGCTCAAGACCGCTGAGGTCGATATCGTCGACGTCTCCGCCGGGCAGACCTCAACCCGCGCCCGGCCGATGTACGGGCGCATGTTCCAGACCCCCTTCTCCGATCGTATCCGCAACGAGACCGGCATGGCGACCATGGCGGTGGGCAACATTTACCAGGCCGACCACGTCAACTCGATCCTGATGGCCGGCCGCGCCGACCTGGTGTGCCTGGCGCGCCCGCACCTGGCCGACCCCTACTGGACGCTGCACGCTGCGGCCGGCATCGGCGACGGCGAGTGCGACTGGCCGGCGCCCTACCGTGCCGGCCGCGACCAACTGCAGCGTCTGGCCGAACGCGGCGAGGGCTGGACATGAGCATGAACGGGAGTACCACGATGCTGGGCAAGCGCGTAGTGGTCACCGGCGGTGGTAGCGGCATCGGTGCCGACATGGCGCTGGCTTTCGCCGAGGCAGGCGCCGATGTCGTCATTACCGGGCGTCGTAGCGCGCCGCTCGAAGTGGTGGCCACTCGCCACCCGGCGATCACCTACGCGGTCGCCGACGTCACCCAGGAAGACGACATGGCATCGCTCTTCGACCACCTGGGCGAGGTCGATATCGTCATCGCCAACGCCGGGGCGGCCGAAAGCGCCCCGCTCTCGCGCACCGAGCTGGACCAATGGCAGCGCATGCTGGAGGTCAACCTGACCGGCACCTTCCTCACCCTGCGCGAGGGACTGAAGCACCTGCGCGACGGCGGACGGCTGATTGCCGTGGCCTCCACCGCTGGGCTCAAGGGTTACGCCTACGTGGCGCCTTACTGCGCCGCCAAGCACGGCGTGGTGGGCTTGGTGCGCGCCCTGGCCCAGGAAGTGGCAGGCCGCGACATCACCGTCAACGCCCTGTGCCCCGGCTTCACCGAGACCCCGCTGCTCGAGGCCAGCATCGCTACCATCGTGGCCAAGACCGGCCAGTCAGCGGAACAGGCCCGCGCTCATTTGCAGTCCACCAATCCCAGCGGTCGGCTCGTCCAGCCCGCCGAGGTGACCGCCACGGCGCTGTGGCTGTGCGGCCCACACAGCGGCGCCATCAACGGCCAGGCGATCTCCATCTCGGGAGGCGAAATATGACAGCCTCGCTGGCGAAACCGGAAACCCTGAGCAAGGAGCGCCTGCGCCTATGGCTGCGCATGCTGCGGGTAACGCGCCAGGTGGAGGCGGCGCTACGCGAGAAGCTGCGCGTGGAGTTCGACTCCACGCTGCCGCGTTTCGACGTCATGGCTGCGCTTTTTCGCGAGCGGGAGGGTTTGAAGATGAACGAGCTCTCCAAGCGGCTGCGGGTCTCCAATGGCAACGTCACTGGCATCGTCGACCGCCTGGCCGAAGACGGCCTGGTCGAGCGCATTGCCATTGAGGGCGATCGCCGCGCCACCCTGGTACGCCTGACCGCCGACGGGCGCGACGCCTTCACCACCATGGCGGCAGCCCACGAGGGCTGGGTCGATGCCCTGCTCGACGGCGTCAGCGCAGAGGATGCCCATCATATCGGCGAGCTGCTGCATCGCTTGCCGGCCGACACGGGAGAACAACGTCAATGAAACTGGCCGACCTGACACCGCGCCATTTCCAGTGGCGCATGGAGGGCGACGTCGCGGTGATCCGCCTGGACCGCCCCGAGCGCAAGAACCCGCTCACCTTCGACAGCTACGCCGAGCTGCGCGACACCTTCCGCGACCTGGTTTACGCCGAGGACGTCAAGGCGGTGGTGTTCGCCTCCAACGGCGGCAACTTCTGCTCCGGCGGTGACGTGCATGAAATCATCGCCCCGCTGGTGGGTCGCGACATGAAGGGCCTGCTCGAGTTCACGCGTATGACCGGCGACCTGGTCAAGGCGATGATCAACTGCGGAAAGCCCATCATCAGCGCGGTCGACGGCGTCTGCGTCGGTGCCGGCGCCATCATCGCCATGGCCTCGGACATCCGCTTCGCCACGCCCCAGGCCAGCACCGCCTTCCTCTTCACCCGGGTGGGCCTGGCCGGCTGCGACATGGGCGCCTGCGCCATGCTGCCCCGCATCATCGGTCAGGGCCGCGCCGCCGACCTGCTCTACAGCGGACGCAGCATGAGCGCGGAAGAAGGTCAGCAGTGGGGTTTCTACAACCGACTGGTGGAGGCGGAGTCGCTCGAGGCCGAGGCCATCGCCTACGCCACCCGCCTGGCCCAGGGACCCACCTTCGCCCACGGCATCACCAAGACCCAGCTCAACCAGGAGTGGTCGATGAGCCTGGAGCAGGCCATCGAGTCCGAGGCCCAGGCGCAGGCAATCTGCATGCAGACCGGCGACTTCGAGCGCGCCTACCGCGCCTTTGCCGCCAAGCAGAAGCCCCGATTCCAGGGGGACTGAGCGTCCAGGGAGACTTAGCAATGAGCGATACGAGTTTTCTCGACTGGCCCTTCCTCGAGGCGCGTCACCGCGACCTGGCCAAGCGCCTCGAGGCGTGGTGCCAGCGCGAGCTGCCCCGCGACCACAGCGACGTCGATGCCGCCTGCATCACGCTGGTGCGCGATCTGGGCCGAGCGGGGTTTCTCGAGGGCACCGCGGGCGATGCCATCGATGTACGCAGCCTGTGCCTGATCCGTGAGACCCTGGCCCGCCACGACGGCCTGGCCGATTTCGCCTTCGCCATGCAGGGACTCGGCACCGGGGCGATCAGCCTGTTCGGCAGCGATGAACAGAAGCAGTGGCTCGACCGCACCCGCCGCGGCGAGGCGCTTTCGGCCTTCGCCCTGAGCGAGCCGCGCTCGGGCTCCGACGTGGCCCAGCTCGATACCACCGGCGAGCGCGACGGTGACGGCTACCGTCTCAACGGCGAGAAGACCTGGATCTCCAACGGCGGCATCGCCGACCTATACACCGTGTTTGCCCGCACCGGCGAGGGGCCAGGGGCCAAGGGGCTCTCCTGCTTCCTGGTGCCGGCCGATACACCGGGGCTCGAGATCCGCGAGCGGCTCGAAACCATTTCGCCGCACCCGTTGGCGCGGCTCGGCTTCAACGACATGCGCCTGCCCGCCAGTGCCATGATCGGCCAGCCCGGCCAAGGCTTCCGTATCGCCATGTCCGTGCTCGACGTGTTCCGCTCCACGGTGGGCGCCGCCGCCCTGGGCTTCGCCCGCCGCGCGCTGGACGAATCCCTCGACCGGGCCAAAAACCGCGAGCTGTTCGGCGCCAGCCTGGCCGACCTGCAGATGGTACAGGGTCACCTGGCCGAGATGGCACTCGACGTGGACGCCGCGGCGCTGCTGGTTTACCGCGCCGCCTGGACCAAGGACATGGGGGCCGAGCGCGTCACTCGCGAGGCGGCCATGGCCAAGCTCTACGCTACCGACCGCGCCCAGGACGTGATCGACAAGGCGGTGCAGCTGCACGGCGGCGATGGCGTGCGCAAGGGCCATATCGTCGAGAGCCTGTATCGCGAGATTCGCGCGCTACGCATCTACGAAGGCGCCTCGGACGTGCAGAAGGTGGTGATCGCCCGGAGCTGTCTAACCCAGTAGAACGACTGACGTACGCCAGACACCGTATCCCCCTGTCGACGCCTCGGCGCCGCACAACAACAACGATGTACGGAGAATGGTCATGAACGCATCGTCGGCCCACGCCGATACCTTCGCCCGGGACAACCTGCCTCCCGGGCATGAATGGCCCGAGCTCAGGCTCGACGGCTTCGACTATCCCGAGCGCCTCAACGCCGCGGTGGAGCTTTGCGACCGCTGGGTCGAACAGGGCCATGGCGAGCGAGTGGCACTGATCGGCAACGGTCGCAGCCGCACCTATCGCGAGCTTGCCGAATGGACCAACCGCCTGGCCCACGCACTGGTGGAAGAGCTCGGCGTGCGCCCAGGCAATCGGGTGCTGATCCGCTCGGCCAACAATCCCGCCATGGTCGCCTGCTGGCTTGCAGCCACCAAGGCCGGCGCGGTAGTCGTCAACACCATGCCGATGCTGCGTGCCGGTGAGCTGGCCCAGGTCGTCGACAAGGCCGAGATCGCCCTGGCCCTGTGCGACACCCGCCTGCTCGAGGAGCTAGAAGCCTGCGCCGCCGACAGCGCCTACCTGAAACGCGTGGTGGGTTTCGACGGCACCGCCAACCACGATGCCGAACTCGATCGCCTGGCGCTGGGCAAGCCAACCGACTTCGAGACGGTAACCACCGCCGCCGAAGATGTGGCTCTGCTCGGCTTCACCTCCGGCACCACCGGCAAGCCCAAGGCGACCATGCACTTTCACCGCGACCTGCTGATCATCGCCGACGGCTATGCCCGCGAGGTGCTGCAGGTGACGCCGGACGACGTCTTCGTCGGTTCGCCGCCGCTGGCCTTCACCTTCGGTCTCGGAGGATTGGCGATATTCCCGCTGCGTTTCGGTGCCAGCGCCGTGCTGCTCGAGAAGGCCACCCCACCCAGCATGCTCGACATCATTCGCGAGCATCGCGCCACCATCGTGTTTACCGCGCCCACCGCCTACCGCACCATGCTCGCCTCGCTGGATAGCGACGAGGCATTGGCCAGCCTGCGCGTGGCGGTATCGGCCGGCGAGACGCTGCCGGCGCCGATCTATCACGACTGGATCGAGAAAACGGGAACGCCGATCCTCGACGGTATCGGTGCCACCGAAATGCTGCACATCTTCATCTCCAATCGCCTCGACGACCACCGCCCCGCCTGCACCGGCAGGCCGGTGGCAGGCTACGAGGCGAAGATCGTCGATCCCGACATGAACGAGCTGCCACGCGGAGAGATCGGCCGCCTGGCGGTGCGCGGCCCCACCGGCTGTCGCTACCTCGCCGACAACCGCCAGCAGGGCTACGTGCAGCAGGGCTGGAACCTCACCGGCGATGCCTTCTACCAGGACGACGAGGGCTACTTCCATTTCGCCGCGCGCAACGACGACATGATCGTCTCGTCCGGCTACAACATCGCCGGGCCCGAGGTGGAAGCGGCGCTGCTGGCCCACGAGGCGGTGGCCGAGTGTGCCGTGATCGGTGCACCGAATGGAGAGCGTGGGCAGATCGTCGAAGCCTTCGTGGTACTGTCTCCCGGTGTCGAGCCGGACACGGCCTGCGTCGAGCGGCTGCAGGCATTCGTCAAGCAGCGTATCGCGCCCTACAAGTATCCACGCTCGATTCGCTTCGTCGAGACGCTGCCGAAAACGGCTACCGGCAAGGTGCAGCGCTTCCGGCTGCGCCAGGAGCATTATCCTGACTGACAGTGGGGAACCGGCCCGGCGGCACGACCAGACGGGCAACCGTAGCACCAGCGCCGAACGATGCGCTGAGAACACAACAATCGAGAACGAAGAGGGTAAATCCATGAAGAGACTAGTCAGCGTTGGCCTTGGCCTTTTGATGACCACCGCCATGGCGGCGGCTCAGGCCGAAGAGGTCAAGATCGGCATGATCACCACCCTGTCCGGCGGCGGCTCGCACCTGGGCGTGGACGTCCGCGATGGTTTCATGCTGGCCATCGAACGTTCCGGCCGCGACGACGTCGAGGTGCTGGTGCAGGACGACGGTAACCGGCCCGACCTGGCGCGCAGCCTGTCCAACGAGTTCATGCAGCGCGACGAGGTCGATATTCTCACCGGTATTATCTTCTCCAACCTGGCCATGGCGGTGGTACCGGCGGCGGTGCGCCAGGGTACCTTCTACATCTCGCCCAACGCCGGCCCTTCCGATCTCGCCGGGCGCATGTGTCACGAGAACTATTTCAACGCCGCCTACCAGAACGACAACCTGCACGGCGCCATGGGGGCCTACATGCGCGAGCAGGGCTACGAGCGTCCCGTCATCATGGCGCCCAACTACCCCGCCGGCACCGACGCCCTGGCCGGCTTCAAGCACCTCTACGAAGGCGACGTGGTCGACGAGATCTACACCCAGATGGGCCAGACCGACTACGCCGCCGAGATTGCCCAGATCCGCGCCAGCGACGCCGACAGCCTGTTCTTCTTCCTGCCCGGCGGCATGGGCATCTCGTTCATGAAGCAGTGGGAGAACTCGGGCGTCGACATGCCGGTGTTCGGTGCCGCCTTCTCCTTCGACGAAATCATCATCAAGGCGGTGGGCAGCGCGGCCATCGGTGCCATGAATACCTCGCTGTGGGCCTACGACCTCGACAACGAGGCCAACCACGCCTTCGTCGAGGGCTTTCGCGAAGCCTATGGCCGTACGCCGACTCTCTATGCGGCCCAAGGCTACGATACCGCCAACCTGATCTTGAGCGCTCTGGAGAAGGCTCATCCGGACGATCAGGATGCCTTCCGCGAGGCGCTGCGCGAGGCCGATTTCGATTCGGTGCGCGGAGAATTCCGCTTCGGCCCCAACCACCACCCCATTCAGGACATCTACGTGCGTGAGGTGGTCGAGGGCGACGATGGCCAGCCGACCAACCGCCTGGTGGGTATTGCCGTCGAGGACATTCAGGACGTCTACCACACCCAGTGCGAGATGTGACCCGGCCAGGCCGGCCCTCCCCGGGCCGGCCGCCTTCCACTAACTGCCTGACGATCTCATGACACTACTTATCGAACAGCTCATCAACGGCCTTCAGCTCGGTACCATGCTGTTCCTGATGGCCAGCGGCCTGACCCTGATTTTCGGCGTGATGGGGCTGATCAACCTGGCTCACGGCTCCTTCTACATGGTCGGCGCCTACGCCACGGCACTGGTCAGTGCCACCACCGGCTCCTTCCTCGTCGGCCTGGCGGCTGGCATCGCCGTGGCCGCTGCCGTCGGCGCCCTGGTCGAGCTGATCGTGATCCGCCGGCTCTATCACCGCCCCCACCTCGACCAGGTGCTGGCCACCTTCGCTCTGATCCTGATCTTCTCGGAGGGCACCCGCTGGCTGTTCGGCTCCTCGCCGCTGTGGCTCAACCCGCCGGCGGCCCTGTCAGGTTCGGTCACCCTGCCGGGCGGCCTGCGCTATCCCATCTATCGGCTGGTGATCATCGCCGTGGGGATCGCGGTGGCGGTAGGCATGTACTTGCTGATCTCGCGCACCCGGCTCGGCATGCGCATTCGCGCCGGCGAGAGCGACCGCGAGATGATCGGCGCCCTGGGCGTCAACATCGCCCGGCTCTATACCCTGGTCTTCGCCATGGGTGCGGCGCTGGCCGGCCTGGCCGGGGCCATGGTCGGCGCGCTGCAGTCGGTACAGGTCGGCATGGGCGAGCCGGTGCTGATACTCGCTTTCGTGGTGATCGTGATCGGCGGCATCGGATCGATTAAGGGCGCACTGTATGGCGCCATCCTGGTCGGGGTCGTCGACACTCTGGGGCGAATATTTCTGCCGGCCTTCTTCCGACACTTCATGAGTCCTTCGGAGGCTGCCGGTGTCGGCTCCGCCATTGCCGCAATGCTGATCTACGTCCTGATGGCCGTGATACTCGCCTTCAAACCCAAGGGACTGTTTGCCGCCCATGACTAAGCCCGTTACTCGAACTCTCGCCCCACAGCCGGGGCTGCCGACAGCCAGTTGGCACGATCGCAAAGGGCTGGTACAGATCGGCTTGCTGGCCCTGCTGCTGCTGGCCCCGCTGGCGGCCTACTTCCTGGGCCATGTCTACTACGTCAACCTGGCCTCGCGCATGACCCTGGTCGCCATGGCGGCAGTTGGCCTCAACCTCGCCATCGGCTACGGCGGCATGGTGAGCTTCGGCCATGCCGCCTACTTCGGCCTGGGCGGCTACGTGGCCGGTATCAGCGCCTACCACGCCTTCGACCTCACCCCGGTAATCGGTTGGCCGCTGGCCATTCCCGGCAGCGACAGCATGCTCGTGATCTGGCTCGCGGCAATCGTGCTGTGCGGCCTGCTGGCGCTGGTCATCGGTGCCATCTCACTGCGTACTACCGGTGTCTATTTCATCATGATCACCCTGGCCTTCGCCCAGATGATCTATTACTTCGCCAACTCCTGGCCCACCTACGGCGGCGAGGATGGCCTGCCGATCTACCTGCGCAACTCGCTGCCGTGGGTCGACACCGGCAACGCTCTCAATTTCTTCCTGATCTGCTTCGCCGGGCTGGTGCTATCGCTCGCCCTCGTCTCGCGCATCATGAAGTCGCGCTTCGGTGCCGCCCTGACCATGGCGCGGCTCAACGACACCCGCCTGGCCACCGCCGGTATCGCCCCCTATCCCATTCGCCTGGTGGCCTTCGTCATCTCGGCGATGATCACTGGTCTTGCCGGGGCGCTGTACGCCGATCTCAACGGCTTCGTCAGCCCCACCATGCTCAGTTGGCACATGTCCGGCGAGCTAATGGTGATCGTCATCCTCGGCGGCGTGGGCCGACTCTACGGCCCGCTGGCCGGGGCCATACTGTTCGTATTGATGGAGACCCTGCTGGGCGGCCTGACCGAATACTGGAAGCTGTTCCTCGGCCTGGTGCTGCTGCTGGTAGTACTGTTCGCCAAGTACGGTGTGATGGGCTGGCTGGCCGGGAGGGAGCGCCATGAGTGATGCCGTGCTGACACTCTCGAACCTCAACAAGCGCTTCGGCGCGCTACAGGCCACCTGCGACGTTTCGCTCGACCTGCGAGCGGGCGAGATCCATGCGCTGATCGGCCCCAACGGGGCCGGCAAGTCGACCCTGATCGGCCAGATCGCCGGCGGACTCAAGCCCGACTCCGGCAGCATCGTGCTGGCCGGCCAGGAGATCACTCCGCTCAGCGTGGCCCAGCGCGCACGGCTGGGGCTGGGGCGCAGCTTCCAGGTGTCGTCGCTAGCCGAACCGCTGTCGGTGAAGCGCAACGTGATGATCGCCGTGCAGGCACTGCAGGGGCACAGCTTCCGCTTCTGGAAGCCGGTGCATCGCGACGAGAGCCTGCTTATGCCGGCCATGGAGGCGCTGGAGCGCATGGCGCTCACGCATCGCGCCGACACTCCGGTATCGGAGCTCTCCCACGGCGAGCGGCGCCAGGTCGAGGTGGCCTGCGCCTTGGCGCTCAAGCCACGGGTCCTGCTGCTCGACGAGCCCATGGCCGGGCTCGGCCCCGAGGGATCGGCACACTTGACCGAGCTGCTCGAGGCACTCAAGCACGAGGTGCCGATCCTGTTGATCGAGCATGACATGGACGCCGTGTTCCGCCTGGCCGACCGTATTTCGGTACTGGTGGCCGGGGCCGTGATCGCCCATGGCGACGGTGCCGAGATCCGCGGCAACCCACAAGTTCGCGAAGCCTACCTGGGGGATTGAGATGCTCAACGTCACCGCGATCGAGACCTTCTACGGCCCCTCCCAGGCACTGTTCGGCGTCGACCTAAGCGTTCAGGCCGGCGAGATGATGGCACTGATGGGGCGCAACGGTATGGGCAAGACCACTACCATCCGTTCCATCTTCGGCCTCACCCCGCCGCGCCGTGGCAGCATTACCTTTGAGTTGCAGGAGCTGCATCGCCTGCCATCGTATCGTATCGCCCAGGCCGGGCTCGGGCTCGTTCCCGAAGGGCGGCGCTGCTTCGCCAATCTCTCGGTACGCGAGAATCTGTTGGTCACGGCGCGCTCCGGCCGCTGGAACCTGGCGCGCGTGGAAAGCCTCTTCCCTCGGTTGGCCGAGCGGCGCCAGCAGATGGCCAACACCCTCTCCGGCGGTGAACAGCAGATGCTCGCCATCGGCCGCGCACTGATGACCAACCCCAGCCTGCTGGTGCTCGACGAAGCCACCGAGGGCCTGGCCCCGGTCATCCGCCAGGAGATCTGGGCGGCTATTCGCGCGCTCAAGGCGGAAGGCCAGTCCACGCTGATCGTCGATAAGTCACTCGCCGAGCTGCTGCCGGTGGCTGACCGCTGCACCATCCTCGAAAAGGGGCGCACGGTGTGGACCGGAGAACCCGGCGCACTCGACGACACCATCCGCGACCGCTATCTCGGCGTGTAGGAGAAGCCGCCATGCCGTTCACGACCCAGCGCAAGGTGCGCTTCCAGCACTGCGATCCGGCAGGGATCGTCTTCTACCCACGCTACTTCGAGATGCTCAACTCGGTGGTCGAGGACTATTTCGCCGAGTCGGTGGGCCACGACTTCAACCGCCTGCATGTCACTTCGCGCACCGGTGTGCCCACGGCCCACATCGAGACCGACTTCCATGCCCCCAGCCGGCTGGGGGAGACGCTCGCCTTCGAGCTCACGATCCGTGACGTCGGCCGCACCAGCCTGACTCTACGCACCGTTGCCTACTGCAGCGGTGAGCTACGCATGACCTGCGATTCCACCCTGGTCTTCGTCGACCTGGACAGCGGCCGGCCCCTGCCCTGGCCCGATGCCATGCGCCGACACTTCGCCAAGGACTGCCAACAAGGATACCCAGATGAGTAACGCCACCCTGCATGAGCTGCTTCACCCTTCGCACTGGAAGGCCGCCGTGGGCTACGCCAACGGCGTGCTCGCCACCGGCCGCACGATCTTCGTCGGCGGCCAGATCGGCTGGAACGGCGACCAGGTCTTCGAGAGCGACGACTTCGTCGCTCAGGTGCACCAGGCGCTGGCCAATATCGTCGAGGTGCTGAAGCAGGCCGACGCCGGCCCGCAGCACGTGGTGCGCCTGACCTGGTACGTCACCGATAAACAGGAGTATCTGGCGCGGCTCAAGGAAGTGGGCGCTGCCTATCGCGAGGTGATGGGCAAGCATTTCCCGGCCATGACCATGGTGCAGGTGGCCGATCTGATCGAGGATCGGGCGAAGGTCGAAATCGAGGCCACCGCAGTCATACCCGAGGTCTGATCAGGCCTGGTGGAAGCTGGCGATGCGCTGGGTGAAAAGCCCACCCGGCGCGTAGTGATCGAGGATCGAGAAGTGATCGTCGCCGGGCAACAGCTCGGCGCCTACGGCTACGCCCTGGGCCCCGAGGTGCTCGGCGTGGGCCTGCATCTGGCGTGCGAACTCCGAAGACTCTTCTCCGCCCGCGACCAGATGCACCGGCGCGGGCACCTGGCACGGCAGGAACAGCGGGCTGTAGTCGGTCACGTCGCGCCCGGTGAGCTGCAGCTTGGGTTGCAACCACGACCAGGGGAAGGGGCGCAAGTCATAGAGCCCGCTCACGCACAACGCCCCTGCGATCGTATCGTCGGGCAACCCATAGTTTCCTTGCCAGTCGGTGGCCAGCAGCATGGCGGTGAGATGGCCACCCGCGGAGTGACCGGAGACGCTCAGGCGTGCCGAATCGACGCCCAGCACCGAACCGTTGCGCTGCACCCATGCCACCGCGGCACGAGCCTGACGTACCAGCTCACCGAAGGCCACCGTGGGGCACAGCGCGTAGTTGACCACCGCCACATTGATGCCCGCCTGCACCAGCCCCTCGGCGACGAAGCCGAACTCGCGATGGCTCAGCGAACGCCAGTAACCGCCATGGAAGAACAGGTGGAGCGGGGCATCGTCACGCTCGGCGTGGTAGACGTCCATGCACTCGGCAAGCGTCGGGCCATAGGCGACATCCCGTGACACTCGACAGCGCGCCATGAAGTCCGCGCTGCGCGCCTGCCAGTCGGCGAGCAGCGCGGACGGGTCGCGGCCGCGCATGGGATCGTATTCACGATCGATCGCTTCCTGGGTGGCAAAGTCGCGGTAGAGCATGCCGTCGTCCTCCCGCTTCAGGGCCACAGACCGCGGACGGCACGGTACAGGATCCCCAGCGGAGCCAGCGCCAGCACGATGAAACCGATCAGCGTCCAGCCCGGCAACGAGATACCCAGCAGCAGGAAATCGATATCGGCGCACTCGCCGGAGCCGGAGAGCACCGTCGCGATGACGTCGCGCATGGGCAGGATGTCCATCATGTAGTCGAGGCCCGGACCGCAGCTCGGCACCTGGTCCGGCGGCAGCGACTGCAGCCACAGGTGGCGTGCAGCGACCGCAATGCCACCGAGCACCGCCGTCAGCGACAGCCCGCCGTAGACCACCGGGCCAAGCCGGCCCTGCGGATTGTGGATCGCAGCGACGATGAAGACCGCCGCCGCAGCCAGCACTGCCACCCGCTGGAAGATGCACAGCGGGCAGGGCTCGAGCCCGCCGATGTGCTCCAGGCCCAGGGCAACGAGCATCATCAGGATACAGAAGGCCAGCCCGGCCAGGCTCCATTGGCGTACGGAGAGACGTCGGAGTCGCTCGATCATCAGGCATTTCCCTGGCTGGTCATTGCCACGCGGGGCTCGCGGGCACTGGCAAAATACTCCTCGAGAAACTCCTCGAAGCGAAGGCTATCGGCCGCCTCGATATCGCGCTGCTGCTGGTGCGACGTCTCGACCATCTGCTCGAAGGTGGACTTGCGAGCCGGGCTCACGGTTTCATGCCGCATCCGTACGGCGTGCTCCTCGGCGAGGGCGAGAGTCGCATCGATGAACTCCTCACCGTTCTCTTCCAACCGCGCCAGCAGCCGGCCGGAAGGCGTCAATGCAGGATCCCCGAGCCAGGGCGCGAGCGACGCGACGGCCTCGGCATGGGGCGTGCCCTCCTCCAGAGCATCGAGCAGCCCGGCGGCCTTGGCCAGCTCGGCGAAAATCTCGCCGCCCCATTCGGCCACGGAGCGCAGTTGGCCGTCCTGTAGCAGGCGCAGCTCGGGGTCGCGCCCGCGTTCGACGACCAGCCGGCGGTTGTCGTCCAGCCGATCGCACTCCTCGTCGGGAATCCAGGGGCTTTCAGAGAGCAGGCACCACATCAGGAAGGTGTCGATGAAGCGCAGGCGCGGCTCGTCGATGCCCAGCGGCAGGAAGGGATCGAGGTCGAGGCAGCGCACCTCGATGTACTCGACGCCGCGCGACTCGAGCGCCTGGCTCGGCGTTTCGTTGTGTCGCGTGACGCGCTTGGGCCGGATGTCGCTGTAGTACTCGTTCTCGATCTGCAGGATGTTGGCGTTGAGCTGTTGCCAGTCGAGGTCATCCCTGACGCCCAGCGCCTCGTAGGCGGGCCATGGCGTGGAGATGGCGTGACGCAGGGTGCCCACGTAGTTGGAGAGCGAATTGAAGCAGATCTTGAGCTGCTCCTGCACCTTGTTCTGATAGCCGAGGTCCGACATGCGCAGGCTGGTGGCGTAGGGCGAGACCAGGGTCTCGCGACCATGCGCGCGCAGCTTGTCGGGAATGTTGCCCTCGGGCAGGAAACTGCGATCCAGCGCCGGCGAGGCGCCGAAAAGGTAGAGCAGCAGCCAGCTGTGGCGCCGGAAGTTGCGGATCAGGCCGAAGTACCGGCTCGAGCGGTAATCGTCGAGCGACATCTGCGTGGCACCGTCGCGCTCGCGCAGCAGCTCCCATAGCTCGTCGGGTAGCGAGACATTGTAGTGGATGCCGGCGATGGCCTGCATGATGCGGCCATAACGCACATCCAGCCCCTTGCGATAGACATGCTTCATGGTGCCGACGTTGGAGCTGCCGTAGTCGGCAATGGTCACGCTGTCGTTGCCGTCGAGCCTGGCCGGCATGCTGGCCGGCCACACCAGCTCGTCACCCAGGTGGCGATAGCTGAAGCGATGCAGGTCGGCCAGGAAGTCGATGGCATCGGCGGGGCGACAGTAGACCGGCGTGATGTACTCCAGCAGCGCTTCGGAGTAGTCGGTGGTGATATGCGGATGGGTCAGCTTCGAGCCCAGCGCATGCGGGTGCGGCGTGGAAGCGATACGCCCCTGGCGATCGACACGCAGCCCCTCTTTCTCCAGGCCGCGTCGCAAGCGCCCGAAGCGCCCCTTTGTCGCCAGCCCGGCGAGATATGAAACGGTGGCGGTATATGAATCAGACAAGGCGTGGACCCCGTGTCTCGGAGGCCTTCAACGGGCCTCCCGGTCGAAGCATGCCGGCCACCCATGGCGGCCAGTCATGCGGTTTTTGTCGAGAGTATGGCGAGAGGCATGCCGGGATCAAGATTTGCCCTTCTTCGCCGCCAGCAGCGCGGCTCCGAGGGCGCCCATCTGGTTGGGCTGGGCCTGCTCGCGAGGCGCACCCTTGCGCTGCGCCTTGCCCTGCCCGCCACGCCGCTCGCCCTGGCCAGCGCGCGACGATTTGCCACCCTCGGCCTCGCCCGGCTGGTCGTCGAGACGCATGGAGAGCCCAATGCGGGCACGTTCGATATCCACGCTCATCACCTTGACCTTGACGATGTCGCCGGCCTTGACCACCGAACGCGGGTCCTCGATGAACTTGTCGGAGAGCGCCGAGATATGCACCAGACCGTCCTGATGTACGCCTATATCGACGAAGGCGCCGAAGTGGGTCACGTTGGTCACGCTGCCCTCGAGGATCATGCCCGGCTCCAGATCCTTGAGCGTCTCCACGCCTTCGCGGAACTCGGCGGCCTTGAACTCGGGGCGCGGGTCGCGGCCCGGCTTGTCCAGCTCCTTCAGGATGTCGCTGATGGTGGGCACGCCGAAGCGCTCGTCGGCGAACTCGGCCGGCTTGACCGCCTTGAGTGTGGCGCTGTCGCCGATCAGGCTGGCCACCGGGCGCCCACTGCGGCTGGCGATACGCTCCACCACCGGATAGGCCTCGGGGTGCACGGCGCTGGCATCCAGCGGATTGGAGCCGCGCATGATGCGCAGAAAGCCAGCGCACTGTTCGAAGGTCTTGGGCCCCAGGCGGCTGACGTCGAGCAACTGCTTACGGCTGACGAAAGCGCCTTCCGCGTTGCGCCGGGCGACGATGGCTTCGGCCAGCGCCGGGTTGAGGCCGGCCACCCGCGACAGCAGCGCGCTCGACGCGGTATTGAGGTCGACGCCCACGGCGTTGACGCAGTCCTCGATCACCGCTTCCAGGCTCCTCGACAGCTGCAGCTGGGAGACGTCGTGCTGGTACTGGCCCACGCCGATGGACTTGGGCTCGATCTTGACCAGCTCGGCCAGCGGATCCTGAAGCCGGCGGGCGATCGAGACCGCGCCACGGATGGTGACGTCGAGATCGGGCAGCTCCTTCGAGGCGTACTCCGAGGCGGAGTAGACCGAGGCGCCGGCCTCGCTGACCATCACCTTCGAAAGCACTCTCTTGCCGGCGAAGAGCTTGACCAGATCGCCGGCCAGCCTGTCGGTCTCGCGGCTCGCGGTGCCGTTGCCCACGGCAATCAGTGCCACGTCGTGTTTCTCGACCAGCTTGGCCAGTTCGGCCAGCGAGGCGTCCCAGGCGTTGCGCGGCGCATGAGGATAGATAGTGGCATGCTCAAGGAACTGGCCGGTGGCGTCCACCACCGCCACCTTGCAGCCGGTGCGCAGCCCCGGGTCTATGGCAAGCGTGGCCTTCTGCCCCGCCGGTGCCGCCAGCAGCAGATCCTTGAGGTTGGCGGCGAAGACCTCGATGGCCTCCAGCTCGGCACGCTCGCGCAGCCGCCCCATCAACTCGGTTTCGAGATGAGTGTAGAGCTTGACCCGCCAGGTCCAGCGCACCACGTCGGCCAGCCATTTATCGGCGGCGCGGCCTTCGTCGCGAATATCGAAATGCTTGGCGATGGCAATCTGGGCCGGGTGAATCGGCGCTTCCTCCTCGCCGGGCAGACGGATGGCCAGCGTCAGTACGCCCTCGTTACGGCCGCGGAACATGGCCAGTGCCCGGTGAGACGGCGCCTTGGCCAGCGACTCGTCGTGCTCGAAGTAGTCGGAGAACTTGGCCCCTTCGCGCTCCTTACCCGGCAGCACCCGCGCGCTGAGCTCGCCCTCCTGCCAGAGTCGCTCGCGCAGCCTGCCCACCAGCTCGGGATCCTCGGCGAAGCGCTCCATCAGGATCTGTCGCGCACCGTCCAGCGCCGCCTTGGCATCCTCCACGGCCGGTACGTCCCCCTCGGCGGGACGAAGGTATTTGGCCGCCTCGGTTTCGGGCTCCAGGGTCGGATCGGCCAGCAGCGCATCGGCAAGCGGCTCGAGTCCCGCTTCGCGGGCGATCTGCGCCTTGGTGCGGCGCTTCTTCTTGTACGGCAGATAGAGGTCTTCCAATCGCTGCTTGGTATCGGCCGCCTGGATCTGCCTGTCGAGTTCCGGCGTCAGCTTGCCCTGTTCGTCGATGGCGGCGAGCACCGCTGTCCGGCGCTCCTCGAGTTCGCGCAGGTAACGCAGGCGCTCGTCGAGATTGCGCAATTGGGTGTCGTCGAGGCCACCGGTGACCTCCTTGCGGTAGCGGGAGATGAAGGGCACGGTAGCGCCGCCGTCGAGCAGTTCCACGGTGGCTGACACCTGCTGCGGGCGAACGGCGAGTTCCTCGGCGAGGCGTGAAATGATCCGGGTCGTGGCGTCCATGACTTCCTTGGTATTGCGACTTCGAAAGATCGCGCCAAGTTACCACAAACGCCACCGTGTCGCCGCCCGGTTCAACGCCACCAGCCAATGTCGTCCAAGTAGCGGCGGCGACCCTCGCTTCGCGCCTGCTCGCGAGTCAAGCCAATGTCGCGCAGTTGATGGTCGCTGAGTTCCCGCAGTTGGATGCGTTCGTGGCGCAGCTGCGCCTGATGCTTCACGTAACTCACCCAGTGCCACAGTCGCGAGGCGATCGGCCAGTCTCGCTTGACTCTTGCTGACGCAGCACAGGATGACGAATCGTAGCAAGTAGCTGAGGTTCTCATGTCGGACTTCCTCCAGGCCATGTGGGCGATGGAAAAAGTCTCGCTCTTGGCATAAAATCAATCCAACGAATAGATCTTATGCCTTACATCAAAGGAAATGATGCCTCCATGAGCGCTACCATCGATCACGAACTGCTGCGCACCTTCGTCGCCATCGTCGACCATGGCGGCTTCACTCGCGCGGCCCAGGCGGTCAACCGCACCCAGTCAGCGGTGAGCATGCAGATCAAGCGGCTCGAGGAGGACGTGATCCAGCGCCCGCTGTTCGAGCGCCAGGGGCGCCAGATGCACCTCACCAGCGAAGGCACCACGCTGCTCGGCTATGCCCGCCGCATTCTCGACCTGCAGGGCGAAGCGCTCAACATACTGCGCGAGCCGGACATGGTGGGGCGAGTACGGATAGGCGTACCCGACGACTTCGTCATGCGCTTCCTGCCCGGAATTCTCAAGTCGTTCTCGCAGACTTGGCCGCTGGTCGATGTCGAGGTGCAGTGCGCCCCCTCCTCCGATCTGCTCAACCGTCCTCACGGTAGCCTCGATCTGAGCATCGTGACCCGAGGGGTCGGTCAGGAGATCGGCACCATCCTGCGCCGCGAGGAAACGGTGTGGGTGGTGGCTGAAAGTCACGCCGTGCATCGCCAGACGCCACTGCCTCTGGCGCTGTTCGAGGCTCCCTGTTTATGTCGACAGCATGCCTGCCACAGCCTGACCCGTGCCGGCCGCCAGTACCGCATCGCCTACTCGAGCCCCAGCCTGGCCACTCTGCAGGCGGTGGTCGGTGCCGGACTTGCCGTCTCCGCACTGATGAAGAGCCTGGTCACGCCGGGTATGCGTGTGCTCGGCGAGGCTGACGGCTTCCCCCCGCTGCCCGACGGCTCGATCGTGCTGCTGCGCTCGCCCGATACCGCATCACCCGCGGTAGACGGCTTGGCGCAGCACATCATCGAGGGCTTCAAGGCTTGATCGTGTTTCGCCGCCTGGGCAACACTTATTTAAAGTATTAACAACTTAATAATTAACTCTTTCTTATTTAAATTCATTCCTTGCCACTTTCGCCTTGCGCTCAAGTTTCGGCTCGAAATGCCGATGAATACCAATGAGCCCCACCCTCCAAAGCGCGCCTTTCGCGCCACTATAACTATTACGATGGCGCCAGCCACTCGAACAGCTTCACTCCGGCAAGGGAGTCACAACCAATGCGCAACAATTTCATGAACAAGATACGCGTCAAATATGCCGTCGCCTTCATCGGCGTCGCCCTGTCACTGCTGGTGGTGGTAATCGCCGATCTGCTACTGGTGCACTCCGTCAGGGACCGCATGACCGAATTCAGCGGCACCTTCAATGCCGCCATTTCCGCCGTCCTCAACGCCGATCGCGATCTCTATCAGGCGCGTATCGCCGAACTGGAGTACTTGCAGGCGCCTACCGGATCCGAGCAGGCCCAGGCACTGCAGGAGGACTACGAGGAGAATGCTCAGCAGGCCTATGACCGCATGCATGAGTTTACCCAGCTACTCGACGCCTACCCGGAAATCACCGGCCGCCTGGATGGCTTCGAGTCACTGTTTTCCCAGTGGTCTGACCAATCCAGCGAAGTACTGGAGCTACACGCCTCGGGCAACACCGATGCCGCCCGGGAGCAGCTCGAGGGCGCATCGCTTACCGCTTTCAACCAACTGAGAGATGTCTACAACGAAGCCGGTGAACTGGCGGATGCCAAGGTCGTCGAACTCGAAGCGTTGACGCTTGCGCGCATCCGGGCGCAGCAGTTCAGCGTGCTCGGCTTTTCACTCCTGGTCTTTCTCGCTGCTGTCGCCATTGCCTTGATCGGCCCCATGCTGATGTCGCGTGCCATCCGCCAGATCACGGGGCGCATCCGGGAGATCACGGAGGGGGATGGCGATCTGACGGCGCGTATCGAGAGCCGGCGCAAGGACGAGCTGGGCGAGCTGGCCGAGCAGTTCAACGCTTTCATACTGCGCATCGACAAAACCCTGCAGACCGTACGCAGCAGCACCCTGAGCGTGCACAACGCCTCCAGCGAGATTACCAAGAGCAGCCAGGACCTCTCCTCGCGCACCGAGCAGACTGCCGCCAACCTGCAGGAGACATCGGCCTCCATGGAGGAGATCACGGCAACGGTAAGCAATACATCCGACGCCACGCAGCAGGCCAATCAGCTGGTGCAGGAGACGGTGGGCGTCGCCCGCCGCGGCCAGGAGGCCATGACTCAGGTCGAGAGCACCATGGACGATATCAGCCGCTCCGCGGCGCAGATCAACGAGTTCATCGGCCTGATCGACGGCATCACGTTCCAGACCAATATCCTCGCCCTCAATGCCTCGGTGGAAGCTGCACGCGCCGGGGAGCACGGTAGAGGGTTCGCCGTGGTGGCACAGGAGGTTCGCACCCTGGCCAGCCGCTCCAGCGATGCGTCTCGCGGTATTCGCGAGCTGATCGACACCTCCGTTTCACGCACCCAGTCGGGGGCGAGCCTGGTCAAGAGCACGGGCAAGACCATGCAGGAGGTCGTCGCCAGCATCGAGCGCATTACCGGTGTAATCGGCGAGATCAGCGCCGGCGCCAAGGAGCAGAGCCAGGGCATCGCCCAGGTCAATATTGCGGTTTCCGAGCTCGACAACATGACGCAGCACAATGCCTCGCTCGTCGAGCAGACCAGCGCCGCGGCGGACGAGATGCGTGAACAGGTCGAACGCCT
The DNA here is from genome assembly GCF_011742165.1 of Billgrantia bachuensis. Taxonomy (GTDB): domain Bacteria; phylum Pseudomonadota; class Gammaproteobacteria; order Pseudomonadales; family Halomonadaceae; genus Halomonas; species Halomonas bachuensis. The sequence goes on along the minus strand of NZ_JAAQTO010000043.1, from coordinate 31,738 downwards.
GAACGAACTGATCGCCAGCTTCCGCCTGAGCGATTCCAACGACACGGAGCAGACCTTGCTGCCCGCTCCGACCACCTCGAAGCGGGAACACACCACCGCCTGCGGTCGTCAGACAGCACTGACGGTCGCCGGATCGTTCTAGCCGGCGGCCTCGGGCATCGGCCTATGCCGGCATGAATTTCAGAGCCAGGCCATTGTTGCACCAGCGCAGCCCGGTGGGCTCGGGACCGTCGCTGAAGACATGGCCCTGATGGCCGCCGCAGCGGGCGCAATGATACTCGCGCCGCGGCCATACCAGGCTGAAGTCGAGCTGGCTGAGCAGGTGCCCTTCGACGTGCTCGAAAAAGCTCGGCCAGCCGGTGCCGGAGTCGTACTTCGTGGCGCTCTCGAACAGTAGCAGGTCACAGCCGGCGCAGCGGTACTCTCCTTCCCCCCACTCCTTGTCGAGCGGGCTAGAGAACGGCGGCTCGGTGCCATGATCGCGCAGGATCTCGAACTGTTCGGGCGTGAGGCGCTCGCGCCACTCATCGCGTGAGAGTTCGAGACGCTCCAGGCCCGGAGCCGGTTCGAGACTCAGCCGCGGAAATCCCCAACCGACGCTGGGCACCAGACCTGCAGCGCCGGCCGTACCCAACAAACCGAGAAATAGACGGCGTTTCATATTCTCCCCCAAGCACCGTAGCACGGCGCCCCAGTGTGCAAGGATGAGTAATGCCTCCTTCCGTTCAGACCCCTCAACCGAGAGTGGGTTCGAGTATTGGCCCAACAGCATTTCTCGTCTAGAGTCGTGAACTTGCCTCCCCGGTCTGGACTTCTTCGTGCAACGCATCGCAACACATTGGCGCCACATGACGGCCTGTCTCGGTCTGCTCGCCTTGAGCCTGACCATTGCCGGACCGCTGCTGAGCCAGACCCAGCGTCTGCTCGAGACCGGGCATGCGGCCCACGGCGCATCACACCACGGGGGTCATTCGGCCGCGCTTTACGCCTCGCGTGATGCCGCTCACCAGGCGCATGGTGCCGCTCACTCCGACAGCCATCGTCATGCGCAGCTCGGCAAAACCCACGATCACCACGACACGCTCGCTGCCTGCGATTACTGTAGCTTCTTCCTGCATATACCGGGCGCAGTGGTGCGAGAAGCCAATGTACCCGCCCGGCCCTCTTCGTCACGGGCCCCGCTCGTCAGCGGAACCTGGCGCCCCAGCGCTGGCGAACACTATCCGCGCTATCACGGCCGCGCCCCCCCCTTACGCTCCGTCTGAACAGATATGGTTGCCATGAGATCTGCTGCCAGGCGGTAGGCCCCGTGGCCCCTGTCCCCCGATCAGGAGCACTCACGTGACATCTCGTTATCCGGCGACCTCTTCTCGTCGCACCGGCAGGCTATTGCTTGCCTTGATCGCCCGGCTGCACGCTTACATCGGCCTGCTCGTCGCCCCCTTCATGCTGGTAGCGGCCCTATCCGGCATCGCCTATGCGCTCACCCCTGCGCTCGAAGCCTGGCTCTACCACGACGCCCTCAGCGGCGTGCAGAGCGGCACCCCGCAGCCACTCGCCCAGCAGGTCGAAGCAGCACAGCACGGCTTGGGCGAAGCTATCCTGCCCGCCGCCGTCAGGCCGGCGCCACGCCCCGGCGCTACTACCCGGGTCATGTTCGCCGCCCCCGGCCTCGGCCCATCCAAACATCGCGCCCTCTTCATCGATCCCGTGACTCTCGCGATCAAGGGCGACATGACCGTTTACGGGACCAGCGGCGTGCTGCCCTTGCGCACCACCATCGACTTGTTCCATCGCCAGCTGCTGATGGGCGACATAGGGCGCCTCTACAGCGAACTCGCCGCCTCCTGGCTGTGGGTCGCCGCGCTGGGTGGTCTGGCACTCTGGCTGCAGCGCCGCCGGGGGCTGCGCACTCAGAACGGGCCTCGGGCCATGCGGCGGCGACACGCCACTCTCGGCGTAATCGCCGCCCTGGGCCTGCTGTTCTTCGCCGTTACCGGGCTTACCTGGTCGAAATGGGCCGGCGGCAACATCGCCGAGTTGCGGCACGCCTGGGGCTGGGGGACGCCAAACGTCTCGACGCTGCTTCCGGAGGCGGCATCCGACCAACCGCATGACCATGACGAGCACGGCGAACACGGGCACGCACGCGCACCGGACGCGGCCTTGAACCCGGTGGACTTCGAGCGGGCTCTGAAGGCCGCCCGCACGGCCGGAATCGATGCCGGGTTGGTGCAGATCGAGCCGCCCCGCGGCGCGGGAAAAGCCTGGCGCGTGGCCGAGATCGACCGCAGTTGGCCCACCCAGGTGGATCAGGTCGCCTTGCATCCACGGAGCATGGCGGTTATCGATCGCACCGATTTCACCACCTTTCCGCTGGCCGCCAAGCTCACCCGCTGGGGCATCGACCTGCACATGGGCAGCCTGTTCGGCCTGCCCAACCAACTGGCCCTGGCGGCTATCGCCGGCTGTCTGGTAGTACTGGTGTGCTGGGGTTATACGATGTGGTGGCGCCGTGAGCGGGCGATTCAGCGGAGTGGTCGGGAGACGCTGAGTGAGACATTCGTGGCGCTGTCATGGTCTGCTCGATTGGGTGTGCTGGCCGTTGCCGTGGCGCTGGGACTGGCGCTACCGGTGCTGGGCGCCAGCCTCGCCCTGTTCGTGGCTGTGGATCTGCTGCGCTGGTGGCCGTCACGCCGGCAGGCATCGACGCAAGCATCAAGCCGATAACGCAACGGGGGAGAGGCCTGCGCCCCTCCCCCGTCGTTACCACGGTGGCTGGCTTCAGGTCAGGCTGGGCCCGGCCTTGGTGATGGCTTCGTTGACGCCCTCGAACTTCTTGAAGTTGTCGACGAACTTGGCCGCCAGGTCACGCAGGTTGCGATCGTAAGCGGCCTTGTCCTCCCAGGTCTCGCGCGGGTCGAGCAAGCTGGAGTCGACTCCCGGCACGGAAACCGGCACGTCCAGATTGAGTCCCTCGATGCGCTTGGTCTCGATCTCGCGCAGCACGCCGGACTGAATGGCACTGATGATGGCGCGGGTGGTGGGAATCGAGAAGCGCGAGCCGCCCTCGCCGTAGGCACCGCCGGTCCAGCCGGTGTTGACCAGGTAGACCTGGGCGTCCTTGGCCTCGACGCGCTTGATCAGCAGATCGGCATAGACGCGGGCCGGGCGCGGGAAAAACGGTGCGCCGAAGCAGGTGGAGAAAGTCGCTTCCAGGCCCGAGGAGGAACCCATCTCGGTGGACCCCACCTTAGCGGTGTAGCCGGAGAGGAAGTGGTAGGCCGCCGCTTCCTTGGACAGCACCGACACCGGCGGCAACACGCCGGACATGTCGCAGGTCAGAAAAATGATGGCATTGGGCTCACCGGCTCGATTCTCCGGAACGCGCTTGCCGACGTGCTCCAGCGGGTAGGCGGCACGCGAATTCTGGGTCAGGCTGTCGTCGGTGTAGTCGGGTTCGCGGCGGTCGTCGAGCACCACATTCTCGAGCACGGTGCCGAACTTGATGGCATTCCAGATGACCGGTTCGTTCTTCTCGGAGAGGTCGATGCACTTGGCATAGCATCCGCCCTCGATGTTGAACACGGTGCCGGGGCCCCAGCCGTGCTCGTCGTCGCCGATCAGATAGCGCGCCTGGTCGGCGGAGAGCGTGGTCTTGCCGGTGCCGGAGAGGCCGAAGAACAGCGCGGTCTCACCATCCTCGCCGACATTGGCGCTGCAGTGCATGGGCAGAACGTCGGAGGCCGGCAGCAGGAAGTTCTGCACCGAGAACATCGCCTTCTTCATTTCACCGGCATAACGCATGCCGGCGATCAGCACCTTCTGCTGGGCGAAGTTGAGGATCACGCAGCCGTCGGAGTTGGTGCCGTCACGATCCGGGTCGCATTCGAAATGCGGCGCGTTGAGGATGGTCCACTCCTGCTTGGCCGAAGGATTGTAACCCTCGGGGCGCACGAACATGGTGCGGCCGAACAGATTGTGCCAGGCCGTCTCGGTCGTTACCCGCACCGGCAGGTAGTGAGTCGGGTCGCTGCCCACATGGAGCTCGGAAACGAAACGTTCGCCGCTACCCAGGTAGTCTTCGACACGGGCCCAGAGAGCATCGAACTTGCCGGCATCGAAAGGACGGTTGACGCTGCCCCAGTCGATCTCACCGCTGGTGGAGGGTTCGTCGACGATGAAGCGATCCTTGGGCGAGCGGCCGGTACGCTGACCGGTATTCACCACCAGGGCGCCATTCGCGGCCAGATGGCCTTCTCCGCGTGCCACGGCACGCTCGATGAGTTCGGCGCTGCTGAGATTGACGTGTGCTTGAGGAGCGGCTTGGGATGTGGTCATGTCGTTTCCTGGGCCTTGCGGCCGGTTCTCTCTCGTGTGCCAGGCGTCATACGCCATCGCGTTGCGTTTCCGATCGTCCGTGTGCGGATGCATGCCGTCTTGTATTCTGGCGATCGGCCTTGAGGCGGCGACATTATGGCAAAAAGGGAGCCGTCGGGAAACGCTAACTTTGACCGAAGATCTTGTAGTTTTACTACTACATCGAGACATATCGCCGCAGGATGACTACAACCATGCTTGTGCATTGCAGCAATCCCACGCGAACGAACGAGACGCCTCTCGGCGTCTCTCGCGCTCCGACAAATGTTGGCGTCAATGCAGGGTGGGGGGCGGCCCATGCTGGGCGCGCAGCAGTGCCTCGACTTCGCTCTCGGTGAAGCGGTAGTGGGTATGACAGAAATGGCATTGGGTCTCGATCTCACCCTGCTCGGCCAGCACGTCACGCAGTTCATCGGCCCCCAGGGTCAGCAAGGCATCACCGATGCGCTCCCGCGAGCAGGTACAACCGAAGCGTAGCGGCTTGGGTTCAAAGACCCTCACCGTCTCCTCGTGGTAGAGCCGATGCAGCAGCTCACGCTGATCGAGCCCCAGCAGCTCGTCGGTTCTTAAGGTCTTCGCCAATTGGACGGTACGCTCCCAGGCGTCTTCATCCTGGTTCTGCGACTCGTCCGGCAATCGCTGCAACAGCAACCCACCGGCGCGCTGGTCGTCGGCACGCAGCCACAACAGAGTGGGCAGCTGCTCGGACTGCGAGAAATAGGCCTCGAGGCAGCCGGCCAGGCTGTCCTGGTCGAGCGCCACGATACCTTGGTAACGATTGCCCTCGCGCGGGTCGAGGGTGATCACGATATGGCCGTCACCGACGAGATCGCGGAAGTTCGCCTCCCCAGCCGGCAGAGTGGCATCTTCCGCCACACGGGCGATGGCGCGCAGCTCGCCACCGGGGTTGGATTCGGCCATCAGCAGCGACAGAGCCCCCTGGCCGCGCACCTCGATGCTGAGGATGCCGTCGAGCTTGACGGTATCGGTGAGCAGCGCCACGGCAGCCAGCAGTTCACCCAGCAGGCGGTTGACGGCAGGCGGATAGCCATGCCGCTCGAGCACATCGCCGTAGGCTCGCTCCAGGGTGACGATCTCACCACGGACGTTGGTACGTTCGAACAGGAAACGCTGGATCTGGTCGGTCATGATCGATTCCGAAAGAGGTCGTTCAGGGTGGGCCAACAGGTCGTGGGCTCACTCGTCCTGCTGGCGCTGGAAGCGCTGGATCTCGCGGCGCTGCTTCTTGTCTGGCCGCTTGAGCGGATGCTGCATGGCCTGGTTACTCAGGCGACGGCCTTCGGCCTCCCGTTCACGACGCTCGGCGCTCTCGGCCGTCTCGCGGTAGAGTTCACGGGCCTCCGGGGCGCCGCGACGCTGGTCGGAAAGCGCCACGACCTCCACCTCCCACACGTCCCAGCCCTGGGGCACACGAATCAGGGCGCCCACCTCGACGTTCTTGCTGGTCTTGGCGCGCCCCCCGTTGTAGTGCACCTTGCCGCCTTCGATGGCCTTCTTGGCCAGGGCACGAGTCTTGAAGAAGCGGGCGGCCCACAGCCACTTGTCGAGTCGTACGCTATCCACCATCGCCTCCTGTCTCGGCTCTCTCCCCATTCTCTCCTGCATGGTTTCCACGTACTTCCGAGGGTAGCTCCTCGGGCAGGATCGTGGCGAAGCGGTCCAGGGCGATGAACTCCTCAAGCTCTTTTTCCGGCCGTGTGCTGTCGGGCTGCTTGATGCCGAGCAGATAGCGGATGCCATACTCCCGCGCACTCTCCAGCACATCGGGGTTGTCATCGATGAACAACGTCCGCGTCGGGTCGAAGGGCTCCACCTCCTGCAGGGCGAACCAGAACTCCTGGGCTTCCTTGGGCACGCCGAGATCGGCCGAGGAGACGATGGCATCCAGGTAGCCCTCGAGACCAGTAAGCGGCAACTTGAGCTCCAGGCTCTCGCGGTCGGCATTGGTTGCCAACACCACTCTGGGGTGCGCCTTTCTGAGCCACTTGAGGAAATCCAGCGCATCGCTGCGCAGGCCGATCAGGTGCTGGATCTCGCGCTTGAGGGCGACGATGTCTACACCCAGCTCGCGGCTCCAGTAGGCCAGGCTGTACCAGTTGAGTGTCCCCCGCTCGCGCAGGATGCGCGCACGGATCTGCTCCTGGCTGGCCTCGTCGAGGCGGTGCAGTTCCACGTAGCGTCGCGGCAGGTGCTCCAGCCAGAAATGGCTGTCGAAATGCAGGTCGAGCAGTGTGCCGTCCATGTCCAGCAGAACGGTATCGATGGCGCGCCAGTCGATCATGGCGTCTCCCGGTGGCATCTGAGCGGTGGAAGGCGTGATATTGTACTCAATGGATACCGGCGGCGCATTCCCGGCAGGTGCCATGCCCGCACGCACGAAACGGAGCCTTCATGTCCGAGAAGAAGATCTTGCAGAAACCCCAGGTGCTGGCACGACAGTCCGTGGCCAGAAGTCGCCTGTTTCATATCGAATCGCTGGAGCTGCGCTTCGCCAATGGCGCCGAGCGCACCTTCGAGCGCCTGACCGGCAGCGACCAGGGCGCGGTGATGATCATCGCCATGCCCGACCCGGACCACGTGCTGCTGATCCGTGAATACGCGGCGGGCTTCGAGGATTACGTACTGACCCTGCCCAAGGGGCTGGTGGATCCCGGCGAGGACATCGTCACGGCGGCCAATCGGGAACTGATGGAGGAGTGCGGCTTCGGCGCCCGACGCATCGAGCCACTGGTGGAGCTGTCGCTGGCGCCCAACTACATGCGCCACCGCATGCAGGTACTGCTCGCCACCGACCTCTACCCCAAACGCCTGCCCGGTGACGAGCCGGAGCCTCTGGTGGTCGAGACCCATGCCCTCGAGGAACTGCCCGCCCTGCTGCTGCGCGAAGACTTCCACGAGGCGCGGGCCATCGCCGCGCTGTTCATCGCCCGCGACACATTGCGCGAACGCCGTGGCAAGGAGGCACCGCTAAGCTGGTAGCCGTGCCGTCCCCAGCTTCAGCCGTGACGGTGAAGCTGGCGCAAGTTGCCGTTACCCTCCTTGAGGCGGATCCAGCGGTTCTGGCGATAACTGTCGAGCCCCGCCTCCAGCAGGGTCATGACCTCGATCCCCTCCTCCACGCTGACCGGTGCCGGCGCCCCGTTCGTCAGAGCCTCGACGATGCCGACGTAGTAGGCCAGGTAGTCGCCGGGGAGCCCCGGATGTTCATGCGATACCAGTTTACCGTCGTCGCCCTCGGCCAAGGTCAATTGCCCAGGGCGCGGATCGATGCCCCAGTCGCGTGCAGGAGTGCGCCCCTCCTTCAGCCAGTTCTCCTGAGGATCGCGACCATACTTGACGAAGCTGCCCCGGGTGCCGTGCAGGGCCTGCTGCGGCGTCGGCACTGCCACCAGCGAACTGGCCCGCAGGGTGACCCGGAGTGCGTCGTAATCCAGCAGGGCATGAAACTCGTCGTCCACCTCGGCGCCGTCCCGTGCCGCCATCAAGTCGAGCAGAATCGCCCGCGGCATGCCGAACAGCGTACGGGCCTGGTCGAGCAGGTGCGAACCCAGGTCGTACCAGATACCGCTGCCCGGCTTGTGCTGTTCGCGCCAGCGATCGGCCACCGCCGGCCGGAAGCGGTCGAAGCGCAGCTCGAGCGAGACCGGGCGTCCTACGCCGCCCTCCTCGACCAGGGCCTGCAGGGTACGAAAATCGCTGTCCCAGCGACGGTTGTGAAAGACGCTGATCATGCACTCGGCCTTGTCGGCCTCGGCCTTGAGCAGCCGCGCCTCGGACAACGAGACGGTGAACGGCTTGTCGACCACCAGATGCTTGCCGGCGGCAAGCGCCGCCTTGGCCAGCGGATAGTGGGTCTCGTTGGGGCTGGCGATGACCACCAGGTCGATATCCGAGCGGGCAAACAGCGCCGCCGCCTTGGGCAGTACCTCGACCTCGGGCAGCGTTTCATGCACTCGCTCGGCCGAACTGCTGACCACGGCCAGCAATTCCAGCCCAGGTGTGGCCTGGATCAACGGGGCGTGAAAGATCCGGCCGGCAGTGCCAAAGCCGATCAGGCCGACACCGAAGGTCTGCTTGCGCATGTCATCGTTCCTTACTGCTGCATGAAAAAGCTCGCGATGACGAACCGGGCCAGGGCCCGGTTCGTCACTTGCGTCAGTCGAGTTTGGAGAGGTCGCGCACCGCTCCCTTGTCGGCGGAAGTTGCCAGCAGCGCATAGGCCTTGAGCGCTGCAGACACCTTGCGCACGCGCTGAATGCTGGGTTTCCAGGCCTGACTGCCGCGCGCTTCCTCGGCTTCGCGGCGCGCCGCCAGCTCACTGTTGGAGAGCTTGACGTCGATGCGCCGGTTGGGAATGTCGATGCGAATGATATCACCCGACTGCACCAGGCCGATGGCCCCGCCCGCAGCCGCCTCTGGCGAGACATGGCCGATGGAAAGCCCCGAAGTACCGCCGGAGAAGCGGCCGTCGGTAAGCAGCGCGCAGGCCTTGCCCAGCCCCTTCGACTTGAGATACGAAGTGGGATAGAGCATCTCCTGCATGCCCGGACCGCCCTTCGGCCCTTCATAGCGAATGACGACGACCTCGCCCTCCTTCACCTTGCCGGCAAGGACGTGCTCTACCGCCTGATCCTGCGATTCGACCACGTGGGCCGGTCCCTCGAAGACCAGGATGGATTCGTCGACGCCGGCAGTCTTCACCACACAGCCGTCCACGGCGATGTTGCCGTAGAGCACCGCCAGGCCACCCTCCTTCGAGAAGGCGTGCTCGAGATCACGGATGCAGCCGTTGGCGCGATCGCCGTCGAGGCTCGGCCAGCGCGCGCTCTGGGAAAACGCCACCTGGGTCGGAACGCCACCGGGGCCGGCCTTGAAGAACTCCACCACGTCGGGCGAGGGGCTACGCATGATGTCCCACTCGTCCAGCGCGGCCTTGAGACTGTCGCCGTAGACGGTCGGCACACGGGTATCGAGCACGCCGGCGCGGTCGAGCTCGCCGAGGATCGCCATAATGCCGCCGGCGCGATGCACGTCCTCGATATGGTACTTCTGGGTGTTGGGTGCCACCTTGCACAGCTGCGGCACTTCCCGCGACAGCCGGTCGATGTCGGCCAGAGTGAAGTCGATCTCCGCCTCCTGAGCGGCGGCCAGCAGGTGCAGGATGGTATTGGTGGAGCCGCCCATGGCGATGTCCAGGGTCATGGCGTTCTTGAACGCCGCCTTGGAACCGATGGCACGGGGCAACAGGTGCGCCTCGTCGCCTTCGTAGTAGCGCTTGGCCAGCTCGACGATGCGATGGCCGGCGGTCTCGAACAGGCGGCGACGATCGGCGTGGGTGGCGAGCACGGTGCCGTTGCCCGGCAGCGCCAGGCCCAACGCCTCGGTCAGGCAGTTCATCGAGTTGGCGGTGAACATGCCCGAGCAGCTGCCGCAGGTGGGACAGGCGCTGCGCTCCACTTCGGCCAGTGTCTCGTCGTCAACCGAATCGTCGGCGGCCATGACCATGGCATCGACCAGGTCGAGGCCGTGGTCGAGCAGCTTGGTCTTGCCGGCTTCCATGGGCCCGCCGGAGACGAAGATCACCGGTATGTTGAGCCGCATGGCGGCCATCAGCATGCCCGGTGTGATCTTGTCGCAGTTGGAGATGCATACCAGGGCGTCGGCGCAGTGGGCGTTGACCATGTACTCGACGCTGTCGGCGATGATGTCGCGGCTCGGCAACGAATAGAGCATGCCGTCGTGGCCCATGGCGATGCCGTCGTCCACCGCGATGGTGTTGAACTCCTTGGCCACCCCACCGGCCTTCTCGATCTCCCGCGCCACCAGTTGGCCCATGTCCTTGAGGTGCACGTGCCCGGGCACGAACTGGGTGAAGGAGTTGGCCACGGCGACGATCGGCTTGTGGAAGTCGTCGTCCTTCATGCCGGTGGCACGCCACAGGGCGCGGGCGCCGGCCATGTTGCGGCCGGCGGTGGTGGTTCGGGAGCGATATTCGGGCATGGTGTCCTCTTCGTGCGCGTTCGCGCTATACGGTTAACGCCGTCTCTGCCACCCATGGGCGGCGACGGTCTGGACTGTGTCTGAAAACTGCCTGCGCTTGGCCATACGGCGTTAAAAATCAGCTCAAAGTACTCATTTACACCCCGCAAACTCCGTCTCTTCGCTGATTTTTGCCTTGTCTGACCTTCGCTCGCCGACTTTTCAGACACAGTCTGGTATGGGGTCTGCCCCGATTCTGTCACGCACGAGCCGGGCCGGCTAGACCAATAGCGGGCTATCGTTGGCCAGCGGCTCGGTACCATAGAGTACCCAGACATCCAGCGCCGGCCCCAGGTCTTCGAGCAGGCGCAGCTTGTCAGGGTGATCATCCAGCGCCTGCCGGGCGCAAATGCCCGCCTCGAAGCAGCCCGTCAATAGCCCCTCGGCCACCGCCACGGTGGTGGGCGCGTCGATTTCTTCCGCAAAGGAGGAGAGATCGGTGTAGTAGCGGGTCGCCGGCTGACGCGCCACCTGCCGCGGCGCGGCGACCTCGCGCCGTGCGAGCAACGCCAGCGGGTGGCTGCCGGCGACGAAGGCATCCACCGGAAAAGCACGATGCATATAGCGCCCCACGCAGTCGGCGTGACTGAAGTGGGCCGTGCACTGCAGCACCCGATCCACCTCGCCCGCCACCAGCGCCGCGAAGGCCGCCGGGAAATCATCGAATAGCTTCACCTGCGCATCGGCAAGCCCGCGGGCCTCGACATAGCGGCGCAGCACCAGCATATGGTTGCTCCCCTTGGGCCCAAGCGTGGCAACGATCATCTCATCTCCTCAGGCGTTCAGCTCATAATGCGAAGATCACCAGCGACCCGACCACCACCAGCACCAGACGCAGCCAGATTGCCCGGCGTGCGATTACCCCGTAGGAGATCGCGGCAAGGCCCAGCGCAATCTTCACCCCATCGAAGACCGCCCATAGCGGATCGTAGGCCAGACGGATCACGTCCGGGTTGGCAACCATCGCCAATGGAATGATGTAGAGTCCGATACCCAGCGCCATGGCCTTGAACGCGACCTTGAGCCAGCTCTCTCCCACCATGCCGGCGGCGATGAACACGCCGCCACACACCGGTGGCGTGATGGTCGAGAGCAGCGCAAACCAGAACACGAACAAATGGGCCTGCAGCGGCTCCAGCCCCAGCGCAGTGAGCGCAGGACCTGCCACCGAGACACAGATTACATAGGCGGCGGTGGTCGGTACCTCCATGCCCAGCACCAGGCAGGCGAGTGCGGTGAGCAGCAGTGCCGGCCACAGCATCTCGTTCGACAGCGACAGGATACCGGAGGTGATCTTGACGCCGAGCCCTGTCAGCGACAGCACACCGATGACCAGCGAAGCGCAGATGATGATGGCACCGATCACCGCCACTTGGCGCCCTGCGGTGACCACTGCCTCGGTCATGCGCGAGGCGAAGCCACGCAGAGAGAAGGAGAGGGACACATCGAAGAACAGCAGCAGCATGCCGGCGAAGATGGCAATGCTGGCGGCATACTGCGGGGTATAGCCGCCCAGGAAGATGCGCTCCAGCAGCAGCACGAAGGGCACGGCGAAGAACAGCGAGGTAATCGCGACCTCCTTGCCGTCGGGCTGGTCGCTTGCCGCCATCGGACGCAGGTCGTGGCGGGTGGCATAAGCGTTGATGCCCATCCACACGGTGGCGAAATAGAGAAGCGCCGGCAGCAGGGCGGCGGCCATGATCTGGGTGTAGGGCGTACCGGTGAGCTCGACCATGACGAACGCCCCGGCTCCCATCAGCGGCGGCATGATCTGACCACCCGAGGAGGCCACCGCCTCGACGCCCCCGGCCAGGGCGCGCGGGTAACCCAGCCTCACCATGGAGGGAATGGTAATGGCACCGGTGGAGGCTACGTTGGCGGAAGCCGAACCCGAGATCGAGCCCATCAGCGCCGAGGAGATCACCGCCACCTTGGCCGCACCACCGGTCAGGCGACCGGCGACGGCGCTGGCCATGTTCATGAAGCCGCGCCCCGCCTCGCCGGCGTTGAGCACCGCACCAAAGATGACGAAGATCGCCACTACACCGACGCTGACTCCGGTCAGCTTGCCCCACAGGCCACCTTCGGCGATGGTCAGGGTTCCCACGAAACTCCGTATCGGTAGCCCGGGGTGGCCGAACTGCCCGGGTATGAGGTCGCCGAGCAGCCCATAGAGAAGTGCCGCCAGTGTCACCAGCGGCAGCGGCCAACCGATCGCACGGCGCGCCGTTTCCAGCGCCAGCATGATCAGGAACGCACCGACGAGCATCTGGAAGTGGGTATCGATGAAACCGTACTGGCCTGCCAGCGCCTCTTCGTTGAAAGCGATGTAACCGCAGGCGGCGATGCCCAGCAGGGTCAGCAGCCAACCGCTGGCACGCTCGAAGGGTGTTCGCGCCGCATGAATCAGGATCCAGGGCAGCGCCAGCGCCATATGAATCGGCCGGCTCACCAGTGCCGGGGCTAGCCCGTAGAAGATCAGCCCAAGGTGAAAGACGACCGTGACCGCACCCAGCAGTACCCAGGCGGGATGGGCGCGCGATAGATCGTCTCCGGCGGCCGAACCGGCCGCCGGGGAAGAGAACGTCGATGGCATAAGGAAGCCTTGAAATGAGGCCGGCGAGGAGCTTGTCAGGCCAGCCCGGCAGGGTTAACGCAAGTCGTCGGGAATCTCAATATCGGCTTCGTCGTAGTAACGCAAGGCACCCGGATGCAAGCTACCGGCGATGTTGCCGATCATGTCATGGGTGATACCGCCCCACCAGGGAGACTCCTCGGCCATGGCTTCGCGACGCTCCCAGAACGTCTTGGTCAGGGTGTAGGCTGTCTCCTCATCCATGCCGGAGGTGGTGTAAGCGATCACGGGCAGAGAAGTGGTCTCCACATCTTCGTCGATGCCGGGATAAGTGCCGGCGGGAATGGTCTGGCGCGCTGCGCCGGCCTGTTCGATCTGCTCGTCGGTGAGGCTGACCAGACTGATCGACATGCTGGCGGCAGTCTCGATCACGTTGGGCGTGGGAAACGAGCTTGCCGTGACGAAGGCATCGATCTGGCCGTTCTTCAGCGCATCGGGACCGCTGCCGATCTCGGCATCGGCCACCTCCACCTTGTCCAGCAGGTCGAACAGCTCGAGATAGCGTTCGGCCTCGCGAGCACCGAAGGTGCCGCGGCCGATCAGGATCTCCTTGCCCTCGAGATCCTCGAAGCCGATCACGCCCTCGTCGCCAGCCACCACGAAGTGCATGGTGATGGCAGGAATCGGGAACAAGCCGCGAATCTCCTCGAAGCGGGGGCTCCGGCGCTCGGCGAACGGCCCCTCGCCGGCCATGGCCTGCTCGACCAGCCCGGGAGGCGTGGTGAACACATAGTTGCCCTGACGCGCCATCACTTCCATGACGTTCTGCACCGAGCCCTGGCTCTCTTCCAGGGTCAGCACGACCTCACCGTCGGTGCCCCGACGAATGGCCTCGGAGAGCTCGACCCCCATCTGGTAATAGGCGGTACCCGCCGAGGCGGACTTGTAGGTGACCCGGGTCTCAGCCTGGGCGAAGAGTGCACCTGCCCCCAACACTACTGCGGTCGCCGATACCAGCAGGGCACGAGGGAAAGCGGGCTTACGGTGTGACATGTATCTCTCCGTTATTGGTGTCCAGCATCGCATCTAGGCACGATGACATTGTTTTGATTAGCCGGAATGGTGAATTCGTTATAAAGAAATGTCAGGCATCCGTCTATAATGCCGATTTTTTGGCACGAAGAATACCTAGGGTATGACCATGCGAATTGCAGCCATATTGGGCGGCGCGGGAGGAATCGGCAGCAGCATTGCCGAATTGCTGCTCGCAGGAGGGGATTTTGTTTACCTGCTGGATCGCGAGCCGGCACAAGACAGGGCCGCCACCCTTGTGGCCCGTTGGCCAGAGAGCTGCGCCTTCATTGCTTGCGACCTGCACAGCCCCGACGACATCGCGACGGCTTTCGCCCACATCGAGGCGCATGGCGCCGGGCTCGACGTATGCATCAACGCCGCCGGCGTGATCCAAAGGGAGCGCTTTGTCGAGGTCTCACCGACGGCGCTCGACGAGATATTGGCGACCAACGTAAGCGGCACCTATCTGGCGTTGCAGGCCGCCGCACGATTGATGATTGCCACCGGTGGCGGTCATCTCGTTATCGTCTCATCGGCCCATGGCCTGCGTACCACGGCCGAGCGCTCCGCCTATGCCATGTGCAAGGGCGCCATGCTGGCGCTTGGCCGGGCGCTGGCGGTGGAACTCGCCCCCCATGGCATTCTGGTCAATGCCGTGGCGCCTGGGCCGGTCAGCACCGGCATGCAGGATGCCGAATCGCAATCGCGCCGCCGCTGGCAGGCAGCGACGCCGCTGGGTCGAGTCGCCGAAGCCGATGAGGTGGCTCGGGCGGTGGTTTTTCTCGCTTCCGCCGAGAACACCTTCATCACGGGCGACACCCTAATGGTAGACGGCGGCGCCAACGTCGCCATGTAGCACCGCCCTCGACACCGCCGGCATCAAATGCCGAACGTCACCTTCGCCACGTCGCGATAACGCTTGGCGAAGTGCACCGTCATGCCCTCCTTGAGGAAATCGGGCAGCTCGTCGTAGTCGCGACGGTTGGCCTCCGGCAGGATCACCTCGAAGATCCTGCTGCGCCGGGCGGCGATGATCTTCTCGCGAATGCCTCCCACCGGAAGTACCTGGCCGGTCAGCGTCAGCTCGCCGGTCATCGCCAGCGGCCGATCGACGCCCTGGTGCCTCCCCAGCGACAGCAGCGCCGTGGTCATGGTCACGCCCGCCGAGGGGCCATCCTTGGGCGTGGCACCCTCCGGCACGTGCAGGTGGACGAAGGCGGAGTCGAAGAAATCCGCGTCGACGCCGTACTCGGCGAGATGGCCGAGCGTGTAGCTGTAGGCGATGTTGGCCGACTCCTGCATCACCTCACCGAGCTTGCCGGTGAGCTTGAAGCCACGGGTCAGCGAGTGCACCTTGCCCGCCTCGATAGGCAGCGTAGCGCCGCCCATCGAGGTCCAGGCCAGGCCTGTGACCACCCCCTCGCCCTTGAGTACCTGCTCCTGCCGGAACAGCGGGGCCCCGAGGAACTCCTCCAGGTTCTTGACCGAAATGCGCACCGACTCCTGATCGCCTTCGAGCAGCTTGACGGCGGACTTGCGCACGATGCTGTGCAGCTGTTTCTCCAGTTGACGTACGCCGGCCTCGCGGGCGTAGCCCTCGATCACCTGGCGCAGTGCCGCATCGGTGAGGTTGATACGCCGCTTCGGGATATTGTCGCGCTCGAGCAGCTTGGGCCAGAGATGATGCTTGGCAATTGCCACCTTCTCCTCGGCGATATAGCCGGACAGGCGGATCTGCTCCATGCGGTCGAGCAGCGGCCCGGGGATCGAGTCGAGGGTGTTGGCGGTACACACGAACAGCACCTTGGAGAGGTCCAGGCGCACGTCGAGATAGTGATCGAGGAAGTCGACGTTCTGCTCGGGGTCGAGCACCTCGAGCAGTGCCGAGGCCGGGTCGCCCTGGAACGACTTGCCCAGCTTGTCGATCTCGTCGAGCATGATCACCGGATTCTCGACCTCGACCTCCTTGAGCGCCTGTACCAGCTTGCCCGGCATGGCACCGATGTAGGTTCGACGATGACCCTTGATCTCGGCCTCGTCGCGCATGCCCCCCACCGAAAAACGGTAGAATTCCCGCCCCAGCGCCTCGGCAATGGAGCGACCGACCGAGGTCTTGCCCACACCGGGTGGGCCGACCAGCAGCAGGATCGAGCCTCCCACGTCGCCCTTGAAGGTGCCTTCGGCGAGGAACTCGATGATGCGCTCCTTGACGTCCTTGAGGCCGTCGTGGTCGCGGTCGAGCACCGTCCGGGCATGCGCCAGGTCGAGCTGATCCTGGCTGCGCACGCCCCATGGCATCGCGGTGAGCCAGTCGAGGTAGTTGCGGGTGGTGCCGTACTCCGGCGAACCGGTCTCCAGCACCGAGAGTTTGTCGAGCTCCTCCTCGATGCGGGTCAGTACCTTGGGTGGCACGGTCAGGCCCTCGAGACGATCGCGGAAGGTATCGACGTCATTCTCGCGGTCGTCCTTGGAGATGCCCAGCTCGCGCTGGATCACCTTGAGCTGCTCGCGCAGGAAAAACTCGCGCTGGCGTTCCTGCATCTGGGCGTTGACCTGCTCGCTGATCTCGGTCTGCAACTGGGCGACGTCGATCTCCTTGCGCAACAGCGGCAACACTTTCTCCATGCGCGCCTGTACCGGCAGGGTCTCGAGCACGGCCTGCAGCTCGCGCCCCTTGGCCGAGGTAATGGCCGCGGCAAAGTCGGTCAGCGGCCCCGGCTCGTGTGGGCTGAAGCGGTTGAGATAGTGCTTGAGCTCCTCGCCATAGAGCGGGTTGATCGGCAGCAGCTCCTTGATGCCGTTGATGATCGCCATGGCATAGGCCCGGGTCTCGTCCTCGTCGGCCTTGACCGGCTCACGCGGGTAGCTGACCTCGACCAGGAAAGGGGGTTCTTTCGACAGCCAGCGCTGTACACGGAAGCGGCGCAGGCCTTGGGCGATGAACTGCAGCTGCCCCTCCTCGCCGTGCAACTTGTGTACCTTTACCGCCGTACCGATCTCGGGAAAATGTTCATGACCGAGCTCATCCACCGCCTTGTCGCCGACGAAGGCCACGCCCAGCGTCTGGTGAGGCGTGTTGCCGACCCGGCGCATGGTCTCTTCCCAGCGTTCACGATTGATGACCAGGGGCTGGACCTGGGCGGGAAAGAAGGGGCGGTTGTGGATCGGCAGCAGATAGATGCGCTCGGGCAAGTAGTCGCTGGCCGGAATGACGGCATTGGCGACCTCGTCCACCTCACCATCGGACCCCAGCATCTCGTCGGAATCCGTCCTCGCCCGCTGCCAGTTCTGTTCGTCCTGATCATGCTCGCTCATGAACACCTCGTCCTGAAGCTATGAAAGCCAGATATACACTGAGCTGAGCAATGCGGGCGACCGCGGTCAACTTCAAGTCGGATGCAACACTTCGTGGCTGAAAGGTGTCACAGCGACGGGCTAGCGCCACAGGGGAGGCAGCGGGCGGCCGTTGACGCGGACCTGGCCTCGCCCGATGTCGATCTCCAGCGTGCGGGTATCCAATGGCAAGCCGAGCCAGAGTGCAACCACGGTGGGCAGCTCATGCCAGGTGAAGTCGCCATCGAGGCGTTGCCGCCAGCGCTCCTTGACTGCGGGCTCTTCAAGATCGACCAGGCTGAGCGCCTCCAGCTGGCGCCCATCGAAGAACAGCGAGCCATCGACTCGAGCGGTGAGCCCCAGCATCGGGCTGTCCAGTTCGAGGCGCTGCAGATCGAGGCGCGGCGAGTCCTGCAGTGTCGCCAGCAGGAAGGGCTCGAGATCGGCCAGCAACGCATCGCGCCCGTTGCCGTGCCGACCGCCGGCGGCCAGCTCGCGCAGCCGCGACATGGTACTGCGAATCGCATCGGCATTGAGGCGCGACAACTCGGCTTCCATCTGCCCGACCAACAAGACCTGCTCGGCAGTGTGAATCTCGCCCAGATCGAGGTCGAGCTGCATGCGAAGCTCCTCGTCGTCCAGAGCCATACGATTCGCCAGCCGTATGCCATGGGCATCGAGCTTGAGCTGAGGCTGATGCCAGGAGAGCGACTCGATCTGCAGGCGGTCTTCCTGGGTGAAGGCGTATGCACCCTCGGTATAGGCGTACTGGCTGTTGAGAGTGGCGGGACCGATTTCCAGCCGGGCGACACCATCGCTGAGCGTCCATGAGTCGAGCTGCGCACGCAGCCGCCAGTTGCCCTGCTCGCCACTGAAGCGCAAGCGTCCGCCTTCGAAGATGAGTTCACGCTCCTGCTGGGTGATACGCAAGGGAGAAAGCCGAATCCTGCCCTCGAGAGTACCGTTCAGGGTGTGGTAACTGGCCTCCCACTGGGGGGGAGAAGATACCAGTGAGCCGCCGAACGGTTGCTTGCCGCCGGGGCCACGGTGCAGCATCGCCTCGCCGTCGAGGTGCGTGCTGAGTACACCATGACGGGCTCGATAGGTGAGCTCCAATTTCCACCTCTGGCCGAACAGCGGCGCCAGGTGAATGCGCCCGGTGGAGGACCACCAGCCCTGTTCCACGTCCACGCGCTCGATGTCGAGCTCCCCGCGCGCTTCCAGGTCAGTGAGCGTTCGCTCCATTTCGCGCTCGAACAGCCAGCTGGAGACCGCCTGTCCGGTCAGCCAGGCGAGCAGCAGTACGACCAGCAGCGGGACGATGAGCCGTTCCTTGCGCATAGCTTTCGCCTCCCTGTCCGTTTCCTTGCGCCAGCCCGTTCAATAGCAGTGGTTAATTTAGTGCAACCAGAGCCAGAGGTGCATCGTGCTCCAGGCATAAATGGCGGCGAGGACGTCATCGATCATGATGCCGAACCCGCCCGCAACGCGTCGATCGGCCCAGCGGATCGGCCAGGGCTTGAAGACGTCGAAGATACGGAAAAGCACGAACCCCCATAGCGCCGCTTCCCAGGAGAAGGGCACGGCGGCCATGGTGATCCAGTAGCCGACGAATTCATCCCATACGATGCCGGAGTGATCGTGGACGCCGAGATCGCGTGAAGTCTTGTCGCACAGCCAGATTCCCACGACAAAGGAGACGGTCACCAGTGACAGGTACCAGCCCAGCGGCAGCTCGGACAGCAACCAATAGAAAGGAATTGCCGCCAGGGTGCCGAAAGTGCCCGGCGCCCAAGGCACACCGCCACTCCCGAGGCCGAAGGCGAAGAAGTGGACGGGGCGCCGCCAGACGCTCTGAGGGCAGCGATTCATGGCTTACCTCCGCGGAAGTGCTGCCAGCCATGGGCACCGCCGAGCTCAACCCCTGACACACCGGCTTCAACGCACACCGTACCGATCGGCGTGAGTGCCAGGCCCTGCCCCGCCAGGCGTCGCTGGGCCTCTTTCAAGACACTGCCGGGCAAGCTCACCAGCAGTTCATAGTCGTCGCCACCACACAGCGCGGCGCGGTAGGCCGCCGACTCGCCCAGCGCCTCACTCAGACCCGCTGCCAGCGGCAGTGCCTCGGGTTCGAGCCGCGCCCCTACGCCCGAAGCGGCAAGGATGTGCTCCAGGTCGGCCAGCAACCCATCTGAGATGTCGATGGCGGCATGTGCCAGATCGCGCAGTGCCAGGCCAGCCGCCAGCCTGGGCGTGGGTTTGAGGTAGCGCGTCAGCAAGGGATGGCTGAGGTCACGTTCGCCACGCTGCCAGAGTGCCAGGCCACCCGCGCCGCCGCCGAGGGCACCGGTCACCGCCAGCACGTCGCCGGCACGCGCACTGCGGCGAGTCAGCTCCTCGCCGGCAGGCACCTCACCCATCACCGTGACGCCGACGGCGAGCTCCCCGCGCGTCACGTCGCCCCCCACCAGCGCCGTGCCACTGCTCTGGCAGAGCGCGTGGAAACCACCCGCAAAACCTGCCAGCCATGCCTCGTCGTCTTTCTCGAGAGCCAGCGCCATGAGGCACCAGCGCGGCTCGGCCCCCATCGCCGCCAGGTCGCTCAGGCTCACCGCCAGTGCCCGATAGCCGATCGCCTCGGCAGGCGCGTCGGCAGGAAAATGCACGTTGGCTACCGAGGTATCGACGCTGACCGCCAATCGCCGCCCGGGACGAGGGGCGAGCAACGCACAGTCGTCTCCCACGCCAAGCGGCACGCCGGCATCCGGGCCGGGTGCAGCGGGAGTGAAATAGCGGGCGATCAGTTCGAATTCACTGGCCACCGGTGGCACCTTCAGCCGCGACGTGCCCTGACCTCGGCGCTACGCAACCGGGCGGCCAGCTTGTCGAGAATGCCGTTGACGTACTTGTGCCCGTCGGTGGCGCCAAACGATTTGGCCAGTTCGACGCCTTCGTTGATCGCGACGCGATAGGGCACCTCCAGCCGACGGCTGAGTTCATAGGCACCCAGACGCAGGATGGCCAGTTCGATGGGGTCCAGCTCTACCAGGCGACGGTCGAGCAGGGGTGCGATGGAGGCATCCAGGTCGTCACGATAGCGCACCACGTTGTGCAACAGTTCGTGGAACAGGGCCAGATCGGCGATCTGCATCACCTTGGCCCAGTTTTCATGATCCTCGAGATCGTCGTCGGGCAGTTGAGTACGGAACTCCGCCTCGATGGCGGTGGCCGACTTGCCGGTCATGTGCCACTGGTAGAGGCCTTGTACCGCTAGTTCCCGGGCCGCACGCCGCGCTTGCTGGCCCGCTGAAGGGGGGCGTTGCGCGCGCGATGCACTCATGAGGTTTCTCCGTTCTGACTGTCGCTGTCACCGAAACCGCGCAGCAGGGAGACCATTTCCATAGCGGCCATTGCCGCTTCGGCGCCCTTGTTGCCGGCCTTGGTACCGGAGCGTTCGATAGCCTGCTCGATCGTGTTGACCGTCAGCACGCCGTTGGCGATGGGCGTGTCGAACTCGAGCTGAAGATTGCCGAGCGCCGCGTTGCAGCCTCCTGCCACGTACTCGAAGTGCGGCGTGCCGCCACGGATCACCGCGCCCAGCGCGATCACCGCATCGGGACGTGCCACTTGCAGGGCGCGCTTCACCGCCAGCGGCAGTTCCCAGGCACCCGGCACGTGAACGATATCGATATTCTCGGCCTCTACGCCGTGACGCACCAGGCTATCCACGGCGCCCTCGACCAAACTATCGACCACATGGTGATTGAAGCGCCCCACCACGATTACGTAGCGACCATCGACGTCGACGAAGTTGCCTTCCAGTTGAGACAGGGTATGCATCGCTGATTCCTGAAGAAAATGATCCTGCTGAAAACGATATGAATTCTGCTGAAGTCGAGCGGGCCGGCAGCTGGTGCCGGCCCCCTGGTACATAGGAAGAGAGTCGGCTCAGCCCTCGGCGGCCGCCCCCTCTTCACCCGGCGCAATCAGCTCGACCACTTCGAGATCGAAGCCGGACAGCGCCGAGAACTTCCACGGCGAACTGAGCAGCCGCATGCGCCCAACGCCGAGATGCCGCAGAATCTGCGAGCCGGTACCGATGGTCAGGTAGTTGCCGGCGCCGTCGGAATCGCTGGTGCGCGGCAGGCGGCGGCGCTCCAGGAACACTTCCAACTGGTCGCGGAAGTCCTGGTGCGGACGACCATCGTCGAGCAGCACGAACACACCGTGCTCGACCCGGGCGATCTCTTCCAGCGCACTATGGGTCGTCCAGTTGTGGCTCTCACTCTTCTGCAGGCCCAGCAGGTCGCGCATGGTATCGGCCAGATGCACGCGCACCGTGGTCAGGGTCTCGGGGCTCGGCTCACCCTTCACCAGTGCCACGTGGTGGGCATTCTGAATACGGTCGTGAAAGACGTGCAGCATCAGCTTGCCGACGGCCGTATCGACCAGCGTGGACTCGACCGGCTCGATCGTCTGCTCGTTATGGATGCGATAGTGGATCAAGTCGGCAATGGTGCCCATCTTCAGGCCGTGCTCGGCGGCGAAGCGCTCGAGCTCGGGGCGCCGGGCCATACTGCCGTCGTCGTTCATGACTTCACAGATAACGCCGCTGGGATCGAAGCCGGCCAGAGCGGCCAGGTCACAGGCCGCTTCGGTATGCCCGGCGCGGCGCAGCACACCGCCTGGCTCCGCCATCAATGGGAAGATATGCCCGGGCTGGACGATGTCCTCGGCGCGTGCGTTACGCGCCGCAGCTACCTGCACGGTGCGCGCCCGGTCGGCGGCCGAGATCCCTGTGGTGACGCCCTCCGCGGCCTCGATGGAAAGCGTGAACTTGGTGCCGAAGCCGGAACCGTTGTCGCTCACCATCAGCGGCAGCTTGAGACGCTCGCAGCGCTCGCGGGTCATCGGCATGCAGATCAAGCCGCGCGCATGACGCGCCATGAAATTGATATGCTCGGCCTCGACCTTCTCGGCGGCCATAATGATATCGCCTTCGTTCTCGCGATCCTCATCGTCCATGAGGATCACCATCTTGCCCTGACGGATGTCCTCGATCAGGTCTTCGATGGGAGCCAGGCCCCCGGGGGAAGATTGCACGCTGGAATCTCCGAATGTTCGAACGACGTCATGGGCGATAGTGCACCGCAACAGAACGTTGCCGCCGATATCGCACCACGTTGAATGGGCGTCAGAGTACATTGGCGCGGCTTCGGGCGCCAGTAGCGAGTACATTGGCGCGGCGCATACCACCACATCCTGACCGCTCCGGGACAAAGGCCGCTGGGGAGGCGCTGTGAATCCCTCCTTGGACGCTACTTTTTCATCCATGGAAAAAGACCTCCCCAGCGGCCTGCCCCGGAGCACATTGCCCGGGAAGCCACGGCTCACTCCTGCCTGTGCTCCGGCCGCGCCGTGATCCGCCAGTCGCGGCCGATGGCGCGGATGTCGAGAATCTCCAGCGGGCGCTGCTGGGCCATGCGCGTCAGCCCCGGCAAGGCGAACAGCGGGCGTGCCTCGCCGCCGAGCAGGGTCGGCGCCACGAACAGCTGCATCTCGTCGACCAGGCCGGCGTCCAGCATGGCGCCGGCTAGCGTAGCGCCGGTTTCCAGCAGCAGTTCGTTGACCAGCTCCTGCTCGGCCAGATAGCGCAGCAGCGCATGCAGGTCGACGTGACCGTTCTCGCCAGCCGGCAGCACAAGCACTTCTGCGCCGGCTGCCTCGAGATGCGCGCGGCGCTGCGGATCGTGGCCCGGCACGGTGGCCACCAGGGTGCGCCCCGGCTCGCGCAGGCAGGCCGCGGCCTGGGGCAGGCGCAACTGGGTATCGACCACGACGCGAAGCGGCTGGCGCGAAGCGATGGCCTCGGCATCGTCGAGGCCCAATTCCGCCGCCCTGATCGTCAGCCTCGAATTGTCGAAGATGATCGAATCGACACCGGTCATGACCGCACTGGCGCTGGCCCGCAGCCGCTGCACCTCGGCCCGGGCATGAGGCCCGGTGATCCACTGCGATTCCCCTGACTGCATGGCGGTGCGGCCATCCAGGCTCATGGCCATTTTCAAGCGCAGGTAGGGGCGCAGGCGAGTCATGCGCGAAATGAAACCAAGGTTGAGTGACCTCGCCTCCTCCTCCAGCAGCCCGACCTCCACCTCGATGCCGGCCTGACGCAGCATGGCGATACCACGCCCGGACACATCGGGGTTGGGGTCCTGCATGGCCACCACGACGCGATCGACGCCGGCCTCGATCAGCGCCACCGCGCAGGGGCCCGTGCGCCCGTGGTGGGAACAGGGCTCCAGGGTCACATAGGCAGTGGCGCCACGGACGGTTTCCCCGGCCATGCGCAACGCATGGACCTCGGCATGCGGCTCGCCAGCGCGCACGTGCCAGCCTTCGCCGATCATGTGCTGGTTCTTGACCAGCACGCAGCCGACGCGTGGATTGGGGTGGGTGGTATAGAGGCCACGACGGGCGAGCTGTAGCGCCCGGGCCATCCAGGCGGCATCGGTCGGCTTGGCCATATTACTCCTGCATGCACTAGTCGTCGGCGGTGCCGGGCGGGAAACCGGGTTCCTGTGAGAGGCGGTCGATCTCGGCGCGGAACTCGTCGATGTCCTGAAAGCGCCGGTAGACCGACGCGAAACGAATGTAGGCCACTTGATCCAGTCGCTTGAGCGCCTGCATCACGGCCTCGCCGATATCGCGCGCCTGGATCTCGCGCTCGCCGGTGGCCCGCAAGCGATGGCGAATCCGCTCCACCGCCGCTTCGATGGCCTCGGCGCTCACCGGGCGCTTCTCCAGCGCGCGCAGCATACCGGCGCGCAGCTTGTGCTCGTCGAAGGTCTCCCGCGAGCCATCGGACTTCACCACCCTGGGCATTACCAGCTCGGCGGTCTCGTATGTGGTGAAGCGCTCGCCGCAGTCGGTGCACTGGCGGCGGCGGCGCACCTGATCGCCCTCCGCCACCAGGCGGGAGTCGGTCACACGGGTGTCATGGGCGCCACAGAAGGGGCAATGCATGGTATCGATCCGAACGTGAAGCGGGGCGACCGGATGCCCGCGCATGGTCATCAGCGTGAACTCGTTGACCCAATAGTGTACCCGCTCCCTCGCTGGCCGCCCAGCACAGGCGCGTGCCATGCATCCCGGACGGCCGCCAGGGCGGCTTCAGTGGTCGTGCCCATGCCCCTGGTTTCCTTCGTCCTCCACGACGATTCGCTTGACCGGTGCCTCGAGTCGCTGGGATTCGCCAGATTCGAACTGGAGTTCGATCTCGACGGGCTCGCCCTCCACCAGCGGCGCGGTCAACCCGATCAACATCATGTGCAGTCCCCCAGGGGCCAGCTCTGTGCTGCCCCCGGCCGGCACGATGACCTGCGGCACCTGACGCATTTGCATCACGCCGTCAACGTTCTCGTGGTTATGCAGCTCCGACACCTCCGCGACCGGCGATTCCGCCGCCACCAGGACCACATCCCGCTCTCCCGGGTTGCGCAGCGTCATGAAGGCAGCGGAGGCCTGTGAACCGGGTGGCACAGCGCGTACCTGGGCTCCTTCGACAACCAGCGGATCGGCAAGCGCCGACAGCGACACCAGCGATAGACCGGCAGCGAGCAGCAGTGAACGGGGCAGCTTCATAGGGAACTCCATGTAGTATGGTGATGCATTCATCAGGGAGATGCAGCGAATAGCATATTATGCCGATTGGGGTTTCCGGGATGCGTCAACCCGACGCAACAAGATATCTCGCCGCAGCGTTAACCGCACCTCGAGCAGGAGAGTCCGTAACAAGGGCGCTTCGTCACTCACCTTTGCCACCCCACTTTCAAGGAAACGGACATGGTTTACCGCCTCACCCTATTGACTGCCGCCCTGGCCATTTCCACCTATGCCATGGTGCTGCAAGCCGAAGACTGGCCGGCGCCCGTTCGTTCCCTCATTGCGGAGGGGCTCGAGATTCATGGTGAATTCCAGGCACCAGGAGGCCTGACCGGCTACGCCGCCACCCATCAAGGTCGTGAGATGACCGTGTTCGTGACCGCCGACGGCGAACATGCCGTGGTCGGCACCATGATCGATGCCGAAGGCAATGACGTCTCGGAGGCCTCGTTGGATGAACTGGTGCGCATTCCTCAGGAGAACAAGCTCTGGCAACGGTTGGAGCAGAGCCACTGGATCGCCGACGGCCGCGCTGACGCTCCTCGCGTGCTTTATACCTTCACCGACCCCAACTGCCCCTATTGCCGACAGTTTTGGGAAACCGCCCGGCCCTGGGTAGAGGCCGGCGACGTCCAGCTACGCCATGTCATGGTGGGCATACTGCAACAGGACAGTCCCGCCAAGGCAGCCGCCCTGCTGGGCGCCGACGACCCGGAGGCAGCCCTACACAACCATAGCGGCGGTGACGATGTCGCCCCTTCAGCACAGCCCCGTGCCATCGAGGATCAGGTCTACCGGAACAATCAGCTATTCGAGGAACTCGGCCTGTACGCTACGCCGACCACGCTTTACCAGCTTGACGGACGCCTGGAGCGCGTGGATGGCATGCCCAGCGAAGAGCGCCTGGTGGAGATGATGGGCGGCACGGGGCCCTGAATGTCACCACTAGGGCGCCCTGCAATGTACCGCCACCTCAGAAACGGTTGATCGGCACCTTGAGATAGACCTGACCGTTGTCCTCGGCCGGTGGCATGTGACCGGCGCGCATATTGACCTGAACCGAAGGCAGGATCAGTTTTGGCATGTCGAGGGTGGCATCACGCTCGGTACGCATCTTGACGAACGCCTCCTCACTGATGCCTTCATGCACGTGCACATTGTGCGCGCGCTGATCGGCCACACTGGTCTCGTGCCGGTACTCCTCGCGCTCCGGCGCCTTGTAGTCATGGCACAGGAAGAGCCGCGTCTCGTCCGGCAGGGCCAGAACCTTTTGAATGGAACGGTAGAGGGTGCGCGCATCCCCGCCGGGGAAGTCACAGCGGGCCGTACCATAGTCGGGCATGAATAGGGTGTCGCCGACGAAGGCGGCATCGCCGATCACATAGGTCAAACAGGCCGGCGTATGGCCAGGGGTATGCAGCACGCGCCCTGCCAGCTTGCCGATGCTGAAGGTATCTCCCTCATCGAACAGACAGTCGAACTGGCTGCCATCACGGGCGAACTCGCTGCCGGCATTGAAGATCTTGCCGAACATTTGCTGCATGTCGACGATTCCTGAGCCTATGCCGGTCGTGCCACCTAACGTTTCATGCAGGTAGGGCGCAGCCGATAAATGATCGGCGTGGATGTGAGTCTCGAGGATCCAAGCCACCTCGAGCCCATTGTCGCGAACGAAAGCGGCGATATCATCGGCGGAGCGTATGTCGGTTCTGCCGGCGGCGTAATCGAAATCGAGGACCGAGTCGAGGATGGCGCAGGCACTGCTATCGGGATCCTGTACCACATAGCTGAAGGTATTGGTCGCTTCATCGAAGAAGTGGGTCACGATTGGCTTGGACATGGGTCGCTCACCTCGTGATGTCTAGGATTCACCCCTGTTTATAACCTTAAAGAATATACTAATGGGAATAATTCCAAGGACAAGGCTAGCTCATGCCGAGAAATCCAGCACGTGACGACTTGTTGCGTCTATCAAATAGCCAGTGGAGAACGCAACGCCCCGCGCCGTCATGAACGGCGCGGGGCGCAGAAGAGCTTTTTTCAGCTCACGAGTTCAGCGATAGACCGGGAAGCTGGCGCAGACGCTCTCCACCTTGCCCTTCACCTCGGCTTCGACACCGGCGCTGTCCTCGCCCTTGGCCATGGTATCGAGGATGTCGCAGATCCAACCGGCCAGCTCGCGACACTCGTTCTCGCCGAAGCCACGTGTGGTAACCGCCGGGGTACCGATGCGCAGGCCGGAGGTGACGAACGGGCTCTGGGGGTCGCCGGGCACGGCGTTCTTGTTGACGGTGATGTGAGCGCGGCCCAGGGCGGCGTCCGCATCCTTGCCGGTCAGGCCCTGCTTGATCAGCGAGAGCAGGAACAGGTGGTCCTCGGTACCGCCGGAGACCACGTCATAGCCGCGCTCGATGAACACGCCGGCCATGGTCTGGGCGTTGGTGACCACCTGCTGCTGGTAGGCCTTGAACTCGGGCTCCATGGCCTCCTTGAAGCACACTGCCTTGGCGGCGATGACGTGCTCGAGCGGGCCACCCTGGCCACCCGGGAAGACGGCGGACTGCAGCTTCTTCTCGATCTCGGCGTCGCCTTCGGCCGAAAGAATCAGGCCACCGCGCGGGCCGCGCAGAGTCTTGTGAGTGGTAGTGGTCACCACATGGGCATGGGGCAGCGGGGTCGGATAGATCCCGGCGGCCACCAGGCCGGCAATGTGCGCCATGTCGACAAGCAGATAGGCACCGATCTCATCGGCGATCTCGCGGAACCTGGCCCAGTCGATGATCTGAGAGTAGGCAGAGAAGCCGGCGATGATCATCTTCGGCTGGTGCTCGCGGGCAAGCCGTGCCACTTCCTCGTAGTCGATGCGCCCCGTATCGTCGATGCCGTACTGCACGGCATTGTAGTGCTTGCCGGAGAAGTTCGGCTTGGCGCCGTGGGTCAGGTGGCCACCCGCGTCGAGGCTCATGCCCAGCACGGTATCACCCGGCTTGACCAGCGCCTGGAACACGGCGCCGTTGGCCTGGGAGCCGGAGTGCGGCTGGACGTTGGCGTAGCTGGCACCGAACAGCTCCTTGGCGTAGTCGATGGCCAGCTGCTCGACGATGTCGACGTATTCGCAGCCGCCGTAGTACCGCTTGCCGGGGTAGCCTTCCGCGTACTTGTTGGTCAACTGGCTGCCCTGGGCTTCGAGCACCCGGGGGCTGGCATAGTTCTCGGAGGCAATCAGCTCGATGTGCGCCTCCTGGCGAGCGACCTCTTTTTGCATCGCATCGAACAGGGCGTCATCGAAACCGGCAATCGTCATGTCACGGCGGAACATCGGCGGGAAACCTCGCATCACGGGAAGAATCGGGATGCGCCATGATACCCCAGCCCATGACGGCTTTCACATGAAAGGCCGTCATGGGCACTTGCAGAAATACTCATGCCGGGTTTAGCGGGTCTCGACCTTGATATTGAGCTTCTCGGGCAACCCCAGCGGATCGGCCTTGTAACTGGCCACGGTACTCTCCGCAGGCAGGTTCGCCCGCACCTCGAGTTCCTCGGCAGAACCCTCCAGCAGCTCCACCAGCCCCAGCAGGACCGCCTGCGCTTCGGGGCCGAACATCATGCCGAGGCCCTGAGCCTGGGTGCGTGCCTGCTCGATGTATTGCGCCTCGGTAATACCCTCCATGGCCGCGCCAAGTGTGGCAAGGCGGGCAAAGAGACCCTGGTCGGACAGGCTCAGGCGCATATCGCCGCCCAGCAAGGTAGCCCTTTCCAGCCACTCGGTGTCGGCAAAGGCATCGGCCGGTGTCACTCCTGACGGCAGTTGCACCGGCAGGTTGATGTCGAGCAGCAGGCGCAGGGCATCTTGGACGTCGATCTGGCTGTCGCTGACCAGCACGCTGTGCTCGCCCTTCTCCTGCCAGCTGCCGAGGAAGGCGGCATCCAGCCGCAACTCGCCGCTACCGTCAGTCAGCACGTTGCTGGCCATACGCAGTTGGGTGCGCTCCTCCTCGGGGGCGAGCTCGATCATTCGCGCCAGGTCGACATGCAGCCGCTCGAGGCGCATGCCACCCTTGCCGTCGTCGAAATCGCCATCGATATCAAGCAGCGCCAGGCTGCCTACCAGCTCACGGGATTCCACGGCCAGGTCGCTCAGCAGCAGCGAGGCCAGTTTCTCCTCGCCTTCGGTATCGATGCCGGTCAAACCCTCGAGGCGCAGCGAGGCCAGGG
The DNA here is from genome assembly GCF_011742165.1 of Billgrantia bachuensis. Lineage (GTDB taxonomy): Bacteria > Pseudomonadota > Gammaproteobacteria > Pseudomonadales > Halomonadaceae > Halomonas > Halomonas bachuensis. Next base: position 2,433 of record NZ_JAAQTO010000043.1, on the reverse strand, counting down.
AGAAGGAGCCCGAGCCGATCTCGTCCAGCTCTTCGGCCACTCCGTCTATACCCGTGAGCTCGAGCATGCCGATGGCGTCATGGGTCAGCGATTCGCCGCGCACCCGTTCGATGGTCATGCGCCCCTGCCCCTTCTGCAGGGGCGTATCGAAGAAGAGCTCCTCGGCAAGTTCCGAGGCCAGTTCCAGAACGATGCCGTCGACGGCCAGGCTAGCTACACTCACCTCTTCGGGAGCCAGCTCGGCGTGCAGCGGGAAGACCGCCCGCGACGGCTCGCCCAGCACCAGCCGATCGACGCTCATCAGAGTCAGTTCGGTGAGGCTGTCCTCGATGCGAATGCCCTCCAACGTCACCTCGTCGGGAGCATCGTAGTCGCCGCTGACGATGTAGCGCTCGATCAGCAGGCGCTCGCCCTCCTCGGCTTCGAAGACGATATCTTCGGCCGTGGTCCGCGAGCGCAGCATGGCACTCGAGACCTCGCCCAGCGAGAGAGTGCCGCCTTCGCCGAACAGCGCGCGCAGGTCGGCCTCGAGTCGCTCGGCATCCGCGGCTGCGACACCGCAGGCGGCCATGAGCGTAGCGAAGGTCAGCATCTGGCCCAGGCGAGTCGCCTGGTGACGAAGTGAGTGCATCGACATCACCTCCTGTGAATGACTCCGGGTAGGACAGTGGCGATCAGCCCGCGCCACGATTACACAGTGTAACCGTTATTGCGCTGGCGCTGTGGTTCACGCGTCGGCGCTGACCAATGTCGCTTCAACGCAGTGGCCAGCGCCGTGGGGGTCGATTCAAGCCTCTCCCAGCAGACCCAGGCTCGCCGCCGGCGCCTGCTTGCGCAGGCCACGGGACAGGGCATGACCGATCGCGCCGATCAGCAGCGCACCACCGAGCGGCAGCACCAGCCACAGCCAAGGGTGCAACCGCGGCGTCAGGTCGAGCCAGGCGACGTAGATACCGGCAGTGGCCAGCTCGGCCAGCAGCGCGCCCATCAGCCCGCTGGCCAACCCCAGGATGGCGAACTCGGCTCCCTGGACGCGCGAGATGAGACTCCCGCCGGCGCCGAAAACCCGCAACAGGCCGCTCTCGTGCGCCCGCGCAGGACGGCTCGCGGTCAGCGCCGCGTAGAGCACGCTCACCCCGGCCAGCAGCACGAAGGCCAGCACCAGCTCCACTGCCCGGGTGACTTGGGTGACCACGTCGCGAACCTGCGCCAGGATCGCTTCGATATTGAGCAGTGAGACGGCGGGGAAATTCCGCACCAGGTAGCGCAGCGTCTCGCCCTCACTGGCATCGAGGTGAAAGGCGGTGATGAAGCTGTGGCCGAAGCGCTCCAGCACCCCGGGCGGGAAAATGACGAAGAAATTGGGCCGGAAGCTGTCCCAGTCCAGGTTGCGCAGACTGGCCACCTCTCCGACGATCTCCTCGCTGCCGATGGTAAAGGCCACCCGGTCGCCGAGTGCCAGCCCCAGGCGTTCGGCCAGGCCGTCCTCCAGTGAGATCGGCACCGCGGCGTCCTGGGGCTCGGTATCCACGGCACCGAGCCAGCCGAGCTGCCCATCGCCATCCTGCAACTCGTCGAACCACTGGCCGGCCACTATTCGGTTACCCTCCGGCAACTCGGCCTGCCAAGTGAGGTTGAGCTCGCGACGCAACGAGCCGTCGCCGCGAGACGCGGTCGGCACGGCCTCGCGAGCCGGCTCGCCGTTGATGGAAGTAAGACGCCCGCGCACCATGGGATAGAGCGCCGTACGGTCGTCGGCATTGGCCTCGAGGGCTTCGACAAAGGCATCGCGCTCGCCGGGTTGAATATTGATGGCGAAGTAATTGGGCGTGTCCTCGGGCAACTGTTCCTGCCAGGTCGCGAGCAGATCCCCGCGCACCAGGGCGATCATGGCCATGGCGAAGAAGGTCACCGCAAAGGCGAGTAACTGCCCCAAACTGGCGCTACGGCGCCGGGCCAGCTGGCGTCCGCCCAGGCGTACGGCCTGGGACAGCTCGCCCCTGTCGCTGCCGCCCTGGGGCAGACGAGCGGCAAGCCGCAGTACCAGGCCGAGCAGCAGCGCCCCCAGTCCCCACAGCACCACCAGCATGACCAGCCCGCCGACCAGCAGCGACGCCGCCAGCGCGAAGTCACCGGAATAGAGCCACAGCAGGCCGCCGAAGACCAGGCTGGCCATCAGCACCACCAGCCAGGCCGAGGCGGGCAGCGGGTCGAGTTCGCGACGTAGCACCTTGAGCGCGCTGACCCGCTTGAGACGCAGCAAAGTCGGGCCGGCGAAGCCGACCAGCACTGCCAGCGCCGTCAACACGCCGAGCCACAGCGGCAACCAGCCCGGCGGCGGCAGGCTGAGCGGCAGGAAGGTCGTCAACAGGGTCAGCAGCACGGCAGCAAGCCCGGCCAGACTCAAGTACTTCTCGGCGCGCTCCAGAGCGT
>NZ_JAAQTO010000042.1 GCF_011742165.1 Billgrantia bachuensis | reverse complement strand
AGGGTCAGCAGCACGGCCTGACCGGCCAGCCCCAGCAGCGCCCCCAGCAGTGACGCCGCCAATGCCAGCCACAACAGCTGCAGTGCGAAGAGCCAGACAAGGTCGCGCTGGGTGGCGCCGAAGCAGCGCAGCAACGCCGCGGTATCGAGGTGGCGCTCGACGTAGCGCCGTGTAGCCATGGCCACCGCCACCCCGGCCAGCAGCACGGCAGCAAGCCCGGCCAGACTCAAGTACTTCTCGGCGCGCTCCAGAGCGTTACCGAGCCCCGGGCGGTCGCGCCTGACGTCACGCACCTCGACGCCCTCACGGCGCAGTCGCTCGAGCAGCGGCCCCAATGATTCCAGCGCCTGGGGCGGGCCGGCGGCAAGCAGCTCGTACTCCACCCGTGCGCCTGGTTGCACCAGGTTGGTGGCTTCGAGATCGTCGACGTGCAGCATCAGGCGCGGATTGAAATTGCCGAAACCGCCTGACTGGTCCGGCTCGCGTTCGACCAGTCCGGTCACCGTCAGCTCGCCCTCGCCGACCTGCACGCGGTCGCCCAGCTCGGCCTCGAGCAACAGCGCCAGGCGTGGCGCCAACCAGGCCTCACCGGGGGCGGGCCCGTGGGCCACGCTCTCGATGCCCTCGCCGCGGTCGACCTGGATACGGCCATAGTGGGGATAAGCACGGTCGACCGCCTTCAGGCTCGCCGGCTGGAAGGCCTCGTCGAGGCTGACCATGGTGACCATGTCGACCTGGTCGCTCAGGCTCAGGCCGGCATCCTCAAGGGTCTGGCGCAGTTCGTCGTCGAAGGGGCGGCCCTGTTCCAGCACCAGGTCGCCGCCGAGCAGTTGCCCGGCCTGCCGGGTCAGGCCCCGATCCAGGCGGTCGAGAAAAAAGCCGATCATGGTCGAGGCGGCCACCGCCAGCGCCAGGGCGACGAACAGCGCACGCACGTCGCTGGCACGCAGGTCGCGCAGCAACCCGCGCCCGGAGAGACGCAGCAGGTTGGCAGCGGCCGAACGGGACGGCGGCCGGTTCATGCATCCACCTCGTCATGCACCAATTCGACCAGCCGCCCCTCCTCCAGCCGCAGGCAGCGATCGCAGCGCGCCGCCAGGGCGCGATCGTGGGTCACCAGCACCAGAGTGGTCCCGGCCTCGCGGTTGAGCTGGAACAGCAATTCGATGATGCGCCCCCCGGTGGCCTGATCCAGGTTGCCGGTGGGCTCGTCGGCGAAGACCAGCTCGGCCCCGGTGACGAAGGCGCGGGCCAAAGCCACACGTTGCTGCTCGCCGCCAGAGAGCTGCTTGGGCAGATGCTCCAGTCGCTCGCCGAGCCCGACCCGGGTCAGCCAATCGCGGGCCCGGGCCGAGGCGTCGGGCAGCGGTGACAGTTCCAGCGGCAGCAGCACGTTCTCCAGCGCCGTCAAGGTCGGCAGCAACTGGAAGTTCTGGAACACGAAGCCGACCCGGCCGGCCCGCAGCCGTGCACGCCCGTCCTCATCGAGCTGACCGAGCGTCTTGCCGAACAGTGCGAGTTCGCCAGCGCTGGGCTGATCGAGGCCGGCCAACAGACCAAGCAGGGTCGACTTGCCCGCTCCGCTCTGGCCCAGGATCGCCACGCTCTCGCCGGGGAACACTTCGAGCTCCAGGCCACTCAGAATGGTGAGCCGCCTCTCGCCGCTCACGACCTGCTTGCTCAGCTGCCGAGCGTGTAGAATCGGTTGGATATCGCGCCCGGGAGCGACGGCAAGCGCAACAGCATCGGAAGTCGAGGAGTCGGTCATGGTGAAAGGTTTCCCCATTGGTCTGGTAAGAGAGAATCACACCCGCCTGGCCCGGTGGCGTCCCCGCTCCGGCGGTCTGCCCGGCATGCTGCTGCTTGCCCTGTGGCTGGCGACTACCGTCGCCCTGGCCGACGAGCGACCGGTCCTGCTGGTGATGGGCGACAGCCTGAGCACCGCCTATGGCATCGAGCGGGAAGCGGGTTGGGTCAGCCTGCTCGAAGAGCGATTGGACGGCAGCGCTCACGTGGTCAACGCCAGCATCAGTGGCGAAACCAGCAGCGGCGGTGCCAGCCGGTTCCCCGAGCTAATCGGACAGCACGACCCGGACATCGTTCTACTCGAGCTGGGCGGCAACGACGGCCTGCGCGGCCTGCCGCCAACCCAGCTCGAGGCCAACCTGGCCGGCATGATCGAGGCCAGCCAGGCCGCCGGTGCCGAGGTACTGCTACTCGGTATCGACATTCCCCCCAACTACGGGCAGGCCTACCGCCGCGCCTTCACCGACGTCTTCTCCCGTCTGGCCGACACCTACGATACGCCGCTGGTGCCCTTCCTGCTCGAGAACGTGGCACTCGAGGAGGGCATGATGCAGGACGACGGCATCCACCCCACCAGCGACGCCCAGCCGATCATTCTCGACAACGTCTGGCCGGAACTCGCTCCGCTGCTGGAGAATAGCGGCGCGGAGCTGGCCGAAGCCGCTCACGACTGATCGGCAGCCGGACTCTTCTGCCACTGCTGCAGCCCGAGCCCACCAAGGATCAATACCAAGCCGATCAGGGTCGACGCCAGAATCGGCTCGCCCACTACGAGGTAAAGCAGCAGCAGAGACACCGGTGGCGACAGGAAGATCAGGTTGGAGACCCGGGCCGTGCGCGACACCCGGTGCATGGCCAACTGCCACAGCACGAAGGCGATGCCCATCTCGAACAGACCGACGTAAACACCGGCTCCCACGGCCGCCCAGCCGTGCCAGACAAAGCCGGGGCCAAGCAGCATCAGCAGCGTGAGCACCGGCAGGCCAACGCCGAAGTTCTGCCACTGCGCCACCAATGGCGGGCGCCGGTCGCGCACGTTGAGCAGCCAGTAGAGCGCCCACAGCAGGGTCGAGGCCAGCGCCAGCCCCACGCCCAGCGGGTCGGCAAAGGCCACGTCGAAGACCCGGCCGCGGGTAGCGATTACCCAGACGCCCGAGTAGGCGATAAGTCCTGCCAGCACGTCGATGCGGGTGAGGCGCTGGCCGAGGATCGGCACCGCGAGGAACGCCATGGCCAGCGCCCAGGTGTAGTTGAGGGCCATGGCCTCCTGGCCGGGCAGGCGGTCGTAGGCACCGAACAGTACCAGGTAGTAGGCGACCGGGTTCATCAGCCCGGCCCAGGCGGCGGTGCGCCAGCCTCGGCGCAATGCCTCGCCCAGCAGACCCTGGCGAACCACCAGCGCGCCCATCAGCAGCCACGACACCAGCGACGCCAGCCACATCAGCTCGAGCGGAGACATGTAGGTCAATGCCACCTTGAAAGCGGTGGCCACGGTGGACCACAGCGCTACCGCCCCCAGACCGAACAGGATCGCCTGGCGATCCTGGCTCGGCGCTTCTGCGTTCGTTGCTTCGGCCCTCATCGATCGATATGTCCCAGGTCGCGCCCAGGCGCCAGACGGTCGCGCACCCGCTGCTTGAGCTGCTTGCTGTCGGGAAAGCCACCGTCACGCTTGCGTTCCCACAGCGACTCGTCGTCGTAGAAGATCTCGAAGTACCCCCCATGGGAAGGCACCAGGGCCACTTCCTCCAGCTCCTCACCGAAGGTGGAGAGCAGCTCCTGGGCCAGCCAGGCGCTGCGCAGCAGCCACTGACACTGGGTACAGTAATGAATTCGGATACGTGACATGCGGACGCCCTGTCGCAACAATGAATCAAGATGATAGCAGCCAAGGAGCCGAAATGGCCGAGCGCGGGATCAGCCAGTCGCGCCTGTACGAGCGGTTGACCGGCGATGAAGACAGCCGGATGTGTCAGGACATCGCCGACGAAGCCTGCCAGGAGCAACCGCGCAACTTTTTCCTGCATCTGTTCGCCGCGCTGGGCAACAAGCTGGCCGACGAGCTTTCCAGCGCCCGCCTGGTACTGCCCTGGCTGCTCGGGGTGATTGGCGCTCCGCTGTGGATGGTCGGGCTGCTGGTGCCGATCCGCGAGTCGGGCGCCCTGCTGCCGCAGCTGTTCGTCGCCGGCTTCATCCGTCTCAAGCCGCAGCGCAAGTGGGTTTGGGTGCTGGGCGGTACGCTGCAGGCCCTGGCGACACTGCTCGGCGTCGCCGCGCTAGGCTGGGCGCTCAACGCTCTGTTCGCCCTGTTCGGCCATGGCAGCCCCGGCGGTGCGCTGGTGCTGATCACGCTGGTAGCGCTATCGCTGGCCCGTGGGCTCTCTTCCATCGCCACCAAGGACGTACTGGGCAAGACCATCGCCAAGCGCCGCCGCGGCAACCTGATGGGCTGGAGCGGCAGCGTAGCCGGCGCCGTCACCCTGGTCGCCGGCGGCGTACTCATACTGTTCGAGGAGCGCCCCGGCGAGCTGGCCCTGGCGACACTGCTCGGCGTCGCCGCGCTAGGCTGGGCGCTCAACGCTCTGTGTGCGGCGCGCATCAAAGAGGCGCCGGGTGCCGTCGAGGGCGGCGAGAACGCCTGGAACAGCATCAAGCTGGGGCTGCGCCTGTTGCGCGACGACCGAGATTTCCTGCACTTCAACCTGTCGCGCTCACTGCTGCTGGCCAGCGCCCTGGCCCTGCCCTACGTGGCCCTGCTCGGCCAGCAGCAGAGCGGCACCGAACTGGGCGGCCTGGGCGTCCTGATCGTGGTATCTGGCCTCGCCGGCATGGTAGCGAGCCCGATATGGGGCAAGCGCTCGGATGCCTCCAGCCGCAGAGTGCTGCGCGATGCCGGCCTGGGTGCTGCGGCCTGCTGTCTGCTCGGCGCCACCATCGCCTGGCTGCCGGGTGGATGGACAGCCACAGTGTGGCCCTACGCCCTGGTTTATGCCCTGCTGATGATCGTCCATGCCGGCGTGCGCCTGGGTCGCAAGACCTATCTGGTCGATATGGCTGGCCAGGACCGGCGCGCGCTCTACGTGGCGCTGTCCAATACCCTCACGGGTGGGATGATGCTGGTCGTGGGCGGCGCAACGGGACTGCTGGCCCAGTGGCTGGGCACCGATTGGCTGCTGGTGGCGCTGGCCGCCATGGCCCTGGCCGCTGCCGCCTCGGCCGCGCGCCTGCCGGAAGTCGAGTAGCTCCCGGCGTTGTCAACGTGGCTAAGGCTGGCCATGATGTAGCATAGTCACGTTGTGTTACCGCCACGTCTCAGCCAGGAATTCCTTGAATGAAACGCGCCCCATTGATCAGCCCGGAACTCCTCGAGCGCATCGTCAATGCCTCGGAGGATGGCATCGTGGTCGCCGAGCAGGAAGGTGACGAGAACATTCTCATCTACGTCAACCAAGGCTTCGAGCGGCTCACCGGCTACAGTACCGACGAGATTCTCTACCAGGACTGCCGCTTCCTGCAGGGCGATGACCGCGACCAGCCGCCCCTGGCCAATATCCGCAAGGCCCTGCGCGAGGGGCGCCCATGCCGTGAAGTCCTGCGCAACTATCGCAAGGACGGCACCATGTTCTGGAACGAGCTGTCGATCACCCCTGTTTTCGATGCCGATGACAACCTGACCTATTTCATCGGCGTACAGAAGGACGTCACGGAACGCATCGAGGCCCAGATGGAGCTGGAACGGCTCAAGGCCGAGCACGGCCTCGGCTGATACGCCAGGGTACAGTAAAAAAAATCCTGCAAGAGCTTGCTCTCGGCCTCTCCCGGTTATATATAGCCGTCAGGTGCCAGCCTTTGGTGCCGATGGCGCTTCAGGTCCGTCGCTTCGGACGCGAAGCGAATGTGCGATACGTCGATCGCCGAGCGGTCGACACCGGGCCATGGGAGGATTTCACATGAGCCATGAACCCCTTGTCAGCGACACTCACGACGACGAGCAAGACTTCCTCGAAGCAGTGAACGATGACGAATACGTTCGCCCCCGAGCCTCCAGCCGCGCCGACACACTGCGTGCCCGACGCCGCGTCGAGGCCCTGCTGGAGGAGCGACGCCTGCAGCGCGCCATCGAAGACGATTGGATGCTGCTCGGTGAAGAAGAGGAAGAAGAGGAATAAGCAGTATCCCTCTCGGCACGAGGCATCCACGGATGCCTCGTCAAGCAAGGCTTGTCTTCGAACCACTCCATAGAGTGCCCACGTGGCGCCAGGCACCACAGCGCTGGCCTTTGCCCGGCACGGCCACTATCATCGTGGCCACTGAAACCCTCAACCCCAGTGGAATTCCATGGCGCAATACGTCTTCACCATGAATCGGGTGGGCAAGGTCGTTCCGCCCAAGAAACAGATCCTCAAGGACATCTCGCTCTCCTTCTTCCCTGGCGCCAAGATCGGCGTGCTGGGCCTCAACGGCTCAGGCAAGTCGACCCTGCTGCGCATCATGGCCGGAGTCGACAAGGAGCATGAAGGCGAAGCACGCCCCATGCCCGGCATCAACATCGGCTACCTGCCCCAGGAGCCAGAGCTCGACGACGAGAAGAACGTACGCGAGACCGTGGAAGAAGCACTGGGAGAGATCAAGCAGGCCCAGGCCAAGCTCGACGCCGTCTATGCCGCCTACGCCGAGCCGGACGCCGACTTCGATGCCCTCGCCTCCGAGCAGGCACGCCTGGAGAATATCATCGAGGCCGCCGACGCCCACAATCTGGAGCGCAAGCTGGAAGTGGCCGCCGAGGCGTTGCGCCTGCCACCGTGGGAAGCCAGGGTGGGCAATCTCTCAGGCGGCGAACGGCGTCGCGTGGCGCTGTGCCGGCTGCTGCTCTCCAACCCCGACATGCTGCTGCTCGACGAGCCGACCAACCACCTGGATGCCGAATCGGTGGCCTGGCTCGAGCGCTTCCTGCACGACTACAGCGGTACCGTGGTGGCCATCACTCACGACCGCTACTTCCTCGACAACGTGGCCGGCTGGATTCTCGAGCTCGACCGCGGCCACGGCATTCCCTTCGAGGGCAACTACTCGCAGTGGCTGGAATCCAAGGAGAAGCGTCTCGAGCAGGAGGCCAAGCAGGAGGCCTCGCGCCAGAAGGCGATCAAGCACGAGCTGGAGTGGGTGCGCAGCAACGCCAAGGGCCGTCAGGCCAAGAGCAAGGCACGACTCAACCGCTTCGAAGAGATGCAGTCCGGCGACTTCCAGAAGCGCAACGAGACCAACGAGATCTACATTCCACCCGGCCCGCGCCTGGGTGACAAAGTGATCGAGTTCCACGGCGTGTCCAAGCGCTTCGAGGACAAGCTGCTCTACGAGGATCTCTCCTTCAGCGTGCCCAAGGGTGCCATCATCGGCATCATCGGCGGCAACGGTGCCGGCAAGTCGACCCTGTTCAAGCTGATCACCGGCAAGGAGCAGCCCGACAGCGGCGAAGTGGTGATCGGCGACACCGTCGACATCGCCTACGTCGAGCAGTTGCGCGATGCGCTGGACGACAAGCAGACGGTGTGGGAGGCGGTCTCCGACGGACAGGACATCCTCTACATCAATGGCTACGAGGTCTCCTCGCGCGCCTACGTCGGCCGCTTCAACTTCAAGGGCAACGACCAGCAGAAATTCCTCAAGGACCTCTCCGGCGGTGAACGCGGCCGCCTGCAGCTGGCCCAGACCCTCAAGCAGGGTGCCAACGTGCTGCTGCTCGACGAGCCGTCCAACGATCTCGACATCGAGACCCTGCGCGCCCTGGAGGAAGCCCTGCTCGCCTTCCCCGGTTGTGCCCTGGTGATCTCCCACGACCGCTGGTTCCTCGACCGTATCGCCACCCATATTCTGGCGTTCGAAGGCGAATCGCACGTGGAGTTCTTCGAGGGCAACTACACCGACTACGAGGCAGAGCATCGCAAACGGGTCGGCAACGATACGCCGCATCGCATGAAGTACAAGCGCATCGACGCCTGATTCACGGCGCCATTCGGCAAAGAACGAGGCCTCGCACCAGCGAGGCCTCGTCCGTTTCAGTTGCTTCTCTTGGCGAGGGAATCAATCGCTGAGTGGCATCCTCGTCACGGTCGCCGCCCGGTGATCAGCGAGACGATGAACAGCACGATGAACAGGAAGAACAGGATTTGAGCGATGGTGGTGGCCGCACCGGCGATACCGGTGAAACCGAGCACCCCCGCAATGATGGCGATGATCAGGAACAGCATTGCATTGCCGAGCATAACAGACCTCCTTGACTGTCTTGGCGCCATCCCAGGCGCGGTTACCCAATCAGGTATCTTTCAGGCTTGCGTGAGCTGACCGAATCGTCAAGTTACTGCCGGTTACGCCTTGTATCCGGCAAGGTTCCAGAGAGAACACTCACCTCGATGGCAACACATTCAGTACAAACCCGGCCCCCCCTTCGGCCGGGTCTTGAAGCGCCGATGAAGCCACATGTACTGCTCCGGATGCTTGCTTATCGCCTGCTCGATGAAAGCATTGATCCGCGTAGCATCACTCACTTCGTCATTGCCGGGAAAGTCTTCGAGGGCCGGTTGGCACTCGATGGTATAGGTACTGTCGTCGGGGTTGCGATGAAACATGAGCGGGACCACGGCTGCCCCTGTCATCCGTGCGATCTTGGCCGTCAGGCGGATCGTTGCCGCCTCCACGCCGAACAGCGGGGCGAAGACACTGACGCTGCGGCCGAAGTCCTGATCCGGCGAGTACCAGACCAAATGCCCCTCCTTGAGCCGGCGCACCACGCCGCGCAGGTCGTGACGATCGATCGTCTCGCCGAAGATGCGGCTGCGCCCCCGGGTCATGAAGCGGTCGAACAGCGGGTTGTTGTGCGGCCGGTAGACGGCATCGCTAGTGAAGTAGAGCGAGTGCAGCGCACCGCCCAGATCCAGCGTCGAGAAGTGAATGCCGACGATCAACACGCCCTTGCCCCTGGCACGAGCCTGCTCCATGTGATGCCGCCCTTTGAAGGTCACCCGATGACGTAGATGCCTGGGGTCGCGGCACCATCCCGTGGCGGTCTCGAGAATACCGATGCCGTTGGCCTTGAAGGTATCGCGAGCCAGCCTGTCGCGCTGTGTATCGCTGAGCTCGGGAAAACAGAGACGCAAATTGGTATCGACGATATGCCGGCGACGAGGCACCGCCCACCAGGCCAATAGGCCGAGCCCCCGCCCGATGGCCAGCTTGAGCCGCCAGGGCAGCCAGGCACCGACCCACATGCAACCAATGGCCAGCCAGGCCGGCCAGTAGCGAGGATGGGCGTATGAAGCGGGCCAGTTACGCTTGGACATGCAGGGTTCCGTTAGCTTCGGGTTGGCGAAGGCAACCGGCGCTCAGGCGCGCCGCCGATAGCGCCTGGGGACTCGCGGGAGGATGCCGGTCAGCAGCGTATAGCTGATGGTATCGCAATACCGGGCCACCTCGTCGACCGAGAGTACTGCGCCATACCGCGACCTTCCCCACAGCACGACTTCGGTGCCGATATCGGCCTCGGGGATATCGGTCACGTCCACCGTCAGCATGTCCATCGAGACCTTGCCGGCCAGAACCGTGCGTTTCCCCGCCACCAGCACCGGGGTACCGTCGACGGCATGCCGATCATAACCATCGCCATAGCCGCAGGCCACCACCGCAATGCGCGACGGTCGCGGCGCTCGCCAGCGGCCGGCATAGCCGACCGGCTCGCCGACGGCCAGGTCGCGTACGGCGATGATTTCGGAACGCAGCGTCATCACCGGCTCGAGCCGGCGGCTGGCCGCGCTGGGTCGCTCCAGCGGATCGCTGCCATACAGCATCACGCCGGGGCGAACCCAGCTACCATGAGCCTGAGGCCGGGCCAGGGTAGCCGGCGAGTTGGCCAGGCACAGCGGGGCGCCGAGTCGCTCGGCCAGCGCCCGCATGCATTCTAGCTGGCGGTCGAAATAGGCCGAGTCGAGCGCATCGGCGGTGGCGAAGTGGCTCATCAGCTGCAGATCGGTGGCGTACTGCGGTGCAGTGACCAGGCGAGCCCACACTGCCGGCACCTGTTCGGGCGGAAAACCCAGCCGATGCATGCCGGAATCGACCTTGAGCCATACCGGGATCGGCCGGGCCGGCCGGTAGGACAAAAGGGCCTCGACTTGCCATTCGCTATGCACCGCCATCCACAGGCCCAGCGCCTCGACGCGACTCAGTTCCTGCGTCTCGAAGATGCCCTCGAGCAGCACGATGGGCGTTTCAATGCCCCCCTTGCGCAGGGCTTCGGCCTCTTCCAGGCAGGCCACGGCTAAAGCCGGCGGGCGCTGGCCTTCGGGCAACGACTCCAGAGCGCTGGCGCTCTCCACTGCACCATGGCCGTAGGCATCGGCCTTGATCACGGCCAAGGCCCGGCTGCGGTTTGCCAGTTCACGGGCCAGGGCATAATTGTGACACAGGGCATCAAGATCGATATCGGCGACCAGCGGCCTGGCCATGGCAACCTCCTACGGAAGCGGAAAAGCACAAGATTATCTTTTATATTTCCAGCCATTTCACGAAAAAAACCACCGATTTATCGGTGGCTTACAAAGCATGGCACTATAATAGCCAAAATCTTCAGCAATTCATCGGGAAGGTGCCTGCGGACGCTCGCCGATATTCATGACGGGATCATCGTTGACCTCGTCGGGCAATTCCAGCAACACACGCTCCTCCTCGGAGAGCCAGTCGTTGACGGCCTGGATCGATTCCGGCCCGAGCAGTCCTGCCTGTTGCTGCAGCTGCAGCAGACCGAGAACATAGTCGTAGCGCGCCTCGGCATGCTCTGCGATGGCATTGAACAGGTTCTGCTCGGCATTGAGCACATCGACGATGTTGCGTGTGCCCACCTCGTAGCCCGAACGAGTTGCCTCGAGGGCGCTCTGGTTGGAAACGATCGCCTGACGCCGTGCCTCGACCGTTTCCACGTCGTTGTTCACTCGTGTGAACAACGAGCGCACCTGCTGGATGGTATCGCGCCGCTGGGCCTCGAAGTCGTACTGGCTGGCCTCGAGCAGAAAGCCGTTCTGGCGAATCTGCGCCTGGGTCGAGCCACCGGTGTAAAGTGGCAGGCTGGCGCGAAGACCGACTTGGCTCTCGGACTGGTGGTTGGTCCCGCTGCGGTCGGTATCCGACCAGCCATAGTTGGCGAAGGCCGACACTACCGGGCGCTGACCGGCCCGAGCGACATCGACGCTGCTGCGCGCCACCTCGATGCCGGCCTCGGCCGACAGCACCAAGGGGCTGTTGGCCATGGCCAGCTCCACCCACTCCTCACGATCCGCCGGCACGGGACGGGCAATCGGCACCTCGTCATCAAGCGCCTCGATGCTGTCATAGCGATGCCCTGTCAGTCGCTCCAGCGCTTCGAAGCTGACTTGCATGGCCCCTTCGGCGGCGAGGCGCTGGGCGCGGGCCAGGTCATAGGAGGCCTGGGCCTCGTGGACGTCGGTAATCGCGATCAGCCCCACTTCGAAACGCTCCTGCGCCTGTTCCAGCTGCCGGCTGATGGCGGTTTCCTGGGCGCGACGCGCGCTGAGCACATCGTGGGCCCGAAGAATCTCGAAGTAGGCGTTGGCCACGTCGAAGAGCAACTGCTGAGCGGCCGCGTCGACTCCCAGGGCATCCCGGTCGATTTCGCGTTCGGCCCGCTCCAACTGGGCTCGACGGGTCGGGTCGTAGAGCGCTTGCTCGGCGTCAAGACTCAGGCTTGTGCTGTTGACAGTGTCTTCGGTCTCGAATGCTTCGGCCGGCACACCGGGAAACGGGGCTCCCTCGTTGGCGCTGGAGTAGATTCGAGAGTGACTGGCACTTCCCCCCAAGGAGATCTGGGGCAACAGGGTGCCGCGCTGTACGTCCCGCGCAGCCTCGGTGGCCTGGAAACTGGCCTGAGTGGATGACAGTTCGGCGTCGTTGGCCAGCGCATCCTGAGCAATGGTCCAGAGATCGGCGGCCTGGGCATTGCCAATCATGAGGCAACCCATCAAAGTGGCCAGTCCGCGACGTGGAAGGCGTCGTGCGAAAGGTGGGCGAAGCATGTGTTCTTTTCCCCTATTCGTCCCTGCATGATAAGGAGGCTAATGATATCCCATCAGCATGCAGAAAATATGCAGCCGACCTGAGGGTCGGCTGCTTTTTTACCAGACGCAATTATTACTCGTTGAAGATGTTGTCCATCGAGAGGCCCTGCTTCTCGAGTACGCGGCGCAGCTTCTTGAGTGCTTCTACCTGTATCTGGCGCACCCGCTCGCGGGTCAAGCCGATCTCGTCGCCGACCTCCTCCAAGGTCGCAGCCTCGTGGCCGCGTAACCCGAAGCGGCGCACGACCACTTCCATCTGCTTCTCGGTCAGCTCCGCCAGCCACTCATCGACGTGCTGCTTGACGTCGACGTCGACCAGCGACGATTCGGGGCCCTGCTCGTTGTCGTCGGCCAGGGTCTCGATCAGCGGCTTGTCGCTGTCGCCTCCCATGGGATAGTCCACCGAGGAGACGCGTTCGTTGAGCCCCATCATCTTCTTCACCGCCTCGACCGGTTTGTCGAGGTGGTCGGCAATCTCTTCCGGTGTGGCCTCGTGATCCAGCTTTTGGGTCAGCTCGCGTGCCGCCCGCAGATAGATGTTGAGTTCCTTGACGACGTGGATCGGCAGCCGGATGGTGCGGGTCTGGTTCATCAGCGCCCGCTCAATGGTCTGACGAATCCACCAGGTGGCGTAAGTGGAGAAGCGGAAGCCGCGCTCGGGATCGAACTTCTCCACCGCACGGATCAGACCGAGGTTTCCCTCCTCGATCAGATCGAGCAGCGTCAGCCCGCGGTTGAGATAGCGCCGAGCGATCTTGACCACCAGGCGCAGGTTGGACTCGATCATCCTCGCCCGGCCCGCGGGGTCGCCCTTCTGGGCCAGGCGGCCGTAGTAGACCTCCTCCTCCGGCGTCAGCAGGGGCGAGAACCCGATCTCGTTGAGATAGATCTGGGTGGCGTCGAGGCTATGGTGGTAGTGCTTGTCCTCGCGACTCAGCGCCTTTTCGAAGGCGGCCTCATCGTCACTGGCCGAATTGTCCGAATCCGTCTCGAGGTCCTGTTCGGCCTCGGTGACGTCCTCGAGATCAACATCCTGAAGGTCCCGTTCAAGCATGCTCATCGGTTGCTACCCCGTGGTTTCGTCCTGAAATGCCTGTTGCTCTGGCATGATTCACAGCACGCAGAGTTCTATTTGTTATGACTCCTCATGGCACCCATCGGTACCAATGCCCACCTGTGACGCCCCGACGGCAACACGGTACTGCTAGCGTTCCGGCAGGTATTTCAGGGGGTCTTGAGGCTGGCCATCCTTGCGCACCTCGAAGTGCAGCCTGGCGCTTTCGGCATCGCTATCGCCCATCGTGGCAATTACCTGACCGGCTTCGACCACATCGTTCTCCGTCACTTGGAGGCTGTCGTTGTGGGCATAGGCGCTCAGGTACTGGTCGTTGTGCTTGAGCAGAATGAGATTGCCGTAGCCCCTCACTCCACTACCGGCATAGACCACGATACCGGGTCCCGCTGCTCTGACAGGTTGCCCCTTTTGCCCGGCGATATCAATGCCGGCGGTGATGCTTCCTCCTTCACCGAAACGGCCAACCAGTTCACCGTCGGTGGGCCACTGCCAAGGCACCTCGTCGACCGGTGTATAGGTACGACCACTGCTTTCGGGCTGACGTTCCGGCTCTCCTGCCACTTGGGTGCCGGCGTCCACCTCGGGCTGGGCTTCCGGTTCCTGCTCGGGCTGAGTCTGGGACTCGGGCTGCACGGCAACAGCCGCTTCGGGCTCGACGCTGGGCTCCGGCTGCGTCTGTGGCTCCGGCTGCGTCTGTGGCTCCGGCGAAGTCGCCGCATCGGCGATCGTCTGCGCGCCCGCTACGGCGGTATCGCTGGGAACGCTCGTATCCCCCGCGAGAGGTTCGGCCGTCAGTCTGCGGTTGCGTTCGATGGCCTCCTCGTCAGGCAGCAGCCAGTCGTCATCGCTCGACTGGGTCGCGGTACCGCCGCCGAGTGCCGTGGCCGTCGCTACCTGGCCGCCTCCCAGCTCAGCAGAGCGGGTCTCACCGGTTGAAGCGGCCTCGCCCTCGCCCAGGCGTAACTGCTGGCCGGGCTGAATTTGGTAAGGCGGGCCGATCTGGTTGAGCCTGGCCAGGTCACGATAATCCATGTCATGTCGCCAGGCGATGCCATACAGAGTATCGCCGGCCTCGACCGTATAATGGCTGGTGGGCGACCGCTCGCGGCTCACCGAAAGATCACGAACCTGAGGAGTGGAATACTCCTGCTGGGCGACGCAGCCGGTCATGGCCACGGCAACGGCCGAGACGAGAAATACCTTACGCATTGGAGCCCTCCTCCTTGTCAGATGATTTATGAGAGCCGTTCCCTGCCTGACCGGGCGTACTCCCCCCCGAATGACGACCCAACGCCAGTACCAGGGCTGCCCCGACCACCATGGCGACCACTACGGGCACCAGCAAGCCGGGCTCCCCGGTCAGGTTGGCGTAGTCGCCAGGCATCAGGTAGCGATAATCGAGCGGGATTACCTGACCCTCGGGTCCGAGCTGGTAGCGTACCAGCTCGCGCCAGGGCCACAGCACCGGCAGTGAGCCGACGATAAAGCCAATCAAGAGTTGCAGGGTCGCGGTGTGATAATGGCGCAGCAGCCAGGAGAGCAGCCGTGAAAAGCCGAACAGGCCGATCAGGCAACCCACGGCGAAGGTCGAGAGCAGCGCCAGGTCGAAGCTACGAATCCCCTGCATCACGGTGCCGTAGAGACCCATGCTCAACAGCAGGAAACTACCGGACACGCCCGGCAGCAGCAAAGCACTGATGGCAATCGCGCCGCCGACGACCAACACCAGCGAGGGGCTGCCCAACTGGGTGACCAACGGCATCAACGATGGCAACCCATGCGCCAGCAGCAGGCCCATGACCAGCGGGATCAGGTGCCATAGTTTCCACTCGGACGGATGACGGCTCACCACCATGGCCGAGGCCGCCACCAGGCCGAAGAAGAAGCCGTTGAGCAGCAGCGGGTAATCGCCCATGAGCCAGACGACCAGATGCGCCACGCTGACCAGGCTGACCCCGATACCGAGCAACAGCGGAATGACGAAGGTCAGGTTGAGGTGGGTGGCGAGCCCCGTCAGCCCGCCTCGGCGCCAGGCCGTGAAGGCGCTGGGGCCAAACTGCTTGATGGTATTGATGAGTTCCTCGTAGATGCCGGTGACGAAGGCAATGGTACCGCCGGAAACACCGGGAACGGCATCGGCCGCCCCCATGCCGGCGCCCTTGAGGAAGACACTGAATTGTCGCTTCAACGAATCACTCCTTGCAGCAGCGGCACGAAGCGCACGCGTTCGAGCCGCTGGAGGTCATGTTGAGAGCCAGTACGCTGCACCCGGGTCAGCCACTGTTCGCCGTTGGGATCGGCCAGCGGCAGGATCATCACGCCCTCTTCGGTAAGTTGCGAGATCAGGACCTCGGGCAGCTCATGAGCGCAGGCGGTGAGCAGCACGACATCGAACGGCGCCGCCTCCTGCCAACCATGGCCGCCGTCCGCCAGACGCAGGCGTGCATTGTGCGCCTGCAATAAACGCAGTCGTTTGGCTGCCCGGTGATGCAAGGCATTGATTCGTTCGACCGACCAGAGTTCCGGCACCAGACGCGACAGGATCAGCGTCTGGTAGCCGGAGCCGGTGCCGATCTCCAGCACGCGCCCAGGCGCCTCCTTCATCACCAGTTCGGTCATGCGCGCCACCATCCACGGCTGGGACAGGGTCTGCCCGTGACCGATGGGCAGCGAGGTATCCTCATAGGCGCGGTGGGCCAGAGCTTCGTCGAGAAAGAAATGACGTGGCTCGGCGGCCATCACCCGGAGCACCCGTTCATCGACGATGCCCTGCCTGGCCAAACGCGCCACCATGCGGTCGCGAGTACGCTGCGATGTCATGCCGACACCGCGCAAAAGTTCGGGTAGTCGTTCAGGTGAATGCATCCAGCCAGCCCTGCACATCCGCTATGGCCGCACGCTGCGTCAGATCGGTCTGCAGCGGCGTGATCGAAACGTAGCCTGCCTCGATGGCGGCAAAGTCGGTATCGGGCCCATCATCGGCATTCTCTCCCACGGCCGCAATCCAGTAGCGTAAACGGCCGCGTGGGTCACGCACCTCCATGGGCCGCTCCGCGGGGCCGCGATAGCCCATGCGGGTCACGCGGAAGCCCTGGAGCTTTTCCCAAGGAAGGTCAGGCACGTTGACGTTGAGCAGGCTGCGCGGCGGTAGCGAAAGCTGGTCGGCCGCCCCTACCAGGCTGGCCGCCACGCGGCCCGCGGTGTCGAAATGGCGCGAACCGACCAGCGACATGGCGATGGCCGGCATGCCCAGGTTACGGCCCTCCATGGCAGCCGCTACGGTCCCGGAGTAGAGCACGTCGTCGCCAAGGTTGCCGCCGTGATTGATCCCCGAGATCACCAGGTCGGGACGTTCGTCCCACACCCCGTTCACGCCCAAGTAGACGCAGTCGGCCGGCGTGCCGTCGACACAGTGGAAGCCGTTGTCCAGCGAGGTCAACGCCAGAGGCCGGTTCAGGGTCAGCGAGTTGCTGGCGCCGCTGCGGTCGCGGTCGGGCGCCACTACGCGCAGCCGGGCATGGGGCTCCAAGGCCTCGTACAGGGCGCGCAGGCCCGGCGCATGCACACCGTCATCGTTGGAAAGCAGGAGTCTGCGCATTGGATTAGCCCTCTGCCGGCAGCGTCAAGGTTGGATGTTCGATGAGTTCGCGCAGCACCGCCGTGGCGAAGCTGCCGCGCGGCAAATGAAAATCGAGCCGCGCCACGCTTTTCTCTATCTCGAGCCGTGGCTGGTCCAGGCGCAGGCGCAAGGCCCGCCGCGCCATTTTCACGCCGGCCTGCTCCAGGCCATGGCAGAGCGCTTCATGGCGCTCGGCGACGGCACGCTCATAACCTTCGGCTTGGCCTGCGGCGAGGGAGTCGCCTACCCCCCACAGCACGCCGGAAGGATGCAGGTCGAGTCTGTCGGCCCGCTCGCTCAGCTCGGCATCGACGACCTCCACGGCAAATTGGCTCGCGGTGCCGTCGAGCATCGCCACGTCACCCGGCACCAGTCGGCTCCAATTGCCTTCCGCCAGGCGCATGGCAGCGAGCTCGTTGAAAAGATAGCTGCGGGCGGTGGAGAGCAGCATGCCCTCGCGATCGTCGCGCTTGCGCCAGCCGCGCGCCAGCACGGCACGCGCGCGCGCCAGGTTGCGCCCCCCCGGCCCGAAACGCTGCGGGCCGAACAGATTGGGCACGCCATGGCGGCACAGCCAGGCCCAGCGCGCCTCGAGAGCGTCGCTGATCACCTCTCCCGAAATGCGCAGCGAGAAGCGATTGGCCCGGTGCACGCCGCGCTTGAGCTTGCGCGGATGGCGCACCTGCTGGTGAACCCGCACCCCGCAACCGGCCAACTGCTCGACCAGGTCGTCCGGCGCCTGCTGCCCCGGCAGATGCACCGAGAGCCACTGCCGGGTCACCGCAATGCGATCCTTCATCCCCGAGTAGCCGACGGCCCGCGCCGGCACCCCGCAGGCCCGCGCCAGGTGGCGCACCACCTCGAGAGTGGTGAGCCCACGCTTCTCGATCCACAGCCAGAGATGCTCGCCATGCCCCTCGGGGGCGAAGCCGAGGATTTCCTCGACCACGAAGTCCTCGGGCGTGGCGCGAAACTCCCCTGCGCGCGGAGGCCCGAATTCAGGGACGCTGGCAAGTGGCCAGCCGTCCGGCCGGTAAGGTTCGCTCAAGTGGTAACCCCCTCGCGCGTCAGCAGCACCACGGCCTCGGCGGCGATGCCCTCGCCGCGGCCGGTGAAGCCCAGCCGCTCGCTGGTAGTGGCCTTGACGTTGACGGCGTTCAGGGCAAGTTCGAGGTCCTCGGCGATGTGCCCGCACATGGCGGCAACGTGGGGTGCCAGCCTGGGCGCCTGAGCAATCACCGTGGCATCGACGTTGCCGACCCGATAGCCCGCCTCGCGCACCAACGTCAGCACATGACGCAGCAGGGCACGACTGTCGGCGCCGGCCCAGGCCGGGTCGGTATCGGGAAAGTGACGCCCGATGTCACCCAGGGCACAAGCGCCGAGCAGTGCATCGCTGATGGCATGCAGAAGTACGTCGCCATCGGAGTGGGCAACGAAACCGTGATCGAAGGGAATGGCAACGCCACCGATCATGAGATGGTCGCCGTCGCCGAAACGATGGACGTCGAAGCCATGGCCGATGCGCAGCATTCAGGGAGTCTCCTCGTGCATGTGCCCGGGGCTCGACAAGGGCTCTTCCCGCTGAGCGGCCAGGATATGGCCCGCCAGAGCCAGATCCTCCGGGTGGGTGATCTTGATATTGTCGCGCCGACCCGGCACCAGCCGTGGCGAAAGGCCCAGTGCTTCTACTGCCGAGGCCTCGTCAGTGATCGCCGCACCATGCATGCGCGCCTCATCCAGCGCCCGGCACAGCAGGCCATAGCGAAAGCCCTGGGGCGTCTGCGCATGCCACAGCCCGCTGCGCGGCTCGGTGTGGGCCACGCCCCCCTGGCCATCGTCGCGCTTCATGGTGTCGGCTACGGGAGTTGCCAGCAGCCCGCCCACCGGGTCCTGCCTCAGGGCAGCATGAAGACGCGTCAGATCGTCGACCCTCACGCAGGGCCGCGCCACATCGTGGACCAGCACCCAGTCGTCGTCGTCCGCCTCATTGGCAATGGATGCCAGCGCCAGCCGTACCGAATCTACCCGCTCCGCCCCACCCGGACTCCGCCGCCACTGGGCGAAGGGCACCCAGGCCGAATCGAAGTGAGCATCATCGGGGTCGAGGCACAGGCACAGCCGCGCCGCGGGAAAGGCCTGGTGCAGCCGTGCCAGCGTATGCGCCAGCACCGGCCGCCCGGCCAAGTCCAGGTATTGCTTGGGCAGCCCAGCGCCCATGCGTCGCCCACGACCCGCCGCGGGCACTACCAACCACAGGCGCTCAGCGCTGTACTCACTCATTCGGCGCTCCCGTTCGAGCGCGGGCCGGGGATGTCGCGCCATCCCCGCCCTGCTCGGTCACCACGCCAGGCACCCAGTAGAACTGTTCGTCGGTACGTACCATGCCGATGTCGCTGCGCGCCCGTTCTTCGATGGCATCGAGCCCCGTCTTGAGGTCGACGACTTCGGCAGCCAGTCGTTCGTTGCGGTCGCGCAGTGGCTTGTTGTCATTGTCGAGCAGCTCTACGCGTTCGCTTATCACGCGCAGCTCATGAATGCCGCCGTCGCCTAGCCACAGGCGATACTGCAGCAGCGCCAGCAGCAGGAGCAGGGCGATGGCTAGCCACTTGAGCATCGGCTGACGTCCTCATGATTCTGAATGGCCGGCATTATGCCATCTTCCCCAGCCCGTCTCACGCCCTGAACGGCAGGGCGCGCTCGGCTGCCCGGCAATAAGCGTCGACGTGGTCACGCTCCTCGTCACAAAAGCGCGTCAGGGCATCGCGCAGCCTTGAATCGGCAACATGATGCAGCGAGCGCAGCCGCCTGGGAGCGAAGCCCCGCGTGAGCTTGTGTTCACCCTGCGTGCCGGGATCGAAGCAGGTCAGACCATGGGCCAGGCAATGCTCGATGCCCTGGTAGTAACACGCCTCGAAGTGCAGGCAGTCGGCCAGCACCTCGCTGCCCCAGTAGCGCCCGTAGAGGGTACGACTGCCCTGCAGACAGAGCGCGGCGGCCACCGGCTGGCCGTCGAGGCATGCCTGTATCAGCAGCAGCGCTTCCGGCATGGCGCGGTGCAGACGGCGGAAGAAATCGAGGCTGAAATAGCCGCGGCGTCCGCGTTCGAGATAGGTGATCTCGTAGCAGCGGAAGAAGTGCTCGAGGTCGCGCTCGCCGATTGCCTCGCCGGCCAGACGGTGCAGGCTCAGGCCCTGCTCGGCTACTCGCCGGCGTTCACGACGGATCGTCTTGCGCCGCTTTGCCGTCAGGGCGGACAGGAAACCCTCGAAGTCGCCGTAGCCGCGGTCCTGCCACTGGAACTGCACGCCGTGACGCACCAGCAGCGTAGGCCGAGCCGCGAGCCAGGCGTCGACCTCTTCATCCGCGGCGAACAGCAGGTGCCAGCCCGACAGCGTACTGTCCTCCCACGCCTCGGCCAGCACCTCTCGCGCAGCCAGCGGATCGACGTCGCCTGCCAGCGCCAACCGCGGACCCGGCACAGGGGAGAACGGAATCGCCGTGAGCCCCTTGGGGTAGTAGCGTCCGCCGGCGCCCTCCCAGGCATCGGCCCAGCTCCAGTCGAACACGTATTCGCCGTAGGAGTGGTACTTGTGGTAGTGCGGCATGACACCCACCAGGGCGTCGCCACGCCACAGCGTCAGATGATTCGGCACCCAGCCGGTCGAACGGCCCACCGCCCCGCTCGCCTCCAGTGCATGCAGGAATTCATGACGCAGGAAGGGATGGTCATCGCCGATCAGCGCATTCCATGGCGTAGCCGCCACCGCCTCGATGGCAGGCAGCCGCTTGAGAATCAGCTCGGACATGGCGTTCCTGTCAGGAAGGTAACCGAAGCGTCGGCTGACAACTCGCCGACGGCCGCCTACATTGTGCCCAGACCCACCAACTCTTTTCCATCGCCGTAATAAAACTACATACTTTCGGCCAGGCGCCTTCAAATTTGCCATGCGATGGGAGACAATTGTGTAAATTTACATCCATCACCCAACGACGCGAGGTGCTCTCATGGCTCGCCCCACCGCACTAAACCCCACCGTCGAGCAGGTGACCGACCGTATTCGCGAACGTTCGCGCGGGCGTCGCAAGCTCTACGAGGCGCACATGGCCGCACAGCACCAGCAGGGCGTGCATCGCGGCGAGCTTTCCTGCGGCAACCTGGCCCACGGTTTCGCCGGCTGCGATCATGCCGGCGACAAGGACCGCCTCAAGCTGACCAACAGCGCCAACCTGGGGATCGTTTCGTCTTATAACGACATGCTCTCGGCCCACCGACCGTTCGAAAGCTACCCCGAGATCATCAAGCAGGCCGCCCGAGGCATGGGCAGCACCGCCCAGTTCGCCGGCGGCGTGCCGGCCATGTGCGATGGCGTCACCCAAGGTATGCCGGGCATGGAATTGTCGCTGTTCTCGCGCGACGTGATCGCCATGGCCACCGCCGTGGCGCTCTCCCACAACATGTTCGACGCAGCCCTCTACCTGGGTATCTGCGACAAGATCGTGCCGGGGCTGTTCATCGGCGCGGCGCGCTTCGGCCACCTGCCGGCGATGTTCGTTCCCGGCGGCCCCATGCCCAGCGGCCTGCCCAACGACGAAAAAGCCCGCGTGCGCCAGCTCTATGCCGAGGGCAAGGCGGGGCGTGAGGAACTGCTCGAGGCCGAGTCGCGCTCCTATCACAGCCCCGGCACCTGCACCTTCTATGGCACTGCCAACTCCAACCAACTGATGATGGAGATGATGGGCCTGCACCTGCCCGGCGCCTCCTTCGTCAACCCGGGCACGCCGCTGCGCGAGGCGCTGACCCGCTACGCCGCGGAACAGGCGGTGCGCAATACCGAACAGAGCGGCAACTACCGTCCCTTCTACAAGCAGATCGACGAGCGTGCGATCGTCAACGCCATGATCGGCCTGCTGGCCTCAGGCGGCTCGACCAATCACACCCTGCACCTGGTGGCGATGGCCGCCGCGGCCGGCGTTACCATCAACTGGGACGACTTCACCGCGCTCTCGGCGGTGGTGCCGAGCATGACGCGAATCTACCCCAACGGCAGCGCCGACGTGAACCATTTCCAGGCCGCCGGCGGCATGAGCCTGCTGATCCGAGAGCTGCTCGGCGCCGGGCTGCTGCATGGAGACATTCCCACCGTCTTCGGCACCGACCTCACCGCCTATACCCAGGAGCCGTTCCTGGAGGACGACAAGCTGGTCTGGCGCGAAGGGCCGACGGAGAGCCTCGATCGCGACGTGCTGCGCCCGGTCGCCGATCCTTTCGCTCCCACGGGCGGGCTGGTGGTGCTCGATGGCAACCTCGGCCGCGGCGTGATCAAGATTTCAGCGGTCAAGCAGGCCAACCGGATCGTCGAGGCGCCGGTGCGCATCTTCGACGACCAGAATCAGGTCAAGGCCGCCTTCGAGTCCGGCGAACTCGACCGTGACGTGGTGGTAGTGGTGCGCTTCCAGGGTCCCAAGGCTAACGGCATGCCCGAGCTGCACAAGCTCACGCCTTTCCTCGGCGTGCTGCAGGACCGCGGCTACAGGGTGGCGCTGGTCACCGACGGGCGCATGTCGGGCGCCTCGGGCAAGGTACCCGCCGCCATCCACGTCACACCGGAAGCCATCGACCGTGGTCCGCTGGCGCGGCTGCGCGATGGCGACGTGGTGCGCCTGGACGCCGAGCGCGGCGAACTGACTGCCGTGGTCGACGCCAATGAATTCGCCGGCCGCAGCGTCATCGAGCCCAACCTGGAGCGCTATCACTTCGGCCTCGGCCGTGAGTTGTTCGGCAGCTTCCGCCATCTGGCGGCCGGCGCCGAGCTGGGCGCCGGCGTGTTCGGCGGCTTCGAGGCCGAGGTCCTGTCGCGAGAGCTGGAGAAGATCGAGCAGGAGGACCAATGACCCGACCGGCCCTGATCGGTGACATCGGTGGCACCAACGCCCGTTTCGCCCTGGTCACTCCCGGCGAGTTCGAGCCCCATGACATCCTGACGCTGCCCTGCGCCGACTATCCCGGCCTGGTCGAGGCGGTGCGCGACTACCTGGCCCGGGTCGGGCTGGATGCCGACGCACCGCCTCGCGAGGCGTGCCTGGCCTTCGCCTGCCCTATCGGCGACGACCGGGTCACGATGACCAACAACCACTGGTCGTTTTCCCGCCGCGAAGCACAGGCGGCGCTCGGCCTCGAGCGGCTGAAGGTCATCAACGACTTTACCGCCCAGGCCTTGGGCGTACCGCACCTGGCATCCGACGAGCTGGTCGAGATCAAGCCGGGCGTTGCGCGCGAACACGCCGCCTGCCTTGTGATCGGCCCAGGCACCGGGCTCGGCGTGGGCGGCATCTTTCCAGGTCGTAGAGCCTGGATTCCGCTCTCTACCGAGGGCGGCCACGTCACCTTCGCCCCCACCGACGAGCGCGAGCAGAACCTGCTGCGCCATTTCCGCAATCGCTATGGACGGGTCTCGGTGGAACGCATCCTGTGCGGCCAGGGGCTGCTCGACCTCTACCTGGCGCACTGCTCGTTGAAGGGCGCCAACCCCGCCTACCAGACACCGGCCGAGGTCACCGCCGCCGCGGGCGGCGATGTCATCGCCCGTGATACCCTGCTGCGGTTTCTCAAGATCCTCGGGGACGTTTGCGGCGATGCGGCGCTGACCATGGGCGCGCGCGGCGGGGTCTACCTGTGCGGCGGCATCCTGCCGCGGCTGCTGGACTGGCTGCCGCAGAGTCGCTTCGTCGACGCCTTCATCGCCAAGGGCCGCATGAGCGATTATACCCGCGCCATCCCGGTACAGGTGGTTATCGCTCCGTGGCCGGGATTGCTGGGCGCCGCCGAGGCCCTGCGCAACGAAGAAGTGGAATGACGAAGGAGAACGAATGATTCCGCAAAGCCTGCGAGCCCTGCTCGACGAAACCGACGGTCAGCGCGAATGCGAATGGGCCGGTCGCCGCGTATGGCTGGCACGCGAACCCTGGGGGGAGCTGGCCGTCTGCCTGCAGGGCGCCCAGGTGCTTCACTTTTTACCTGCGCCCGACCCCGCGCAAGCCGAAGGCTCGCGACCGACGTCCGAAGCCACGCCCCTCTCTAGCGCATCCGTAACCACGCGTACTAACGCATCCGATGCCGCGCGCGACAGTGGCGCCACTCTCAGCCCGGGCGAAGGAGAAGAGGCGCTGGTGCCTGGGGGCTGGCTTTGGGTCACGCCCACGCCCCAGGCACTGCCCGGCGCCGTTCGCGGCGGCATCCCGCTGTGCTGGCCATGGTTTGCCGACGAGCGCGGCGCTGACGAGAGCCCGGATCGCTCCGGCCCCATGCACGGCCCGGCGCGCAAGGCGCAGTGGCGCCTGGAAGCGGTGGATGAGCACGAGGGCGGGGTCGAGCTGCATCTCTCGCCCAGCGAACGCCTGCACAGCCAGCTGATCCCCCGCGCCGTGATCCAGGCCAACGCCCGGCGCCTGCACGTGGAACTGATCACCGAGCATGTCGGCGAGACACCGATCAAACTCAGCGGCGCGCTGCACAGCTATCTGGCCGTGCTTGACAGCTTCGCCTGCCGCGCCGAAGGGCTGAGCGGTGCTCGCTACCTGGACAAGTTGGCCGGTTTCGCCGAGCGTGACCAGCAGGGTGAGCTGGCCGTGCGCGGCGGGCTCGACCGCATCTACCACAGCAACGCCGAGGTGATTCTCGACGACGGCCAGCGCCGCCTGCGCATCGCCCGCCAGGGCAGCGATTCGGCGGTAGTGTGGCACCCGGGCGAGACACCGCCCGATGACACTTCGCCCGCCGCCGCGCGCCGTTTTCTCTGCGTGGAGTCGGCCAATACCCGCCTCGACCCGGTATGGCTGGTACCCGGCGCACAGCACTTGCTGGGAACCACCCTGTCACTTGAGGATGTCTCATGACACCGATCATCGCCTTCGGCGAAGCCCTGGTCGACATGCTCTCCAGCCGGCTCGGCGACCAGGGCGGCGACGCCCCCGAAACCTTTACGCCCTATGCCGGCGGCGCGCCGGCCAACGTGGCGGTGGCCTGTGCGCGCCTGGGTGTGCCCAGTCGCTTTCTCGGCATGCTCGGCGAGGATCACTTCGGCGACTTCCTCGCCGCGGAGCTTGCCGCCCATGGCGTCGACCTCTCCGGCGTGGTGCGCACCGACGAGGCGCGCACGGCGCTGGCCTTCGTTTCCCGCGATGCCGACGGCGAGCGTACCTTCGACTTCTACCGCCCACCGGCTGCAGACCTGCTCTATCGCCTCGAGCACCTGCCGCCCGGCGTGTTCGCCGATCCCGCCATCGTTCACTTCTGCAGCAACAGCCTCACCGAGCCCGAGATCGCCGATACCACGCTGGCCATGGCCGACATGGCGGACCGAGCCGGCTGCCTGGTCAGCGTCGATGCCAACCTGCGCCATAATCTCTGGGCCGGCGGCAACGCCGACATCGCCCTGGTCACTCAACTGATCGACCGCGCCGGCCTGGTCAAGCTGTCGACCGATGAGCTCGACTACCTGCGCGCCGACCACCCGGCCGACGCCTGGCTGGCCGAGCGGCTCGCCGCCGGCGTCAAGCTGCTGGTGATCACCGATGGCCCCGGCGAGGTACGCGCCGTGGGAGTGGGCAGGGAGCTGCACCATGCCCCACCGAAGGTCGAGGCGGTGGATACCACCGCCGGCGGCGACGCCTTTATCGGTGGATTACTGGCCGAGCTCGCCGGCCGCCTCGAGGATCCGAAGGGGGATTGGCATCAGGACGAGAGCTTCCTGAGGCGTGCCCTGAGTACCGCAGCCAATTGCGGCGCCCATGCCGTGACCCGGCCCGGCGCCTATGCCGCCCTGCCCGATCGGGAGGATCTGGCCCGGCTGCGAGGCTAGGCAATTCATGATGCGAGCCTGATCGGCAGCCGGCGCCTCAAGGTTCGCGGCACGACCTGCTGCCCCACGCGGTAGTTGCCCTGCGACGCCGCCAAGGCACAGGCCAGCGCCATCGACGCCATGCGGTCATGATCCTGCACCGCCGAATTGACCGGAAGTGGCAGGAAATCCAGCAGCCGGCTGTCGCCGAAGGTCGCCATGCGCAGCGTCTGCGGCAGGCCGCCCTCTTCCAGCAGCACGTCGAATACGCCGTCGAGCAGGGTATAGGAGGCCGTGACCACGGCATCCGGAAGGCCGTGGCGGTCGAGCAGTTGACGCATCAGTTGAGCGCCATCAGCCCGATCATAGCGCTCGGCGCCATAGACCAGCGCTTCGGCGCCATGTCCCGCCAGCGCCTGCTGGAAGCCGGCCCGCCGCTCACGGCTGATGGAGAGCGCCGGCACCGCATCCAGCCAGGCGATGCGCTTCACCGAGTCGTCGAGCATCGAGCGGGTAAGTTGTTCGGCGGCTTCGCGATCGTTGCTCACCACGCTGGCGAAGCGCTGCGGATCGAAGCCGCGGTCGACCGCCACGACCGGCAGGCCATCCTGCAACAACTCCGTGTAGAACGGATCATCCATCGGCAGGCAACTGGCGGTAATCAGTACCTCGCAGCGCTGAGCACGCAGCGATAGCGCCAAGTCGCGCTCGGTATCCGGCTGGTCGTCGGAACCGACGATCAACAATTGATACCCCTGCTCGCGAGCACCGCGCTCCAGCCGCTTGGCCAGGCGCGCATAGCTGACGTTCTCCAGGTCGGGAACGATCAGCCCCAGCGTACGGCTCGAGCCGCGCCGCAGCCCCGCAGCCTGGGCATCAACCCGGTAACGGTGCTCGCGCACCACCGCCATCACCTTGTCGACGGTGTCCTGGCTGATACGCCGCTCGGCGGCCTTGCCGTTGATGACGTAGCTGGCGGTAGTGCGCGAGACCCCTGCCAGTCGGGCGATTTCGGCTAGTGTCATGGTATCCCTCAATGTGCCAAGGCCGATTCTACGCCACACATGGCCTGCCCCGCCCCCTGCGAAAGTCTAAGTAATAGCGACTTGCGAAACCAAATGAATCGATCCAGCATGATAAACAAGAAAGGTGACACGATTCAGCATAATCTGCTGCCAGTGGCCAAGCCTGCTCGAAAGCTGCAAGTCGCCTATTTATCAGGAGATAACAGATGCTCACGCTACGCCCCGAGGACATCCGCCTCGACTGCCAGGCAGCCGACTGGCGCGCCGCGCTGGAGCAGGCCGCCGAGTCGCTGCAACAGGCGGGGCTGACCGCCCCCGCCTACCGCGATGGCCTGTTTCAGCGCGAGACCCAATCCTCCACCTATCTCGGTAATGCCATCGCCATTCCCCACGGCACCCCCGAGAGTCGCGAGCATGTTCACGTCACGGGCGTGCGCGTGCTGCAGTTTCCGAGCGGTGTCGAGTGGCACGACGGCCAGCGTGTCCACGTGCTGGTGAGCATCGCCGCCCAGAGTGATGAGCATCTCGACATCCTGCGCCAGCTCACCCACGTGCTCGATGACGACAGCGTCGGCCAGCGCCTGGCCGAGGCCCGCTCGACCGCCGAGGTGGCTGCTCTGCTCTCGAAAGCGGTGGTGGAGGCGCGCCTGGACGCCGAAACCCTGTGCCTCGGCTTTCCCGCTCGCGACGCCCGCGAGCTGGCCCTGGCCGGTGCCGCCCGGCTGCGTCAGCTCGGCTGTGTTGGCAACGGCTTCGTCGCCGCGGTGGCCGAGCGCGAGCTGGCCCGGCTCGGCCAGGGATTGTGGCTGGCCACGAGTGGGCAGGGTGTGGAAATCCCGGCACTGGCACTGGCCACGCCCGAAGCGGAACTCGTGAGCGGCGGCGAAACGGTGAAAGGCGTCTTCTGCCTGGCCGCCCAAGGCGACGCCCACCGCGGCCTGCTGGAGCGAATCCTGGCACTGCTCGACAGCGGCGCCGCCGAGCTGTCCAGCGCCGACGCCGCCACCGTACTGGCACGGCTGGCCGGTGAGTCGGCCACCGCTCACACCCGGCTCGCCCGCGTACTCAACGCCCACGGCCTGCACGCTCGTCCGGCCAAGCAACTGGTACAGGTGGCCCGCCGGCAGGGCATCCCCATCCATGTGCGCCTGGCCGAAGGCGGCGGCGCTGCGGTACCGACAACCAGCCTGACCAAGGTGATCAATCTCGGCGCCCGGCGCGGCCAGCAGTTGGCCTTTTCCGCCGAGGGCGAGCACGCCGCCGAGGCGCTCGACGCCGTGTGCCGAGCCGTAGCCGATGGTCTCGGCGAACAGGTCATGCCCTTCGACGAGAGCCGCGAGCGCATCGTGCCGCAGGCCGACGCCGCGCCCGCCGAGCCGCTGCCCGACAATACGCCGCATCCTGGCGTGGCTGCCTCACCTGGGCTCGCCATTGCGCCGGTCTTCGTATTGCAGACGCCGCGCTTCGACTATCCCGAACGCGCCGCCGACCCGGCAGAGCAGCAGCGGCGGCTGCAGAGCGCCATCGTCGAGGGTGTGGCCCAGCTCGAGGCGCTCGAGAGCGAAGCCCGCGGCGGCGAGGTGGCACAGATCCTCTCCATGCACGAGGAGATGCTGCAAGATCCCGAGCTGTTCGAGGCGGCCCGTGAAGGCATCCATGAGGGTCGTTCCGCCGAGGCCGCCTGGTGGGAGGCCATCGAGACCGCCGCCCACGCCCAGGAGATGCTCGCAGACCGCCTGCTCGCCGAGCGCGCCGCCGACCTGCGCGACGTCGGCCGCCGCGTGCTCGGCATTCTGTGCAACGTGAGCCTGCCGGAGCCGCCGGAAACGCCCTACATCCTGGTAACCGACGACATCGGCCCATCCGACGTGGCGCGGCTCGATACGCGCAGGGTGCGCGGACTGCTCACCGCCCGCGGCGGCGCCACCGCACACAGTGCGATACTGGCCCGGGCGCTGGGCATTCCCGCCGTGGTGGGTGCCGGCGAACGGGTGCTGACCCTGGCGGACGGCAGCGAGTTGATCCTCGACGGCGAGCGCGGCCGCGTGACTCCGGCGCCTTCCGCCGAGCGCCGCGCCGCTGCCGAGCAGCGCCTGGCCGAGCGCCAACAGCGCGAGGCCGAAGCCTGGAAGACACGCTTCGAGGAGGCACGCTGTCGCGATGGCCATCGCGTCGAGGTGGCCGCCAACCTGGGCAACACGACACACGCGGCCGACGCCGTAGAGCGCGGTGCCGAGGCCGTCGGCCTGCTGCGCACCGAATTCCTGTTCATGGCCCATGCCCAGGAACCGGACCTCGATACACAGATCGCCGAGTATCGCGAGGCGCTCGACGCCCTGAAAGGACGCCCACTGGTCGCCCGTACTCTCGACGTGGGCGGCGACAAGCCGCTGCCCTACTGGCCGGTGCCCAAGGAAGACAACCCCTTCCTCGGGCTGCGCGGCATCCGCTTGACGCTGACCCGCCCCGAAGTGCTCGAGACCCAGCTGCGCGCGCTGCTGTTGGCCGCAGCCCCCGACGCGGAAGGAACGCCAAGACCGCTGCGCATCATGCTGCCGATGGTCAAGGATGTCGGCGAGTTCCGTGCCGCACGAGCCGTCTTCGACCGTCTGGTCGACGAGATTCCCCCGACCGAGCGTGCCACGGACGTACAGCTCGGCGTGATGATCGAGGTGCCTTCGGCGGCACTGCTGGCGCCGACGCTGGCCCCCGAGGTCGACTTCTTCTCGATAGGCACTAACGACCTGACCCAGTACACCCTGGCCATCGATCGCGACCACCCCGTCCTTTCGGCCCAAGCCGACGGCCTGCACCCGGCGGTGCTTCGCCTGATCGAGATGACCGTGGCGGCGGCCCACGCCCACGGCAAATGGGTCGGGGTTTGCGGTGAACTGGCAAGCGATGCCCTGGCCGTGCCGGTACTGGTCGGCCTCGGCGTCGACGAGCTCTCGGTCAGCGCGCGACAGGTGCCGCTGGTCAAGGCCAGGTTGCGCGAGTTCGGCCTGAACGAGGCCCGCGCCCAGGCCGAGCTGGCCTTGGGCCAGGCGACCAGCGAGGCGGTTCGCGACGCCCTGGAGGCACGCTGATGGCCCGCGTGCTCACCCTTACTCTCAACCCGGCGCTGGATCTTTCCGTGAGCCTGGAGCGGTTGGTACCGGGCGAGGTCAACCGCACCCACGAGACCCACCTGACGGCGGCCGGCAAGGGCGTCAACGTGGCCCGTGTGCTGGCCGAGCTTGGCCACGACGTGACGGTGTCGGGCTTCCTCGGTGCCGACAACGACGGCCCTTTCCTGCGCGCCTTCGAGGCTATGAAGGTGGAGGATGCCTTCCTTCGTGTGCCCGGCGAGACGCGCATCAACGCCAAGCTCGCCGAGGCCGACGGTCGCGTCACCGATATCAACGGCCCCGGCGCGGCAATTGATACTGCGGACTGGCAGCGTCTGCTCGACGGTCTCGACACGCGCATCGGTGATCCCCGGCGCCGTCCCGATGCAGTGGTGATCGCCGGCAGCCTGCCGCCGGGCGTCGCAGCAGATAGTCTTGCCGGGTTGACCGCGAGGCTGCGTGACGCCGGGTTGCCGGTATGGATCGATACCAGCGGTGAAGCCCTCGCCCTGGCTATCGATGCCCGCCCCACCGCGGTCAAGCCCAACGAGCAGGAGCTCGCCACCTGGGCCGGCGAAAGCCTCGAAACCGCCGAGGCTCGGCTAAAGGCGGCGCTGCGACTCTACGCGGCCGGTGTCGAGGAGGCCGTGGTCTCCGCCGGCCCCGCCGGCGTGCTGTGGGTCAGCCGCCGCGGCGCCTGGCAGGCGATACCGCCGCACCTGGCAGTGGCCAGTACCGTGGGCGCCGGCGACACCCTGCTCGCCGCCCTGCTGCACGGTGTGCTGTCGGGCCACCCGCCGGAACAGGCGCTGCGCCTGGCCACCGCGCTTTCCGCCGAATCGGTTCGCCACGTCGGGGTGGGCAACGCCCGTGCCGACGATTTCGCTCACATCCAACAACAGACCCGCGTGCGTCGCCTCAACGACGTCGACGCAGGGGGAGCCCTTGCATGAACGTGATCATCGTCACCGCCTGCCCCAGCGGCATGGCTACCACCTTCCTCGCCGCTCGCCGCCTCGAGCAGGCCGCCCGCCGTCTCGGCTGGCAGCCCAGCGTCGAGATGCACAGCCAGCTCGAGCCCGTCGAGCCCGTCTCGGCCCAGGCAGTTGCCGATGCCGAGCTGGTCGTGGTCGCCGCCGAGCAGGTCCCAGCGGCCGAGCGCTTCCGCGGCAAGCGCCTGTTCCAGGCCACCATCGACGAGGCACTGCCCGACCCCGAGGCCTTTCTCACTCGCGCCCAGCGTGAAGCCGGCGAATATACCCCGCCCGCCGCCAGCGCGCCCATCGCGACAGCAGCCGGTGGCAGCAAGATCGTCGCCGTGACCGCCTGCCCGACCGGCGTGGCCCACACCTTCATGGCCGCCGAGGCCCTGAGCGAGGCCGGCAAGAGCCTGGGCCATGCGATTCGCGTCGAGACCCAGGGCTCGGTGGGCGCCCAGGACAAGCTGACCGACGAGGAGATCGCCGCGGCCGACGTGGTGATACTGGCCTGCGACATCGAGGTTGATCCGACCCGCTTCGCCGGCAAGCGCATCTACCGCACCTCTACCGGCAATGCGCTCAAGAAGCCGCGCCCCACCATCGAGGCGGCGCTGGCCGAGGCCGAGGTAGAAGAAGCCGGCAGCGCTGTCGGCAAGCGCGAGGCCAGCAAGAGCCTCAAGGAGAAGGGGATCTACAAGCACCTGCTCACCGGCGTCTCGTTCATGCTTCCCATGGTGGTGGCCGGCGGCCTGCTGATCGCGCTCTCCTTCGTGTTCGGCATCGAGGCCTTCGAACAGGAGGGTACGCTGGCCGCGGCGCTGATGCAGATCGGCGGCGGCACCGCCTTCGCCCTGATGATTCCCGTACTGGCCGGCTACATCGCCTACTCCATCGCCGACCGCCCCGGGATCGCCCCGGGCATGATCGGCGGTATGCTGGCAGCGGAGATCGGCGCCGGCTTCATCGGTGGCATTCTCGCCGGCTTCCTCGCCGGCTACGTGGCGCTGGCCGTGACCCGGCACGTCAAGTTGCCGAAGAGCGTCGAGTCGCTCAAGCCGATCCTGATCATTCCGCTGATCGCCAGCCTGGTCACCGGCCTGACCATGATCTACGTCATCGGCGAGCCGGTGGCGGCCATTCTCGCCGGCCTGACCGAATTCCTCGCCGCCATGAGTTCGGCCAATGCGGTGCTGCTCGGCATCCTGCTCGGCGCCATGATGTGCTTCGACCTGGGTGGACCGGTCAACAAGGCCGCCTACACCTTCGGTGTCGGCCTGCTCTCAACCCAGACCTACGCGCCGATGGCGGCGATCATGGCCGCCGGCATGGTACCGGCCATCGGCATGGGTATCGCCAGCTTCGTCGCGCGTCACAAGTTTTCCGAACCGGAGCGTGAGGCGGGCAAGGCGTCGTTCGTGCTGGGGATGTGCTTCATCAGCGAGGGCGCCATTCCCTTCGCCGCCAAGGACCCGCTGCGGGTGATCCCGGCGTGCATGCTGGGCGGCGCCATCACCGGTGCCCTCTCCATGCTGGTCGGCGCCCAGTTGATGGCCCCCCACGGCGGCATCTTCGTGCTGCTGATCCCCAACGCCATCACCCCGGTAGTGCTCTATCTCGGCGCCATCGTCGCCGGCTCGCTGGTTACCGGTCTGGGCTACGCTGCGATCAAGCGCGGCGCGGCACCGGTCGCGGTTGCCGCCAACGCCTGATACCACCACGACTACGAGCGAAGCGCCGGTTCATACGCCATGATTGCGGCATGAACCGGCGCTTTCGCGTTCAGCATCATCTCCCTCACGCCAAGCAGGACTTCCCAGATTCGATCATGGTGCCTGACTCGGTTGACAAAAAAGCCCGGCCGAGAGGCCGGGCACAAAGACAGCAACGGGCTGTCGAGAGAGCACAACGAGGTTCGTTACGAAGCCGACGCTCAGTGATGGAAGCGCTGGGCGGCTTCCTTGGCGAGCTGTCGAATACCGGTCCAGTCCTCCGCATCGACCAGGGACTTCGGCGTCAACCAGGAGCCACCCACGCACATCACGTTCTTCAGCGCCAGGTAGTCCTCGGCGTTGTCGAGTGTGATGCCGCCGGTGGGACAGAAGCGCGCCTCGGGAATCGGGCCGGCGAAGGCCTTCAAGGCCTTGACGCCGCCGCTGGCCTCGGCGGGGAAGAACTTGAAGCGGCGGTAGCCATACTGCCAGCCGGTCATCAGCTCGGACACCGTGGCGACACCGGGCAGCATCGGCACCGGGCTGCTCACGCCATAGCGATAGAGCGCCTCGGTGGTGCCCGGGGTCACCACGAAATCGGCACCCACCTGCTCGCTCTGACGATACTGGGCCGGCGTCAGCACGGTGCCCACGCCGATGCTGGCCTGGGGCAGTGCCTCCTTCAGACGACGTATCGCCTCGAGGGCGCAATCGGTGCGCAGGGTCACTTCCAGCACCGTGAGCCCGCCCTCGACCAGGGCGCGGCCCAGCGGCACGGCATCCTCCACCCGCTCGATGGCCAGCACCGGGATGACCTCGGCCTTGAGGCAAATGCTGTCGAGTTCGGTGATGCGTGTGGACGGCAGCTGTTTGTCGATGGTCATGAGCAACTCCAGTTCAGGGGGCCCAGTAAATGGCCAGCGGGCAGGAAAGAAAGGCGCGGATCGGCAGCTCACGCGAGTCGTCGCCGGACATGGCCCGGGCCAGCACGCTGCGCTTGTCGTCGCCGGTGATGTGCAGCACGTGGCGTCGCGCCTGGTGCAGTCGGTCGGCGCTCAGGGTGATGCGCGCCTGGGGCTGACTGGGCGTGCGTGCGGCCAGCACCGGGGCATCGGTGGTCAGTCCCAGCTCCAGCTCGCGGCTGTCGGGAAACAGCGAGGCGGTATGGCCGTCTCCGCCCATGCCTAGCACCACCAGGCTGGCGGGCCAGGACAGCGCCTCGATGCGCCGGGTGGCCGCCTCGACGCCCTGCTCGGGGGTCTCGTCGTCGGTCGTCAGGGAGACGAAGCTGGCCGCCGCCGCCTTGCCCTGCAGCAAGTGTTGGCGTACCAGGCGCGCATTGCTCGCCTCGTCCGATTCGCTCACCCAGCGCTCGTCGGCCAGGGTCACGTCGACCCGCTCCCAGGGCAGTTCCTGCCGGGAAAGGGCCTGAAAGTAAGGCACCGGCGTCGAGCCGCCGGAAAGTACCAGCAGGGCCCGCTCCTGCTGCGCCAGGTCCTGGCGCAACGCTTCACTGGTGGCTTCGGCGAGCTGCGCGGCGAGCTGCTCGCGCGGCCTGGCATTCGCTTGGGTCATATCAGTAGTCCTCGTACCAGCTGCGCCCATCCTGGGTGATCATGGCGATGGAAGCTACCGGCCCCCAGGAGCCGGCCGGGTAGCGCCGCGGCGGCTCACCCATTTCCTTCCAGGCGGCGATCAGGCTATCGCACCAGTGCCAGGCATGCTCCACCTCGTCGCGGCGCACGAACAGGTACTGCTGCCCTTTCATTACCTCGAGCAGCAGTCGCTCGTAGGCATCGGGTATCCGCGTCTGTGGGAAGGCACTGCCAAAATCCAGGTGCAGCGGACCGCGGCGCAGACGCATGCCCCGATCCAGGCCGCTGTCCTTGGTCAGTACCTCGAGGGCGATGCCCTCGTCGGGCTGCAGGCGGATGATCAGCTTGTTGGCCGCCAGGTTGCGCTGATCCGGATCGAAGATGTAGTGCGGCTGCTGGCGGAAATGAATGACGATCTGCGACAGCTTCTCCGGCATGCGCTTGCCCGTGCGTAGATAGAACGGCACTCCCGCCCAACGCCAGTTCGACACGCCGGTCTTCATGGCCACGAAGGTCTCGGTCTCGCTGTCGCGGTTGGCGCCCTCCTCCTCCAGGTAGCCAGGCACCCCCTTGCCCTTGATGGTGCCGGCGATGTACTGGCCACGCACCACGTCACGGTTGAGCTTGGTCTCGCTGAAGGGCTGCAGCGCCTTGAGCACCTTGACCTTCTCGTCGCGGATGGCGTCGGCATCCAGGTTGGCCGGCGGATCCATGGCGATCAGGCAGACCAGCTGCAGCAAATGGTTCTGCACCATGTCGCGCAGCTGACCGGCACGATCGAAGTAGCCCCAGCGCCCTTCGATGCCGACCTGCTCGGCGACGGTGATCTCGACGTGGGAGATGTGGTTCTGGTTCCACTGGGTGCCGAACAGGGGATTGGCGAAGCGCAGCGCAATCAGGTTCTGGACGGTCTCCTTGCCCAGGTAATGGTCAATGCGATAGACCTGGGACTCCTGGAACACCTCGCCAATGGCGTCGTTGATCTCGCAGGAGGATTCGAAGTCGTAGCCGATCGGCTTCTCGACCACCACGCGGGAGAGCTCGTCGAGGCACTCGCCGGCCTGAAGATTGCGACAGATGTCGCCGTACAGGCTCGCCGGCACCGCCAGGTAGACGACCAAGGGGCAGACGACGGTGTCGTGGCGCACGGCCTCACGCCACTCGGTAATACTGCGATAGCCTTCGGCGGTGGCGAAATCGAGCTGCAGGTAATCGAGACGCGCAATGAAACGCTTGACGGCCTCACGGTCGAGTTCCGCAGGTTTGACGTAGGTCTGCAGGGTGTCGGCAATTTGCCGACGAAAGGCATCGGGCTTCAGTTCCTGGCGGGCCAGCCCCAGGATGCGCGTATCGTCATGCAGCAGGCCCTCGCGGTCGAGGTGATAGAGCGCCGGATAGAGTTTGCGCAGCGACAGGTCGCCCAAGGCACCAAACAGCGCAAGATCGATGACCGGCCGACTCTCTTCCTCTGACCGCTTGGTTGCATTCATGACCGCCCCCATCTGGTTAATTTACACAAAAAATACGTAAAAAACGGCTTTCCATCAACCGATTTTTTGTAATATTACACTCAAAATCGGTTCTTCCTATACCTGGATTCGCGCCCGGCCGACACTCCGCGCTAGGATAGCCGGCGACCATGTTGTTAAATCACTACATCATCATTTCAGGAGAGTCTCAACCACCATGGCCCACGACCTGCTGCAACGGATTCGTCAACGCCTCGAAGAGCTCAACCGCTCCGAGCGCAAGGTAGCAGACGTCATCCTCGCCGATCCGGCTCGGGCCACCGGCCTGAGCATCGCCAGTCTGGCCCAGGCGGCGTCGGTCAGCGAACCCACGGTCAATCGCTTCTGCCGTAATTTCCATGCCAAGGGCTATCCCGATTTCAAGATCAAGCTAGCCCAGAGCCTGGCCGGCGGCACGCCCTACGTCAGCCAGTCGGTAGAGCCCGGCGATGCGGCGGCGGATTACACGCGCAAGATCTTCGGCGCCACCATCGCCGCCCTGGACGAAGCCAGCCGCACGCTCGACCCGGCCCGCATCGAGCGGATGGTGGACTACCTGATCCAGGCCAAGCAGATCCACTTCTTCGGCCTGGGAGCCTCCGGCGCCGTGGCCCAGGATGCCCAGCACAAGTTCTTCCGTTTCAACCTGCCGGTTACTTCCTACGTCGACGTGCTGATGCAGCGCATGGTCGCCTCCGCCTGCCATACCGGCGACGTGGTGGTGGTCATCTCCTGGACCGGCCGCACCCGGGAATTGGTCGATATCGCCCAACTGGCGCGCGAGAGCGGTGCCGTGGTACTGGGCATCACCGCCCCGGCATCGCCGCTGGCCGCGGAGTGCACAGAGACGCTCGAGGTTCCGACGCCGGAGGACACCGACGTCTACATGCCGATGACCTCGCGCATGATCCAGCTCACCCTGATCGACGTGCTGGCCACTGGCGTTACCCTGCGCCGCGGCGAGGACTTCCTGCCCCACCTGAAGAAGATCAAGGATAGCCTGCGCGACACCCGCTACCCGCCCCGAGGCTGAACGCCGCGTGACGCGAATGCATCAGGCACCAGCCCCACTGTCGGCGGCCTGCCAGGCCGCCACCAGCGCCCGTGCCTGCTGGCCCACCTGCTCGGGCGCCTGCCCAGGGCGATAGAGAGCGCTTCCCAGGCCGGCACCGGCCACACCGGCGGCACGCCAGGCGGCAAAGTCTTCCGCACCGATGCCCCCCACGGCATAGAGGCGGGTATCGCCCGGCAGTACGGCCCGTAACGCCTTCATCCCCTCGATGCCCACCTGAACGGCAGGAAACAGCTTGAGGCCGGTGGCGCCGGCTTCGAGCGCGTCGAAAGCCTCCGAAGGTGTCAACACGCCGGGCCAGCTCTGCATATCCAGGCGTCGGGTCTCCTCGATCACGGCCGGGCGGCAGTTGGGCGACACCACCAGCCGCCCGCCGACGGCATGCACCTCTCTCACCTGGTCCGTGTTGAGCACGGTACCGGCGCCCACCAGCGCACGCTCGCCCAAGGATTCGACCAGACGCCGGATACTTTCCAGCGGCTCGGGCGAGTTGAGCGGCACTTCGAGCGCGGTAATGCCGGCAGCGAGTACCGCCTCGCCCACCGCGACCGCCTCGTCGGGGGTAACGCCGCGTAAGATGCCGATCAAGGGCAGGGTCATAAGTTACCTCCTTTCTGACGACGTTGGTCGGCCTGCGCCAGCCCGAGGCCGGCCAGCACTGCCGCTTCGCCATCGAGGCGGCGACTGTCGTGCCCCAGCGCCTCCAGGGCCAGCGTATAGCGGTTACACAGCGCCTCGCTGCCGATCAAGGTAACGGCTGCGCCGGACAGGTCGTGACGCATGCCGGAGAGTTCCAGGCCAATGGTAAGCCCCGAGAGGCGAGCCCCCAGACGGGCATGCCGCGCCGCACCGCTGGGCAGCGCATCGTCGAGCAGGTCGGCGGCACGCAGGCCGAACAGCTGCTGACCGAAGCGCCCGGGTTCGGCATGTGCATCGCGTACCGCAGCGACGAACGCTTCGCGACAGCCAGGCGCATCGAGCTCGGCGTCGGCCACGGAATGCTTGAGCACCGACTGGCTTGCCAGCAGGCGATAGAGTTCGCCGGTCAGGTGGGTAGCGAAGCGTGTGACCGCCCCCTCCTCCAGCCAGGCCCACTTGGCGTGAGTTCCGGGCAGGCAGACCAAGCCCGTGAAGCCGGGCTCCCGGGCCACTAGGCCGGCCAACTGAGTCTCCTCGCCGCGCATCACGTCGAAGGCACGCCCTGCGGGGTCGGCATGCTGGCAGAGCCCGGGTAGCAGGCGAACGTCCAGTCGCGGCTCGTCAACTGCAGGCGCCACGGCAGCCCGCGCCAGCTCGCCCAGGCGCGCCGGCACCGGCAGATAAACCGCCTCCTGCCAGCCCTGGCGGGCGCCGGCCATGCCGCAGACCCACACCGGCACGCGGCCGGAAGCGGGCAGCCAGTCGCCGACCGTCTCGAGCAGTGCGGGCTCATAGTCCTCCTGTGCCAGGGCCAGCATGCCCTTGTCGCTGCTGCCCCGTGCCAGTACCTCGCCGCGCTCGTCCATGGCCCAGGCGCGCAGGTTGCTCGAGCCCCAGTCCACGGCGATCCACGCCAGCCGCTCTTGCATTGCTTCGCTCATGGCCACCCCCTCACCATTCGGCGATGGAGCCGTCTTCATGGCTCCATACCGGGTTGCGCCAGCGATGCCCCACCTTGGCCCGCTCCTCGACGAACGCCTCGTCGATCTCCACGCCGAGCCCCGGCCCCTGAGGAATCGCACAGAAGCCCTCCTCGATGGCCAGCGCCGACTTGTCGACCAGGTAGTCGAGCACGTCATTGTCCTGGTTGTAATGAATGCCCATGCTCTGCTCCTGGATGAAGGCGTTATGGCTCACCGCATCCAGCTGCAGCGACGCCGCCAGGGTCAACGGGCCGAGCGGACAATGCGGCGCCAGGGCCACGTCGTGGGCCGAAGCCAGCGTGGCGATCTTGAGCCCCTCGCTGATGCCGCCGCAGTGGGAGAGGTCGGGTTGGATGATGTCGACCATGCCGTCGGCGAGCAGGTCGCGGAACTCGAAGCGGGTGTGCAGCCGCTCGCCGGTGGCCAGCGGGTAGCCGAGGCCACCGGCAATATGCTTGAGCGCA
This sequence comes from Billgrantia bachuensis, assembly GCF_011742165.1. Taxonomy (GTDB): domain Bacteria; phylum Pseudomonadota; class Gammaproteobacteria; order Pseudomonadales; family Halomonadaceae; genus Halomonas; species Halomonas bachuensis. The sequence goes on along the minus strand of NZ_JAAQTO010000042.1, from coordinate 6,659 downwards.
GGCAGATGCTCGGGCGCTACCGGCTCCTCGACGAACATCGGGTGAAACGGCTCCAGTTCGCGCAGCAGCGCCTTGGCCATGGGGCGGTGCACCCGGCCATGGAAATCGATGGCGATACCCACCTCAGGGCCGACTGCTTCGCGCGCCTCGGCCACTCGCGCCACCGCCCCGTCGACCTTGCGGTGCGAGTCGACGATCTGCATCTCGGCGGTACCGTTCATCTTGAAGGCGGTGAAGCCGCGTTCGACCAGCGCCCGGGCGCCGGCCCCCACGTCGCCGGGACGATCGCCGCCGGTCCAGGCGTACATGCGCATACACTCGCGCACGGCGCCGCCCAGCAGCTGGTGCACCGGCACGCCCAGGTCGCGCCCCTTGAGATCCCACAGCGCTTGGTCGATGCCGGCGATGGCGCTCATCAGGATGGGGCCGCCGCGATAGAAGCCGGCACGGTAAAGGGTGTTCCACAGGTGCTCGATGCGATGTGGGTCCTGACCGACCAGGTAGTCGGCAAGCTCGTGCACCGCCGCCTCCACGGTGGCGGCGCGGCCCTCGATGACCGGCTCGCCCCAGCCGTAGCAGCCCTCGTCGGTTTCGATCTTGAGGAACAGCCAGCGCGGCGGCACCTGCCAGGTCTTGAGTCGAGTGATCTTCATTCGGAACGCTCCTTGGCATGAACGGGGAATTCGGCTAGCGGCGCCAGGCGGATCCAGCCTCTGCATCGGCGACGATACCCAGGTCGACGGCAGTACGCCGCAGCACATCGGTGGCGGCCGCCTCGGCTGCGTCCGCATCGCGGTGACGGATTGCCTCGAGCAGCCGACCATGACGCGCCAGGCTATCCCCCAGGCCGTCTCGCTGAGGCTGAAGAGGGGCCTGGGAGCGCTGGATCAGAGCAACGATCGAGGGTTTCAGCAGATGGCCCATTTGGCGCCACACCAAGTTGTGGCTGGCGCGATAGACGGCCTCGTGAAAGGCCACGTCGTGCTCCGCATGCTGCGCGCTCTCCTCCGGCCTGCCGGCGGTACGCTGCATGCCCTGGTAGGCCGCTTCTAGGCGTTCGAGATCTTCCGCTTCGGCAGCCCGGGCAGCCAGGCGAGCAACGGCCGGCTCCGCCGAATAACGAAAGGCGAAGATCTCGCGCAGCAGTTGGGGGTCGGGCGCTTCGATATCGGCCATCCACGCGCTCACCAGCGGATCGAGCAGATGCCATTCGCCTATCTCGCAGACAAGGCTGCCGCGCCCCGCAGTGCGCTCGATCAGGCCGAGGGCAACCAGGGTCGCCAGGGCACTACGCACCTGGTTGCGGCTGACCTCGAAATGCTCGCAGAGGTCGCGTTCGCGGGGAAACGTCTCGCCAGGGTGCCAGTATCCCGCCAACAGCGCTTGGCCCAGCAGCCTGGCCAGACCATCGGCCCCGCCCTGGTGACGAGGCAGCGAAGCCAGTGTCATTGCAGCCCTCCGAGCCAGACCTTGAAGATGAGATAGTGCAACGACTATAAACAATGCCGCCACAAATGTCAGACATTTGACCTCGCAGTAAAAAAGAGGCGAGCCTGACGACCCGCCTCTGCGCGCCCAGCCTCAACCGCCGGCAAAGGTCGCGTAGATGATGACCACCAGCGCCACCAGCAAGAGCCCCACGGGCACGGCACCGCGCCAGGGCGTGAGATCGACGGCGCCGCTGTCCTCGTGCACCCAGTCCGTCTCGCGCGGGCGTAGCTTGCCGATCACCAGCATCAGGACCACCAGCAACCCGAACACGCCGGCCACGAAATGGAACTCGTGCATGACCAGCGGAAGCCGATCGAACGGCGGCACGAAATAGCCTGCGGCGATCAGCAAACAGCCGCCAACAAGGGCAATCTTGGCCGCCATCGGCGGCACCCGCTTGGTGAGCAGGCCGACGATCACTACCGCGAGGATGGGGATGAAATAAATGGCGTTCATTTTCTGCAGGTAGCCGAACAGGCTTTCCTGGCCGGCCAGAAGCGGCGCGATGGTCATGGTGACAAAGGCCATGATCCAGCCGAATACCTTGCCCGACCTGACCACCTGCTCTTCGCTGGCCTCCTTGTTGAGCACGCCTTTATAGAGCCCCAGGCTGAAGATGGTGGTGGTACTGTTGAGCGCCGAGTTGAACGACGACAGGATGGCGCCCACCATTACCGCGGCGAAGAAACCTGTGAGATAGGGCGGCAGCACGTTGAACACCAGGTGGCCGTAGGCCTCGTCGGCCTGAATGCCCTGATCGGCATAGAGGTGGTAGGCGATGATACCCGGCAGCACCAGATACAGCGGGCCGAGCAGCTTGAAGAAGCCGGTCAGCAGGACGCCCTTCTGGCCCTCGGCGAGGTTCTTGGCGGCGAAGGTACGCTGGATGATCTGCTGGTTGGTGGTCCAGTAGAAGAGGTTGATCAGGAACACACCGGTAAAGAGGGTGGAGAACGGTACCTGCTGTTCGGAGCCGCCGATCGAGTTGAGCTTCTGCGGATCGCTCTCCTTGAGAATATTCCAGCCTTCGAGCAGGCCGCCGTCCCCGCTGACCGCCTGCAGGCCGAAGTAGACGATGACGAAGCCACCGACCAATAATCCGACGCCGTTCAGCGTGTCCGACACGGCTACGGTGCGCAGCCCGCCGAACAGGGCGTAGATGGAGCCGATGATTCCCACCACCCAGACCGTGAGCCACAGCAGCAGCGTCTGCGATTCGATCCCGGTCAGGCCGGAGAGATCGAGCATGCCCTGCAGCCCCATGGCGCCGGAGTAGAGAATGATCGGCAGCAGGATTACCGCATAGGCGATCAGGAAGATGACGTTACAGATCAGTTGGGTGCCGGCATCGAAGCGGATCAGCAGCATCTGAGGCAGGGTGGCGATGCCGCTGCGCAGGAAGCGGGGCAGGAAGAACAACGCCAGGGCGACCAGGGCGATGACCGCCACCACCTCCCAGGCCATTACGCTCAGGCCGTCGCTGAAGGCCGCCCCGTTGAGCCCTACCATCTGCTCGGTGGAGAGGTTGGTCATCAGCAGCGAGCCGGCAATCAGAGGAAAGGTCAACGAGCGGCCGGCGAGGAAATAGCCGCTGGTGCTCTCATGATCGTCGCGCCGGGTCAGGCGCCAGGTGATGAAGGCCACCAGGCCGGTAAAGAACAGGAACGACAACAGGGTCAAGGCATGCATGCAGGTACACTCCCTTGCGGACAGCGAGCAATCCGTTGGTCAGCAAAATGTCTGACATTGATGAATTCACTACATTCTAGGCAAACGCAGCGAGCGAAACATGCGCCTTTAGTCGAAAAAATGGCTATTAATTTTGAAATATTACTAAAAAAATTTCAGACAGAGTCATTTCCCACGGGGCGGCACAGTGCTCGACTTGCCAGCGCCGCGTTGGCCTACAACAATAGCCGCCTCTCCCTCGATTTCTATCTCAAGGAACCACCATGCGCCGGATCGCACTCTCCGCTCTCGCCGTAGCGCTGCTCTCGCCGGCAGCCGCCGCCGAGACCTTCCGCTTCACCGCCATTCCCGACGAGGACCAGGCGCGCCTGGTGGAGCGCTTCTCCAAGGTGGCCGATTACCTGGAGGAGCGCCTCGGCGTCGAGGTGGAGTACGTACCGGTGAAGTCCTACAGCGCTGCGGTCACTGCCTTCCGCAACGACCAGGTGCAGCTGGCCTGGTTCGGCGGCCTCTCGGGCGTGCAGGCGCGCCGGCTGGTGCCGGGCTCGCAGGCATTGGCCCAGGGCAGCGAGGACGACGCCTTCGTCAGCTACTTCATCGCCCACGAGTCCACCGGCCTCGAACGTGCCGATGAGCTGCCCGACGAGATCGAAGGCATGAGCCTGACGTTCGGTTCGCGCACCTCCACCTCGGGTCGCTTGATGCCGGAACACTTCCTGCGCCAGCGCTTCGACGACACACCTCCGGAGGACCTCTTCTCGCGGGTCGGCTACTCCGGCGACCACTCGCGCACCATTGCGCTGGTGGAGGCCGGCACCTACGACATCGGGGCGGTCAACTACACGGTGTGGGAAGCCGCCGTGGAGGATGGCCGGGTGGATACCGACAAGGTGGACGTGATCTGGGCCACGCCGCCCTATCCCGACTACAACTGGACCCTGCGCGGCGACGCCGACGAGCGCTTCGGCGAGGGCTTCAGCGACGAGGTCCAGGCGGCGTTTCTGGAGATGGACAACCCGGCGCTGCTCGCCACCTTCCCCCGCGAGGCGTTCATCCCCGCCGACAACGACCTCTACGCCCCCGTCGAGGAGGTGGCCGAAGCGCTCGGCCTGCTGCGCTGATGGAGGGAGAGCAACGTCGACTGCTGGTTCGCTTCGATGGCGAAGACCTGGGACATGGCGAACACATCGCCCTGCCGCACCTGTCTCTGGCCCTGCATGAGGGTGAGCGGGTTGCCCTGCTCGGCCAGAGCGGTGCCGGCAAGTCGACGCTGCTCGGCAAGCTGCGCACTCGGCTCGGTCACCAGGTTGCCTGGTGCCCGCAGCACCACGGCCTGGTACCGCAGCTCGCCGTTTATCACAACGTTTTCATGGGCCGGCTGCCGGAGCACTCGGCGCTGGCCAACCTGTGGAACCTGGTGCGCCCCCTGCGTGGCCCTTGGCGCGAGGTGGCCGCGCTGTGCGACGAGCTGGGCCTGGCCGGCCTGATGCGCCGGCCGGTGGGCGAACTCTCCGGTGGTCAGCGTCAGCGTGTGGCCATTGCCCGCGCGCTCTACCAGGCCCGTCCACTGTTTCTCGGCGACGAGCCGGTCGCCAGCGTCGACCCCCACCAGGCGCTGCGTCTGCTGGAGCTGATCGAAGGTCATCATGCCACTTCAGTGATTGCGCTCCATCAGCGTGAGCTGGCACTGACCCACTTCGACCGCGTGTGGGGCCTGCGTGACGGCCGCCTGGTGATCGATGCACGCGCCGACCAACTCACCCTGGCCGAGCTGGACGCACTCTACCCCGATGCCGACCAGCCTGACCACCGCCCGCCGCCAGACGATGATGCCGAGACCCTGCCGGACGTCGATGCGCTGCCCTGTGCCCGGGGGCGCCCGTGAGGGATGGCCTGACGCAGCGCCGCGGCTCGTCGGCGACGGGCTGGTGGCGAGGCACGTCGCCCGGCCTGCGCCTCGCCCGACACAGCCTGGGCCTGGTGGCCCTGGCCGTGTTGCTGCTGCCGTTCGCCGATCTTGCCATCCATACCCGCGACCCCTGGGGCGAACTCGGGCGTATGGTAGCCGGCCTGGCCTGGCCCGCCTGGGGCGCGCTGGAGTCGCCCTTGTCGGCGCTGGGTCTCACCGTGGCGGTGGCGCTGTGGGGCACTCTGGCCGGTGTAATACTGGGTTTTCCCTTGGCGTTGCTGTTTGCCCGCTCGCGGCTGGTGCGCGCCGGCTGCGCCTTCGTGCGCGCCATTCACGAACTGTTCTGGGCCTTGCTGTTCATGCAGGTGTTCGGCCTTTCGGCGCTCACCGCCCTGGCGGCGCTAGCGATTCCCTATGCCGGGATCTTCGCCAAGGTCTATGCCGAGATCCTCGAGCAGACCCCGCCTGCGCCACGCGATGCCCTGCCACCCGGCAGCGGGCGGCTGGCGCGCTTCGTCTACACCGAACTGCCGCTGGCCTGGACCCAGCTCGCCGCCTATACCCGTTACCGCTTCGAGTGCGGCCTGCGCGCCAGTGTGCTGCTGGGCTTCGTCGGCTTGCCGACCCTGGGCTTCCATCTCGAAACCGCCTTTCGCGAGGGGCGCTACCACGAGGCCGGCGCCCTGCTGTGGTTGTTCTATCTGCTGATCGCCAGCCTGCCCTGGTGGGGGCACAAGCGCTTGATTCCGCTGTTGCTGGTGGGCGGCGTCTGGCTGCTCGGCCCCTGGCCGAGCGTCGACGGCGCGCTGCTATGGCGCTTCGTATCGGAGGATATCTGGCCGGCAGCGCTGCTCGCAGGCGACTGGGCGGGGCTCGTCGAGTGGCTGGCGCGGATCCCGGCACTCGGAGCGGCTATCGGCAACACCCTGCTGCTGGGGTTGCTCGGTACAGTAGGGGCGCTGGCGGTGGCGCTGGTGCTATGGCCGCTGGCCAGCCGCCACTTCGGCAATCGTGGTACACGCCTGGCCGGGCATGGCGTGCTGATCTTCCTGCGTTCGACGCCGGAGCTGATGCTGGCGTTCGTCTTCCTGCTGCTGCTCGGCCCGTCGCTGCTGCCCGCGTGGCTGGCCTTGGCCCTGCATAACGGTGCCCTGATCGCTTTTCTGGTAGCGCGCCATGCTGACGCCATCAATCCTGGCATGCCGGGGTTGCCCGCCAGCGGACGGCTGGCCTACGAGCTGCTGCCGCGCGTCTATCCCGGCCTGCTGGCGCTGCTCTACTACCGCGCTGAGGTAATCCTGCGCGAAACGGCAATTCTCGGCATGCTGGGCGTCGCCACCCTGGGCTTCTACATCGAGGAGGGCTTCGACTACCTGATGTTCGACGTGGCCTTCTTCTTGCTGTTGGTCACCGCCGCACTGAACATCGCCGTGGACACCCTCTCGCGACGGCTGAGGCCGCGAGAGGTGCCGCTCGACGATCCCTGCGTTCGTTAGGGAAACACTTATATGGACTCCCCCTTTGCAAGATGACGTTGAGATCGATCAACACTAAGGTCCAACTGCATCCT
>NZ_JAAQTO010000041.1 GCF_011742165.1 Billgrantia bachuensis | reverse complement strand
ACAAGGACGAGGAGGCGCCGATCTTCCAGGTGGCCGATTACGGCCTGGTGGGCGACCTGTTCGAGATCCTGCCGGAGTTGGAAAGCAAGTTGTAAAGAAGATCTCGATCTCCCAGGTAGCGCTCCCGATAGTCAGCGGCCTGGTGGGTGATCTGCTCGAGATCCTGCCGGCGCTGGAAAGCAAGCTGTAAGCTCTGTGCTAGCGCATTGAAAGCCGGCCCTAGGTGGCCGGCTTTCGACATGTTGACGCCCGCCACCTGCGGTTCATTAGGCTTGGCTATATCGAAATTTCAAATTCGCTATTAGCGTCAAGCGCCAGCTTTTGCCATGCTAGATGGTTGAAGTCGTGGACGAACGTCCCTGAACTCAATCGCCTTCATGGAGGAGCGAATATGCCGCATACACTGCCCGAGCTTCCTTACGCCTATGACGCGCTCGAGCCACACATCGACGCTATGACCATGGAAATCCATCACTCGCGTCACCACAAGACCTACGTCGACAAGCTCAATGCCGCCCTGGAGGGCACCGGACTGGAAGACTTGCCGGTAGACGAGCTGATGGCCAGCATCGATCGGGTGCCTGAAGCGAAGCGGCAGGAAGTCATCAACAATGGAGGCGGCCATTCCAACCACTCGAAGTTCTGGCAGATGATGTCGCCGAACGGTGGCGGACAGCCCCAAGGTAAGGTGGCTCAAGCCATCGACAGCGAGCTGGGCGGCTTCGATGCCTTCAAGGAGGCCTTGACCAAGGCGGCCTTGGGCCGCTTCGGCAGTGGCTGGGCCTGGCTGAGCGTGACGCCTGAGAAGAAGCTGGTGGTCGAGAACACCCTGAACCAGGACAGCCCGCACATGCACGGCAACACCCCGGTACTGGGTCTGGACGTTTGGGAGCACGCCTACTACCTGAAGTATCAGAACAAGCGCCCCGACTACGTGAACGCCTTCTTCAACGTGATCAACTGGGAGGACGTGGAACGCCGCTACCAGCAGGCCACTTCATGACCTGAACGCAACGGTATTGTTCCGAATCGCCGCAGCCCTTGGCTGCGGCGAGTTTCGTTTGGAGTTTCTGACTCAGCATGCCACGGCGATTCGATGTTCACCGCTGGGGTGGGGCATGACCTGCATGGGCAGGCCGTAGATGGCTTCCAGTGTGGCGTCGGTCATCATCTCGTCGGGCGAGCCGTGGGCCAGCAATCGGCCGCTATGCAGCGCGAGCAGCTCATCGCAATAGCGCGAGGCCATGTTGATGTCGTGAAGCACGATGATCACGCATAGCTTCAGTTCGTCGCACAGCTTGCGAATCAGTGCCAGCACCTCCATCTGGTGGGCGATATCAAGTGCCGCCAACGGCTCATCCAGCAGCAGGAAACGACTCTCCTGGGCCAGCAGCATGGCCAGCCATACGCGCTGGCGCTCGCCGCCGGAGAGAGTATCCACTAGGCGGTCGGCAAAGGCCTCGGTGTGGCTGAGTTCGATGGCCCGCTCGATCGCTGCCTTGTCCGCGGCCGTATGTCGCCCCAGCAGGCCATGCCAGGGGTAGCGGCCGAAGGCGATCAATTCGCGACCGGTCAAGTTCTCCGCACTGGGCAAATGCTGGGGCAGGTAGGCGACACGTCGGGCAAATTCGCGCTGACCCCAGTCGCTCAAGAGCCGTTCGTCGAGCCGAATTTCGCCTTGGCTCACTGGTTGCTGCTGGGCAAGCAGCTTGACCAGCGTCGATTTGCCCGAGCCGTTATGGCCGATCAAACCGTAGACCTTGCTCTCCACAAAGCAGTGTTCGACGGGCTTCAGTAGCAGTTTGCCATCGATTTCGAAGGTGGCGCCCTTGACTTCGAACATGCTGGATTCCTTGATGGGTTTCGATCTATACAGGGTAAACGAGAATCGTTGCCCTTATCTACCGGGTAAATCAAGCTCGGCTGTGCTTACCATCCCAGCCAGCTACGCAGCCGTCGCGCGGGTGATGCTGAATGACTCGCAGAGGTGCGCTTGGCACTGCCCGAAAGTTGCACCGTGGCTTGCTTCAGCGGTGCCATGATGGCTTCCAGGTGATGCTGGCAGAGCTGGCGGTCGAGGGCGGCCGGGCATTGCGCCATGAGCAGGCCACAGTGGTAGGTGGCGGTATCCAGCAACTGGCAAGCCTCCTTGAACGGGGCGGCTTCCCATCGGCAGCGCTGCAGCTCACTGAGGAGCATGCGAAGCATCTGTGCATCCAACCAGCATGGGGTTTCGTCTAGCTTGGCGGAGGTAGCCACCGTGTTCTGGATAGCCTGGAAGGAGACGTGCAGAAAGACGCAGGTGTAATAAAGCTGGGAGCGTTCTGCGGCCATAAGGAACCCCAAAAGATCTCAATGAGATTTATTTGCATTTTTATCGGTGGGCGTGATGCTGTCAACCAATGAAACGATGCAGTTTAACTGATAATCGTTTTCAGATAAGATCTCGTCCAGCGATACATCTTCAAGAGAAAGAGCCGGAAGCATGACCGATGAAAGCATGCTGCAGAGAATGAGGCCGAAGCCAAGTGGCTGTCGGCATGGATGGTGGGGATGACGGGAAATACGATACGTGCCGTTTCGCCGGCGCTGACCTGCTGGCTGTTGAGCCTGCCGCTGCTGGTGCTGTTCTGGCTTGGCCTCGAGGCCCAGGGAGGGCTGGCGCTGGGTCTGAAGTCCCTGCTATTTCCGTCGTACGAGGAAGTCGACCAACTGCTATTGCACTATGCCTGGTGGCCGAGGCTCTCCATCGCACTGTTGGCGGGTGGTGGCCTGGCGCTGGCGGGCGTGCTGATGCAACAGGTGCTGCGTAATCCCCTGGCTTCGCCGACTACACTGGGCGTGGCATCGGGCGCCAACCTGGCGCTGATGGCGGCGACCTTGTTGGCCCCGGGACTACTGGACATTGGTCGCGAGTGGGTGGCGCTGGCCGGTGGCGGGCTGGCGATGGGGCTGGTGTTCATGCTGGCCTGGCGACGTGGGCTGGCGCCCATCGTGGTGGTGCTGGCTGGGCTGGTGGTCAACCTCTATCTGGGGGCATTGGCCACGGCCTTGTTATTGTTCAATCATGAGGCACTGTCGGGCTTATTGATCTGGGGGGCTGGATCGCTGGCCCAGAGCGGCTGGGACGGCGTGGCGACCTTATGGCCGCGATTAGCCATCGGTACCGTGGTTGCCTGGTTCCTGTTGCGTCCAATGGCGGTGCTGGAGCTGGATGACGCCAGCGCCAAGAGCCTGGGCGTATCGCTCAAGTATCTGCGCTTTGCCGGGATGGGACTGGCGGTCTTCATTACCGCCAGCGTCGTCAGCGTAGTGGGGGTCATCGGTTTCATCGGCCTGGCGGCACCCAATATCGTGCGCATGGCCGGGGCGCGGCGTCTTTACCAGCGCTTGTTGTGGGGCACGCTGCTGGGCGCGGTGCTGCTGGCCACCACCGATCTGCTGTTGCAGAGCTTCACCGGTGTGCTGCCGACGTTGATTCCCACCGGTGCGGTGACCGGTGCCCTGGGAGCGCCGCTGATGATGTGGCTGATCCCGCGCTTGAAGCTGCAGGGTGATCGGGCGCCGCAGCCGGCAGCCGTGCTGGTGAACCGACATCCCGCCCCCGGGCGTCTGGCTGTTCGTCTGGCCATTGGCTTGCTGCTGGCCATCGGCTTGGGGTTGCTGCTGGGGCAGGGGGTGAATGGCTGGTACTGGCTGTCGCCGGACAATTGGAGCGTCATGCAGTGGCGCATGCCCCGGGTGGTGGCGGCGGCGGCCAGCGGCTTGATGCTGGCGGTGGCCGGCACGCTGCTGCAGCGCCTCTCCGCCAACCCAATGGCCAGCCCGGAGGTGCTGGGGATCAGCGGTGGCTGTGCCATCGCCTTGATTCTGGGTATTTTCCTGCTCCCTGCTCCAACCAGTGGGATGCTGGTCGGAATCGGCACCCTGGGTGCCTTTGCCACCTTGCTGGTTCTGGTGATGCTCAATCGGCGCAGCGGTTTCGTGCCCGAGCGCCTACTGCTCACCGGGGTGGCGGTCACTGCGCTGTTCGATGCCGTGCGCAGCGTGATGCTGGCAGGTGGCGATCCGCGCGGGCAGCAGGTCATCGCCTGGCTGGCCGGTTCGACCTATTATGTCGACCTTACTAGCGCCCTGGCGGTTGGAACACTGGCGGCACTGCTGACGTTGTGTACTCTGTCGCTCACTCGCTGGCTGGACATCCTGCCATTGGGTGCCTCCACCACACAGGCGTTGGGTATCGCGCTCAATCGCGCCCGTTTGCTGTTGCTGCTGGTGGTGGCCCTGTTGACGGCATGCGCCACCCTGGTGGTAGGTCCGCTCTCTTTCATCGGGCTGCTGGCGCCGCACATGGCCAGGCTGCTGGGTCTGTCGCGGGCGCGACAGCATCTGCTGGGGGCGGCACTGGTGGGAATGTTGCTAATGGTGCTGGCCGATTGGGTGGGTCGCCAGATCATCTTCCCCTACGAGATACCAGCCGGCCTGGTTGCCTCGCTGATCGGTGGCGCCTACTTCATGTGGGGGCTGAGGAGACTTTGAACAAGGCCCGTCAGCAGTCGATGTCAGGCTTTCAGGCATCGGGGGAGCGAACCAGCGCGGCTACCAGCAGCTCGGCGAAGCGCTGCGCCGAGGGCAGGGCGCCGAAGCTCCATACTGGCGGCAGGGTGATCAAGTTGCCATCGCGAACGCTGGGGTGGTGCTGCCAGAGGGCGCTATCGGCAATTTTCTCCTCGGCGCCGACGGGGTAGGGTTCCACAACCACCAAGCGTGCCTCCAACTCGAGCAGTTCTTCCAGACCGACCAGCGAGAACCCCCAATAGTTGGTTTCCCCCTGCCAGGCGTTCTCCAGGCCCAGGCGATCCATCACGGCCTGGAACAGGCCATGTTCGCCGAAGGCCCGCACATGCCGCTCATCCATGAACTGCACGATCAGCAAGGGGGGCGCTTCTTCCGGCAGCGCTTGACGCAGTGACTCGAAACGCGCTTCGGTAGCCGCTATCAGCGCTTCGGCTTCATCGCGGCGATCGCTTGCCATGCCAAGTTCTCGGGTCAGGGTGAGTATCTGATTCCAGGTATCTCCCTGCGGCGTGTAGATCTCCCGGGTATCGACCGCTCCGATCCGCTCCAGGCGAGGCGCCAGATGCCCGAACATGGGGGATATTAGAATGGTTTCCGGATCGAGGTGCGCAAGCAGCTCGACATTGGGCTGCGAGCGAAGCCCGATATCCAGGACATTACCAGGCAGCGGGGGCTCGCCGACCCAGTTGTGATAATCCTCTACCTGGGCGACGGCGTCAGGGGCAGCGTCCAGGGCCACCAGCGTTTCCGCCAGGGTCCAGTCGAGCGTGGCCAGGCCGTTGCTGCTGGCCAAGGATGGCGTGGCTGCCAGGCATAGCCAGCCGATTATCCCGGCCAGTCGGGGCAAAAGAGAGAACGATTTGTGCATGGTGTGACTCGAGACATAGAGTTCAAGAAGGCGGTTTTGCCATTTCAATGGCCTCGACCTGTGTCGCTACCCACACTTGGCTTGCCGAGGGTGGAGCTTCAGTCAAGTCGGCACAGGTATCGTAGCGGCGCAGCATTCTCGGCCCGCAGCTGACCGCGAGCCGTCCCGAGGCGTTGGTGCTGCGCCAATCCACCTCCAGCCGCCAATGGCTCGCCGCCTCGCCGCTTGGCTGCTCGACCGACACGTTGCCATGGATGCCTCTGGCTGCCAGCCACTCCATCGCGGCGACCTGGGCGCACTGTTGCATGGGGCTGAGGCGCGAGTCACCGCGGTAGCAGGGCAAGTAGGGGCGACCCGCTATCTCGCTTTCGAGCAGCGGCAGAACGTCCTCCTCGTTGATGCGGCCATACTTGCGCAGGGCAGGAAAGACCACGGCACTGGCTGCCAACCGGCAGCCGCCCAGATGGGTGCTCTCCCATACCTCGAAGGGCAGGGCACGCTCCGCTACCGCTGCGTCCAGCGCCTTGTAGGTGGCATAGCCGAACTTGGCGCAGCACTTGTCCTTTTTGCCATGGGTGCAGCAGAGCAGCAACGGGCCGGCAGGAGGGGACGCTTCCCAGCTTGTTAACGGCTCGTCTCGCCCCAGCGCGTCCAGAAAGACGGGCAGCTCCTCGCGTGTTACCTCGAAACGGCGATTCTCGGGCATCAAGTAGAGGCAGTGGCGTTCGCTGGGCTGGTCGCGCCGATGAATCAAGTTGACCCGCCGCCCCGCCTCGGCGATGGCTTCCAGCCGAGTCATCACCGCGTCGGACATGTCGCTGGCCTGGCGCAGGCTGCGCTGCCATTTCGCCCGCGGCCAGCTGAGCAGCAGGTTGCGCTCGGCGTGGGCGGCGCTGCCTGCCAGGGGGTCGCCCAGCGCGAGGCTTTCCAGAGCACAGAAACGATGGGTGGCACTCATGCCGGCAGCTCCTCCTGGCGCCTGGTCGGGGAGGCGGCGCTGCCCAGAGCCGGGATGCAGACCGGCCGGCCGGTACTGGAAGCATGGATCACTTCGGCATCGAGATCGAAGACTCGCTTCAGGTTCGCCGCGGTGAAGACCGCCTCTGGGGGGCCGCTATGCTCGATGCGGCCGTCACGCATCATCACCAGCACATCGGCATGGGCGGCGGCCAGGTTGAGGTCGTGAAGTACTACCAGCAGGGTTCGGCCACGTTCGTGGGCCAGCCGTACGAGCAGCTCCAGCAGGTCGACCTGGACCTTGAGATCAAGAAAGGTGGTCGGCTCGTCAAGCAGGATAAGATCGGTGTCTTGTGCCAGCACCATGGCGATCCAGCAACGTTGGCGCTGGCCGCCGGAAAGGGCATCGACCTGCCGCTCGGCAAAGTCTGCGACCCGGGCCACGGCCATGGCCTCCGCGACTGCCCTTTCGTCCTGCTTCGACCACTGGCGCCACAGTCGCTGGTGGGGGAAACGCCCCATCCCGACAAGCTCGCGTACCGTCATGCCTTCGGGTGCCGTGGGGCTCTGGGGCAGGACGCCCAAGCGATGGGCGATGTCCCGAGTGCGATAGCGGTGTATCTCCTGACCGTCGAGCAGCACGCGACCTCGCTGTGGCGTCAGCGTGCGGGCCAGGGTCTTGAGCAGCGTGGACTTACCGCTGCCGTTGGGGCCTAGCAGCACCGTGAGGCGGCCCTCGGCGACGCGAAAATCGACGTTCTCGAGAACGCGACGATCCTGGTAGCCGGCGGTCAGGCCTTCGCTCAGTAGGCGGCAAGCTTGGGAGCGAGAAGTGTTCATCGGCGTCATCACAGCTTGAATACAGACGACGAGTATAAGCGTTTCTCATTTCCGATGCGACGTATTACATATAATTACCAAATGCTTTTGATAACTATTTGTATTTAAGCATCAGCTGTGCCAGCCTTGCGGCATCGTCAAGGTTCGTCCCCATTCAACCGCATGGGGCTAGGGAAGAAAGGATATGTCATCCAGGGATAATGCCGCGCGTCGAGTGCTTGTCACCGTGCTGCTGGGAGCCTTTACCGTCAGTCTCAATAACAGCGCCTTGAATCTGGCGATTCCCGAACTCATGCGGGTGTTCAATGCCACTGCCATCCAGGTGAGCTGGGTCATGACCCTGTTCCTGGTAGCCATGGGCATGACCATGCCGCTGACCGGCTTTCTCTCCAAGCGCTGGGGGATGCGGCGCTTTTACCTGCTGGGGCTGTGGCTGTTCCTGTTGGCTTCGCTGCTGGGTGCGCTGGCCACGAGCCTGGCCTGGATATTGGCGGCACGCGCCCTCCAGGGCGTCGCCGCCGGCCTGATGATTCCGCTCTCTCTGCCGCTGATCTTCGCCGCCTGGCCCGCCGGACGGCGTGGGCGAGTCACCGGAATCTGGGGCCTTGCGGTAATGATTGCGCCAGCAATCGGGCCAGGCGTTGGCGGGCTGCTGCTGGAAATGAGTTCCTGGCAGGCCCTGTTCCTGATGAACCTTCCCGTTGCCATCCTGGCGCTGGCAAGCGGTCATCTCTGCCTCGAGGAGGGTGAACGCGACCGCGAACATCGCTTCGATCTACTTGGTTTCGTGCTGGTGACCCTGGGCGTGGGCGGGGTGCTTGCCGCCCTGGGCGACATGAACTCGCCTGCCGACCTGCTCGAGGCTGCGCACTGGGTGCCGCTGGGCCTTGGGTTTACGCTGTTGATCGTCTTCGTCCGGGTCGAGCATCGCGTTTCGCATCCGCTACTCGAGCTCCGCCTGTTCGCCATCCCCCCCTTCCGTGCCAGTGTGCTCATCGCCTGCGCCCAGGCCGTCGCCACCTTCGGTTGTCTGCTGCTGATTCCGATCTGGATGCAGCGTGTCCAGGGCTACGACGCCCTCACGACCGGACTGTCGTTCCTGCCCACCGCGCTGATGGCGGCTATCTGCTCACCTTGGGCAGGGCGTCTTGCCGACGGCCGCTGGGCGCGGCATGCGGTGGCGGGGGGCTTGGTGGTATCGGCAATGGCATTGATAGGTCTGGCTGCGCTGGGACATCAAGCCCCCCTGTGGCTGATCGGCATATTGATGGCCTCGCGCGGGGTCGGGCTTGGCTTCGGCTACCTGCCGGCGACCACGATCGGTCTCAACGCCGTGGGAGATGCGCGTGTCGCCCAGGCCTCGGCAATGAACAATCTGGGCCGTCGGCTCGCTTCGGCGCTGGGCGTCGCCATGCTGGCCCTGCACCACGATCTGCGTACGTCGCACCTCGCCGCCGGGGGGGTAGGTCCCGAAGCGGCCGCCCTGGCGGCATTGAGCGAGTCCTTTCTCGTCCTGGCTGCCCTGATTCTCGTGGCAACGCCGCTGGCGTTGTCGCTTCCTTCCAACCGCCGTGAGGTAACGCCAGCCCATGATTCACATCGAGCTACCCAGATTTCCCGCAAGTGAGCGGGAGGCCAGTCAGGCCGCGATGCCGACTCCGCGCGCGAGCTGTCCCTCCTATGCCAGTCATCTGCAGGCCAAGGAGACCACCCTGCGCGCATTGCTCAACAGTTACCTGCGCGAGACGGGATGCCACGATCCGCGTCATGCCGAGACCGGCCTGGTGGCGTCGCTACTCGATGTCGGCGATCCTTTTCGCCTGCAATTATCCGCAGGCGAGCTGGTCGGCACACTACGTGACTTCTCCCTGTCGGGGCAGCATCGCTATGGTGCGGCCTTCTACCTGCGCGACGGCCAAGGGCGAGTGACACCTCTCGACATGCAGGACATTATCCAGCGGCTGCTGGAATCTTTGAGTGAGCCGGCAACCGACAATACCCACGAGCTACGGCTGTGGGACATGCGCGACAAGATCAACAACAGTTTTACCCGCATGGCGGCGCATATCGATGACTTCCACCACCATCGTGGCACCGCACCGGAAGCGGCGTTGGACTTCATCGCTGCCGAGCAGTCGCTCTACCTCGGGCATCCGTTCCATCCCTTCCCCAAATGCTCCCAGGGTGTGGAACGACGCGCCTTCGACGACTACAGCCCCGAGCGCGGTGCCTGCTTCCAACTGCATTACCTGGCCGTGCGCCGCGACTTGCTGGTGGAGGCGTGGCTCGATGGGCCTGAAGACAGCCTGGCTGACGCCGTGCATGAGGTGGCTCGGCAATGGCTCGGCGAACGCTACGCCCACTATGCCTTGCTACCTATCCATCCCTGGCAGGCGGGTTACCTGCTGAGTCAGCCGGACATTCTCCTGCTGCTGGAGGAGGGGCTGCTCGTCGATCTTGGCGCTCAGGGACCGCTGGCCTATCCCACTTCCTCGGTGCGCTCGGTATGGCTGCCGGAAACCGGCCAGGGCTACAAACTGCCGCTGCAGGTACGCATCACCAATCTGATTCGTGAGAACACAATCGAGCAGTCGCGCCGTACGCTGGACGCCGCACGGCTCATTCATCGGCTTCGCGGTGAGCTGGAGAGCGACGCCTTCCAGGTGGTGATGGAGACCGGCTATCGCACCCTGGACCCTGAGCACCCGGCGCTTGACAGCCATCGCGCTGCTGCCTTCACGGTGATCTATCGACCCATGCCGGTGGAGGCACAGGATGCCTGCGTACTCGCCTCGCTGCTGGAACCCTATCCCGGCGAGGTGGAGCCCAAGCTGATTGCCGCGATTCGCCATGGTGCAGGCGGCGAGGTGGACCTGGATCGCTGGTTCGCGGCCTATCTGGAGGTCTCGCTGGTACCGATTCTCGAGATTCTGGCGCGCACCGGTGTCAGCTTCGAGGCCCATCTGCAGAACAGCCTGTTGCGTCTGGAACGGGGCTGGCCCTCCACGCTCTACGTGCGCGATCTGGAGGGTGTGAGCCTGGACCGCGAGCGGGTAACCCGCCTGGCGGCGTGGCCTTCGCTTGGCATCGCGGCGGATAGCCCGCTGCTCTACTCGCCGGAGGTCGCCTGGCGGCGCACGCAGTACTACTTCTTCGTCAATCACCTTGGAGGCGTGGTAAACGCCTTGGCTACTCACCTCGGCGTCGACGAGGGGCGCTTCTGGCGCCAGGTGGGCAATTGCCTGGAGCGACTGCATGAAGCGGGGGACTCACGCCTTACGGCCTATGCCGAAGACCTGCTGCAGGCAGATCACTGGCCGGCCAAGGCCAATCTGCTCAGCTGCTTCCGACAGCGAGGTGCAAGTCCGTTGTTCGTCGATATCGTCAACCCCATCAAGCGAGTTGGATGACCCCATGGAAGCGACCCTACGATCCCCGCAAACGAGCGTCGACCTCGGGCAACTACCGTCGTCGCCGGAGTACTTACGCGTGCAGCAGCGGGTGCTGCGCCAGTTCATCCAAGGCCTGCTGTTCGAAGCGGTCCTGCCTGTCGTCGAGGAGGCGTCTGGGCCGGGTGAGCAGCGCGCGTTCTCGCTGACGGGGCGTGACGTTCAAGGGCGTGAGGTGAGCTATACCGCCTGGGGCGCACGCAAGGTGAGCTTCGGTCGGATCCGGCTAGCGACCCGACCCGTTCAGCGCCGCGATGCGAACGGCCATCAGCGCGAGGCGACCCTGGTCGGCTTCATGGCCGAAGTGGTGGGCGCAGTGGTCCCCGCAGAACGCTTGCCTTTCCTGATGGAAGAGCTGCAGCAGACCCTGCTCAAGGATGCCCAGTCGCGGATATTGAGCGGCATGCCGACCTCCCCGGACCTTACGTGGGACCATGATGCCTGGGAAGGGTGGTTGCAGGAGGGCCATCCCTATCACCCGAGCTACAAGTCACGGCTCGGCTTCACTCTTGACGATAACGCGGCCTATGGCCCCGAGTTCCGCCGGGACGTCCGGCCGGTCTGGCTGGCTGTGGCTCATGAGCATTGCCGGGTCTCACTGTCGGCTTCGCTGAGCCTGGCTGCCTTCCTGCGCGAGGAACTGGGCGAGGCGACGCTGGCACGCTTCCGGCGCCTGCTCGTCGCGGCGGCACGGCGCCCGCAGGAATACGTATTCCTGCCGGTTCATCCCTGGCAGTGGAGTCACGTCATCCTACCCACCTTCCAGGCCGAGCTGGCCGATGGGCGGCTCTGTTACCTGGGCACTGGCGACGACGCCTACCTGGCTCAGCAGTCGATCCGCACCCTGGCCAATGCCAGCCGGCCCCGACGGGCCAACCTCAAGCTGGCGTTGAGCATCGTCAACACATCCACCAGCCGCATCCTGGCTGCCCATACCGTGGAGAACAGTGCGCGCATCAGCGACTGGCTGCATGATCTGGTGACGCGTGACGAAGCGGCGCGCGAGTGCGGGGTCATCATCCTGCGTGAGGTGCTGGGAGTGGCCTATGACGCCTCGCGCCTGGCCGAGCCGCAGTGCAGTCTGGCCTACGGCACCCTGGGCGCCGTATGGCGCGAGAGCCTGCACCGTTACCTGCATCCGGGCGAACGCGCGCTGGCCTTCAACGGCCTGACCCAACTGGCCGCCACGGGGGTGCCGATGCTCGACGGCTGGGTGCGGCACCATGGAGTGGCGGCCTGGACCCGGCGCCTGCTCGAGGTCACGGTGACGCCGCTGATTCACCTACTCTACGCTCACGGCATCGGCCTGGAATCACATGGCCAGAACATCCTGCTGATCCATTGCGACGGCTGGCCTGAACGCATCGCGCTCAAGGACTTCCATGATGGGGTGCGCTACAGCCCGGCGCTGCTGGCCGAGCCCGAGCGCGCGCCCTGCCTGGTACCTGAGCCGGCCAGCCACGCTGCCGTCAATCGCAACTCCTATATCCAGACAGAAAGTGCCGACGAGGTGCGCGACTTCACCTACGACGCCTTCGTCTTCATAGCCCTCACCGAGCTCTGCCTGTGCCTGGAGCAGCACTACGACCTGTCGGAGGAAAGCTTCTGGGCGATGACCGCGGAAGTCATCCGGGCTTACCAGGCGGAGCATCCTGCGCTGAAGCCGCGTTTCGCACTGTTCGATCTCTTCGCGCCGACGGTGAGCATCGAGGAGCTGACCAAGCGACGGCTATTCGGTGATGCCGAGAAGCGCTTCGCCACACGTGACAACCCCCTGCATCCCTATCGGCCAGGCGCCTGAGGAGAGCCAGTGTTGACGCCCAATGAACTCAAGCGCCGATTGGCGCGAGGCGAGACGGCGCTTGGCCTATTCGCCTCGATTCCTACGGCTGTAACCGTCGAGATGATCGGTCAGGCCGGCTTCGACTTCGTCATCCTCGATACCGAGCACACCTTGGTGAACCCCGAGACCCTGGAGCACATGCTGCGTGCCGCAGAGCTCGCCGGGCTCACGGCGCTGGTGCGGGTGTCGCGCCCCGACCCGGCCATCGTGGTACCGCTGCTCGATGGCGGTGCCCGGGGCATCGTTCTTGCCGACGTGCGCGGCCCCGAGCCCCTGCAGGCGCTAAACGAATGCCTGCGCTTCCATCCACTGGGGCGGCGCGGCATGAACAGCGGCCGCCCCGGGCGCTTCGGGGCCGACGATCTGGTCGACTACCTGCAACGCGCCAACGACGAGCTCATGCTGGTGCCGATGATCGAGAGCCAGGAAGGGGTGGAGAACCTCCCGGCCATCCTGGGCGTGCCCGGTGTGGACATGCTGCTCGAGGGTGCCGCTGACCTGTCGCAGTCGCTGGGCTTGCCCTGGCAGACTGAGGCGCCGGAGGTGCACGAGGCGCTGGAGCGTATCCATGCTGCTTGCCAGATTGCCGAGGTGCCGTTCTGCGCGATCCCTCGCAGCGCCGCTCTGCGCGACTACTGGCGCGAGAAGGGCGTGCATGCCTTCGTGCTGGGCGATGAGCGCGGCACTGCCTTTCGTGCCCTGCAAGCGAAGCTGATCCCCTATCGCGAGGAGGCGAGACCATGACCAGCGCCGCGGCCAAGATTCTGGCTCAGGCGCCCTGGAGCCTGCCCTCCGAGGCGATCAGGCGTTGCCTGGCAGCTCTCGCCGAACCGGCTCCCGACGGTACGCGCGAGCCGGTCTGTGCCTTTCTCTACGATCTGGCGGCGCTGCGCGAGCACGTCAGCGCCATGCTGGCGGGGCTGCCGCAGCCCTGCCGGCTCTATTACGCCGTCAAGGCCAACCCCGACCGACGCCTGATCACGACCCTGTTGCCCCTGGTGGCCGGGTTCGAAGCCGCCTCGATCGGAGAGATTCGCCGTATCCGCGAGGTCAGCGACTCGGCACCGGTGATCTTCGGCGGCCCCGGCAAGAAGGATGCCGAACTCGAGGAGGCGCTCGCCCTCGGCGTGGAGCGCATTCACGTCGAGAGCTTGCACGAACTGCGCCGGCTCAACCTGATTGCCGAGCGCCGTGGCAGGGTAGTGCCGATCCTGCTGCGGGTGAACCTGCACGATACCTTGCCCGAAGCCACCGTCACCATGGCCGGGCGGGCCACCCAGTTCGGCATCGATGAGCCGCAGGTGGAAGAAGCCATTGAAGAGGCCCGGTGCAGCCCGGCACTGCGGCTTGACGGATTCCACATGCACTCGATCTCCAACAACCTCGATGCGCGCCTGCATGCTCGGCTGGTAGCCACCTACCTGGCGCGGGTGCGGGGCTGGGCCGAGCGCTTCGACCTTGAGATCCGCTGCGTCGATGCCGGCGGCGGCTTTGGCGTCTCCTACGACGAGCGCCCGGACTTCGACTGGGGACTCTTCGTCGAGGCACTGCGGCCACTGCTCGCCGCCGACCCGCTGCCCGGGGCGGAACTGCTGTTCGAACCGGGACGCTACATTGCCGCCTTCTGCGGCTACTACGTTGCCGAGGTCATCGACCTCAAGCAAAGCCATGGGCGACACTTTGCCATCCTGCGCGGCGGTACTCATCACTTCCGTCTGCCCGCTTCCTGGCAGCACGACCATCCCTTCGAGGTGGCGCCATGCCACCACTGGCCCTATCCCTTTCCGCGCCCTGCGCTCGAGGGCCAACGCGTGACTCTGGCCGGCGAGCTTTGTACGCCCAAGGACGTGCTGGCCCGGGAAGTGACCGTGGCAAGGCTGAGGGTCGCCGATCTGGTGCTCTTCCATCGTGCCGGCGCCTACGGCTGGACCATCTCGCATCATGATTTCCTGGGCCATGCCCATCCCCGGCACCTCTACCTCGACTGCCACGACGACAAGGAGCTTGTTCGATGATTGCATTTTCTTCAGCGACCGATTCGGATCCTGCCGAAGCAGGGCGCCTCGCCGAGGCGCGGCTGCTGGGCGATCTCGTCGACACGCTGCTGGCCGAAGGTTTTCTCGACGACCAGCCCGTCGACTGGCCGCCGCCGGATACGCTGCCTGCCACTCAGGCCTGGCCACCGGAGACACAGTGGCTGCGTTGGTGGACGGAGCGCCAGAAGGGAGAGGCGGTGTTGATTCCGCTGCGCAGTGCGATATTGCCGTCGCACCGGCATATCGCGGCAGCCGGCGTGTTCGCGGCGAGCTACCGCGACGATGGCACCCTTGCCACCTGGAGGCGCCTGGCGCCGGCCGAGCTGCTCGAGTTCGTGGTGAAGCACTGCCTGGACGACGCTCAGCGTCAGCAGCCGGGCGTGGCCAATGTGCGTCGCCTGTTGAACACGACCCTGTGGCAGACCCGCCAGTCCATCGCCGAGGCGGCGCCATTGGACATGCCGCCGGCGCATTCCGCGGCGGCGAGCCTGCGTGTCCTGGAGCGTCGTGCCGCTCTGCGCGACCGGCCTTTTCATCCCCTGGCCAAGGCCAAGGAAGGGCTCGACGAGGCGAGCCATCGGTGCCATGCGGCGGAGTTCGCAAAAACTATCCGCATGCGCTGGCTGGCCATGCGGCGAGACTGCCTGACGGGCGGCAGTGGAGCGGCGCCGGGGGCGTCCGAGCCGGCGGATCTGCTGCTGGATGATACCGCGCGCAGCAAGCTCGAAGAGGAGATGGTGCGGCGCGGCCTGAACCCACGCAGCTACCTGGCGCTGCCGGTGCATCCCTGGCAGTTCGAACACGGCTTGCCGCGCTATCTTGCTGCCATGTTGGCGGCAGAGGAGGGGGTGGCACTAGAGATAGCTGCCGGCGACTTCACGGCGACTTCCTCGCTGCGCTCGCTGGCCCCGCTGAACGAGGGCCGCTTCCACCTCAAGCTGCCGATGGCGGTATTCTCGCTGGGTGCCGCGCGCTACCTGCCGGCGGTCAAGCTGCTCAACGGCGAGCGTGGCCAGACGTTGCTCGAGCAGGCCAGGGCGCGGGATCCGGAACTCCAGGCACGGTTGTACCTGTGCGACGAGCGCCGCTGGTGGTCCTACCTGCCGCAGGGTAGCGGGCTGTTCGACGACCCACCCCGACACTTGGGGGCACTGGCGCGGGAGTATCCAGCTGCGCTGCTGGGGGACCCCTCGGTGCGCCTGGTGCCGATGGCGGCGCTGGGTGTATCGAGCGCTCAGATGGAGCATGTTGGCGAGCACCCCTTCGACGCATGGCGGCAGCAGCGTGGATGGAGCGACACCGAAGCGACAGCGATCGCTCTGTTCGGTGAAGTGTGCGATACCTTCTTCGATATCGCGCTGCGCCTTTACCGCCTGGGGTTGATGCCGGAGATTCATGGCCAGAACGCCGTACTGGTATGTCGTGACGGTCGCCTCGACGGGCTGTTGCTGCGTGATCACGACTCGGTGCGCCTGCATCGTCCGTGGCTGGACCGTCACGGCATCGACGACCCGTGCTACCACATTCGCCCGGGCTATTCGAACAGCCTCTACAACGACACTCCGCAGGACCTGCTGTTCTATCTCCAGACGCTGGGCATCCAGGTCAACCTGCTGGCCATCGTCGAGAGCCTGTCGCGGCATTATGCTCATCTTGGCTTGGCGGAAGCGCGATTATGGAGTGAGATGCGCACTCGCCTGGAAGCGCGGATTGCTACCCTGCCGTTCGACGCCGAGCAGCGACGCACCTTGCATGCCGTGCTGTTTGAAGCAACGCGCTGGCCGTTGAAGTGCGTGCTGCGGCCGTTGTTCGAGCAGCAAGGAGTGCCAGGCAGCATGCCTTCGGGCAAGTCGAGCCTGGCCAATCCGTTCCATACCTTGGAATCGAACAGGCAGGAGCGGGATGTCACGTGCGTTGTCGGTGCCGAACCTGTATAAAGGTCGCCGACTCCGGTAACGAATGATTCTCATGCTCTTCTTGCGCACCTGCCGCCGCTTCACCGCGCTGACGCTGTTGTCGAGCTGCCTGACCCTGGCGGCCCACGCCGAGGCGGCGCGCAGCGTCGAACACTCCCTGGGCGAAGCTCGCATCACAGGCCAGCCGCAGCGTATCGTAACGCTCTACCAGGGCGCCACCGATACTGCGCTGGCGTTGGGGCTAGAGCCGGTCGGGGTGGTCGAGTCGTGGCTCGAGCGCCCCATGTATCGCTACCTGCGCGACAGGCTGCCCGCAGGCGTACGCTACCTGGGGCTGGAGACCCAGCCGGACCTGGAGGCGGTGGCGGGGCTCGCGCCCGACCTGGTTGTGGGAGCCCGCTATCGCCATGCCGCCGTGTATCCACTGCTCTCGCGCATCGCACCGACGGTGATTGCCGATACCGCCCACGACGTCGAGGCCATGCTCGAGCTGATGGGCGAGGCAACCGGCCGTGAAGTCGAGGCCCAGGCGCTGCTCGCCGAGTGGCGGGCACGCGTAGCCGACTTCCGCTGTCGTGCCGAGGCCCGGCTGGGCGACGCCTGGCCGCAGCGGGTCTCTGTGGTCAGTTTCCGCGGCGATCATGTACGCCTCTACTACGATGGCTTTGCCCGAAGCGTTCTCGACCAACTGGGGTTTCTGCGACCGGCTGGGCAACAGGGCAGCGGCTGGGGTATCAAGCTGGTCAGTCGCGAGACCCTGCCGGCCCTGGATGCCGACGCGATCTTCGTCTTCATGCGTGACGATGCGGCGGTGGCCGAACTTCACCGCGAATGGACGGCGCATCCGTTGTGGCAAAGTCTCGATGCGGTGGAGCAGGGGCGTGTCTACTACGTCGATCCGGTGATCTGGAGCATGGGCGCCGGCATCCTGGCCGCCCATCGGCTGCTGGACGAACTCTACGACCACTACGAACTGCACGACGCCGTGCGCCAAGGAGAGGGCAGGGCATGCTGACTACCCCTTCGGCCAGGCTACTTGGGTTGATGGCAGGAGCGCTCTTGGCACTTGCTGCCGGTCTGGCCAGCTTGGCATTGGGCGCCACTACGATTGCGCCGGGTACACTGGTGGAGGCCTTCCTCGCGCCCGATCCGGGGTCGGTGCAACATCTGATCCTGCGTACCGAGCGCCTGCCCCGCGCGCTGATCGCCGCCGTGGTGGGTGCCAGCCTGGCGGTAGCCGGCGCCCTAATGCAGACGCTGACGCGTAACGCCCTGGCGGCGCCGAGCATTCTCGGCATCAATGCCGGCGCCATGTGTTTCGTGGTGATGGCGAGCAGCGTCTTTGCTTTGCGCTCGCCCTTGGCGCTGGCCTGGGTGGCCTTCCTCGGCGCCCTGGTGGCGGCGCTGCTGGTCGTGCTGCTGGGGCGCGGACGCGATGGTGGCTTCTCACCGTTGCGGGTAGTACTGGGCGGGGTGGCGGTCACTGCCCTGTTCGTCGCACTGGCTCAAGGGCTCCTGATCGTCGACCAGGAGGGCTTCGAAAGCCTGCTGCTGTGGCTGGCGGGCTCGGTGGCGGGGCGTGGTCTGGAAATGGTGACGCCGTTGTTGCCGTTCTTCCTGGTCGCCGCCGGCGTCTGCCTGCTGCTGGTGCGTCAGCTCAACCTGTTGGTGCTGGATGACGAGGTGGTCAAGGGCTTGGGACAGCGTACCGCCCGGGTCAAGCTACTGGCCGGGGCCGCGGTCATCGTTCTGGCCGGCGGGGCCGTGGCGCTGGCCGGGATGATCGGCTTCGTCGGGCTGATCGTGCCGCACATGGTGCGCGCCCTGTTCGGCCGCGATCATCGCTGGGTGCTGCCCGGCTGTGCCCTGCTCGGTGCCGGCCTGCTGCTGGCTGCCGACACCCTGGCGCGTTTCCTGATGCCGCCCCAGGAGGTACCGGTGGGGGTGATGACGGCGCTCCTCGGGACGCCGTTTTTCCTCTATCTCGCTCGCCGCAGGAGCCTGGCGCCATGAGCCCTCCCGTCGTTGTGCGCACAGCAGGAGGGCGTCTCTCCCTGCGCCTCGAGCGCCGCACCCTGGCGGTGACGCTACTGTTGGCGCTGGTGCTCACGGGCAGTGCCCTGGCCTCGCTGAGCCTGGGGAGTCAGGCGACCTCACTTGGGGCAGTGCTGGAGGCGCTGCTGGTTCCCGAGCGAAGCGACATCGTTCTGATCGTCCATGAGATCCGCCTGCCTCGGGTGGTGCTGGCGATACTCGTCGGAGCCTGCCTGGGGGTGGCCGGGTTGCTGCTGCAGGGGCTGGTACGCAATCCGCTGGCCTCGCCGGACGTGATCGGCATCACTGGCGGCGCCTCGCTGGCGGCGGTCTGCTTCCTGGCGCTGGGTGGGGCGGCGCTGGGCGAAGCCTGGCTACCCTTGGCGGCGCTGGGCGGCGCACTGCTGGTGGCGCTGGCCATCATCGTTCTGACGGGGCGCGGCGTGACCCCGGCGCGGCTAGTGTTGATCGGCATCGGTATTGCCGCCGCGCTGGGCGCGGGCACTACGCTGGTGCTGGTGCTCGCTGCCGATACGACGGCGATGCAGGCCTATGTATGGCTGACCGGAAGCCTCTATGCCGCACAGTGGCGCGAGGTGGCGGTGCTTGTCCCTTGGGCACTGGTGGGCTTGCCCCTGGCGCTGGTGCTGGCGCGACGCCTGGATGTACTGGCGCTGGGCGACGAGTTGGCCATAGGGCTCGGCACGGCGCTGCAGGGTAGTCGCCTGGCCCTGCTGCTGCTGTCCGTGGCGTTGGCCGGCGCAGCGGTGGCCTTTGCCGGCGGGCTGAGCTTCGTTGGGCTGCTTGCCCCGCATATCGCGCGACGATTGTCAGTGCGTGGCCATACCGGCCTGGTACCGGTGACCGCTCTTGTCGGAGCCCTGATCGTGCTGCATGCCGATCTGCTTGGGCGAATCGCCTTCCTGCCCCGGGACCTGCCCGCAGGCATCTTCGTTGCCGGCATCGGCGCCCCGTTCTTCGTCTACCTGCTATACCGCTGGCGAAGCTGAGCGCCAGCCGGCGATGACAAGGAGTCTCGAGCATGTTCGATATTCGTCAGCGGGTGTCGGGCGCTTCGCCCGAGTTGCTGGCCTGCTACCGCGAGGTTGCGACTTCCACCTTGGGTCACTTTACCGACTTGGGTGCCATCACCGACCTCACGCCGCTGCGCCATCCCACACGGCTTCTGGGCAGTGCCCTGACGGTGCGCATTCCGCATCTCGATGGCAGCGTGATTCGCCAGGCGCTGGAAATGGCCGAACCTGGGGACGTGCTGGTGATCGATGTTGCCGGCGATGAGCGGCGCGCCTGCTGGGGCGAGCTGCGTACCTATGCGGCCCTGCGCAAGGGACTGGCCGGCGTGGTGACCTCGGGACGGGTGACCGATACGGCCGAGCTGGTACGGCTGGGGCTGCCCATTTATTCGCGTGGATCAAGCCCGCTGACCACACGCGCCCAGGACCTGGAGGGAGAGGTCAACGTGGCGGTGGCCATCGATGGCGTGGCGATCTCGCCGGGCGATCTGATCGTCGGCGACGACGACGGCCTCTTCGCGCTCACACCGGCACGCGCCGAGGCATTGTTGGCGCCTGTACTCGACAAGCAGGCGCGAGAAGCGGAGCGTCGGCGGGAGCTCATGGCCGCGCACCCCGAGTGGTGGCGCTGAGGCTAGGGAAGATCAAACAACGAAAAAGGCGGCGCCAAGGCGCCGCCAAACAGTAAGCCAGGTCCGTTTCAGGACGAGGAATCAGAAGTCGAGCTGATAGCCGAGGGTGAAGGTGCGTCCGCGGCCTTTGAAGAACAGGTCGTCCTCAAGCGCCGGAGACTGGGGGAACGATTGAGAATAGTAGGTCAAATAATCCTCATCGGTCAGGTTCTCGATACCCAGAGTGGCACGGCCCACGGGCAACTGGTAGGCCAAGGAGGCGTCAATCAGGTAGTAGCCGTCGAACTCGAGGTCTGGGTCATCGAAGCTGCGATCACGGTAGTAGCTGCCCTGCAAGTGAGTGGACAACTTATCGCTCCAGCCGGCGCTCCAGGCCAGGCGCAGTGTGTCCGGGGCAATGTCACGACCTGTCATCTTGGTATCCACGCTGCCGTCGCCATCCGTATCCGACTTGCCTTCGGCATGGGCATAGGAGAGTCGCAGACTGTGGGCATCGTTCAACTGGGCATCGCCGGTAATCTCGAAGCCCTGAATCTCGGTCCTCTCCCGCTCGACTCGGTAGTTGCCCTGAGCATCGGGTTCGATGCGCTGGCCGAGGTCGGCGTTGGACTCGTAGTAGCTCAGCTCTAGGCCGTAGCGGTCCCAGTCAAAGCGCGCCCCGATCTCGCGATTGTCGGTGACGATGGGAGAGAGGTCGATGAGTGTGTCGACATCCTGGCCCGGTACTTTGACGCCACGTAGTACACGGCCCACGTCGGGCATACCGAAGCCCTGGGAATAGTTGGCGTAGAGCTGCGCCCAGTCGGTGGCCTGGTAGACCAGACCCAGATTGTACAGTGTCTCGTTGAAGCTCGGATTACCGCCGTCGACGGTAACGTTGTCCTGGGTAACGTTACTGCGGTCAATGGTCGAGAAAGTGTCCACGTCGAGCTCGGCGTATTCGTGGCGCACGCCGGCATGCAGGGTCAACGGGTCGGCCAGTTGGAACTCGCCCTGGACGAAGGGTGCCAGGTTGCGGAAGCGGCTCTCCGGCACATAGTTGCGGTCGGTCTGCACCAGAACCTGGCGGGTATCGTCCTGGATCAGGTCCAGGCCGGTAGTCAGGGCCAGGCGATCGTCGAACAGGCCGCGGCGGTTCAGAGTGAACTTGGCGCCCATTTTATCGGACTCGTTGCGGGTCTGATCGTACCGCGTCCCGCCATTCCCGTCCGGGTAGGGAAAGGAACCGAGGGTCGTGGGATCGAACTGGGCGCGGAAGCGCTGGCGGTACACTTGAGCATCCAGTTCGTTGCCGAACCAGTCGGCATGGGAATAGGCGAGACGAGCCATGGTGACCTCGTTGTAACCGGGCTCGCCTTCGGGATTGCCCTTGCGGGCCGTGGTCGGGACGCCCTCGGCGCGATTACCGGCCACTGGCACGTAGTCGTCGCCAACTTCGAGGTCGAAATGGTTGAGCGAGAACACGATGTTCTGATCGTCGTCGAGCCAGTAGCCGAGCTTACCGAAGAGGTCGTAGCTCGTGGAGTTCTGCACTTCACCGTGGTAAGCCATGCCGACGACTTCGTCATTGCCATCGTAGAAGACACCACGCTCCTGGCGAGTGATGGCGCCCAGGAAGTCCCAGTCGCCGCTCTGGCCGCTGATACGGTAGTTCAGCTTGTGACCGAGGCCATCCGACTGGCCGTCGTCGTCGCTGGTCAGGCTGATGCCGGCATGCTGATTGATTTCGCCGGCCTCGGCGCGCTTGGTGACGTAGTTGATGATGCCGCCGGTGGCGCCCAGGCCATGCTCGGCACTGGCGCCATGGATCACCTCGATGCGCTCGACCATGGATAAATCGATGGTGTAGCTATCTCGCGAGCTGTCACGCAGCGGGTTGCTTTGGGGCACGCCGTCGATCAGGAACAGAGCGTCGCGGCCGCGGAAGGTCTCACCGGCATTGTTGAGTTTCTGGCGACTGGGTGAGTAGGACGGAATCAGATTGCTGAGCACCTGGCCGGGATCGTTGGTAATGGCCAACTGCTGCTCGATCTGCTCGCGGGTAATGACGGTGACCTTCTGAGGCGTCTCGCCGGCTTGGCTACGATTGCGGGTGGCGGTGATCACCAGCGGGTTGAGATCGCGTGAGGCGCCGGTCTCGTTGGCATCGGTCTGAGCGAAGGCCAATCCCGGCAGGGCGGAGCCGAGCATCACCGGCGCCAGCCAGGCGATATGCGTCTTGTGGGTCATTGGATGTCGTTCCCTTGCTTGCTGTTGGGTTATCCAGTCGCCGCGATGACGACCATGCAGAGCCATGTCCAGGCGCGGAAACAATAATGGTTTGCATTCGATTTTTCAAATGCCAAATCAAGCTGTATGATTTTCGATGCTATTTGTCATAGATTGTCATTGGTGCGCGGCGATGCCGTTCTGCTGTCTCTCCTAACCCAAGCACTCAGAGGACACTCACGCATGTCCAACCTTCTTCCCTGCTCCCGGCCGACCGCACTGGCTGAGGCGGTACGACTCGCACTTGGTCTCACGATGGGGGGCGTCCTGATCGGCATGGCGACGCCGGCGTTAGCCCAAGAGGAAACTCTCGAAACGGATACCCTGGTTGTCGTTGGTGCCGCCCTGAAGGTGGCATCGCCGCTGGTCGAGACACCACGCCCGGTCTCACTGGTCGAACGGGAGGAGCTGGATGAGCGTAATGTCCAGCGGCTCGACGAAACGTTTCGCTACCGCTCGGGGGTGTTGGCGGGGCACTACGGTGCTGACAACAACACCGACTGGTTCAAGGTGCGTGGTTTCGATCAGGCGACTTATCAGGATGGGCTTCGAATTTACCGCGAAGGCTATTTCCAGTGGTTGCCTGAGCCCTACGGGCTAGAGCGGGTTGAGATTTTCAAGGGCCCGGCCTCGATACTGTATGGAGAGGCTCCTTCAGGTGGTCTCGTCAATGCCGTCAGCAAGCGTCCCACGGCCGAATCGCGTGGAGAAATCGAAGTGCAGGGCGGCAATCGAAACCACCGCCAGTTCGCCTTCGATTCGTCTGGTCCGGCCACCGAGGCCGGCGATGTACGCTACCGCGTCGTTGGGCTGTACAAGGAACGTGACGGTGATCTGAGCGATACCGATAACGAACGTTTCTATTTGGCGCCCAGCTTTGAGTGGGATCTATCGGATCATACCTGGTTAACGGTGCTGGCCAGCTTTCAGCGAGACGACGGTATCCCTGTCAACCCGTTCAAACTGCCCTATGGAACCGTGCACGACACTCCCTTTGGCCGTGTGGATCCGCAGACCAATTATGGAGCACCTGAGTACGACAAGGACGAGCACACCCAGACGGCTATCGGCTACGAGTTTCGTCATGCTGTCGACGACACTTGGAATTTTGAGCAGGATTTTCGCTACAGCCATCTCGATCTTGACTTGCGCAGCACCTACATGATGATGCAAAACGGCGAGCGAACGGCATCTCGAGGGCATCTGCAGCGCGATGGTGAAATCGATAGCTTCACCATCGATAACCGCCTGGTCGGCAAGTGGTATACGGATCGAATGGAAAACACCCTATTGCTCGGGGTGGACTATCAGGATCTCAACCTGAATAGCCGAGAGTTCGATAACTTCTTCTACGATAGCGTAGATATCTTTGACCCCCAGAGTGATATCGCCCCGGTGCCCGGCGATCAATTGACGGGCCGACGGATTGACAAGGATCAACTGGGGCTCTATTTGCAGGATCAACTGCGTGTCGATGACCGGTGGGTGCTGCTGGGTAGCGTACGTTACGACAATGCCGATGTACGCAACGAATCCGAAGGCCTGAACGTAACGGTGGACGAAACTCAAGCGTCCACTTCATTCTCCGGTGGTATCATGTACCTCGGTGAGAAGGGGTTAAATCCCTATCTGAGCTATACCGAATCCTTCCAGCCGATAGCGACTACGGATGCCTCTGGCGCCGTTTTCGAAGAGGTGGAAGGCAAGCAGTGGGAACTGGGCATCAAATATGCGCCATCGAATTGGGATGGTTATGTCACGGCGGCGGTATTCGATCTCGAGGAGTCGAATTCCTTTGCTACCGCTCCTGGCGGCTACCAGACTCAGGAAGGTGAAAGAACGGCTGCTGGGTTCGAGCTGGAAAGTGTGGGTTATATCACGGATAACCTGCAACTATCGGCCGCCTATACCTACACGGATGCACGCAATGCCGAGGACAATCGTGCCGCATTGATTCCGCGACATATGGCATCGGCGTGGATCAATTACGATTTCGCTAATAGCGGCCTGAACGGATTGCAGGTCGCCGCGGGCGTTCGTCATGTAGGGCAATCGGTCGATGGTAGCACTACCGTACCCGATTACACCGTCGGCGACGCGATGGTGAGCTACGCCATCAATCAGAACTGGACGGCACAGATCAACGTGAATAACGTCACCAACGAAGAGTATGTCGCCAGCTGTGATTTCTGGTGCTACTACGGCGAGTCGCGCAGCGTGATCGGCAGCCTCAGCTATCGCTGGTAACGCTTTTACTACTCCCAACTACTGCGCATGAAGGATGAATGCCCGGCTTCGTGCCGGGCATTGTCGTTTGTTATGGCCTGAAAAATTAGAAGGCGTAGCTCAGCGTACCAAGCACCCCTCGCTCTGCGCCGAAGTAGCAGAACTCGAGCGAGTTGCAGGAGGCGACGTACTCTTCGTCGGTTAGGTTGGTGACATTGAGGCGTGCACTCATGCCGTCGAGTCCGACACGGCCAAGGTCGTAGCCCAGGGTGGCGTCCACCAGCGTGTATTCCGGCACTTCGGCGGTATTGGCGCGATCGGCCTGGATGTCGGCGTAATGGCGTACGCCGAGACCCGCATCGAGTCCGGTGAGCAAGCCCGAATCGAAGGCATAGTGTCCCCATAGGCTGGCCTGATGG
The DNA here is from genome assembly GCF_011742165.1 of Billgrantia bachuensis. Classification (GTDB taxonomy): domain Bacteria; phylum Pseudomonadota; class Gammaproteobacteria; order Pseudomonadales; family Halomonadaceae; genus Halomonas; species Halomonas bachuensis. The sequence continues at coordinate 16,638 of NZ_JAAQTO010000041.1, read as the reverse complement.
CGCGGCGCGTAGATGGCGCGGTTACCCTCGTTGCCATCGTCGCTGCGCTTGTAGGTGATGTCGGTATAGCTGTAGCTCGCCTGCAGGCGCAGATTGTCGGTCAGGTGAGTGTAGGCCTCCAGCTCCAGGCCTTCGGACTGGATCTCGCCCACGGCGCGGTAGGGGTCGGTGGGCTGCTCCTTGGTCGCCACGTTCTCCTGGTTGATCTGGAATAGAGCCACGCTGTAGCGATCCTGGGTACCCGCCGGCTGGTATTTCAAACCCGTCTCGATCTGTTTGCCCTCCATCGGGGGCAGGAGGTCGCCTTCGGCATCGACGAAGCTGGTCGGGGTGAAGGCGGTGGAGTAGCTGAGGTACGGCGCCACCCCATTGTCGAACAGGTAGAGCAGGCCGGCGCGTCCGCTGAACTGGGTGTCGTCGAGTGCGCTGGAATCGCCGCTGTCCAGGTTGGTATTGGCGATATCGACCCAGTCGTAGCGTCCGCCTAGTGTCAGGCGCCAGTTGCCCATGGCCATCTGGTCCTGGAGGTAGAGGCCGGTCTGCCTAAGCTCGTGGTCCTCGCGCAAGGGAGCGTACATGGCGATCGGCGCGGCGCCGTACTGCGGGTCGAAGGCATCGATGTTGGGGAAGGCGCCCGATGGCCAGCTTACTTGGTTGTCGCGGCGCTGATAGTCGGCGCCGACCAGTACGGTATGGTCGATGAAGCCGGTGGCGAGATTGGCCTCGAGTTGGTTGTCCAATGTCCAGGCTTCCAGCGACTCGTCGGCACCGGAGTAGTAGCGGATCAGTTCGCTATCGCTGCCGGGCGCCCAGCCGTAGGCATACACCTGGTTGAGTACCACGTCTGCGTTGAGATAGTCCAAGCGCTGCCGGCCCGTCCAGGCCTCGCTGAAGCGATGTTCCAGCTCGTAGCCCAGCATGCGTTGGGTTCGCTGGTAGCGGTCGTACTCGTCCTCACCTTCGAAGAAGCTATTGGCGATGCGACGACCGTTGCGGTCCACCACGGTGCCTTCATAGGGCAGCCCGGCATGATAACCGCCCTCTGGGTCCTGCTGCAGGTAGGCTTTGAGGGTCAGGCTGGTGGCGTCGCTCACGTCCCAGGTCAGCGATGGTGCAATGGCGTAGCGTTCCTCCTCGATGGGGCCGAACTGGGTATCGGCGGCTCGCGCCAGGCCCACGAGTCGATAGGCCACGCGCTGCTGCTCGCCAAGCGGGCCCGTCACGTCGAAGGCTGCGCTGCGCTGGGCGTTGGTGCCTGCGGAAAGGCGCAGCTCGCCGCCTTGCTGGAACTGGGGGCGCTTGCTGGTAAGCGCGACGACGCCGCCCGGCGAAGCCTGGCCGTAGAGTACCGACGCCGGCCCGCGCACCACCTCGATGCTGTCGAGAAACCAGGGGTCTATCGTCATCGAGCTGTGCGAGTTGGTATCGCCCATCAGCTTGAGACCGTCGAGGAAGGTATTGCTCAGGCTGCCGTCCGAGAAACCGCGCAGCACCAGGTAGTCGAAGCGATTGGAGGCTCCAATCTGGTTGGTAAAGACGCCGGGGCTGTAATCCAGGGTCCTCTGTACGGTGCGTGCGCCGCGGCTCTCCCATTCTTCGCGTTCGATGCGGGAGGTGGCCTGGGGCGTTTCGTTGAACGGCGTCTCGGTCTTGGTCGCTGCCTGGCCGGTAACGGTCAGCGTTTCCAGAGTATCGGTGTGTGCGGCCTGTGGCTGTTGAGCCTGGGCGTTAGCCACGACAAGGGCAGACACGAGCGAGATGACCAGTGCCAGTGGGTGAGGTGTCGACATGCAGGTTCCTCTGCGGAAAACGTCTCATCAGGTAATGAGAATTATTCCATTAAAATAGAGGTCTTGTTCTATGCGTGCTGTCCAATTTTCTCTGCGTGAAGTTCAAGCAGAGCGATGGAGGGAACTCGGCGGGTAGCCGTAGCGCTGGCGAAAAGCGGTGGCGAAATTGTTGGCGTGCAGATAGCCTGCACACTGCGCGGCGTGCGCGACATCGTGACCCTGTAGAAGCATCTCGCGGGCAAGTTCCAGGCGTCGCTCGCGCAAGTAATCGAAGACAGGGCAGCCGTATGCCGCCTGAAATTTGCGGCGAAGGGTGGCGGTGCTCATCGAGGCAAGCTTGGCCAGCGACGCCAGGCTGTGCGGCTGGTCCGGACACGCCTGCAGCTGTTCACGGACCCGTTCCAAGCGTTGCCACTCACCCGGAGAGAACCGGGCGGTTGGTACGTCGAGCTCCGGCGGTAGGCCATACGCCAGAAGCTGTAGCGCCAGGCCCTCCCACTGCAGGCGAGAGGCAATGCCGGCGAGCGGTGAAGTCAAGGCCTGCTCCAGCATCTGCTGCAAGCCGGGTGGCAGCGACCAGGCATGCAGGCTCGAGCCTGGCCGCAGCGGTTTGCCGCCGAGCGCGTCAATCAGGCGCGGCGCATCCAGCGCCAAAGTCAGGGCGCGTATACGCTGGTTGGGCGGTTGCATGGCTTGCAAGCCTTCGCGTTCGTTCAGGCTTACGCTCAAGGCCATGCCGGCAGTGAAATCGAGGCGTTTCTCTCCCAAGACGACGTCGGCGCGACCCTCGAGCATGACGATGATCGAAAGCGGGGCAGGGCGACAAGAACGGGAATCGTAGCGCTGTAGTACTTCGATGTCCGAAGCCACCAACTGCATGCCGGGCCTGGGCTCGAGCTCCTGGATACGCCCGTGCAGGACCGGGACCTGTCCGGCTGCACGATGCTGGGTAGGGAAGCGATAATCGATACCGTAGCGCTCGCCGTAGGCGGTGAGATCGCTAGAGGTATGGGTGCGGGAGGGGACGAGGCCCATGCTCATGTCGTCATCCCTCGATGGTAGTGAAGATCATGTGTCAGGCGAGCCGGCATCATCCCCTGCGGCGACCAGATAGGGCTGGCGCTAGGTAAGAGGTATGGCGTGTTCTCGCCGGTTCGCCTGGGCATATGCTTGTGCCTCAGTAATCCACAGACCAAGTCAGGGTGTAGGTGCGGCCCCGACCCTGATAATCGTAAAGATACTCGGGGCCGTAGTAGGGCGAATAGAACATCGCGGCGCGCTGTCCCCATACGGTCGAGTAGCTTTCATCTAGCAGATTCTGCACGCCGAGGCTGAACTTGCCGAAGTCGGTCTGTTGGCTGAGGGCCAAGTCCAGCGTGGTGTTGCCCTCGATCTCCCTCTCGGCGCCATCCTCCAGGTCGAAGGTGTGATTGGCCTGGAGCCGCGCCGAGCGAATCCTGTCCGACCAGCTGACGAAGGCCGTGGCCGAGGAGAGCGAGGCATAGCGTGCGTCACGCTTTTCCCAATCGCCGTCATCGTCCTGCTGCTCGGAGCGAACCAGATGCAGCGTGCCGCCGGCTTCGAAGCCGTTGTCGAAGTAGCGGGTCAGGGCGCCTTCGAAGCCATAGTCGCGCTTCTGTTCGTCGACCACGGTGACGCTCAGATCCTCGGCGTTCTCTACCGCTTTGTCAGACCAGGCATAGTAGATCGCAGCCTGGGTCAGCCAGTCGCCACCGCGATACCGCCAGCCCAGCTCGACCTGATCGGTCTCGATAGCAGACAGCGGATTGTTGGCAACGCTGACATCAGGGCTCTTACCGTAATACTTGGCTGGGTCGGGCAGCTCGAAACCTTGGCTGTAGCGCAGCCAGCTCTGTGTGCCGTTCCCAAAATTATAGAGGGCACTGGCGTTGAGTAGAGTGGCGTCGTAGTCGTTCGCCCCACCAGGAATGCCATTGAAGTCATCAACCTCTACGTCCGAGTGCTGGCGGCGAGCGCCGGCCGAGAGCTTGAGTGCCTCGCTTGCCTGCCAGTCGCTCTGGAGGAAAACAGAGTACGTGTCTATCCGGTAGCCAGGGTAGCGTGGGAAAACATCTGCCTGCTGCTGTACCAGACCGCCGGTGCGGTCGGTAACGGACCGGTCGAAAGTCATCTGGCTGGCGTTGAAACTTTCGCGGTCAATATCCAGGCCGTAGGTGAGACCGACGTTGTCGGTCAAGCGGGCGTCGAATAGTGCCTTGAGGCCGCTGAGTCGGGTGTTCTGCTTGGAGGCTGCGAAGTCATAGGCCTCGGGTGCCTGCCAATTGGGTGTGGGGTAGGGGAAAGCCTGGAAGCTGGACTCCTCCTCGCGATGGTAGGCCTGCAGGTAGAAATTCTGACCCAGCAGATCGGCATGGTGATACTGCAGATTGATCATGCGACGATCAGTAGCCGGGTCCCGGTCGGAACGATAGCCGTTGCGAATCTCGGCGTCCTCGAGGTTGGGTGTGGCCGCATCGAGGTTGGGAAAGTAGATTCCACGATCGCCCTCGAAGCGCGAGCGATAGAGTTGAGCGCCCAGCTCCAGGGTCTGGTCGTCGTCCAGCAGGAACGTCAGATTGCCGAGCACGTCGATGCTGCGATTGTCCTGAAGATCGGTTTGAGCCAGATCGGGAAAGATTTCCTCGCCGTTACCGTCGTAGTGGCGTCCGTTATCCTGATAGGCGGTACCGAGATAGGCCTGAACACGATCGTTACCACCGCTGATCGACTGAGCGATGCGTCGATCAAGATCGTCGCTGCCGCCGAAGCCACTGGTAAGTCCGGCTTCAGTGCGCCAATCGGGGCCGCCGACATCCCCTTTGCGCGTAATAATATTGATAATGCCGCCGGTCGCACCGCCGCCGTAAAGGCTGTTGGCACCGGAGAGCACTTCGATGCGTTCGATGTTGAACGGGTCGATGGAATCGAACTGGCGGGAGAGACCGCGCGAGCTGTTCATGGACACGCCATCGATCAGGACCTGGACGGACCTGCCACGCAGGTTTTGGCCATAGTTGGTGCGCCCCTGAGGCGCCATGTCCAGCCCCGGCACCAAGCGGCCCAGCGCTGTCTTGAGGTCGGCACCTGCCTCGATCTGCTGCTGGAGTTCTTCCTTCTCGATGAGCCAGGCGGCGCCGGGAATTTGGCTTATCTGGGTCGGCGTGCGTGAACCTACTACCACCATGGTTTCCTGTTGCTCTTGGGCCTGGAGCGGCAGGGCAGCGGCCCCGGCAACGAGGGCGACGCAAATCGAATGTCGATTGTTCATCTTGGTCCCTTGCTGGTTTTTTGGCGAGTGCTCTGGGTGGCCTCGCTCAGCGGAAGCAAGCATAGCAGCAGAAATTCAAATATCAATGAGAGAGATTAGCATTAAGGTCGTATTATAGGGGCGTTCCGTTCGTTTCAGTGTGACGTCGAGAACATTGCTGAAGAACAGTAGCCCTAATGAAACGCCCGACACATGGTCGGGCGTGGGTTCGCTTGCTGTGCCTAGAGCACGAAGTCGTCGGCACGCAGGCTGTCAACGCCGAGCACCGAGATTTGCAGATCGACGACGCCATCGCCGTTGACGTCGCCCTGGATCAGGCCACCCTCGCTGCGCAACTCGCCAGCAGTGCCGCTGAAGGCGGCGTTGCCGACCCAGGCGAACGCCTGCCCGCCTTCGGTGGCAAGATCGGCGTCGATGCCCGAGAGGTCGACCAGGTCACCTTCGTCGCGATCGAAGTCGACGATTATGTCGCTATCGAAGGCCGTGGACTCGAAGGTCGAGAGGTAGACGAAGCGGTCGCCTCCCTCGCCGCCGGTCAGGCTGTCGGCGCCCAGGCCACCGTAGAGGGTATCGCTGGCCGCTGTGCCCACAAGGGCGTCGTCGCTTTCGCCGCCGATGAGGCCATCGTCTGCCACTGTGGGTATGCCAACCAGCTCGCCTTCGGCGTTGAGGTTCTCGGGTAGAGCATAGCTGTCATCGCGTACCTTGTAGGAGACGCGCCACGTCTCGCCGGGCTCCAGCACCGTGCCGCCATTGATAGCGTTCACGACATAGCCTTCGTCAGTGGCGGTATATTCACCGTTCCATATGTCGGTGATGGTCCCCGGCAGGTTGAAGCTCACCGATGGCTGCTCGATGATGACGTCCGAGGTGTTGGTGACCAGTACTTCGGTCATGTAGCCGCCCGACCAGGTCTTGGTGATATTGCTGGTGAGCACTAGAAAATCCGCCGCCGTGGGGTCGGGATCGAGCGCATCGAGCAGCGCGGGATCCGCCGCTTCGCCGGCAACCAGCACCTCCGGGTGCAGCGTCAGTTCGGTGCCGTTCAAGGCGAGCGAGGTAGGCGCTTCACTGGTAGGCGCGTACGCCTTGAAAGAGAAGCGCATGACACTGTCTGCCTTTAGCGCATCACTGCCGTCGTAGGCGATCCGATACGTGTCGCCGTCACGCTCCAGCAGAGTGGCACCATAGAAGGTGGTAATCTCCGCAGGCAGCGCGAAGGTGATCTCGGGGCTCGCCACATCGCTGTCCGAGTGGTTGGCGATCTCCACGCGCATCACATAGCCGCTTGACCAGCGGCTGACCACGCTCAGCACCACTCCCATTTCGCTGGCGGTGATAGTGGGCTCGTCCACTGGCTCTTCGGCAACCACCGGTTCGGATTCGATGGTGCTCGAGGCCGGAGACGACACGGTAGTGTCGTTGGTGTCCTGTTCCGAGTCGGCGAGGATATCCGCTGGCGTGGGGACGCTCGGTGCTTCTCCCTGGGAGAGGGTGCGAGTAGCGGCATCGAGTACGATGCCATCGGCGAACAGCATTCTTTCGATGCCGAGCAACGTATCGGTGTCTCCGCCGCCGCCCGCAAGCTGAATGCTGCCGTCGTCGCCGAACCGAACGGCGTAGGCGTCGTAGTTCTGTTCCATGTGGGCGATGTCGAAGCCGGCACCACCCTCGAGAACGTCATTGCCGAGTCCGCCGCGCAGGATGTCGTCACCGGCGCCGCCAATGAGCTTGTCATGGCCCAAGGCCCCGTCGAGATAGACGCCGTTGTCGGTCCCCTGGACGACGTCATCGCGGCGTGAGCCGACCACGTAATCGAAGCGGATCTGGTTGGCACCGGCCTCGGTGATGGCGCCGAAGGTCTCGCCGCCATCGTTGTACCACATCACGGGTGAGAGGCCGTCGGCATCGGCGTCGCGAATCGACTGTTCGACATGCACGGTGTTGCCGTGATCCTGGCCGCCATGGAAGTTGATGTCGCGGTCGGTGGCACGCACGTGGATATCGTTGCCCACCGAGGAGCGCCACGAGGAGAACAGCACGCTATGGCGCATGCCCGTGTCCTCGAGCTGGGTGAAGACGCCGTCGTAGCTCTCGCGCAGCTCGAACGCATAGCCGTTGCCGCCGCTGCCCTTATTGAAGGCACCGTGCGCGCCGAGTGAGTCGGCATGCAGATCGAGGGAGAGGGCGAACTCGAAGGCGGTGGAGGGGCCATTGATTACCTCGATGTCGCTGACCTGCGCGCCCACCGTGCCGTTCAGCTTGATCGCTTGGTAATGGGTCAGGTCGGAGAGCGTATTGCTGAACTCGGCCTTGTCGGGAGAGCCCAATTCGTAGCCCACCGTGAAGCCCTGTAGGGTCACGTTCTCCAGCGCATCGTAACGCTGTACCTTGGCTGCGCCGCCATCGAAGTCGAAGTGCACGCCGCGATCGAGGGTGACGGTGCCGCCGTCGACAGCAACCACCGTGGCCATGCTGGTGCGCAACGGAGCATTCAGTTTCTGCCAGGAGGTATCGCCGATCTCGGCGAAGTACTCTTCCGTGTTGTCCTGCCAGATGCGTACGATATCGCCCGCTTGCAGGCCATGGTCCGTCTTGAGCGATAAGGTGTCGTCGCCGATGGCGGCGTTCTGCTTGAGGTAACCGGCGAATTGGGTCGCCTTGCTCTCCACGAGGAAGGCATGCGCACTGCCGGAGGCGAGGGCTTCATCGGTGAAGGTAATGCGCGTCTCGTCGCGTCCGGCCCCCACGATGCCGATGTCGGAGCGCGAGACGGTGATCATGGCGTCGAATCGATAATCGCCGGCGGCAAGGTGCAGGACGGCGCCCTCCGGGGCGGCGTCGATCAGCGCCTGCAGCTCGGCGGCAGTGATCTCGGGGCCGACGGTGGCTTCGCCATTGCCGTCGAACGGGCTGGGCTCGACCAACTGGATCTCGGCGACCAGCAGCGTTTCCGCTTCGGGGGAGAACTCGGGAATGGCGCCGTTGACCGTCAGTTCGGAAGGCATCATGCCGCTCTCGGTCAGCACCTTGAACTTGAATCGCACGGTCTCGCCCGGGGCGATATCGTTGTTAGTGTCGGCGTCGACAATGGTATAGCGGCCATCGGTTTGACCATCGATGACTCCATCCCAGATATCGGTAATGGTGCCGTCGAGTGTGAATTCGACCCGATAGTCGACGATCGATTGGGTTCCTTGGTTGGTGATGAAGATCTCCATCACGAAGCCGCCGTTCCACTGGCTGCTGAGAGAGACATCGATGAAGGGACGCATGAAGCTACCGCCATTGCTAGGAATGAAGCAGGCCGCCGGGGGCGGGTAGAGTGTCGGCTGCGGTAGAAGACAAGCACCTGCGAGTGCAAGGGATTGCGCTCGCTTGGCCGGGCAGTCATTCGCCCACTGTCGTCCCTGGCATCGTTCTAACGGACAGGACGGTATAAATATAACGTTCCGCTTCGTTTCGCTTGGGAAGAAAAGCGTACATTTCTTTACGCAATTCCGGTCCGATCACGGGCATCTGGGGAGCTCAGTCAGACGAATTGGGGTCGTTGAGGCGTGGCTTGGTGTATTGATAACAATTATCATTAGTGGCATCATCTGACGCCGCCCAACCCAAGGCGACCGTTCGCCATTCACGTCTCGGGAGTTAGCCAGTGAGATCGTTTCGCCACCCCTGCCTCGTGAGCCTGCTCTGGCTGGGCTTTGTTTCCGTGGCCCTTGCCGACCCCGAAGTCCGCAATGAAGCCAGGCAGGCTCAGCACAGCCAGGCCGAGCTGCAGTCGCGCATCGATGCAGCCGACGACGAGATGCGTGCCATGCTCGAGGAGTTGCGCGAGCTGGAGCGCGCCGAACGGCGCCTGGTCCGGGAGAACACCGAACTCGCCCCGCGAATCGAGCGGCAGGCGGACACCCTGAGCCGCCGTGAGCAGGCCCTGGATACCTTGGAAGAGACGCGCGATGCCCTGCCGGGGCTACAGGAGCGGATGATCGAGCGGCTCGAGCAGTGGGTCGAGAACGACATGCCTTTCCTGCGTGAGGAGCGTCTGGCACGAGTAGCCAGCCTGCGCTCCCAGGCCGGCGAATTGTCCTCCGCCGAGCGTTGGGAGCGAATCGTCGAGGCCTGGCGCGCCGAACTGGAGTACGGGCGCGAAGTCGATGCCTGGCGCGGCTATCTCGGCGACGGAGAGTCGCGCCGCGAGGTGGATTACCTGCGTCTGGGCCGGGTGGGCTTCTACTACCTCACTCCGGACGGCCGCGCCGGACGCGTGTGGCAGGCCGATGCGGGTAGCTGGGCCGCGCTGGACGAGGCCCAGCGACGCGATGTGCGTAACGGATTGCGCATTGCGCGTGATCGCCGTGCACCGGAACTGCTCAGCGTGCCGCTATCGCAGCCACTCGAGTCAGCGGAGGACGACACATGAAGGCGACACGTTTTGCTGTGGGTTTGCTGGCCGCGCTCTGGCTTAGCGTTGGTCTGGCTCAGGCTCAGTCACCCGCCCAGTCGGACCCGCTCGAGAGCCTGCGTGCCGAACGCGAAGCTGCCGAGAGCCGCGACCGCGCGCGTTTGGCCGAGCTGGTCGAGGATCGCGAGGCGCTCGAGGCAGCGCTGGAGGAGGCGCGCGCCTCGCATGCCGAGGCCGAAGCGCGTAACGCAGAATTACAGGAGAGGGCGCGCGATCAGGCCGAGCGAGCCGAAGCGCTCGAAACGCGCCAGGATGAACAAGGCGACGATCTCGAGGCGATCCTGGCTTCGCTGAAGCGGCACAGCGGCGAACTGCGCGACAGTCTGGCTGACAGCTGGCTGGTCCTTGGCGGTGCCGAGCTTCCGCCGCGCCTCGACGACGCCGAGGTACTCGAGCTCGAACAACTGGAGGCATTTGCCGACAGCCTGATCGTGCTGACTGTCGACACCGGTCGCGTGGTCCGTTTCGAGGCGCCGGTAGCGGATGCCAGCGGTGAAATCCTGCCCCGTGAAGTCGTGCGCCTGGGTGACTTCGCCGCTTTTACTGATAGTCACCTGCTGCAGCGTGGTGTCGACGGCGAGGCGCTGTCGGTGGTCGAGCGCACTCCGCCTGAAGTGACCGGCAGTCTGGCGGCTTTTCATGCCGGCGAATCGCGCGAGCTTTCGCTGGACCCGACCCGGGGCGAGGTGATGGCGGCCCTGGCCCAGCGCCCCAGCCTGCTCGAGCGCTTCCATCAAGGCGGGGCCGTGGGCTACGTGGTGGTCGGGCTGGGCGTCATCGGCCTGCTGGTGGCGCTGCTGCAGTATGCCTACCTATTGAAAGTGAGCCTGGCCATGCGCCGCCAGCTGCGCGATCTCGGTACGCTGCGTGAAGACAACCCGCTCGGCCGCGTCCTGCAGCGCTTCCGTGCGCTGCAGGACGACCCCGTGCCGGAAGCGTTGGAGGCCCGCCTCGATGAAGCCGTGCTTGCCGAACTGCCGCGCCTCGAGCGCGGCCAGCCGATGGTCAAGCTGCTGGCTGCCGTGGCGCCGCTGCTGGGGCTGCTGGGCACCGTGACCGGAATGATCGTGACCTTCCAGGCGATCACCGTATTCGGAACCGGCGATCCGCAGTTGATGGCCGGCGGTATCAGCCAGGCGTTGGTGACCACCGTGCTGGGCCTGATCACCGCCGTGCCGCTGCTATTCGCTCATACCGCTTTGGCGGGCCGCAGCAGACAATTGGCGGGCCTGGTCGAGGGGCAGGCGAGCGCGGCGCTGGCCGAGCAGCTCGAGCAGCGTCCGCATGGGCCCGATAGCGTTACCGGGAGCGCGCGCCGTGATCCCGCTCTGGCTTGAACCGCTCGAACGCCTGGTCGAGGCGGGGGGGGCGGTTCTGGTAGTGATCGCCCTGGTGGCGATGCTGCTGTTCAGCCTGGCGCTGGAGCGGGTGTGGTACTTCCGCATCACCTATCGCCGGGCCAGGCGCGTTCTGATAGATCGCTGGGCGGCGCGCCAGGACCACCTGAGCTGGAGTGCGCTGACGCTGCGTGAAGCCTGGGCGCGGGAGCTGATCGGGCGCTTGCGCCGTCCGCTGCCGTGGCTTCGGCTGTTGGTGGCGCTGTGCCCGCTGCTGGGCCTGCTGGGTACCGTGACGGGCATGATCGCCGTCTTCGACAGCCTGGCCATGACCGACACCAGCCAGGCTAGAGCCATGGCCGATGGCGTGGCGCGTGCCACCCTGCCCACCCTGACGGGTATGGCAGTGGCGGTGGTAGGGCTGCTTTTCACCAGCCGTCTCGAGCACATCATTCGACGCGAGGATCAGCGGTTGCACGACCGCCTGGCCCGCGCCGTGGAGGATAACGATGCGTAGACGCCGCCTTGGCGCCGACGATGGCGAAGCCAGCGAAGTCAACCTGACCCCGATGCTGGACGTCGTCTTCATCATGCTGATCTTCTTCATCGTCACCACCAGCTTCATCAAGGAGAGCGGGGTGGAGATCGAGCGCCCCGAGTCGAGCGCCGCTTCGCCGCGGCCCGATGCCCAGGTGATGGTCGCCATCACGCCCGAAGGGGCGGTATGGGTCGATGGCCGCGCGGTGGATCTGCATCGTGTCGGTGGCGAGGTGGCCGGGCTGGTGAGCGACGACGGCTCGGTAGTGATCCAGGCCGACCGCGAGTCCACGACGGGTTTGTTGATCGAAGTCATGGATCGCATCCGCGAGGCCGGTGTGGAGCAGGTGGCGGTAGCCGCCAGCCGGAGCCGGCCGTGACACGCATTCCGTTTTCCTCGCTGGGTGGCGTGGCCCTGGCGCTGCTGCTGTTCTGGCTGCTGGGGCTGCTGGTCACGCCGCCAGAGGAGGAGTTCGACGTGCAGGACGTCAGCATGACGATGAGCATGGTCGAGGCGCCCGACGTCGTGGAGGAAGAGGTGGCGGAGCCCAGCGCCGAGCCACCGCCACCGCAGGCTGAGGCGGCGCCACCGCCACGGCCGGAGCCGTTGCCCCCGCTGGAAAGCAGCATCGCCATGCCCGAGCCGGAGCTGCCGCCCGAGCCGGTGGAAACGCCTGCGCTCGATACCAGCCTGCCCGAGCTGAGCGAAGCGCAGCCTGAGCCACCTCCCGAGCCTGCTCCAGAGCCTCAGCCTGAACCCGAGCCGGCCGCGGAACCGATGCCCGAGCCGAGCCCGTCACCGGCGGCGCCGAGCGCCGCGTCGGAGCCGGTAACCGAACAGGCCGCTCCCGCCGAGCAGGGACCGGTGGATGTGGGGCAGATCGCCCCGACCAGCCGAGTGCCTCCGGAGTACCCCTCTCGCGCGCAGCGTCGCGGTCTCGAGGGACACGTCGAGCTGCAGTTCCTGATTCGCCCCGACGGCAGCGTCGATCGCTCGTCGATCCGCGTCGTCGAATCGCAGCCGCGCAACGTCTTCGACTCGGCCGCCGAACAGGCCGTGGCGCGCTGGCAGTTCGAGCCGGCCAATGGGGTGCGCCGCGCTCGCCAGCGCCTCGAGTTCCAGTTGAGGTGATGGTATGACGGTTCGTATCGTGATCTGCCTATTGGGCTGTGTCGGATGGCTGCTGGTCGCCCCGGTGCTGGCCGACACACCGGCGCTGTCCGGCGACATCATCGCCGACCTCGAGCGGCTCCAGCACGAGCTGCAGCAGGGCGAGCACGACAGCGTGAGCGAGCGTGCCCGCGAACAGGCACGCCGCTTCGAAGGGGGCAATGCCGCTGATCGTTGGGCCAGCGCGCTCTATCGTCAGTTGGCGGCCGGTGGCGAAGCCGGTGCGGGGCGCCACGAAGTCGCTGCGGAGCAGTTGCGCCAGGCTCGCCGGATCCAGGAGGCGCCGCAATCCCAGCGCGATCGCTGGCTGCACGAAGAGGCAAGGCTGCGTCTGGCGTCAGGGCAGACCGAACAGGCGGTGGGGCTGCTGCTCGAGTGGCATGAGCGGCATGAAGGCAGCGTGGACGACCGTTGGCGCATGGCCCGCGCCTTGGCCGAGCTGGAGCGCTGGGACGAAGCCGCAGGCTGGGTCGAGCGTGCCCTGGCCGACGACCCGGACCCGAGCGAACGCCGGCAGGCGCTGGCTACAGCCGTATTCCAGCGAGCCGGGCGTGGCAAGGAGGCGCTGGCAAGCTTGGAAGCCGCACTGAACGAACAGTCTGAGCCCGAGGCGTGGCGGCATGCCGCGGCGCTGGCTCATGGACTGGGTGAGACGGGAAGGGCGGCGGCGATCTGGGAGGCCGGATGGCAACTGGGTGTGCTGGCTGGCGAGGACGACCTGCGCCAAAGAATCGAACTTCACTTGGCCGCCGGCACCCCGGCCCGGGCGGCTGAGTACCTGGAAGCGGCGCTAGCCGACGAGACGCTGCCCGACTCCCTGGCCAACCGCCGCCTGCTGGCCCGTGCCTGGGAAGAGGCCCGCGACCGCGAGCGGGCGCTGGAGGCTTGGCGCGCAGTCGCCGAGCGCAGCGATAGCGGCAAGGACTGGCAGCGCCTGGGCTTGCTGGCGCACGCCTGGGGGCGGCTCGAGCTGGCCCGGGAGGCCATGAAGCAGGCGCAAGATCACGGGGAAGACGTAGACCCGGGCTGGCTCTCGGCCCGCTAGGGAGGGAGTGTCCCAGCGGGCCGGGGCATGAGATTCTAGACCTCGAAGTCAGTCCATACCGGAGCATGGTCCGAAGGGCGCTCCATGCCGCGCAGATCGTAGTCGATGCCGGCATTGCGAACGCGCTCGGCCAGCGGTGGCGTGACCAGAATGTAGTCGATGCGCAGGCCGCGCCTGGGCTCGCGTTCGAAACCGCGGGAGCGATAGTCGAACCAACTGAAACGGTCGTCCACCTCGGGATAGCGCACCCGATAGCTGTCGCTGAGGCCCCACGCCTTGAGTGTGCCGAGCCACTCCCTCTCAATGGGCTGGAAGCTGGTCTTGCCCTCGCGCAGCCAGCGCTTGCGGCTGGCATCGCCGATACCGATGTCGATGTCCTCGGGGGAGATGTTGAAATCCCCCATCACTACCAGCCGCTCGTCGGGGCGGTGCCGTTCGCGCAACAGCTGGATCAACTGAGCGTAGAACTCACGCTTGTTGGGGAACTTGGTGGGGTGGTCGACGTTCTCGCCCTGGGGAAAGTAGCCGTTCCATACGGTCAACGTTTCGCCGTCGGCGGTGCGCAGCCTCACGCCGATCAGTCGCCGCTGGGACTCCTCGCCGTCGCTCGGAAAACCGAAGAAGACCTCTTCCGGTCCACTGGGGCATAGCGCCTTGTGGCACATCAGGGCGACGCCGTAGTGTCCCTTCTGGCCGTGGTAATGGACGTGATAGCCCATGGCCTCGACCGCTTCGCGAGGAAACTCGTCGTCGTGAACCTTGGTCTCTTGCAGGCCGATCACCAGTGGCTGGTGGGTGGCGATCAATGCCTCGAGCTGATGCATGCGGGCGCGCAGCCCGTTGATATTGAACGAGACCAAACGTATCACTCGTTGCGCTCCTCGGTAGACGTGTCATTGCGTTCAGGGTGAATGGCGATGCTTTCGCCCTGTTCCTGACGGGCCAGCTTGCGCTCTGCCTGCAGCTTGCGCTGCTGGCGTTTCTTCTGGGTAAAGCGGCGCGATGAGACCACCTGGTCGGGATTCTCATGGCGCCACTTCTTGTAGTCCTTGCGCTTGCCGGTGCGGATGGTCACCTTGTCGGCCAGCGAGCGTGTCTTCTTGCGGCGTGTCATCAGGCCTGGCTCCATGGGATGTCGAATGGCAGCAAAGCGCCATTCTACCAGTCCAATGCAAGAGGCGCGCCCTCGGCGCCATAGGCTGGTACAATATGCGGCTGTACGAAGTTCAGGAAACGCTGAACGAATCGACGAGCGAGTTGAAGCGCAATGCAGCGATTCGGTCTCGCAGGCATTCGTGCAGTGTTTCCTTCATCCATTGCTACGGACGTGATACATAGCCTATGAGCGAGTCGGAACAGACCACAGCCCCGGCCGAGAACCGCAAGCCCAAGCGTCGTCGTCGCAAGCCTCGGCGCCGCCAGTCGAGCTGGGACCTGCGCCAGTTTCAGGTGCCACCCGTGGCGGGCAAGTGGCGCTTTCACGACTTCGATTTACCCCTGCCGCTGATGCGCGCCATCCATGCCCTGGGTTTCGAGTACTGCACGCCGATCCAGGCCGAGGCGTTGACCCACACCCTGCTGGGTGGCGACGTGGTCGGCAAGGCCCAGACGGGGACCGGCAAGACCGCCGCCTTCCTGATCTCGATAATGGCCTACTTCCTCGAGGAGGAGACGCCTGAAGGTCAGAAGCCCGGTGCGCCGCGTGCGCTGATCGTGGCCCCGACCCGTGAGCTGGCCCTGCAGATCGAGAAGGACGCCAAGGCTCTGGCGCGCTTTACCGATCTCAACGTGGCCAGCGTCGTCGGCGGCATGGATTACCAGAAGCAGCGTGAGCAACTGGGCAAGAAGGTCGATATCCTGGTAGCTACACCGGGACGATTGCTCGATTTCCACGAGAAGCGCGATGCCGACCTTACCCAGGTCGAGGTGCTGGTGCTCGACGAAGCCGACCGCATGTTGTCGATGGGCTTCATTCCCGACGTCAAGCGCATCATTCGCCATACGCCAAAAAAGGAGGAGCGCCAGACTTTCCTTTTCTCGGCCACCTTCTCCCACGACATTCTCAACCTGGCAAGCCAGTGGACCCATGAGCCGGCCCACGTCGAGATCGAAGTCACGGTCGACAACAAGGCCAACATCGATCAGCGCGTCTACATGGTCGGCGATGATGACAAGGCGCGTCTGCTGGTCAACCTGCTCAAGCAGGAGAACTTCGACCGGGTGATGGTATTCGGCAACCGCCGCGACCTGGTGCGCAAGCTCGAGGGGCTGCTCAGGAAGGCCGACATCAATGTGGCCATGCTCTCCGGCGACGTACCGCAGAACCAGCGCATCAAGACGCTGGAGCGCTTCCGCGAGGGCGAGGTGCAGGTATTGGTGGCCACCGACGTGGCGGGTCGCGGCATCCATATCGAGGATGTCAGCCACGTGATCAACTACACCCTGCCCGAGGACCCGGAGGACTACGTCCACCGCATCGGCCGTACCGGCCGCGCCGGGGCTGCCGGGGTGTCGATCAGCTTCGTCGGTGAAGAGGATGCCTTCTCGTTGCCGGAAATCGAGCGCTACATACAGGACAAGCTGCCCTGCGTGCATCCGCCCGAGGGGCTGCTGTAACGCTCATGCTCGACGAGGCCGTCAAGGGCGAGATACAGGCCGCCTATCGCCGCGTACTGGAGGCCCAGGGGCTGACGCCACGCTACGGCCAGCGGCTGATGATCGCAGAGATCGCCCGCACGCTGGGCGCCATCGAGGCCGACGACGCCGGCCGGCGGGTCTCCGACGAGCACGTCTGTGTGCTCGAGGCCGGCACCGGTACCGGCAAGACCCTGGCCTACCTGCTGGCGGCGCTGCCCGTGGCCAAGGCCAAGGGCAAGCGGTTGGTGATTGCCACGGCCACCATCGCTCTGCAGGAGCAGGTACTGTTGCAGGACCTGCCGACCCTGAAGGCGCACAGCGGCCTCGATTTCGACTATGCCCTGGCCAAGGGGCGCGGGCGCTACCT
>NZ_JAAQTO010000040.1 GCF_011742165.1 Billgrantia bachuensis | reverse complement strand
GGTAACCCTACCCTGTCGCTATTCGAGCAGAGCCTGGCGCAGGGTGGCGGCGACCACTTCCAGGCCCTGGTGCAGGAGATGGCCGACGCTTACGGCAGCGGTCGCTGGGAGGGCGACCGCGAGAGCTGGCCCGATTCGATCGATGATAGCGACTGGCGGCGCCTGACCATCGATCATCGCCAGTGCACCAACCGCCGCTGCGGCCACTTCGCCGCCTGTGCGTTCTTCCGTGCCCGTCGTGACCTGGAGAGTGCCGACATCATCGTCGCCAACCACGACCTGGTGCTGGCGGATCTCTCCCTGGGCGGTGGCGTAGTGCTGCCGCCTCCCGGAGATTGCATCTACGTTTTCGACGAAGGTCACCATCTACCGGACAAGGCGCTGAACCACTTCGCCCATCGCGTGGGCATCAATGGTGCTTTGCGCTGGCTGGGCAACCTGAAGAAATCGCTGACCGAACTCAACCAGGCCTTGGCGGTACAGCCGACGCTGGCGCGGCTATTGGCCGGCCTGCCGGAGACCATTGCGGCACTCGAGCCGCGCCTGGGGGAGGCCTTCTCGCTGGGCCATCAGTTGGCCGGGCGCCAGCATGGGCTGGAGGAGGGCGAAGAGGGCCACCAGTATCGCTTCGAGATGGGCCGGACTCCCGATGCCCTGCGCGAGCACGCCGGCAACCTTCTGGTGGGGTTCGCCGAGCTTTCGCGCGCGCTCGAAACCATGAGCGATATCCTGCGTGAGAGTCTCGACCCCGACAAGCACACCGGGCTTCCGCGTGAACAGGCCGAGGCCTGGCTGCCGTTGCTGGCGCTGCTGCATGGTCGGGCGCTGGAAGCCCACGGCTTGTGGGAGGCCTACGCCGAAACGGATATCGATGGCGAGCCACCAAGGGCGCGCTGGCTGACGCTGGAGCGCTTCGGTGCCGATCCCGAACTGACCTTCTCGGCGAGTCCCGTGTCGGCTGCGCCGACCCTGGCCAGAACATTATGGGGCAGCTGTTTCGGGGCCGTAGTGACCTCGGCCACTCTCACGGCGCTGGGTCGCTTCGAACGCCTGCAAGAGCGCGCCGGCCTGGCCAACCGCTACCGCTATCAGCGCCTGCCGAGCCCCTTCGACTATTCCCGAGCGGTACTCAGCGTGCCGCGCCAGGCCGTCGATCCGGGCGACCGCGATGGGCATGAGCGCGCCATCGTCGACTTCGTCGCCGGGCTCGGCGAGAAGGAGGCGGTGCTGATGCTGTTCTCGTCGCGGGCGCAGCTGCGAGCCGTGGAGAAGGCGCTTCCTGGGAAGTGGCGCGATCGGGTGCTGGCACAGGACCGGCTGCCCAAGCGCGAGCTGATCGAGCGCCACCGGGCGCGGGTGGATGCCGGGGAGGGCAGCGTAATCTTCGGCCTGGCAAGCTTTGCCGAGGGCATCGATCTGCCCGGCGACTACCTGACCCACGTGGTCATTACCCGGTTGCCGTTCGCCGTGCCCGACGATCCCGTCGGCGCGACGCTGGCCGAGTGGATCGAGAGCCGGGGTGGCAATCCCTTCATGCGCATCAGCGTGCCCGACGCCTCGATCAAGCTGGTTCAGGCCTGCGGTCGGCTGATTCGCAAGGAGTCCGACCAAGGGCGCATCACGCTGCTCGACCGTCGCGTGCTCACCCGCCGCTACGGCCAGGCCCTGCTCGATGCCTTGCCCCCGTTTCGTCGCGAGATCGACGGTGCCTGAGGGGTAACGAAGCGCTCGGCAAAAAAGGCCCGCAGCGATGAACTGACCCCCGAAAGTTGGACACTGATCCAACCGTAGGGGGTCAGTTCAGCGAGGCGGGCCTTTTCACGAGTGCGACCGATGTCAGTCCTGGCGTCGCTCGGCCAGCACCGGACGCAGCTTCTGCGCCATTCGTGTCATCGTCTCCTCGGTGGTGGGCCAGTCGATACAGGCATCGGTGACCGAGACGCCGTACTGCATCTGGCTATGGTCGTCGAGAATCTTCTGACTGCCCCAGCCGAGATTGGACTCGACCATCAGTCCCATGATAGAGCGGTTGCCTTCGAGGATCTGGTTGGTGACATTATCCAGCACCAACGGCTGCAGCGCCGGATCCTTGTTGGAGTTGGCATGGGAGCAGTCGATCATGATGTTGGCCTTGATGCTGGCCTTCTTCAATTCCTGCTCGGCCAGGGCCACGCTGACGCTGTCGTAATTGGGCTTACCGTTGCCTCCGCGCAATACCACGTGGGCGTAGGCGTTGCCGCGGGTGCGGATGATCGCCACCTGGCCGCTCTGGTTGATACCGAGAAAATTGTGCGGATGCGATACCGACTGCAGGGCGTTGATCGCTACGTCGAGGCTACCGTCGGTGCCGTTCTTGAAGCCGACGGGGCTCGAGAGGCCGGATGACATCTCGCGGTGGGTCTGGGATTCGGTGGTGCGTGCGCCGATCGCCGACCAACTGATGCAGTCCTGGAGATACTGGGGCGAGATCGGGTCCAGCGCCTCGGTGGCCAGCGGCAGGCCGAGTTCGGATAGATCCACCAGCAGCTTGCGTGCGATGTGCAGGCCTTCCTCGATTTCGAACGAGCCGTTGAGGTGCGGGTCGTTGATCAGGCCCTTCCAGCCTACCGTGGTGCGCGGTTTCTCGAAGTAGACGCGCATCACGATATAGAGAGTGTCCTGTACTTTGTCGGCCAGGTCGCGCAGCCGGCGTGCATAGTCCAGGGCAGCATCGACGTCGTGGATCGAGCAGGGGCCGATCACCACCAGCAGCCGCGGGTCGGTGCCGTCGAGTATGTTCTGAATGGTCTGGCGTCCCTCGATCACCGTTCTCTCTGCGATTTCGCTGAGGGGGATCTCGTTCTTGAGGGCTTCGGGGGTGATCAGTACGTCTTGAGACAAGACGTTGAGGTTGCTGACCTGCTGATCTGACATGTTGCTACCTGTGTCGTGATGCGTTGATGGCGAGAGGATGAACTACTATACACCCGCCGAGGCAGAAATCAGCAATCGCAACGGAACCCCGTAGCCATAGGATTGTCACAGCGCGGCGGCATGGCGGCCGGCTTGATGCGCGGCCAAGAAACAGGAACACTTGTCGGAACGGACGATGACGTCCAGGGACTTTCAGCGGCCAACGGGCTCCAGGTTGATACCATGCATGCAGACTACCTAACGACGCATTCATTGCTTATCCCGCTTCAGGGATTCTCCCTGCCGGGGAGAGCATGAATGGGTAACCGGGAAACCGATCAACAGCTCGTGGAGCGTGCACAGAAGGGCGATACACGAGCCTTCGATCTGCTGGTCAAGAAATACCAGCACAAGATCATCGGGCTGATTGGACGCTATATTCAGGATCATGCCGAAGTGCAGGACGTGGCCCAGGAAGCCTTCATCAAGGCCTATCGGGCACTGGGCAAGTTTCGCGCCGAGAGCGCCTTCTATACCTGGATGTACCGCAT
The DNA here is from genome assembly GCF_011742165.1 of Billgrantia bachuensis. Lineage (GTDB taxonomy): Bacteria > Pseudomonadota > Gammaproteobacteria > Pseudomonadales > Halomonadaceae > Halomonas > Halomonas bachuensis. The sequence continues at coordinate 60,746 of NZ_JAAQTO010000040.1, read as the reverse complement.
CGCCATCAATACGGCGAAGAACCATCTGGTGTCGAGAGGGCGGCGGCCTCCCGGCAGCGATCTCGACATCGCCGACGCCGAGATCCTCGATCATAGTGGACGTCTGGCCGATATCGAGACACCCGAATCGTCGTTGGCTCGGGATCAGCTCGAGGCCGCCGTGTTCGAGGCGATCGAAAACCTTCCCGACGACCTGCGTACGGCAATCACCTTGCGCGAACTCGATGGGCTCTCCTATGAGGATATAGCCAATATCATGCAGTGCCCGGTGGGAACGGTGCGTTCGCGAATTTTCCGTGCACGGGAAGCGGTGGACCAGCACATTCAGCCGCTGGTGACAACGGTACGGACACGGGAGTCGTTAACGGAATGAAGCTTTCGACAATGTTTTTGCTTCGACGCTGAACTGTCTCGCGTCGATGACGTCTGATGCATTGACTGCTGTATGACAGTGATAAACATGGGCTGTCGGCATTCCGGTTGGGTGCGGTCGGGAATGCCGGGAATCATTGACAGCGAGGCAGGGCGCCTTGCCGATGTGGGGGTGTTAGGAAATGAGTCAGAATGCACGGGAATCGCTTTCTGCCCTGATGGACAGCGAAGGTGATGATCTCGAGCTGCGCCGGGTGATGAAGTCGCTCGAGGGCGAGCCGGATGCAGCGGAGGCGTGGCGGCGCTATCACTTGATGCGCAGTCTGCTGCGGCGGGATCATGACATCGATGTCAGTACGGATATTTCGGCCGGGGTCATGGCCAGGTTGGAAGCCGAGCCGGCGCCGATCATGGAGGAGTCGCGTATCGCACCGCGCCGCTCCTACCCCTTTGCCCGCAGCGCTGGCATTGCCGCCGCCGTCACCCTGATGGTGATCAGCGGGGTGCAGTTCTATCAGGGCAGCGACTTCGCCAATACGAGTGGAGGGGCTCAACTGGCTGATGGTGAGTCGCGTTCCTCCTCCGCTCAGCCGCAGCCGGGTCTTGCGGCGCAGGCGGGAAGTGGCAGCCAGGCGATGCCCGTCGGGATGCCGCTATTCTCTCCGGCGAGCTCGAACGGTCAGTCCGGCGTGATGCCGGTAGGGGCCAGCTTCGATTCCCCCTTGTTCATGACCCCCAACCCCCGCCAGTCACAGCGCTCCGATCAGGAGCAGGCGCGCCTGCTTCAGTCCTATCTCGATCGTCATGCCGAAGGCACGGCCTATCGCAGCGGCGATGTGTGGATGCCTTTGCTGCGCGGTTCCGGTAACGAGTCATTGGGGCAGCGCTGATGGCGGACAGGCGTATTGCAAAGCGCCTGGCCCTACTCAGCAGCGCTGCGCTCTTGGCCCATTTGTCGCCTGCCGTAGCCGAATCCACGGCAGGGCAAGTCGATACCGAGCGATTCGACTGTCGCCAATTGACGGATTGGGAGCAGCCCGAATCGCCGTTGGAATGGTTCGAGCGCAGCCTGTGGGCCAGTCATTGCCTCGTGTTCCAGGCGCGGGCGGTTCGTATTGGTATCGATGGCGTGCGTACGCTGGCGCTCTCGCGCGATATTCAGGATGGAATCGAGCGCGAAGTGGCGCGCTTTCTCGATGGGCCTCCGGTCTTCTTCGAGCGCCACGGTCGCATCGGCCGCATGAGTTGGTCCAGTGCCGATGAAGGCGCGCCGGCTTCTCCGGTGGGTATCGCGCGTCACATCGACCAGTATTACCGGCTCTCCATGGGCAGCGACGAGCGTATTGCCAATCGCAGCGCGGTGCGACTCGATATCGAACCGCTCGACGGAATGCGCTTCGGTCAGCGCCTGTGGCTCGATGCCCAGACGTCTCTGCCACTGAAGCGCGAACTGATCGATGACCGCGGGCGCGTCGTGGAGACTTTCCAGCTCACCGAGCTTCAGCCGCCTCAGCTGCATGAGGGGTACGTAGTGCTGGATGCCTACCGGGAACCGCCACGGCAGTCATGGTTTCCGGCCTGGCTGCCCGAAGGCTTCGTCGATCAGCCGATCGACAGCGATGCAGAGCGGCAGGATAGAGCGCTGGGGCATCGCATTTACAGCGATGGCCTCTCGACGCTCAGCCTGTTCGTCGAGCCGATCGAGGAGGGGCGTGAGCGCCTGATTCCCGGATTGCATCGCCTGGGTATCTCGCTCGCCGTGGTTCGCCACGTGGTGGCAGGAGAGCGTCCCCTTCAGGTCATCGTCATGGGTGAGTTGCCCCCGCGGGTACTCGTGCAGGTGGCGGAGAACCTGGTCTGGCGCGAGACGCCGGAATAAACGCACGGTCAGGCGTAATGCGTCCTGACCTCTTTGAATGAACGAGTCATCTTGAAAAAATGCTGCGCGGTTCCCTAGGTACCGGGTACCGCTTGAGAAGTTACCGCTTGAGACGAAGTAAAAGCTGATGCAGGAGCTCTTATGATGCCTTTGACGCGACAGTTTTCTCTTTGGGCGCTGCTGTTGGCCGTGCTGTTGTCATGGCAGTCTGCCTTCGCCCGTGACCTGCCGGATTTCACTGAGCTGGTCGAGCAGGCCGCCCCGGGGGTGGTCAATATTTCCACTACTCGGGTCGTATCGGATCGCTCGCAGGCTTTCGAGGGTTTCGGTGGGCAGGAGATTCCCGATATCTTCCGGCACTTCTTCGGCGACCGCTTTCCGGCGCCTCCGGGCGGCCCTGGGCGAGGCGGGGAACGGCAGTCGCTGGGGTCCGGTTTCGTCATCAGCGAAGACGGCTACATCCTGACCAATGCCCATGTGGTGGAGGGCGCCGACGAGATCCTCGTGCGTCTCAACGATCGCCGTGAACTGGAGGCCGAACTGATTGGAGCGGACACCCAGACCGACGTCGCGCTGCTCAAAGTGGAGGCCACTGACCTGCCGACGCTGAACATGGGCGATTCCGATCAGCTTCGCGTGGGCGAATGGGTGGCCGCCATCGGCTCCCCCTTTGGCTTCGATCACTCGGTGACCGCCGGTATCATCAGTGCCATTAACCGCACGCTGCCGCGCGATGCCTACGTGCCCTTCATTCAAACCGACGTGGCGATCAACCCTGGCAACTCGGGGGGGCCGTTGTTCAACCTCGACGGTGAGGTGGTCGGCATCAATGCCCAGATATTCACCCGTAGTGGTGGTTTCATGGGGGTCTCGTTCGCGATTCCCATCAACGTGGCCATGGATGTCGCCAGCCAGCTCCGCGACGACGGCCGTGTGCGTCGTGGCTGGCTCGGCGTGATGATCCAGCCGGTGTCACGCGATCTGGCCGAGTCGTTCGGCATGGATAATCCCAGCGGTGCCCTTATCGCCGATCTCGACCCGGAGGGCCCAGCGGCTCAGGCAGGCCTGCAGGCGGGTGACATCGTGCTGGAGGTCGATGGCGAGGAGGTGGAGCGTTCGCGCAACCTGCCGCGACTCATTGGCCGGGTGAATCCCGGAGACGATGCCGAGCTGACCATCATGCGCGATGGCGACCGCCAGGACATCACCGTGACCATCGGCGACTGGCCCGACAGCGAGGCACCGGTCCAGGCGCGCTCCAGTGAGTCGGACGCCCAGGCACGCCTGGGGATCGCCGTGGCCGAGCTCGATGAGGCCGAGCGTCAACGGCTCGGTATCGACAGTGGCGTGCTGGTGCGTGACATTGCCCCCGGCGGGGCGGCCGCCGAGGCTGGCATCCTGCCGGGCGATGTGATCGTCAGCCTCGATCATCATGCCGTGGAGGGTGCCGAGCAACTGCGCGAGCTGATCAACTCACTGCCTACCGATCGCGCCGTCCCCGTGCGCCTTTACCGCGAGGGTCGCTCCCTGTTCGTGGCGCTGCGCCTCGGCTGATTCGAGCTGACTCTGGGGAATGACTGGACACCTCCTGCTCATGGCGGGAGGTGTCCGCGTTTTGTCGGCCTCGTGAGGCTGTGCTGTCCAACCCATGGTCATGCCGGTACAATACCGGCCATTGAATTCTCATGACGTTAGCGGGCGCCGATGACTCCGCCGCTGCCGCGCTCGTGTCGAACATCGGATTGGGCTAGATGAGCAACGAAGCAAGCAATGAAAAACTGAAGCACATTCGGAATTTCTCGATAATTGCCCACATCGACCACGGCAAGTCGACCTTGGCGGACCGCTTGATCCAGAGCTGCGGTGGGCTTACCGAGCGTGAGTTGAAGGAGCAGGTCCTCGATTCGATGGACCTCGAGCGCGAGCGCGGCATCACCATCAAGGCGCAGTCGGTCACTCTTGACTACCTGGCTCAGGACGGCAATACCTACCAGCTCAACTTCATCGACACGCCGGGGCACGTCGACTTCTCCTACGAGGTATCGCGCTCGCTCTACGCCTGCGAAGGTGCCTTGCTGGTCGTAGATGCCGCTCAGGGCGTCGAGGCCCAATCGGTAGCCAACTGCTACACAGCCATCGAGCAGGGGCTCGAGGTGTTGCCGGTGCTGAACAAGATGGACCTGCCTCAGGCCGATCCCGACAAGGTCGCTCACGAGATCGAAGAGATCATCGGGCTGGACGCCACCGATGCCTGCCAGGTTTCGGCCAAGAGCGGCCTGGGTATCGATGCGCTGCTCGAGCGCCTGGTGCGGGACATTCCCTCGCCCAAGGGCGATCCTGAAGCACCGCTGCAGGCGCTGATCATCGACTCCTGGTTCGATAATTATCTTGGCGTGGTATCACTGGTAAGACTCTTCGATGGCACCCTGAAGAAGGGCGAGAAGATCCGCATCAAGTCCACCGGCCGTGATTGGCAGGCCAACGAGGTGGGTATCTTCACGCCGCTGCGCAAGGAGACCAACATTCTGCGTGCCGGTGAGGTGGGCTTCGTGGTGGCCGGCATCAAGGATATTCAGGGTGCGCCGGTGGGGGATACCATCACCCACGCCAAGACGCCGGACGTGCCGCGCCTGCCTGGCTTCCAGAAGGTCAAGCCGCAGGTCTATGCCGGCATGTTCCCGGTCAGCGCCGACGACTACGAGGACTTCCGCGACGCGCTCGAGAAGTTGGCGCTCAACGACGCCTCGCTGGAATACGAACCCGAGAATTCCGATGCCCTGGGCTTCGGCTTCCGCGTCGGCTTCCTCGGCACGCTGCACATGGAGATCATCCAGGAGCGTCTCGAGCGCGAGTACAATCTGGATCTGCTCACCACGGCACCTACCGTGGTCTACGAGCTGGCGATGAAGAACGGCGACATCCGCTACGTCTCCAACCCTTCCAAGCTGCCCGATATGGCCGACGTGGAGGAGATGCGCGAGCCGATCGTGCGCGCCAGCATCCTGGTGCCGCAGGAGTTCGTCGGCAACGTCATCATGGAATGCGAGAATCGTCGCGGCAACCAGCTCGACATGCAATTCCTCGGTAGCCAGATCCAGCTCACCTACGAGCTGCCCATGTCCGAGGTGGTGATGGATTTCTTCGATCGCCTCAAATCCATCTCCAAGGGCTATGCCTCGCTGGATTACAACTTCGAGCGTTTCGAGGCGGCCAAGCTGGTGCGTCTGGACGTGTTGATCAACGGTGACCGCGTCGATGCCTTGGCGGTGATCATCCATCGGGATCATGCTCATGGCCGTGGTCGGTTGCTGGTCGAGAAGATGAAGGAACTGATACCGCGTCAGATGTTCGACGTGGCGATTCAGGCCGCCATCGGTGGCCAGGTGATGGCGCGCTCAACCGTCAAGGCGCTGCGCAAGAACGTCACTGCGAAGTGCTATGGTGGCGACGTGACGCGCAAGAAGAAATTGCTCGAGAAACAGAAGGCGGGCAAGAAACGCATGAAGCAGGTCGGTCGGGTGGAGATTCCCCAAGACGCCTTCCTGGCCGTGCTCAAGGTGAACGACTAGGACCGGCGATATTATGGATTTTTCTCTTCTGTTGGTGGTGGCCGTCGCCATCACTGGGCTGATCTGGCTGCTCGATATCGTCTGGTGGCGTTCCGTTCGCCGTCGGAAACTGGCCGCCGTGGAGGCGGGTACCACGGAAGGGCTCGACGAGACCGCCCGCGAACGGGCGATGAAGGAGCCTTGGCCGGTAGACTATGCGCGCTCCTTCTTCCCTGTGCTGCTGGTGGTGTTGCTGCTACGCAGCTTTCTGGTGGAGCCGTTCCAGATACCTTCCGGTTCCATGCGCCCGACCCTGGAAATCGGCGACTTCATCCTGGTCAACAAGTACGCCTATGGCTTGCGCCTGCCGGTGACGCATACCCGCATCGTCGAGTTCGGCGAGCCCGAGCGTGGCGACGTCATGGTGTTCCGTTTTCCCAGCGAACCCTCGGTGAACTTCATCAAGCGGGTGGTGGGGCTGCCGGGAGACACCGTGCGCTACGAGGACAAGCAGCTCTACATCAACGGCGAACTCGTGCCCAAGCAACTGCTGGACGAGGCGCCTGCCACCGCGCCAGGCGAGTGGCTGCTCGAAGAGCAACTGGGCGAGATGAGTCATCATATCTACAATAACCCACGTGACCCGGGCCCCCGGGTGCGTGAGATCGTCGTGCCCGACGGGCACTATTTCACCATGGGTGACAACCGCGACCACTCCAACGACAGCCGCTACTGGGGCTTCGTGCCCGAAGAGAACGTCGTCGGCAAGGCGTTCGCCGTGTGGATGCACTGGAATGGCGGCCTCCCCAGCTTCACTCAGGTTCGCCGCATCCATTGATGGACCAGAAATAACAGGAATTTCGTGAGCAAATCCCTTAGTGCCTTCAGCCGCCGCATCGGCCACAGCTTCCGCGACGATTCGCTGCTGGAACTGGCCATGACCCACCGCAGCTTCGGGGGCCAGAACAATGAACGGCTGGAGTTCCTCGGTGACTCCATCGTCAATTTCGTCATTGCCGAAGCCCTGTACGAGCGTTTCCCGCAGGCTCGTGAAGGGCAGCTTTCGCGTCTGCGCGCGCGCCTGGTGCGTGGGCAAACATTGGCCGAGCTGGCGCGTGAGATGTCCTTCGGCGAGTGTTTGCGCCTGGGTTCCGGCGAGATGAAGAGCGGTGGGCACCGGCGCGATTCGATCCTGGCAGATGCGGTCGAGGCCGTGCTCGGGGCGATCTATCTCGATGCCGGCATGGATGTGGCCCGGACCCGCGTGCTGGCCTGGTACGCCGAGCGCCTGGAGGCGATCGACCTGCAGGACACGCAGAAGGATCCCAAGACGCGACTGCAGGAGTTCCTGCAGTCGCGCCAGTCGCCGCTGCCGCGCTATGAGGTAGTCTCGGTGGAGGGCGAGGCCCACGACCAGACTTTTACCGTGGAGTGTCACATCGAGCTGCTGGAATCGCATACTCTGGGCACCGGGTCCAGTCGTCGCCACGCCGAGCAGCAAGCCGCCGAGCTTGCGCTGCTCCAGCTCGAGAATCGTAAAGGGCAGAAATCATGAGCGAGACCTGTGGCTTCGTAGCCATCGTCGGCCGCCCCAACGTCGGCAAGTCGACCCTGATGAACCGTATTCTCGGGCAGAAGGTCTCGATTACCTCACGCCGGCCCCAGACCACCCGGCATCAGGTCATGGGTATCAAGACCGAAGGCGAGGCGCAGTTCATCTACGTCGACACGCCAGGCATCCACATTCTAGGCCGCGATCGCAACAAGGCGATCAATCGCTTCATGAATCAGGCCGCTACCCAAGCCCTGCGTGACGTGGACTGCGTGGTCTTCATCATCGACCGCACGCGCTGGACCGAAGAGGACCAAGTGGTGCTGACTCGGCTCGAGCACGTCGAGGCGCCCATCATCCTGGCCGTGAACAAGGTCGACCGGCTCGAGGACAAGAGCACGCTGTTGCCATGGCTTGCCGAGGTCGGAGCGCGGCGCGACTTCGCCGCCATCATCCCTATTTCCGCCAAGCACGGCACCAATGTGCCAGAGCTGGAGGCGGAGGTGGCCAAGCACCTGCCCGAAGGAATTCACCATTTCCCCGATGACCAGATCACCGATCGCAGCCAGCGCTTCCTTGCCGCTGAGCTGGTACGCGAGAAGATCATGCGTCAGCTCGGCGATGAGCTGCCTTACCAGGTAACGGTGGAGATCGAGGAGTTCCGCGACGAAGGCAGGGTGGTGCATATCAGTGCCTTGATCCTGGTGGAACGTGACGGGCAGAAGAAAATCCTCATTGGCGACAAGGGCGAGCGGATCAAGAACATCGGCCGCGAGGCGCGGCTCGACATGGAGCGTGCCCTGGATGCCAAGGTAATGCTCAACCTGTGGGTCAAGGTGAAACGCGGCTGGTCGGACGACGAGAGGGCGCTCAAGAGCCTTGGCTATGATCTCGACTGACCTCACCTGACGCTCCCGACCATGCAGCCGCAACCGGCCTTTCTTCTCCACAAGCGCCCCTACCGTGAGACCAGTGCACTGGTCGAGCTGCTGACCCTCGAGCATGGCCGCGTGCGGGCGGTGGCCCAGGGGGTACAGCGCCCCGGGTCGCGCTCGCGTGGGCGGCTACAACCCTTCGCCCCGTTGCACGTGACCTGGGTGGGGGACGGTGAGCTCAAGCGGTTGCGCTTGATGGAGAGCCGCGGCTCGGCGGCTCTGCTGGCGGGCGAGGGGCTGTTGTGCGGGCTCTATGCCAACGAATTGCTGACGCGAACGCTGCCGGTGGAACTGCCAACGGCGGAAGTGTTTGCCTATTACACGGCGCTGATCGAGGCGCTGCCGCGTCCCGATGGCCGTGCCGTGGCGCTACGGCGCCTGGAGTTCGCCCTGCTCGATACGCTGGATGCCGCACCGCGCTATACCACACCGGAGGGTGGGGAGCTCGATCCCGTATGTCGCTATCGCTTCGATACGGCCTCGCGTGCCTTCGTGCCCGGTGAGCACGGCCTCGACGGGCGTACCTTGCGCCTGTTGGCCGGCGGCGATTGGGCGACCCCCGGTCTGGCCGGTCCGGCCAAGGCGATTGCACGGGCGGCGCTTGCCCCCTTGCTCGGCGCCCGCCCGCTGCGTTCACGCGAACTGATGCGCCAGCTTGCCGAGCGACGCCGTTCCCCCTCAAACTGATCGCGACATTCCCCCGACCTGCAGCTGGAGTCCCTCATGTACCCCCCGCGCATTCTGCTTGGTGTCAACATCGACCACATTGCCACGTTGCGCCAGGCACGTGGCACCCGCTACCCAGACCCGGTCCAGGCGGCGCTGTTGGCCGAGGAAGCCGGCGCTGATGGCATCACCGTGCACCTGCGCGAGGACCGCCGTCACATTCAGGAGCGCGACGTGCGAATTCTCGCCGAAGTGCTCAACACGCGCATGAACCTGGAGATGGCGGTCACCGAGGAGATGCTGGCCTTGGCCGAGGAGATCCGTCCGGCGCATGTGTGCCTGGTGCCGGAGAAGCGCGAGGAGCTGACCACCGAAGGCGGCCTGGACGTGGTCGGCGGTTTCGATGCCATTGCGGCTGCCTGTCGTCGCCTGGCGGCGGTGGGCTGCGAGGTGTCGCTGTTCATCGATCCGGATCCGAAGCAGATCGAGGCGGCCAAGCGCGCCGGGGCGCCAGTGATCGAGTTGCATACCGGGGCCTATGCCGAGTGCACCGGCCAGGCGGCCCGGGAGGAACATGCGCGGCTGACGGCGGCAACGGAGATGGCACTGGAGCTGGGGCTCACGGTCAATGCCGGGCATGGCCTGCATTACCACAACGTCGAAGCGATCGCGGCGATCCCGGGTCTGCATGAGCTCAACATCGGCCATGCCATCATGGCGCGAGCGCTATTCGTCGGGCTCAAGGAGGCCGTGGCCGAGATGAAGCGGCTTATGATTGCCGGCCAGGAGGCAGGTTTCATCGCCTCGCTGGAAGAGCATGACCACGATCATCATCACGAGCACGAATGATCATCGGCGTCGGCACCGACATCGCCCGGGTGGCACGCTTCGAGGCCGCCATGGCACGCCATGGTGAGCGCTTCCCGGCGCGTGTGCTCGGTGAGCTCGAGCGCGAGCACTGGGCGCTGCGCGGCAACAAGGCTACCTTCCTCGCCAAGCGTTTTGCCGCCAAGGAAGCTTTCGTCAAGGCGCTGGGTACCGGGTTGCGCCATGGCATGCGCTGGGCCGAGATTCAGGTGGTCAACGATGCCCTGGGCCGTCCGTCCTTGATGCTTGCAGGCCGGGCGCACGAACTGGCTACCGCGGCAGGCGTCAGGTCCATTCACCTGTCCTTGAGCGACGAGGCCGAGCTGGCGCTGGCGATGGTGGTGCTGGAAGGCTTGTCCTGATGCCCGCCGTGCCATTCGCGTAGCCGTTGAATGGCTTGAAGAAGGTCTTCGATCAGCGTATCGACGTCCGTCATCCCGCGCGAGCGCAGTCGGGTCTCCAAGGTTTCCGCTACCAAGGCAAGTGCGGGTGCACCGCAGTAACGGCAGGCTCCATTGAGCGCGTGCACGACATCCAGTAGCGTCTCCGGGTCGCCGGTGGCATGGGCAGCCTGCAGTTCATTCACGGTTTTCGGCAGGGAAGCGACGAGTTCGTCCAGCAGTTCGCGGGCCAAACTTTCATTGCCGTTTGCCAGGCGGGTGCCCAGTTCCATGTCGACCACCGCCAGGTCGCTTGCAACGGCGGTATCACGAGGCGCGGGCAAGGCCGCTGCGGGAGGGGACGCCACCGGGCCAAGGTGACGATGCAGGACAGCCTCCAGGCGGTTGGAATCCACCGGCTTGACCAGTATTTCCTGCATGCCTGAAGCCTGTAACCGCTCGCGCTCACTATCGTGGGCATGCGCTGTCACCGCAATAACCGGGCAGCTCGACCACTGCCCTCCCAGGCGGCGTAGAGCCTGAGTCGTCTCGATGCCGTCCATCCCCGGCATGCGAATGTCCATCAGCACCAGTTGGAACGGGCTTCCTTCGGCTAGCGCCAGAGCCTCTTCGCCACTGCCGGCTTCGATCAACTCAAGACCGGGTCGTTGCAACAGCTCCCGCAGCAGCCGGCGATTGATGGCGTTGTCATCGACGATCAGCACGCGAGCCCGGCGTTCTTCCACGACCTCATGGCTGGGTTGTGCAGCTCTACAGCGACGCAGGGCATCCGCCAGTGCCTGGCGCGATACCGGCTTGGACAGGATCTCGCAGCCGTTGGGCAGGTGCAGGTCCGGCATTTCCAGCGGTGCCGCATTGACCAGTAGCAGCACGGGGCAGGGGCTTGCCTGAAGTCTTGATCGCCACTCCTCCAGCAGGGCTTCGTTCGGGTCGGCGGGCAGGGCGGCAACCAGCAGCGACGGATAGGGAGGGAGCAGGTCCGGTTGGCGGAGCTCCTCCACCTGGCCTCCCCAGAGCGTCAGCGAGTGGTTGAGTGCATGGCGTGTCGGGTCATGCGGCTCGTAGAGGGCGACCCGTTCATTTTCGAAAATGGCTGCATGAGCGATCTCACCCTTGTCGATCACGTCCAGCGGCAGGGTGAAGGAGAAGGTCGAGCCCCGTGACGGTTCGCTCTCCACCGTGATTTGCCCACCCATCTGCTCGACCAGTTGCCGGCTGATGGCAAGGCCCAGTCCGGAACCGCCGTAATGGCGAGAGTGACTGGCTGCGGCCTGGCGAAAGGCCTGGAACAGGCTGTGCTGCTCCTGCGGCGTGAGACCGATCCCGGTATCGCTGATGCTGACGCGCAGCAACGCGCGCCCCTGAGAGTTCTGCTCCTCGAGCATCACGCGGACGATGACTTCGCCCTGCTCGGTGAATTTGAGCGCGTTGTGGATCAGGTTGGTCAATACCTGGCGAATCCGCAGCGGATCGCCACGCAGCAATGAAGGCACGTCGTCGTAGACCAGGCCCAGCAGATGCAGCCCCTTCTGGTGAGCCAGCGGTGCCTGTTGGCCCAACGCCTCGTCGACCAGCGAAACCATGTCCAGCTCGGCACGATCCAGCTCGAGGCGGCCCGCCTCCATGCGCGAAAAATCGAGTACGTCGTTGACCAGTGCCAGCAGGTTGTCACAGGCGATCTGCACCTGATCGAGCCACTCGCGCTGGCGGGGCTCGAGGCGTGAACGCCCCAGCAGGCGGCAGAAGCCGACGATGCCATTGAGCGGAGTGCGAATTTCATGGCTCATGCTGGCCAGGAACTCGGACTTGATCCGGTTGGCCTCCAGTGCCCTGCGGTGGGCCAGGTCGAGCTCGATGTTCTTGATCTCGATGGTTTCCATCGACTCTTCCAGATCGGTGGTGGTCTGCTCGATCTGGCGCTGCATGTTCTCGTGAGACTGCTTGAGTTCGTCACCCAGCGCATTCACATGCCGGGCCAGGCGCCGCAGCTCGGGGGCGCCCGCCTCGGGCAGGCGTGCCTCGAAATCGCCGCTACGCAGCCGCCGTAGTGCCTCGGCGGCATCGTCCAGGCTGGTGTCCACGCGACGACCGAGGGCCGAGGCGATCACGAACAGCAGCAGGCCGAGAATCAGCAGGCCAAGGCCCGTAGTGGCAAGGCGCCGATAGTAATCGAGGGTGAGTGGACGGCTGTCGATATCGAGCTCCAGCCAGGCACGGCTGGTCACGCTGCCTTCCAGCTCGGTGGGGGTGAGCGGCACCATCAGACGCCAAAGGTCGCTGCTGGTATCGAGATGCTGCTCGAGCGGTGGCGACGTCGCGACCTGGGCGCGGTTACGGCCCAGTTCCAGCTGGATCATGCCGCTGTCGGAATAGATCCCCACGCCACGCGCCTCATCGATGTCGAGCAGGCGTCTGGCCATGCTGTCCAGCCGTGACTGCTCGGCCTCGATGACGGCCTGGGCCATTTCCGGTGCTTGCTGTTCGGCAGCGGTGACGACGCGGTCAAGCAGGGCCGACTTGCGCCATTCGGTGTCCAGGTGCAGCACGAAAACCGCCACGAGCAGCAGCACCGATAGGGGGAGACACAGTATCCACAGTGTCATGCGATTTCCGAGCGACATCGGTATTCCTTGGTCACGGCCTTTCTCTTCCAGTATGCCACATTGTTGGGGCATGCCTGTCCAGTGGATGACGGCACGGATATACTACCGAAAAGACCTTACCCTAAGGACGCTTACATGCAGTTTCCCACCATCGAGGATGTCGTCGGCCATACGCCATTGATTCGACTGAAGCGCATTGCGGCGGGTCGCAACAACACCCTGCTGGCCAAGCTGGAAGGCAACAATCCTGCCGGGTCGGTAAAGGATCGGCCCGCGCTTTCGATGCTCGAGCAGGCCGAGGCCAGGGGCGACATTGTGCCCGGCGACACCCTGATCGAAGCGACGTCGGGCAACACCGGGATCGCGCTGGCCATGGCCGCGACGATCAAGGGTTACCGCCTAATCCTGACCATGCCCGAGAGCGCCTCCAGCGAGCGCAAGCAGGCCATGGCGGCCTATGGTGCCAAGTTGATCACGGTCAGCAAGGAGGGCGGCATGGAAGAGGCACGCGACCTGGCCGAGGCAATGATCGCGCGCGGCGAGGGCAAGCCGCTCAATCAATTCGCCAATCCCGACAATCCGTTGGCGCACTATCGTGGCACCGGCCCCGAGCTGTGGGAGCAGACCGGGGGCACGATCACGCACTTCGTCAGTTCCATGGGAACCACAGGAACGATCATGGGGGTGTCGCGCTACCTCAAGGAGCGCAATCCCCAGATCCAGATCGTCGGCCTGCAACCGGAAGACGGTGCCAGCATTGCTGGTATTCGGCGCTGGCCGAAGGAGTACCTGCCGAGCATTTTCGATGCCACACGCGTCGACCAGGTGCTCGACATCGGCCAGTACGAAGCCGAGGAGCACATGCGTCGCCTGGCACGTGAGGAGGGCATTCTCGCCGGGGTCTCGTCCGGGGGCGCCCTGGCCGGTGCGCTGCGCATCGCCGAGCAGGTCGAGAACGCAGTGATCGTCTTCATCGTCTGCGACCGCGGCGATCGCTATCTCTCGACCGGGCTGTTCGCCCCGGAGGCCTGAGGTGGCAATGCTTGGCAAGCGACGTCCGGCGCGCCAGCGCTCCGGCGTCTCGGGACTGCAGCGGCGTTCGGGGGAAGCCCCTCCTGCAGCGACACCGCCCGCGGATACGGCTACGCTCATCGAGCGGCTGGCCCACGATGGGCGTGGCGTGGCGCGTGCCGCCAGCGGCAAGACCCTGTTCGTCGAAGGGGCGCTGCCGGGCGAGCGCGTCGAGGCGGCCGTCCATCGCACGCGCAAGCGTTACGACGAGGCGCATGTCCGCGAACTGCTCGAGCCATCGGCGGAGCGGGTCGAGCCGCCCTGCGCTCATTATGGCCAGTGTGGCGGCTGCGACCTGCAGCACCTCGCCGTCGAGGCCCAGCGCGAGCACAAGCGCGCGGTACTTGCCGACTTGCTGGCGCGGGAGGGCATCAAGCTCGCCGAGCCCCCCAGGCTGCTGGTCGGGGATCCGCTCGGTTACCGGCGCCGCGCCCGGCTGGGGGTCAAGGTGGATGCCGAGGGTGGCGTGCATCTTGGCTTCCGTGCGCGCCACGCCAGCCGCCTGGTCGATATCCAAGGGTGCGAGGTGCTGCTAGCCAAGCTCTCGGCGCTGATCGGACCGCTGCGGGAATTGCTGGCCGAGCTCGAGGCACCGCGCCTGGTGGGGCATCTGGAGCTGATCGCCACCGATTCCACTCGCGTGTTGGTGGTTCGTCAGCTGCGCGCCAATCGCGCCGACCTGCAGCGCTGGCGCGCATTCGGCGAGAGCCATGGCGTGGCCGTGGCGCAGCTGCTGGGACGCGAGGAGCCGGCCCTCGAGTGGCTGGGCGAGGCACCGACGCTTGGTTATCGGCTGCCGGGGGGCAAGCAAGAGTTGCACCTCGACTTTGCTCCCGGCGATTTCGTGCAGGTCAACGAGGAGGTCAATCGTGAGCTGGTGGCCACGGTGCGGCAATGGCTAGCGCCGATTGCCGGTCACTGCGTGCTGGACCTGTTCGCCGGCATCGGCAACTTCGGCCTGCCGCTGGCGGCCGATGGAGCCAAGGTCACGGCGGCGGAAGGCAACCCCGCCATGGTGACCCGGTTGCGGCGCAATGCGAGCAGCAATGAATTCGACATCGAGGCCCTTCAGCTCGACCTCAACGATCAAGCGGCCGTGGCGGAACTCCTGGCTCGCCTTTCACCCGAAGCGGTGGTACTGGACCCGCCCCGTGACGGTGCCGATGCGGTGTGTCGTGCGCTGATCGAACGCCCCGTGCCGCGGCTGGTCTACATTGCCTGTGACCCTGCCACGCTGGCGCGCGATGCGGCACGACTCGTGCATGGCGGTTACCGCATCACTCGGGTGGCGGTGGCCGACATGTTCGTGCACACCTCGCACCTGGAGTCCCTGTTGCTGCTCGAGCACGGTGCAACGCAGCCGTCATCGCAAGGAGCCTAGAGAGATGGTGAAAGTTCGCGACGATCAGCCACTGACAGACAATGGTGACGTCGATATCGGTCACTGGCTGGAGCGCCTTCAGGAAGACGTCAAGCTGCGCGATCCCGGTGAAATGCATGAGGCCTGTGAACAGGCCAGGCGCCTCGCGCAGGAAGCCGACCGTCCCCACAAGGCCTGGCTGCCTCGGGACACGACTTATCGCATGGGCCTGGAGATGGCGGACATCCTGGCCCAGCTCAAGCTCGACCAGCCGGCGCTCGAAGCGGCGGTGCTCTATCGCGCCGTGCGTGAGGGGCTGGTCTCGGTGGATGCCGTGGCCCGGCGCTTCGGCAGGGAAGTGGCGCATCTGATCGAGGGGGTGTTGCAGATGGCGGCCATCAGCAATGCCCAGGTCCCCAGCCAGGGGCTGGTCCAGCATGACCAGCAGGACAACCTGCGCAAGATGCTGGTGACCATGATCGACGACGTGCGCGTGGCGCTGATCAAGATCGCCGAGCGCACCTGCGCGCTGCGCCAGGTCAAGGACGCCCCGCGCGAGAAGCGCTTGCAGGTCGCCCGCGAGGTGTTCGACATCTATGCGCCGCTGGCCCACCGCCTCGGCATCGGCCAGGTCAAGTGGGAACTCGAGGATCTCTCCTTCCGCTACCTGCACGAGGACGACTACAAGGCGATCGCGCGCCAATTGGCCGAGAAGCGCCTGGACCGCGATCGCTACATCCACGACGTGGTGGAAGTGCTCAAGGGCATGCTCGAGGCGCAGGGCATCATCCAGTACGAGGTCAACGGGCGCGCCAAGCACATCTATTCGATCTGGCGCAAGATGAAGCGCAAGCGCATCGATTTCTCCCAGGTCAACGACGTGCGTGCGGTGCGCATCCTGGTGCCGGAAGTGGCCGACTGCTACACCGTGCTGGGGCTGGTTCATTCGCGTTGGCACCACGTGCCCAACGAGTTCGACGACTACATCGCCAACCCCAAGAAGAACGGCTATCAGTCGCTGCACACTGCCGTGCTGGGGCCGGAAAACAAGGTCCTCGAGATTCAGATTCGCACCTTCGCCATGCATGACGAGGCCGAACTCGGCGTCTGCGCCCATTGGCGCTACAAGGGGCACGATACCGGCGGCAAGAGCTCCAGTTACGAGGAGAAGATCGCCTGGTTGCGCCAGGTGCTCGAATGGCAGGACGAGGTCGGTGACTTCAGCGACCTGCGCGAAGGGCTCTCGAGTGACGTGGCGCCGGACCGCATCTACGTGTTCACGCCGGACGGCCACGTCATCGATCTGCCGCGTATCGCCACGCCGATCGATTTCGCCTACCGCGTGCATACCGAAGTCGGCCACCGCTGCCGCGGGGCCAAGGTCGACGGCCGCATCGTGCCGCTCACCTACAAGCTCAGGACGGGCCAGCAGGTCGAGATCCTTACCGCCAGCAAGGGCGGGCCCAGCCGCGACTGGCTCAACCCCAGTCTTGGCTATGTGCGCACCTCGCGGGCACGCGCCAAGATTCAGTCCTGGTTCAAGCATCAGGCCCGCGAGCAGAACGTGGAAGAGGGCAAGGCGCTGTTCGACCGCGAGATGAAGCGCCTCGACGTGGAGGACATGGATCTCGATACCCTGGCGCACAAGGTCAACTACCAGAACCCCGAGGACATGTACGCCGCGCTGGGGGCGGGCGACCTGCGTATCGGCCAGGTGCTGCACCAGGCTCAGCAGCTGTTCGGCGAGACCGACGATCAGGAGCAGCTCGACCGCCTGCTGGCCAAGCCGCGGCGCGACCAGGGCAAGGGCACCACCAGCGATATCACCGTGCTGGGCGTGGGCAATCTCAAGACCAGCATGGCCAACTGCTGCCATCCGGTACCCGGCGAGCCGATCGTCGGCTTCATCACTCAGGGCCGGGGCGTCACCGTGCATCGCCAGGATTGCCCCAACATTCTGCAGCTGCGTATCGACGAGCCGCAGCGGGTGATCGAGGTGGAGTGGGGCCAGCGTGCCCGCACCCAGTATCCGGTGGAGATCGAGATCCAGGCCTGGGACCGCTCCGGCCTGCTGCGCGACGTTACGGGTATCCTGAGCAATGAAAAGGTCAACGTCCTGTCGGTGAATACACTGACCGATACCAGCGACGGCATCGCCCGGATGCGCATCACCGTGGAGGTCGATGGCCTGGAGACGCTGGGCAGGCTCTTTTCACGCATCCAGCAGCTGTCCAACGTGATCGAGGTCCAGCGCTTGCGCACGGGTGCCAAGGGGATGAAGCACAAGGGGAGCAGCACATGAGCGAGATCCGACACGGCATCGACGACCTGCTGACGCTGATGGCCGTGCTGCGCGATCCCGGGCAGGGCTGCCCGTGGGATATCAAGCAGGACTGGGACAGCATCGTGCCGCATACCTTGGAAGAGGCCTATGAAGTCGCCGATGCTATCGAGCGTCGCGCCTTCGACGAGCTGCCGGGGGAACTCGGTGACCTGCTGTTCCAGGTGGTCTACTACAGCCAGTTCGGTGCCGAGGAAGAGCGCTTCGATTTTCACGACGTGGTGCATACGCTGACCGCCAAGATGGTGCGCCGACATCCGCATGTCTTTCCCGACGGCACCCTGGAATCGCGTCGTCCCCCAGGCGTCGGTGCCGAGCAGGTGGAGGCTCGCCAGGCTGAACTTGAAAACGTGAACAGCCGCTGGGAAGCGCTCAAGGCCGACGAGCGCGCCGGACGCGCCGCCGATACGGTCCCCGCTTCGGTGTTGGACGACGTGCCGCGCACGCTGCCGGCGCTGTCGCGTGCCGCCAAGCTCTCCAAGCGCGCCGCCCGGGTAGGCTTCGACTGGCCCGACGCCACCGGCGTGATCGCCAAGATTCGCGAAGAGCTCGACGAGGTCGAGCAGGCCCTGGCCGAGGGCGATCGCGCTCATGCCACCGAAGAAGTGGGCGATCTGCTATTCGCCGTGACCAACCTGGCCCGCACGCTGAAGGCCGATCCCGAGCGATGCCTGCGCGACACCAATGCCAAGTTCGAGCGGCGCTTCCGCCATGTCGAGGCGGCCCTGGCCGAAGGCGGCATGACCACCCGCGAAGTCAATCTGGCCACCATGGAGCGCCATTGGCAGGAGGCCAAGCGGCTCGAGAGTCCCGTATACGAAACGTCAGCTGAACATTCCGAATCGTCTTCAGGAGGAGATCGGCTATGAGCGGCGATCTGCACGAATCCCTACGCGACAACGTACGTATCCTCGGCGACAGCCTGGGCCGAACCATCGCCGATGATCTGGGCCAAGGTTTCGTCGATCGCATCGAGACCATTCGTGGGCTGGCCAAGAGCGGCCGGCAGGGGGACGGACAGAGCAGTCGTGAGCTGATCGAGTACCTGCGCAAGCTGCCCGATCGCGACCTGCTGCCGGTGACCCGCGCTTTCAATCAATTCCTCAACCTTGCCAACATTGCCGAGCAACACTATCGGGCTCGCTTCCGCCGCGTCGAGGACTACAAACCCGGCTCGCAGCCGGTGCTCTCCGAGCTGCTGCAGCGTGCTCGCAATGCCGGTCACGCACCGCGCAAGCTGGTCGAGAGCCTGGCCAGCATGCGCGTCGAGCTGGTGCTGACCGCTCACCCCACCGAGGTCATCCGACGCACTTTGATCCAGAAGTACGATGCCATCGACGAGTGCCTGACCGTCATCGAATCTTCACTGGACTATCCCGAGCGGGCCAGCCGTGCCCGTGGACGCCTCGAGGAACTGATCAGCCAGGCCTGGCACACCGACGAGATTCGCCACGAGCGTCCCACGCCGGTGGACGAAGCGAAGTGGGGGTTCGCGGTGATCGAAAACTCGCTGTGGCAGGCGGTACCGGCCTTCCATCGTGACCTCGACAGCCTGCTGCTGGAGTCCGCCGGTGAACGCTTGCCGCTGGATGCCGCGCCGCTCGTGTTCGCCTCGTGGATGGGAGGCGACCGGGATGGCAACCCCAACGTCACCTCACGAGTGACCCGCGAAGTACTGCTACTGGGGCGCTGGATGGCGGCGGATCTCTACTTGCGCGACCTGGAGCAGCTCAAGGCTGAGCTCTCGATGTGGAAATGCAACAGTGCCCTGCGGGCCGAAGTCGGCAACGTCGCCGAGCCCTACCGCGAGCTGCTCAAGCGCCTGCTGCAGCGGGTCGAGGCGACGCGTGACTGGGCCAAGGCCCAACTGGACGGGCGTACCTATGAAGGCGGCCCCATCATCGAGAGCAGCGACCAGCTCTACGCACCGCTGCTGACCTGCTACCGTTCGCTGTGCGACGTCGGCCTCGACACCATCGCCAACGGCGCGTTGCTCGACACCCTGCGTCGGGTCGCGGTATTCGGCGTGACCCTGACCAAGCTCGACATCCGCCAGGAGGCGAGCCGCCATGCCATGGTCATGGAGGAGCTCACCGATGCGCTCGGGCTTGGCCACTACCGCGACTGGAGCGAGGAGCAGCGTCAGGCTTTCCTGCTCGCCGAACTCGAGTCTCGCCGGCCACTGATTCCGCGGCGCTGGGAGTGTTCGGCCGAGACCCGCGAGGTGCTCGACACCTTCATGGTCATCGCCAGCGAACAGTCCGAGGCGCTTGGCACCTACATCATCTCCATGGCCGCTCAGCCCTCCGACGTGCTGACGGTCGCGCTGCTGATGAAGGAAGTGGGGGGCGTCGTCTCGCTGCCCATCGCCCCGCTGTTCGAGACCCTCGACGATCTCAATCGCGCCGGCGACGTGATCGACCGGTTGCTGGCATTGCCGGGTTACCGAGCGCTGGTCGGCGAGCGCCAGGAAGTGATGATCGGCTACTCCGATTCGGCCAAGGATGCCGGTCAGTTGGCGGCGGCCTGGGCCCAGTACCGCGCACAGGAGCGCCTGGTGGAGGTGTGCCGCAGTCACGCTGTGGACCTGACCCTGTTCCACGGCCGCGGTGGGGCGGTGGGCCGCGGCGGCGGCCCGGCCTATGCGGCCATCCTGTCGCAGCCGCCAGGCTCGGTGAACGGTAGCCTACGCGTCACCGAGCAGGGCGAGATGATCCGCTTCAAATTCGGTCAGCCGGATATCGCCCTGCGTTCCATGGAGATCTACGCCTGCGCGGTGTTGGAGGCGAGCCTGCTGCCCCCGCCGGCACCCGAGCCTCGCTGGCGCGAGGAGATGGACCGCCTGGCCGAGATCGCGCACCGTGCCTATGTCGGTGTAGTGCGCGAGGATCCCGATTTCGTGCCCTACTTCCGCGCGGTGACGCCCGAGGGTGTGCTGGGGCATCTGCCGCTGGGTTCGCGCCCGACCAAACGACGCCAGGATGGTGGTGTCGAGACGCTGCGCGCGATTCCGTGGATCTTCGCCTGGACCCAGATTCGCCTGATGCTGCCGGCCTGGCTTGGCAGTGGCGAAGCCTTTTCCACGCGCATGGAAGAAGAGGGCGGCCTTGAGGTGCTGCGCGAGATGCGCGACCGCTGGCCCTTCTTCGGTACCTACCTGGACATGCTCGAGATGCTGCTGGCCAAGGGTGACGTGGGCATCGCCTCTTACTATGAGCAGCGCCTGGTCGACGAGCCCGCGCTCAAGGAGCTTGGCACCCAACTGCGCCAGCGCTTCACCAAGCTGCAGTCGGTCTTGCTGGAGATTCTCGACCAGCCGCAGTTGCTGGAACAGACGCCG
This sequence comes from Billgrantia bachuensis, assembly GCF_011742165.1. GTDB lineage: Bacteria > Pseudomonadota > Gammaproteobacteria > Pseudomonadales > Halomonadaceae > Halomonas > Halomonas bachuensis. The sequence goes on along the minus strand of NZ_JAAQTO010000040.1, from coordinate 39,811 downwards.
TTGATCCGCCAGGCCATCGAGGTGCGCAATCCCTATATCGACCCGCTGCATGGGCTGCAGGCCGAACTGCTGCAGCGTAATCGTGACGCCGACGGTGCCATCAGCGGGGAGCTTTCGCGCGCCCTGATGGTGACCATGGCGGGGATTGCCGCAGGCCTGCGCAATACGGGCTGAAAAGTTACTGCGCTACCCTCAGACAGGAACGCCCCGGCCTTGGCCGGGGCGATTCATGAGAGTGGCAGCGCAAGCGAGCTTATTGAGGCTGCTTGACGGTGCGCAGGTAGGGCTTGATGGTGGTGAAGCCTTCCGGGTACTTCTGCTTGGCTTCCTCGTCGCTGACCGCGGGAGGAATGATCACGTCGTCCCCGGGCCGCCAGTTCACCGGCGTGGCCACAGTATGCTTGGCATTGAGCTGGATCGAGTCGAGCAGGCGCATTACCTCGTTGAAATCCCGACCTGAAGTCATCGGGTAGACCAGCATCGCCTTGACCTTCTTGTCCGGGCCGATGACGAATACCGAGCGTACCGTGGCATTGTCAGCCGGGGTACGGCCCTCGGCGCTGCCGGTCTCCTCGGCTGGCAGCATGTCGTAGAGCTTGGCGACCTCGAGCTTGTCGTCGCCGATCATCGGATAGTTGGGCGCCGTGCCCTGGGTTTCCTCGATATCCTTGGACCAGGCGGCGTGATTGTCCACCGGGTCCACCGAAAGGCCGATGATCTTGGTGTTGCGCTTGTCGAACTCGGGCTTGAGCTTGGCCATGTAGCCAAGCTCGGTGGTGCATACCGGCGTAAAATCCTTGGGGTGCGAAAAGAGAATGCACCAGCTGTCGCCGATCCATTCATGGAAGTTCAAGGTTCCCTGTGTGGTTTGCGCTGTGAAATCTGGCGCGATGTCGCCGATTCTGAGACTCATCGTGGTGACTCCAGGATCCTGAGTTCATGTGAAGGCCGCATGATGTCATGCAGCGCTGCTTGAATATAGAACATGCTTGAACGAGGCGCTTCGCCGAGTGCAGTGGCAGGCTCGGTCACGTCAAAATGCGAAGTGGAGCGAAGCCGTGATCAGATTCAGGTGGGCCATACTGGGGGCATCGATCTCCTCGAATTCCAGCCGGCTCACCAGGCGGTTGTGCTGTAGCCGTGCACCGAATCCCTGGATGCGGGCGGTGCCGGTCGTCGCCATGTAGAGCGGCTCGCTCTGGGTAACCGGATCACCCTCCCACTCGGCGAAGCCCGATTTGGCGTAGAACCCGAGTTGGCCCATGCGCACCCCAGCCACCAGGCTTCCGCCCAGTGTGGTGGTATTGACCAGCAGCGCCTGATCGGAATAACGGGTCGGGACCTCGTCGCTCTCGCGGTAGGTGAATTCGGCACCGAGGTCGAGCTGCGGCAGGTTCACCGGCGAGAAGCCCGCCGTCAAGCGGAAGCCCGAGGTATAACCATCGATCGTCTCGAGGTCGCCGCCTTCCAGCACGACGCCATTATCGAGGTATATCAAGTCGCTGGTTCTGCTGGCGTAGGAGGGCCTGTTCAAGGAAGGAAGTGTCAAGGAAGCCAGCAGGTCGCGAGAGGCCTCGGTATAGGCGGCAGGCTCGCTGTGCAGGGGCATGCTCTCGCCGTGAGACGCGTTCGTCTCTGCCATGGCCACGAGTGGCAGTAGCATCAGACCGGCAGCCATGCTGATGGCACCTCTGAAACACGCTCTCATGTTCCCTGACCCATTCCCTGTGCGATGCGGTTCAGCTTCGCCCAACAGAAATCGAGTGGAAGCGAAATCTGCGCCTAGCTCGGGCGTACGAAGCCAACTACAAGAGCTTAGCAGCCGGGGACCGTGACCGCCAGGCGGCTCCTCAACGCTGGGGATGCACATCTCCTGCCAGGAAGCGGTCGAGCTCACTCAGGTTGGGAGTGGCGATGCCGTGCCGATGGGCAGTGGACAGCAGGGGACCAAGGATGGCCTCGCGTTCGGTGGGTCTCCCGGCTATCACATCCTGCAACATGGAGGCGCGGTTGTTGGCGGTTGCCGCGACCACCTGCCATACCAGGGCATGCCAGCCCAATGCCGGAGGTACGATGTCCTCGGCGGTCATGATCGTGGCGACTTCCTCGATGATACGCTCCACCATGGGACGGAAAGGGCGGTCGCGCAGTTGACCATTGCGAATGCGAAAGCGGGCCACCAGCGGATTGATGGCGGCGTTCACCGCCAGCTTGTGCCATAGCCGGGTCTCGATGTCGTCGACTGCTTTGGCGGCCAGCCCCGCCTGGCCGAAGAGTGCGGCCAGCTCGTGGCAGAGCGGCGCATGGCGATGGGCGAGGTCGCCGATATACGTGAGGCCGCGACCGGCATGGGTCACGCCTTTATCGCCCTTGACCCAGGCACCTTCGGTGGTCGAGGCGCACAGTACCGGGCCCGGATGGCGGCGGTCGAGCCCGGGCTGTACCTGATAGCCGTTCTGCCACAGCACCAGCGTCGGCGTGCCGGACAACCGGGCCATGGCGGCCTCGTAGGCGGCTTCGGCGGCATAGGCCTTGGTTGTCAGGTGAAGAAAGGCGGGCGTCTCGGGCGGCAGGCGGTCGACCTCGAGCGCGGCAAGCTGGCGGGAGCGGCAGGTGCCTTCCGCTGTGGTCAGGGTCTGCTCGGCAGGCAGCGTGCGTCGGCCGGCCAGCATCACCGGCACGACATCAGCCAGGTACATGGCCAGCAGCCGGCCCAGGGCGCCGGGGCCGACGATCAAGTGGGTCTGGTCGTTCATGGTGTGCCTTGGTCATCGGACAGGATCAGCATACCGATGCCCGGTGGCCTGATGCCAGCCCGCGGGATCACGCCTTTGTGCGCTGTTTGCGGCGAGTCCGTCCCGTAGCGCCGCGGCCGCGTCGACTCTTGCCAACCGCCCCGCGTCGCTTCGATACGGCTGCAGCGGCCTCGCCCTGGGCGGTGGCCATGGCCTGACGCAGGCGATTCGCGTCGGCGCTGCCCAGCAGGCCATGCAAATCTTCGATCAGCGAGGCAAGGAAGGGGGCCGGATCGTCGTCACGCTCGGCGATGGCCGTCAGCCTCTGTTCCCACAGGGCCGTACGCTCCGGGCGGGACGCGGCCTCGGGCAACGAGGCGATCAGGCCCGTGCCCAGCCGAGTAGCGCGCAGCGACTTCTTCTGGCGTACCAGGTAGCCGCGCTCGATCAGCGTCTCGATGATGCCGGCGCGGGTCGCCTCGGTGCCCAGTCCGTCGTGCTCGCGCAGCGTGCGCCTGACCACGGGGTCGTCGACGTAGCGGGCAATGTTCATCATCGCCTTGATCAGGCTGGCGTCGGTGAAGGCCTCCGGCGAGCGTGTCTCGCGGTCCTCGACTTCGCATGCTGTGACCCGGCAGCCTTCGCCCTCCGTGAGAGGCGGCAGCGGTGGAGCTTCCTCGCGGGTGGTGAACAGCGGTTTCCAGCCCGGCTGGAGCATCTCCTGGCCGCCGGCACGAAAGCACTCGCCTTGAAGGGTGAACTCCGCCTTCACCTCGCAGACGACCAGCGGTGGATAAAACTGCGCCAGCACGTTGCGCGCAATCAGGCGGTACACGTCGGCCTCGGCGCGCTCAAGCCGCTCGAGTTCGGCCGGTTTGCCGGTGGGTGCCAGGGCATGATGGGCACCCACTTTCTTGTCGTCCCACGCCTTGGAGCGCAGCGAGAAGTCGGCTCCGGCCAGCCAGCCGCGCAGGGTGTCGTCGCTGCCGCAGGCGCTCTCCAACGTGGAGCGCGCCTGGGCCAGGTGTTCCTCGGGCAGGTAGCGGCAGTCCGAACGCGGATAGGTGATCAGCTTGTGGCGCTCGTAGAGGCGCTGGCAGATGTCCAGTACGGCCTGGGCCGAGAGCCCGAAGCGCCGCGCAGCGTCTACCTGTAGTGCCGAAAGCGAATAGGGCAGCGGGGCGGATTGACGCTTCTGGCGCGACTCGAGCGAGGTCAGCTTACCCTCGGTGCCGGGCAATTGCGCTGCCAGCGCCTCGGCCGGAGCGCGCTCGAGCAGGCGGCCCTGTTCGTCGAGCCGGTGGTTCTCGCCGGGCTGCCACCAGGCACGCAACTGGCCGCCGGCAACCGCCAGGTCGGCCCACAGCACATGAAAGGGGTAAGGCTTGAAATCGCGTATCTCGGCGTCGCGGCGTACCACCAGCCCGAGTACCGGGGTCTGCACCCGGCCCACCGAGAGCACGCCGTCATGGCCGGCCTGTCGACCGGTCAGGGTCCAGGCACGGGTCAGGTTGATGCCGTACAGCCAGTCGGCACGTGAGCGCGACTCGGCGGCACGGTAGAGGGGCTGAAAGCAGGCGTTGTCCTCCAGCCGCGCTAGAGCACGCTGTACCGCGGGCCGATTGAGGTCGCTGACCAGCAGTCGCGACACGGGCCCCTTCCAGCCCAGGTACTCGATCACTTCCTGTACCAGCAGTTGCCCCTCGCGGTCCGGATCGCCGGCATGTACCACCTCTCGCGCCTGCTTGAGCAACTTGCGAATGACGGCGAGTTGCCCCCTGGCCTTGGGCCGGGGGCTGAGTTGCCAGCGCGTCGGCAGGATCGGCAAGTGATCCAGCCTCCACTGCTTGAAAGCGGGATCGTAGGCGTCGGGTGGTGCCTGCTCCAGCAGGTGACCCAAACACCAGGTCACCACGGTTTCGCCGGCGTGAAGCGCGCCGTCTTCACGGCGTGCCCCGCCCGGTAGGGCCTCGGCGATGGCCCGGGCCAGGCTGGGTTTTTCGGCGATGATCAGGCGCATGTCACCTTTCCGCTGCAGTCGAGTCATTTATGGATATTCTTACAGTAATCGATCGACATGGCCAGGGTCCGAAAGTGCGACGAGCTGTACAATGCCAAGACGGAAAAACGACAGAGTGGAGAGCGCCAACATGCGGGAGCGGGGAAGGACGCGACGGCTGCTTGGTCTCGGGGCGCGTACCGGCGGCACCCTGCTGCGCAGCCGGCTCGGTGGCGAGGCCGACTGGCGCGCGCTGGGTGAGGCGCTTTTCGAAGGGCTTTCCGAGCTGAAGGGGCCGGCCATGAAGTTGGCTCAGATCATGGCCCAATGGGACGACTTGCTGCCGCCGGATCTTGCCGACGAGCTGGCACGCCTGCAGCGTCAGGCCGAGCCCATGCCATGGGAAAGCATACGAAGTACCCTGGTCGAGCAGTACGGCGAGCTGGACGTCCATTTTCGCGAGATCGAACCCCGGCCCTTCGCCAGTGCCTCCATGGGGCAGGTGCATCGTGCCGTGACCCAGGATGGCGAGACGCTGGTACTCAAGGTGCAGTACCCGGGCCTGGCCGAAGTGCTGGAGAGCGACCTGGCCCAGCTTCGGCGCATCATGCGCCTCGGCCGCTGGCTCAAGGTTTCCCAGACGCGCCTGGACGCGTTGTTCGAGGAGCTCGCCGCCAGCCTGCGCAGCGAGCTCGATTACCACGCCGAGGCCCTAGCACTGACGCGCTATCGGCAGCGCTATGCCCATCTGGAAGGGCTGCTGTTTCCCGAGCCATTGGTCGAGCTCTCCGGCCCGCGGGTGCTGGCCATGCGCTATGTGGTAGGCACGCCGCTGCGCGAGCTGGAAGTGATGGACGACGCCGTGCGGCAGCGTGTCGCCGCGACCCTGGCAGACTGGCTCACCGAAGAGCTCTTCACCTACGGCGAGCTGCATGCCGATCCGCATGCCGGCAACTTTGCCGTCGACGCCGAGGGCCGGCTGGTGATCTATGACCTTGGCGCGGTGATCGCGGTGCCCCAAGCGCACCTGAAGGCGACGATGCAGTTGCTCGATGCCACCCTCGCGGCTGACCCCATGGCCATGGACGACGCCCTGCGCCGACTGGGCGGTCGCCAGGGTCACGGGGCGCCACTGGCGCTCTATCGCGAATCCGCCGAGGCAGTGGCGCCGCTGTTCGAGCCTGGACCACAGGACTTCTCCGACGTACGGGTGCATCGCCGCCTGCGCGACCTTACACCCAAGGTGTGGGCTGCCATGGATCGCCTGCAGCCGCCGGCGGACGTGCTGCTGTTGTCACGCACGTTGAACGGGCACTACTGGAACCTGGTACGCCTCGGGGCTCGCCTCGACATGCATGCCCGCACCCGCCCACTGCTGGCCTGGGCGCGACGATGATTCCATGCAGCGATGCCTGGCTTGTGTGCAGCATCGAACCACGCTTCCCTGTTACAATATGCGCCTTTTTGAACTGGCGGAGAGAGTGATGCTGGCAGTATGGGTGGAACAGCTGCTGGGCTATGCTTCGGGTGCCTTGGCAGCCATCCGTGAGGAGGAGCGCTACCCGGCCTTCATGGCCTGGGCGCGTGAGGAGGGTGCCGTGCTGATGGGCGGCGACCTGGCCATGGCCCAGGCACTCGCACCCATCCTGTGGAGCCAGACTCCGCTCGAACGCGCCGGCTTTACCTGCGAGCCCTTGGCACGCCCGGGCCGTAACGAGCCCTGCTGGTGCGACTCCGGACGCAAGACCAAGCATTGCTGCGGGGCCGTCTCGATGCCTGCCGAAGTGCCCGACCACCTGATGTGGATGCTCTCGCTGCGCGACTGGAAGGGGCCGACGCTCAAGGCGGCCCTGGAGAGCGGCAATGCTCCCGCCCAGGCCCTGTTGGAGGCCGGGCTGATCGCCGCCGAAACGGGCCAGCGAGGGCGTGCCCAGCAGATCCTGGAATCGCTGTTCCAGCGGGCCGACTGGTCGCGCCTGCCGACCCAGGCCGAGCCCGCCTTCGAACTGCTGATCGACCTCTACCAGGAGCGCGGCTTCATCCGCAAGCGCGCCGAACTGCTCGACGAAGTGCTCGATCGCGGCCCGCTCTTCCTGCGTGGCGTGGCCCTGGAGCGGCTGTGCCTGATGCATCTGGACAACGACGACCTCGACAGCGCCCGTTCGGCCTTCGTGCGGGCCCAGCAGGCACTGCCCGATTCGCCGACCCTGGCCTATATCGAAGCCATGCTGCTGCTGCACGAGGGGCACGAAGAGGAAGCCGCCGAGCGGGCGCGCTTCTGGTTCCGGCGTCTGGCCCGCAAGGGCGAACTGGAGCCCGACCAGTTGCAGTTCCTGGCCGACCTGGCGGAGAACCCCGGCGCTACCCTGGCCGATCAGTTACTCAACGCCGAGGAGGACCTGGCGGAGCCGCTGGCCGCCTTGCAGGAGTTGCTGTCGGAACTGCCCACGGCGCGCGGTCTGGACGTGCACCGCACCGCCACGGGGGAGCTGGAGTATCACAGCAGCGCCCGCGAGGACACCCTGTTCGCCGCTTGGCAGAAGGTCTTCCAGGTGGAAGTGGATGACGAAAGCGCGCTGGGGCTCAAAGGTGACCCCTGGGTTCAGGCCGGCGACTGGCTGCGCGAAATCTGCGCCCACCCCGAATGGCTCGACTCGCCGCGTGTGGTGGAGTCGCTGACCCTGGCCCTGACCAGCCGCTTCGGCAGCCTGCCGTGGATGTCTCCGAGCCTGTTCGAACCCTTGGCCGATCGTCTGGAGCGCTGGCTCGAACGGGTCCGCGACGAGGGCGCGGGTTCCTTCCTGTGGGACAGCGCCGACAACGCCGTGCTGCTGCGTACCGGTCTGGCGCTCGTGGTCGGCATGGAGCGGGGCGCCCGGGAGCGTTCCCGACGCCTGGCCGAACGCTTGCTGTCGCTCGATGACCAGGACAGCCTGGGCCTGCAGGAACTGGTGCTCGACCAACTGCTGCGCGAAGGGCGCAACCGCGAAGCCTTGGCCGTGGCCGAGACTCGACGCGACGACGCTCCAGTGCTGGGCCTTCTCATGGGTCGGGCGCTAGCGTTGTTTCGGCTCGAGCGCATCGACGAGGCCAACGAAGCGCTGCGCGAAGTGCGTCACCACAATCCACATGCGTTGCCCATGCTTTGCGCCGAGCAGACCCGCCCGGTGCAACTGGGTCCGGATAGCGTCGCCGAGCCTGGCACCCGCGCCGAGGCGTGGCAGTATCGCACGCTGATGCGCGACCAATGGCGTGCCACGCCGGGCGCCCTGGCTTGGCTGCAGGAACAGATCGACGGTTGAGGTACCCTGTCAAGCCGCGCGAGGAGTGGGGGTTGGTACCAGCTCCTTGTCGCGGCTGATCCAGATAGCCAGTGCGATGGCCGGCAGCCCCAAGGCCGTGGAGATGAGGAAAAAGGTGGCGTAACCCTGTGCCTCCACCACTAGCCCGCCGAAGCCGCTCAGGAACTTGCCCGGCAGCGTCATCAGCGACGAGAACAGGGCGTACTGGGTCGCAGTGTAGGCGCGCGAGGTCAAGCTCGACAGGAAAGCGATGAATACCGCGCTGGCCAGGCCGTTGGCCAGGTTGTCGCCGATGATGGCCATCACCAACATTGGTAGGCTCTGGCCAGCCAGCGCCAGGGCAGCGAACAGCAGGTTGGTCAGGGTGGCCGCTGCCGCGCCCAATACCAGGATCGGACCGATACCGTAGCGTGCCACCAGCAGCCCGCCCAGAATGCCGCCACCGATGCTCATGGCGATGCCGAACACGTTGGTGACGTTGGCAATGGTTTCCAGCGAAAAGCCCATGTCGATATAAAGGGGGTTGGCCATAGAGGCCATGGCCAGGTCGCTGATGCGAAACACGGCCACGAACACCAGCAGCCACAGCGCCTTGAGTCGGTGTCGAGTGATGAAATCGGTGAATGGGCAGACCACGGCGCCGATCAGCCAGGCGCCCAGGCGGCGCAGCAGGCGCGGCTTGCCACGGCTGGCACGGATGAAGGCGCGCACACGGGGCTCATGGATCAGTTGCGTGTTCAGCGACAGGCGCTTGGGTTCCGGACGTAGCAGTACCGTGATCACACCAACACCGACCAATAGCGCCATGCTCAGGTAGGCGGCCTGCCAGGAGAGCCAGGCGGCCACGTAAAGGGCGCCGGCCCCGGCAGCCAGCAGCCCGCCGCGATAACCGATGATGTAGGTCGAGGCCATGGCCGCCTGCATGTCATCCGGCGCCGACTCGATGCGGAAGGCATCGATGGCGATGTCTTGGGTGGCCGAGCCGAAGGCCACCAACAGGGCGAAAGCGGCCACCAGCGTCAGGTTCTGCTGTGGTTCGAGGCTTGCCAGGCCCACCAGGCCGCCGATGATCATGGCCTGGGCCACCAGCATCCAGCTGCGTCGCTGGCCAAGAACGCGCGTCAATCCCGGCAAGGCCAGGCGATCCACCACCGGCGCCCAGAAGAACTTGATCGAATAGAGCATGCCGATCCAGGCGAAGAAGCCGATGGCAGCGACCTGGACACCGTCGCTGCGCAGCCAGGCAGAGAGGGTCGAGAATACCAGCAGGAATGGCAAGCCGGCTGAAAACCCCAGGAACAGCATGGTGATCACGGGAGCCCGAAGATAGATGGCAAATGCGGCTCCCCAACTGCGCTGAGCGGTAGGGATGGTCATGCGTGGCGAAACTCCTTGATGAACAGTGGCCGGGGGGCGGCCCGCCGCCGGCAACAGTGTTAGAATGGCCCACCGCTCGGCGGAGGTGGGCGGCCCAGGAGGCCTATATTCCGGCCGCTCGATTGTTGCAGAGCCCCGGCACCGATGCCAGCAGGATATCCCGGTAGGAGGCCTTCATGAGCCACAGCGAACGTCAGCCGATCGACGACGAGAACGATAGCCTGCCGCGCTGGTACGTCGTTCAGTGCAAGGGAGGGGAGTCCTTCCGTGCCTCGGAGCATCTGGCCAACCAGGGTTACGAGCTGTTCCACCCCGTTCTGCAAGTGCAGAAGAAGCGCGGTGGCAAGCTGGTATGGCTGGACGAGCCGCTGTTTCCCCATTACCTGTTCATCCGTCTCGACCGTATCGCCAGCAACTGGCGACCGATCCGCTCGACTCGGGGCGTACTCCGGATCGTCACTTTCGGCGACCGCCCGCTGCCGGTCGACGACGAGCTGGTTGCGATGCTGCGAGAGCAGGGCGCCCAGGGGCAGGAGAGCGTCGCCAACGTCTATTTCCGCGCCGGCGAGAAGGTAGAGATCACCGAAGGGCCGTTCAAGGATCTGCAGGCGGTCTTTGCCAGCCACAAGGGCGACGAGCGGGCAATCGTGCTGCTCAACCTGCTCAATCGCCAGCAGCAGCTGGAGATGCCCGTAGCGAACCTACGCCCGCGGACATGATTCCTCCTGGCGCCCGCCTCGCCAACCGACCAAAGGAGACCGCCATGAATATCGCTCCGCAGCGGGTCGTGACCCTGCACTACGTACTCAGCGACGAACAGGGCCAAGTGCTGGACGACTCGCAGGCACGCGCCAAACCACTCGAATACCTGCATGGTCACGACAACATCATGGCCGGCCTCGAGCGGTCCCTGACGGGCCAGGAGCCCGGTGTACAATTGAGCGTTACGCTGCCGCCCGAAGAGGCCTACGGCGAGCGCAACGACAACCTGATCCAGGAGGTCGGTCGCGGTGCCTTCCCCCAGGACGACCTGGCGCCTGGAATGCGCTTCCAGACTCCCGGCGACGACGGTCCTCAGATCGTCACGGTGCTCGAGGTGCGTGATGATTCGGTAGTGATAGACACCAACCACCCACTGGCCGGGCACACCCTGAGTTATGCGCTGGAAGTGCTCGACGTGCGCGAGGCGACTCGTGCCGAACTGGCCAAGGGGCATCCGCTTCCCGCGGGTGTCGAACCGTCCCAGGTCGAAGACCGCAAGGCACCCTGATCTCTCGAGAAGCTCGAGCCCGCTCGAAAAACTGACCTGTGTCAATTCGCTGCGCGGCACTCGCCGCAGCCGAGGCGAAATTTGATGCAGGTCAGTATTCCATATGCATCATCCGGCTAGAGTGAACCCATCACATCAGGTGACGGGGAGAACCACCATGTACTGGGATGATGCAGTCGTTTTTGGGTTGGTAACCGTCGCGATGATGGTCGCTTTCATGGCAGGTTGGGTCGGTTTCGTGATCCGCGACCACCGTCGCAAGCGCAAGCACTGATCCAGTCTGTAGCAAGTCGTCAGGGGAGGGGGGATTTCCCCCCAGTAGCCGGCCCAATTGGGCCGGCATTTTTTGTTGGATTGTTCGCCACGCCGTATCAGCGTCCGACCCACCAGTTTTCGGTCCAGGCCCGCATCACCCGCTCGGGATACCAGGTCTGGCCCAGGCTGCCGTTGTAGCGAGCCAGTGCGCGGGTGAGATCGCCGCGCTCGACGGCCAGATAATGGGCGAGAATCGTGCAGCCGTAGCGCAGGTTGAGCCAGGGGTCCATCAAGTCGTCGGCACTGCGGCCCAGCTCGCGAATCCAGAACGGCATGATCTGCATCAGCCCCACCGCGCCGGCAGACGACACTGCCTCGGGCTGAAAGGCGCTCTCTACCTGGATAAGTGCGAGGATGATCTCGGGGGACAGCCCGGCTAGCCGGGCCTCATGGTAGATGCGGGTCAGCATCTCGCCGCGCAGGGCCTCGTCGCGCACGAAGCGTGCGAGCCTGGGCTCCATCTGGGTCATCCACTGGCGTGCCGCCCATATCTGGTCCGGCGAGGGCGTCGTAGTGACCAGCGTATCGAGGGTCTGGCGCAGCGAGGGGGGTGTATCGGGTTCCACCCGTGCTCGCTGGGCGGGAGAAGATTGCAAGGCAACGGGCAAGGCGTCGAGAAAGCCCGATCCCTCACCGTCGGTATCCTTGCCCTGCTCCCGCGCGGAAGTTGGCTGTGTGCCAAGCAGGCTGGCCGCGACCAACAACACCGCGGCCAGCCGACGATTACACCCCGGCCCGCTCGCGCAGGAACTCGACGATACTTTCGGCAGGCACCATGGTCGCTTCACTGTCACGCCGCCCCTTGTACTCCAGTTCGCCATTGTCCAGTCCGCGGTCGCCGACCACCAGTCGGTGAGGGATGCCGATCAGCTCCTGGTCGGCGAACTTCACCCCGGGGCGCAGGTCGCGGTCGTCCAGCAGCACGTCGATGCCTGCCGCCGTTAGCGCCTGATAGAGCCGCTCTGACTCCCCGCGCACGCGCTGCGACTTGTGCGCGTTCATGGGCACCAGGGCGACCTGGAAGGGGGCAATGGTATTGGGCCAGATGATGCCATTCTCATCGTGATTCTGTTCGATGGCGGCGGCGACCACGCGGGTCACGCCGATGCCATAGCAGCCCATCCAGGGGTGGGCTGCCTTGCCGTTGTCGTCGAGCACCGTGGCGTTCATCGACTCGGAGTACTTCTTGCCCAACTGGAACACGTGGCCGACCTCGATGCCGCGCTTGATCGAGAGCGTGCCCTTGCCGTCCGGCGAGGGGTCGCCCTCGACCACATTGCGGATGTCGGCGACCTTGGGCAATGCCGCGTCGCGTTCCCAGTTGATACCGAAGTAGTGCTTGCCGTCGACATTGGCGCCGGCGCCGAAGTCGCTCATCAGCGCCACGCTGCGGTCGATGATGACCGGCATGTCGAGGTTTACCGGACCCAGCGAGCCGGGGCCGGCTCCCACTACGGCGCGAATTTCCTCTTCCGTGGCCATGGTCAGCGGTGCGGCCACTTCGGGCAGATTCTCGGCCTTGACCTCGTTGAGCTCGTGGTCGCCACGCACCAGCAGGGCGATCAGGCCGCCCTCGGCCGCGCGCACCATCAGCGTCTTGATGGTCTTTTCGATGGGCAGTCCGTGCTGCTCCACCAGGGCGGCGATGGTCTTGGCGTTGGGCGTATCGACCAGGCGCAGCTCCTCGCTGGGTGCGGCTCGCTCAGGTGTGGTACCCAGCGGCGCGGGCAGCGCCTCGGCTTTCTCGATATTGGCGGCGTAATCGGATTCGGTGGAGAACGCGATATCGTCCTCGCCGGAGTCGGCCAGCACGTGGAATTCATGGGAGCCGGTGCCGCCGATGGCGCCGTTGTCGGCCAGCACCGGGCGGAAGTCCAATCCCAGGCGGGTGAAGATCCGTACGTAGGCATCGTACATCGCCTGGTAGGTCTCCTTGAGGGAGGCCTGGTCGATGTGGAAGGAGTAGGCGTCCTTCATGATGAATTCGCGCGAGCGCATCACCCCGAAGCGCGGGCGGATCTCGTCGCGGAACTTGGTCTGGATCTGGTAGAAATTGGCCGGCAGCTGCTTGTAGCTGGAGAGTTCGCGGCGCATCAGGTCGGTAATCACCTCTTCATGGGTGGGGCCGACACAGTAGTCGCGCTCGTGACGATCCTTCAGGCGCAGCAGCTCGGGGCCGTACTGCTCCCAGCGGCCGGACTCCTGCCACAGCTCGGCGGGCTGTACCGCCGGCATCAGCACCTCCTGGGCCCCGGCGCGGTCCATCTCCTCGCGCACGATCCTCTCCACCTTGCGCAGGGTGCGCAGGCCGACCGGCAGCCAGGTGTACAGGCCCGAGGTGAGGCGGCGGATCATGCCGGCACGCAGCATCAGCTGATGGCTGATGACCTCGGCGTCGGCAGGCGTTTCCTTGAGAGTGGCGATCAACAGTTGAGTGGCGCGCATGGGTCCGGCGTTTCCTTCCAGCATGGGCTTGGCATGAGTCGGCGTGCCGCGACGGGCGGCGTTCGGGGCATTGTACGGCCAACGACGAATTGCAGCAAAAGAGCGGGCTGCTGCTGAGCAAGCGAGGAGCGCCGAGGACAGGCCGAAGAGGAGGTCATTTGCCATGGATGGCAAATGTAGCGCCCAAGGATGGGTTCACAGCGCCTCCTCGCAGGCCTGTCGTCGGATCAGCTCCGAGCGATCATCATGCCAACGACTTTAGCCAGAACACCATCGGCTTGTCGGTTTCCTCCGGCTCGCCGATGTCCTTCCAGCGGAAAGTGGTAGCGAGCTCCGGGTGGCGCTCGTAACCCTGCGAGCGCCAGAAGCCGTGCAATGGAACGTAGCCCTCCGGCTTCAGCGGATGGTCGTCGGGGCGCTCCACGGCGCAGAAGGCCACGGTGGCAAAGCCGCGTCTGGCCGCGTGGCGCTCGCGCTCGGCGAGGAAGGCCTTGCCGATGCCACGGCCACGGTAGCTCGGCAGCAGTACCGATTCGCCGTAGTAGAACACGCTGCCGACATCGAAGCCGGCCTGCTCGAACGGCGTGCGAAACTCTTCCACGTCCTCGGCCAGCGGCATGCCCGTGGCGGCCCCCACCAAGGCATCGCCATCCTCGGCCAGTACGAACAGGCTGTCGGGGCATTCGGCATAGCGGCGCAAGTAGTTGGCCTCGTAATCGAAGCTGCCATCGTAGAGGTAGGGGAAATCGCGGAACACGGTGATCCGCAGGTGGGCCAGTTCGTCCAGTCGCGGCTCGATCGCATTGCCTTGGCGGATACTCAGTACCGTTTCACTCATGGCGGCCTCCGTGAACAATGTAAACGCTCGTATTAGTTGGCGTTGTGGTAATCTCCCGCCATTCTCCATGGCGGCGCCAAGGGCGGCAATCGTCCGGCGTCGGTAAGCTGACTTTCTACGGAGCATCCGTTCCATGAGGACCCGAATCCGTCGTGCCCTGACCGGCTTGGTGCTTGGTGCTTTCATCACCGCCCTGGTGGGCTGCGGTACCGTCTTCCATCCCGAGCGCAAGGGCCAGATGAGTGGACGAATCGACCCGGTAGTCGCCATTGCCAACGGTGTGGGCCTGCTGTTCTTCATCGTTCCGGGCGTGATCGCCTACGCCGTGGATTTCTCCAACGGCACCATCTACCTGCCTGGTACGCACGACAGCGCCAGCGTCGATGTCTTGCAGATGGAAGAGGGCATGGACGTACCCACCCTGGAAAGACTGCTCTCCGAAAAGACCGGCAAGGCGATCAGCCTGGACAGCGAACTGGTACGAGTCGAAGAAGTGGAAAGCCTCGACGAGGCCTTGGCGCTGGTGCGCATGGCCGGCATCAACGACCAGGAGCGGCTGGCGACCATGTAATTCGCCAGGCTCGACGGTAGCTCGAGCCCGAGGATGCCAAACCGCTAACCTTCCGACTGCCTCATCGTCCCCTCGAGCCGCTCCAGGTCGAGGGGACGATACGTTTCCAGCAGCGCCCAGAGAATGGCTGCCGTCTCGGCGTCCGGCCGGCCGCGGTAGTCGGCGGGGCGAAAGCGCATCTGGAAGGCACGCAGTACTGCGCGCGTCTGGTGGTCCAGCTCAGCCGTTGCCTCCAGCGGATAGCCCCAGGTGCTTAGCGCCTCCTGCAGAGTGACGAGGGGTGGTTCCTCTGCTTCGAAGCGAGCCTGCCAGCGCGATACGACTTCAGCCTCAGGCCATACGCCAATGCCGGCATCAAAAAGCTCGCGCCAGGGAAACCGGGGGCCGGGATCGATCTTGCGCGTCGGCGCGATGTCGGAATGCGCCACCACGTTGGTGGGGTGGATACCGTGGCGCTCGATGATGTCGCGCGACAGCGCGATCAACGCCTCGATCTGCTCGTCGGGGTAGGGCGCCCACTTCACCTCTGCGGCGGCCTCGGGATGCGCCTCCAGCAACCGTTCCACTTCGGCGTAGGGGCGGTCGGGCCCGGTATTGACGATCTCGATGCCGATCGAGGTGTCGTTGATGTTGGGGCGGCCTTTCCAGCCGCTGGCGCCAGCGTGCCAGGCACGGCGAGACTCGTCGACGAGTTGGTAGACCAGCGGCTGGCCACGGCGCTCCCGCGCCGGCATCGGCAAGACGTAGTGGGAGCTGACGTGAGGTCCTGTGAGCACGGCCAGCGATTCGGCCTCGTCGACATCGGTGTAGTGCAGCACAAGATGATGCACACGGCTGCCATGCGAGGGCGATACGTGGGTGTGGTCCACCACGTAGCCGTCGCGCTTTTCCAGATGCTCCGGCGCGGCACAGCCGGCCAGCCAAGCGCCTGCCATTGCCAGGCCCAGTACGGCGATCCAGCGGCGCGTCATGATCAGCTCCCCTCTGTCACTATCCGTATCAGCAAGCCGAGTACCATGGCGGTCGAGACACTGAGCAAGGTCCCCATGAGCACGTATTCGGTCAGCTTGCGATCCTGCGCGCCGCGCAGTTCACCGAAGCGCAGCACCGACTTGGCGGCGAGCAGGAAACCGATGGCAGTCAACTGGTCGAGCAGCACCAGGGTCAGCACCAGAACGCGCTCGGCCATGCCGATGCGTGCCCCGGCGGCGATGAGCGTGCCTGGGTTGTCGATTTCGGCACTCCAGCGCTGTATGACCAGGGCGATGACGATCGACAGCGGACGAGTGACGAGCACGTACGCAACGACGATGCCGAGTACCGACGGGGTGAACAACCATTGCCAGAACGTGACCAACGGCTGCCAACTGCCCAGCCAGGCCAGCCAGACTCCCAGCAGCACCAGCAGGTGCAACGCCTGGTCGAGCATGAACCAGCGCAGCCTTGACGGCGACAGATAGGACTTGCCGAGGTCGATTGCCATATGGCTCACGGCGACGGTAAGCGCGCCTCCCAGCACCATGGTCAAGGAAGTCGTGGCGTTCGAGTGGGTGAGGGTGGCCGCGCCCAGCACCGCGAAGGCCAAACCGCCATGCAGCGCTGCGTGCAGGTAGAGTTGGGGGGAGCGCACCTTGCGCACGTAGCGAGCCTCGACCCAACGCCTTGGCTGCAGGGCAAAATCACCAAGCAGATGGACCAGCACCAGCCCCAGCAGCAGCGAGAGATCGGCGTTCATCGTGGGTCTTCCTTGAAGCGTTGGCTGAGATGGCGGAGGTAATCGTCGATCAGCGCCCAGCGGGCGGCCCGCAGCCGCTTGTGCACGCCGGGCTGGCTGATACCGAGCCGCTTGGCAAGCGCCTGCTGGGGCTCATCGTGCCACAGACTCAGGTAGACGGCTTCGGCGGCGTAGCGCGACCAGCCATCGATCAGGTCGTCGACGAAACGGGTCAGCAGGGCCAGGCATTCGCTCTCGGGCTCCTCGACCAGCTTGAGACACAGGTGGGAAGCCCCTTCGCTCATGGCATCCAGGGTCTGGCCGGAGCGCACGAACACCTCGCCGCTGGCTTCGGTCACTCGCTGTTCGGGGTGCCAGCGATCCTTGCCGACGGCGACGGCGATGCGTGCATCCCAGCGCTGATCTTCCTCCGAATGGCGAATCAGTGCCGCACGCAACAATACCGCAGCATGCATGGCTATTGCGGGCTCGGGAAGAGCGATCTGGAAACCGTCTCCACGGTACCGCTCACCCTGGCCGCCATAGCGGTCGGTGATCGCCTCGAGAGCGTCATCGAGCACCTTGAAGAGTCGCTTCGGGTCGCTGGCCTTGCGGGAATCGACAAGGTCGCCCGTGAGTACGGCAATGCGCTGCACCATAGGCCCGTTCTGCATGAAGGTATGGAAGGATAATAGCCCCTAAGGGTTATTTTTCAAGTTTATAACCATAAAGGGTTATAGCGGCTTGTCCGCTATCGACACTTGCCCGAGACCAGGTATGACTGGTTCGTCATACGAAAACTGTATGAAAATACAGTATAGAGAGCGGTCCGTAGATGAGCAAGCCGTCGCAGGATTATCGAACCCGCCCGGCGTTACTATCCGCGCGCCAGCTCGCGCATGGCGCTCTCCAGCCCCTCCAGGGTCATGGGGTACATGCGATCGTCGATCAACTGGCGAATCAGCTGGGTGGAGTGAGTGTACTCCCAAGCGCGCGGCGGCATGGGATTGAGCCACGCCAGACGGGGAAACTTGTCGGCCAGGCGCTTCAGCCACACCGCGCCGGCCTCGTCGTTGAAGTGTTCCACGCTACCGCCGGGGTGGGTCACCTCATAGGGCGACATGGCGGCATCGCCGACGATCACTACCTGATAGTCACGCCCGTAGGTGTGCAGCACGTCCATGGTGGGGATGCGTTCGCTGGTGCGTCGGTAGTTGTTGCGCCAAACACCTTCGTACAAGCAGTTGTGAAAATAGTAGTGCTCCAGGTGCTTGAACTCCGAGCGGGCGGCGGAGAACAGCTCCTCGCACACTCGGATGTGGTCGTCCATGGAACCGCCCACGTCGAGGAACAGCAACACCTTCACCGTGTTGTGACGCTCGGGGCGCATGCGCACGTTGAGCAGGCCGGCATCGCGGGCGGTGTCGCGAATGGTGGCATCGACGTCGAACTCCTCGGCCGCGCCCTGGCGGGCGAACTTGCGCAGCCGGCGCAGCGCCATCTTGATGTTGCGCGTACCGAGTTCGAGCGAATCGTCGTAATCACGGAAGCGGCGCTCATCCCACACCTTGATTGCCCGGCGATGGCGCGAACCCTCCTGGCCGATGCGGATGCCCTCGGGGTTGTAGCCGTAGGCACCGAAGGGGCTGGTGCCGCCGGTGCCGATCCACTTGTTGCCGCCGGCGTGGCGCTCCTTCTGCTCCTCGAGGCGCTGCTTGAAGGTCTCGATCAGCTTCTCGAGCCCGCCCAGCGATTCGATCTGGGCCTTCTCTTCCTCGCTGAGCTGCTTTTCGAACTCGCGGCGCAGCCAGTCGTCGGGAATCAGCGCTTCGATGGCGGCATCGAGGTTCTCCAAGCCGTCGAACCAGGCGGCGAAGGCACGATCGAAGCGGTCGAAGTGGCGCTCATCCTTGACCAGCACGGTGCGCGCCACCCGATAGAACGCCTCCATGTCGGCGAACACCACGCCGCGCTCGACCACGGCGTGCAGATCGAGCAGTTCGCGCAGCGATACCGGCACACCGGCGCGCTTGAGGGTCTCGAACAGGCCGATGAACATGACTCAGCGCCTCTGGTTGCCTTGACGGCGCATCATGAAAGCCAGCCGCTCGAGCAGTTGGGTATCCTGCTCGTTCTTCACCAGAGCCCCTGCCAGCGGCGGAATCGCCTTCACCGGGTCGCGGTGGTAGAGCGCCTCGCGAGCCAGCTCGTCGGCCATCAGCAGCTTCAGCCAGTCGACCAGCTCCGAGGTGGAGGGCTTTTTCTTTAGCCCTGGCGCCTGGCGCAGGTCGAAGAACACTTCCAGCGCCTCACTGACCAGCTTCGGTGCGATGTCGGGGAAGTGCACGTCGACGATGGCCTGCATGGTTTCGCGGTCGGGGAACTCGATGTAGTGGAAGAAGCAGCGGCGCAGGAAGGCGTCGGGCAGCTCCTTCTCGTTGTTCGAGGTGATGACGATGATCGGTCGGTGGCGGGCGGCGATGGTCTCACCGGTCTCGTAGACGTGGAATTCCATGCGATCCAGCTCCTGGAGCAGGTCGTTGGGGAATTCGATGTCGGCCTTGTCGATCTCGTCGATCAAAAGCACTACACGCTCGTCGGCGGTGAAGGCCTCCCACAGCTTGCCGGGGCGGATATAGTTCTCGACGTTCTCCACGCCTTCGACGCCGAGCTGGGAGTCGCGCAGGCGGCTCACTGCGTCGTACTCGTAGAGTCCCTGGGCTGCCTTGGTGGTGGACTTGATGTGCCAGGTGATCAGTTGCGTACCCAGCGAGGCCGCCAATTCCTCGGCCAGCAGGGTCTTGCCGGTACCAGGCTCGCCCTTGATCAGCAGCGGGCGCTCCAGCGTCACGGCGGCATTCACCGCCTGCTTCAAGGCATCGGTAGCCACATAGGTAGAAGTCGAATCGAAAGCCATGGTCGTGCCTCGGCGTAGCATCGTGTCGGGGAGAGTCAAACAAGTGTACGGAAGGGTGGGGCAAGGGACAAATCCTGCTCGAAAGCGATACCATCGCGTAAGGTAGTGGGCCGGTCTGCCGTTGCACGCCGGCAGGGAGCCATGAACATGAGCGAGACGCTTCTCCTGCATGAGCCGCTGATCCGCCTCGGCATCTTCCTGCTGGTGCTGGCGGCGATGGTGCTGTGGGAAATCCTTGCTGCGCGCCGTGAGCAGCGAATCCGGCGCCGGCAGCGCTGGCCGAGTAACCTGTTGATCGTCGTGCTGGATACCCTGGCGGTTCGCCTGGTCTTTCCTCTGGCGGCGGTGGGGGCTGCCTTGGTGGCCGCCGAGCGCGGCTGGGGGCTCTTCCATCTGGTTGCGGCGCCGCTGTGGCTGGCATTGCCGCTATCCGTGCTGCTGCTGGACGCGGCAATCTACTTCCAGCATCGGCTGTTTCATGCCGTGCCCTGGCTGTGGCGCCTGCATCGCATGCACCATGCAGACCTGGAGTTCGACGTGACCACCGGGCTGCGCTTCCATCCGCTGGAGATCCTGATCTCGATGGGGATCAAGATCGCCGCGGTAACGCTGCTGGGGGCGCCGGCCGTAGCGGTGCTGATCTTCGAGGTTTTGCTCAATGCCACCTCCATGTTCAATCACGGCAATATACGCCTGCCCGAGCGGGTCGACCGTCGGCTGCGCCTCCTGGTGGTGACGCCGGACATGCACCGTGTTCATCACTCGATCGTGCGCCGCGAAACCGACAGCAACTTCGGTTTCAACCTGCCCTGGTGGGACCGGCTATTCGGCACCTATCGCGATCAGCCCGATGCAGGCCACCACGGCATGACGCTTGGCATCGAGGCATTCCGCGAGCCCCGTGAGCTGAGGCTGGATCGCATGCTGATCCAGCCTTTGCTGAATCCCAGGCCTCCCGCCGCGCAGAACCGCGGCCAGGAGTCGCAAGGTTAGTCCTCCTTTCGGCGATAAGTTTCCACCAGCGTCGCCGGGTCGTGCTCGGCGTGGCCATGGCTGACGTGGGCGCGCATCAGCTGTGCCGCAAGGCCGCTCATTGGCGTGGCGCTACCGGTGCGTTGGCTCTGGGCCGTGGCCATGTCGAGGTCCTTGAGCAGGGTGCGCAAGTGCCAGGCCGGGTTGGCGTACTCGCTGGCCGCCATGCGCGGGGTGAGGATCCGGAACGGCTTGGAATCGGCGAAGCCACCTGCCAGCGCCTCGGTCAGGCGGCTGGCGTCCACGCCGCTGGCCTCTGCCAGGGCTACCATCTCGGCAATCACCGCTGCCTGGCAGCCGACGATCATCTGGTTACACACCTTGGTGACTTGGCCGGCGCCCACCGGACCCATGTGCGTGACCCGTGCCGAGAGCGTGGCGAGCAGGGGCTGCACGGCCATGACGTCCGCTTCCGCGCCGCCGCACATGATCGCCAGGCTGCCAGCCTCGGCTCCCGCCACGCCGCCGGAGACCGGCGCATCGACCCAATGCATGCCACTCTCTTCTTCCAGCTTCTCGGCAAAGGCGCGCGTTGCTGCCGGATCGCTGCTGGAGAGGTCGATCAGTCGCTGTCCCGCCTGGCCATGGGCCGCCACGCCGTCCTCGCCGAACACGACACCCTCCACCACGTCGGTATTGGCCAGGCACAGCATCACTACATCGACACGCTGCATCAACTCGGCGATGGAGCCGGCTACCGTAGCGCCAGCTTCTAGCAACGGCTCGCACTTTGCCGCAGTGCGGTTCCATACCGTCACATCGAAGCCGGCACCCAGCAGGCGGCGCGTCATGGGGTCGCCCATCAGGCCGATGCCGATGAAGCCGAGGCGGGGTTGAGTCATTTCGTTTCTCCAGGTTGGCCAGCCAGCGGAGCGCCTAGCATGCACAATGGAAGTGTTTTCCATCAACTGCCCAGGCAGGGCGTTCGATAGGCTCAACCGCAACCGTCTTGGCGTAACGTCCTCTCTAGGGGTTAACGCGCCGGTATATGGCTTCGAGCAGGCTATAGAGACCGAAGGCGAACAGGCCCAGGGCAACGAAGGCCAATAGCCAGCGGCCGAAGGCCTGGCTGCGCAAGGTGCTGAAGACCTCGGCAAGACCACCCGCCTGGTCGGGATCCACCTGGTAGGCGGCAATGATGAAGAACGCACCGATGAGCAGGAATACCAGGCCGCGAATCACCAGGCCGAAGCGGCAGATGGGGTAGGCCCAGCGCTGGGTTCGCGCCGACATGTCGAAGTGACGATCGAATTTCGCTTTCCAGCCTTTAATACCATGGGCAACGCCGGCACCGATGATGGCCAGGCCCACGGCGCCTACTAGCCAGCGACCGTATGGCTGTTGCATCAACCAACTGGCCAGGCCCTCCGAGCCACCGCCGGAATCTCCGGAATTGCCGCCCAGGGTGAAGATCAGGCTCGCGGCAAAAAACGCCAGCAGTGTGTGCGTGGCCGCGCTCACCAGCAAGCCTGAACGGATGGCCATGCCCTTGGCGTCGGTGCCGTGGTGGTCGGTGTCCTTGATGGCCTGTATGCAGCGCCACAAGGCATATCCCAACAGGCCCAAGCTGATGGCAACGAGCAGTACGTCGCCCCATGCGGCGCCCATCAGGCTCTCCAGCGCACCGCGGCTGTCCGTTGTCTCGCCTCCTTGCCCAATCGCCGCCAGCATGGCCAGGCCACCAACAAGCAGGTACACGATGCCACGTGCGGCGTAACCCCATCGCGCCATGATATCGAAAGCACCCCCATGATCCGGGGCCGGTATGCTGTTTGCCATGGCGTCCTCCTGACTGAGCCGAGTATCGGTGACGAATCCTTTCGTTGACTCTAGCAGCTCGGCTTGGCACGAAGGCAAGGAGGCGAGAAGGGCGGCCAGTTGGTTTAGGCATGGCTACGCTTGAGGACAAGCGCAAGAAAAAGGGAGCCCGAGGACTGTGCCTTTCAACTCGAGGCGAGGTGGTGTCATATCTTGTCTTCGATGAGGTCTTCTTGCCTGTCGATATCCAGGCAGACGCCGGGATCCTCGACACTGCAGGTAATAAGCCGAGCTCGGTGATGATGGAGAACTTTCTTGGCCCCGTCGTCTCCGTCCAGGGTTTCGAGTGCGGGCCAGAACTCACGACCGAAGAGCACTGGATGGCCGGCCTTACCCATATGGCAAGGACGCACGATGCGGGAGCGCCCAGCCTGGCGCCGTAAGGTGAGGAGGGTCTCTAAGCCGATACGGGGCATGTCGCCGAGCAGAATGGCCGCAGCTTCGATGCCAGCCAGGGAGGTATCGCGGCCAATGGCCGTGATGGCCTCACCGAGGCTTGCCCCCAGACCATGCTCGGCTCGTGTGGCACGTATGATGGGCGTGGTCGAGAGCAATCCCAAGGCATTCCGATCGTCCTCTTCGCGTAGTACCACGCGCAGCACGGGAAAGGCTTCACCCGCCCGGCTCACAGTGGCCGCCAAAATTCCGCGACCGTCCGGCAGTTGGGCGATGCGCTTGTCCTGTTTGCCGAAGCGCCGCGAAAGACCGGCGGCCAGCACTACCGCTACGATGGACTCAGAGTGCATTGCGGATCTCGCCGCGTTGCACCCGGACGATATCGCCCATCAGTACCTCCTGGTAAACATCGAAATAGCCTTAGGCCGGTTCTATGAGCCCCGCATCACGCACCGAGTTCAAGTTATACCAGAATCAGCGGCACGATCCTGAGGGGGCATCGCCATCCCTTCCCGTGCAGCCAAGGTGCCTGTGTATGGCTACGCTTCATATCAGGACGAAAAGCGGAGCCTGCCATGCCCTCATCAAGCGACTCGACGTTTCACAAGGTCGACGTGCCATTGGCGCAGAGACACGCCTTCCAGCTCTTCACCGAACGGTTCTCTGACCGGTGGCCGGCGGAATACACCTGGTCACAATCGGCTTTGGACACTATCGGCATCGAGCCGCGGTTGAATGGCCGCTGTACCGAGGTGGGGCCGCGCGGCTTTCAGATGGATTGGGGGCGCGTGCTGGCCTGGGAGCCGCCCGAGCGCTTGACCATTACCTGGCAGATCGGCCCCAGCCGAGTACCGCAGCCCGATCCCACGAACGCCAGCACCGTGGAATTTCGTTTCCATGAGAGTGGGCCGAATGCTACCCGCCTGATACTCGAGCACCACGATTTTCGAAACCACGGCGATGGTGCCGAGGAGTATCGTGACGCCATGGCCTCCGAGTATGGCTGGCCCTACATTCTGGATCGCTACCGAAAACTGGCCTTGAGTCAGGTCGCGGAAAGGAGGGCGTGAGATGAGCGGCTTTTGGCGTATCGTTTTCTTCTTTTGCTTGCCCTGGTTCTTGCTGGGTTGTTCCCAGCGCGGAACGTACGAGGGGCTGAAACACAGCAATGCTCTTGAGTGCCATCAGGTGCCGTCCAGCCAGAGAGAGGAGTGTTTCGAGCGACTTCCGCCGGATTACGACACATACCGTCGGCAGCGGGAGGCAGCGATTGGCGAATGAACGTTGTGTGCCGTTGAATTAGCGCCCCGGCGCCGTAGCGAAACTGGCGCCGGGGGAAGCTAAGGTCTGACGATCAGCCGGTCATTCGGCCGCTGAGCTGGTCGCGCAGTCGGTCGACCATGCCGACACCGGGCCCCACCGTCTTGTGAAACAGCTCGGAGTGGGGCGCGCTAGGGTGGGGGCGGGTCGGTGCCATCTGCTTGGCTTTCTCCACCTTCTTGCCCAGTTCGACGAGGTCCTCGCCGGCGATGCGTTGACGCAGCTTGGGAAACTGATCGGCTTCCTCATCCTTGGCGTGGTGGCGTAGCAGCTCGTCCAGCTTGTGCACGCGATCCATGAAGGCCGGCTCGGCGGCATCGGCGTCTTCCAACTGCTTCATCACCTGCACGATCTCGTCGTGCTCCTCCTTGTCGTGCTCGGCTTCCTCCTCGCCATTAGGGATGCGCTTTTCCATCGTCGGATAGACGTACATCTCCTCGGCGACGGCGTGACGCATCACCTCGGCGATAAGCGTATCGGTCAGGTCGCGGCGCTGCTCGGCATCCGGGGCGCGCTGGATCTGGTCCAGCAGATCCTCCATTTCGCGATGGTCGATGGTGAGAATGTCAACGACGTCCTGAGCGGACGCGGTGGTGTTCTGCACGTTCATGAGACTCCTCCATTGAGTCGTTGCGCCTTTAGCAACAGGCCACTTCAACATAGACGCGAGCTGGCGTATGAGCCAAGCCTGGCGGAGCTTTCCGTATACCGCTTATGCTGAACCTCTTACCGAGGGGCCGAGGGATGGTCCGATGCGTAGAACAAGGGGGTAGTCATGCGGCTCAGGGTGCTGTCGGATCTGCATCTGGAACATTTCGACGAAGGGCGCGAGCTACCGGAAGTGGTGGCAGATGCGGTGATTCTTGCGGGGGACATTCACCGCCATGCGGAGGGGCTGGCCTGGGCGGCCGAGCGCTTCGCCGGGATGCCGATCCTCTACGTACCGGGCAATCATGAGTACTACGGTGCTTCCATGACGCTGCTGCGCCAGGCGCTGGCGGCCGAAGCCGAGCGATGGGGCATTCACCTGCTCGACAACCGTTCGCTCACGCTGGGAGGCGTGCGCTTTCACGGCACGACGCTATGGACCGACTTCGCGCTCTATGCCGATGACCCGAGCCACGACCCTGCGCTGACCGAGGAGAAGGCGCGCTGGCTGATGCCCGATTTCAGCATCATAGAGCAGCCTGAGGGGGAGACCTTCAGTCCGGGGGAGAGCCAGCGGCTGCACTCCGAGGCCTTGGCTTGGCTTGCCGTCGAGCTGGACAAGCCCTTCGACGGGCCTCGGGTGGTAGTCAGCCACCATGCGCCCTTGGCCGAGTGCATTCCGCCTCGCTACCGGGGCGATGCGCTGTCGCCGGCCTTCGCTTCTCACCTGCCGGCGATGATGGGGCGCATGGACCTGTGGATTCACGGCCACGTCCACGAGCCGCTGGATCGTGAAGTGGCCGGCACGCGGGTGCTGGCCAACCCTGGCGGTTACCCGGGGGAGTTCGAGCCACCCTTGTTCGTACCGGACCTCGTCATCAATGTCTGAGTCAATACCGTCGTACCAGGTGGTGCCGCCGGAGCGATAAGAGAACGGCGCCCCTCCCTGGCGCCGTTACCGAACGGTGGCTCGGTCAACTGAAGACGTGAAAGCTATCGGCATTCAGCCACAGGTGGGTCAGTATACTGGCGACGTAGCCCAGGGCGATCACCGGCGCCCAGCGCAGGTGCCCAGCAAAGGTGTAGTAGCCACGGGCCTGGCCCATCAGGGCGACACCAGCGGCGGAGCCAATGGAGAGCAGGCTACCGCCGACCCCGGCGGTGAGCGTGATCAATAGCCAGTTTCCATGGGACATCTCCGGCTGCATGGTCAGCACCGCGAACATCACCGGAATGTTATCGATCACGGCAGAGACCAGGCCCAGCGCAATGTTGGCCCAGGTGGCGTCCCAGCCGTATAGCAATTCAGACACCAAGCTCAGGTAACCCAGGAAGCCCAGACCGCCGACGCACATCACCACGCCGTAGAAGAACAGCAGGGTATCCCACTCAGCTCGCGCCACACGGTTGAATACATCGAACGGCACTACGCTGCCAAGCTGAGCCAGGCGGCGTTCGTCACCCGTCAGCGTGTAGTGCTCGCGTTTACGTTCCAGCGAGCGGGGCAGGGTACGGCGCAAGTAATAGCCGAAGAACTGCAGATATCCCAGGCCGGTCATCATGCCCAGCACCGGAGGCAGGTGCAGCAGGGAGTGGCAGGCCACGGCGGTGGCAATGGTGAGCAGGAACAGGAGAATGATCCGCCTGGCTCCGCGCTTGAGGTCGACCTCCTCTTCGTCACCCTTGGGAGTACGATTGCCGATGAACAGGCTCATGGCGACTGCCGGCACCAGGAAGTTGACTAGCGAGGGTAGCAACAGGGCGAAGAATTCGTAGAACTGCAGCATGCCGGCCTGCCATACCATCAGCGTGGTGATATCGCCGAACGGGCTGAAGGCACCGCCGGCGTTAGCCGCTACCACGATATTGATACAGGCCAGGTTGATGAAGCGCTTGTCGCCCTCGGCCACCTTGATCACCACCGCACACATCAGCATGGCGGTAGTCAGGTTGTCAGCCACCGGCGAGATGACGAAGGCGAGCCCACCGGTGAGCCAGAACAACTGACGGTAGCTGAAACCCCTGCGCACCATCCAGGACCGCAGCGCATCAAAGACCCGTCGCTCCTCCATGGCGTTGATGTAGGTCATCGCCACCAGCAGGAACAGCATCAGCTCGGCGAACTCGAGCAACGTCTCGCGGAAGGCGTGTTCGGCCTCGTCAGGCATGCCGGCCTGGACGTAGACCCAGCCGATCAAGAACCAGATGAGGCCGGCGGCGACCAGCACCGGCTTGGACTTGCGCATATGAATTTTTTCTTCGGCCATCACCAGGGCATAGGCCAGGACGAATAGCGCAACGGCGGCGAAGCCGACCAGAGAATTCGTCAGGACAAGCGGTCCGGTGGCGGCATGCGCCAACGGGCTGGCGGTAGTAAGTGCAACGACGAGCAACAGCAAAGCCGGGCCTCGAAGGTTTCGAGGCCAGGCGGAGGATGAACAGCCGAGAAGCATGGTGGTGTGTCCTGAGGAGGAGCGGAAGAACTCAGCGCTTATATATCATGCAATGCTGCGTTGCGATATTGGTGCGATGTCGCTGGCCCATGCCAGTTTTGCATGGGGGACGAAGGGCATCGCGAAGCGCTTCCGGCCATGGGTGGGGACGCATGTGTTAGCGTGAAGCCATGTCCCGTGCGGGACTGGTCAGGGATCACCTAAGGAGAAGACGCATGCATATAGCCATTCTGACCCTGCATGTTTCGCTGCCCGGCTGCGCATCGCTGAAGGAGAAACGGCAGCGCATGGGCGGCTTGCACGAACGCTTCGGCCGTAATCCTGCGGTGGCGGTATGCGAGAGCGGTGAACACGATCGGCTGGAAGCGAGCGAGTGGACCTTCGTGGCGGTGGGCAACGAGCGGCAGAAGATCGAGTCACTGTGCAGCGAGATCGAGGACAAGGTGCAGCGCACGGTGGACGGCCGTGTAATGAATGTCACCCGCGAGTTGTTGTAGCGATGGGCCGAATGCGCCGAGACGTTCGGCTGATTTATGCCGCTTCGCTGATTTTGCAATGCATCAAAATGCGGCAAAATAGCCATTAAATGGGCTTCGGTGGTGCAGGTGGGGTGAGCTGGTGGGGAATGGCACAAAGCCTGCGTGCTGTTCTTCTTGCAGGTCTTTGTTTTTAAGTGATTTTATGATTGTTGGCGCGGCTATCGCATTGTATTGAATAAACGATCATTGATACCGAACAACGCTGCAGGGAGGTCGATCCGAGTTTCACCTTCCTGGGCAACATCGCCAACGGCTGAACGAACAGCGGGCGATATACCGATGTGAGCTGGCGTGCTCCACCTGACCCCCTTCGGGGGGTCTTTTTTATTTCTGGGTAGGGTGCGCGCTCACTATGCATGCCGCAACTCGACCTTGGTCGTGCATGGTGAATCCTGAAGAAGCAGCAAAAAGGCTGCCAGGGCTAACCCTGACAGCCTTCGAGACGGTGTTACGCTTCCGTTCTGAAACTTCCGTGTCTCGTTTGCCAGTTCCTGATAACTGGAACGGAATGGACCGTAACCGTATCAGCGGCCCTGGTTCTTGCCACCCTTGCGGCCGGCTTCTGAGGCCTTCTGCGGGTCGTTGGCAAAGTTGCCACCGCTGTGCTGGCCGCCTTTCTGGCCGGCTTCGGAGGCTTTCTGCGGGTCATTGGCAAAATTGCCACCGCTGTGCTGGCCACCTTTATGGCCGGCTTCGGAGGCGCGCTGTGGGTCGTTGGCGAAGTTACCACCGCTCTCATGTCCGCCCTTCTGACCGGCCTCGGAAGCGCGTTGCGGATCGTTGGCAAAATTGCCACCGCTTTGCTGGCCGCCCTTGTGACCGGCCTCGGAGGCGCGCTGCGGGTCGTTGGCGAAGTTACCGCCACTCTCATGGCCGCCTTTCTGGCCGGCCTCTGAAGCCTTCTGCGGATCGTTGGCAAAGTTACCACCGCTGTGCTGGCCACCTTTATGGCCGGCCTCTGAGGCCTTCTGCGGATCGTTGGCAAAGTTGCCCGGATTCTGGTTGCGCTGTGCCATGTCAGATCTCCTTCCTAGTTTGCCTGTTGAACACAAGCGAAAGCGTACTTCCATTTACCGGTTTTCCGGCACTGCTGGCGTCCGTCTGCCATCACGGTTAAACGTAGGAACGGACAACCGGTATATCAACCCGTGTCGGGTTTCCTAATGAAAAGAAAAGTAGGGCTTCCTAACGAAAGATTGCCCACAGCGGCAAGTCTCTTTACGATCCGTGATTTTCCAAGCGCATGCAGCGTCAAACCGAGCTGAATGGCCCCGACCTGGGTTAGGGTATCGAAGGGAATCCATTCGTTAGGCAAAGGAAGCGCTATGTCGACATTCATTGCGCTAAGCGGTTTTGTTCTGGTGGGTCTGGTAATCCACGATGCCGTACAGACGACGCTCTCGGCATCTAGGTCGGGACCCATTACCCGCCTTCTGGGGCGGTTCGCCTGGTTTACTGCATTGTGGTTGTACCGGCGTTTCTCGCGGCACGGATTGCTCCAAGCCGTTGGACCCTGGGTCACTGTCGGGCTGTTGTCGGTGTGGATGGGTTTGGTCTGGCTGGGTTGGTGGCTGGTCTTCAACAGCCATGAGACAGCGGTGTTTCATCCCGGCTCCGGCACCTATGCCAACCCCTTGGAGCGGCTCTATTTCGTTGGCTATACCATCACCACGCTGGGCTACGGCGACTTCGTGGCCGGTACGGGCAGGTGGCAGGTATTTGCGGTGCTGGCGGCGGCGAACGGCTTCTTCCTGCTGACGCTCGCCGTGACTTATATTCTCTCGGTCATGTCCGCCGTGGTACAAAAACGTCAACTGGCACTCTCGATCCACGCGCTTGGCAGCACGCCGGCAGCGATCGTGCAGTGCCTGGAAGGAGAAGGCGATTTCAGCGAGTTGGCCGAACAGGCCGACTCGCTGAAATCGACCATCATCAGCGTCGGTCAGCAGCATCTCGCCTACCCAATCTTGCACTACTACCATCAAGGCTATGCCGAGCAAGCCCTGCCGGTAGCCCTTTTCCGTTTCTATCAGGCCCTTGCCATCATTTGCCATGGCAGTACCTCGCTGTCCTCCTCGGTACGCTTCAAACTCCAAGCCACTCTCTTTTCGCTGGAGAACTTTCTCATGGTCCTCAGCCACGACTTCGTGCGGCCAGCACGTGATGTGCCGGGGATCGACGCGTCGTGGCTGCCATCCACGACGGGACTCGACAAGCCCCGCGAAGAGATCCGCGACTACCTGGAGGGGCTGGAAAGCCAACGCGTCTGGCACGCCTACCTCGAAAAGGATGGTTGGGAGTGGCGAACGTCGTGGGAGTAAAGGTGAAACGTTGCAGGTCGGCAGGCGCTTGCCAGTGAGCGGCGGGCAGGCGACGATGAATCGGTGAACAGGCAATAAAGGCTTGGCCTTGGCTGATACGACAGCGTCGAAGGCGATACCGGTATCAGCGCCTGCCTGCCGAGCCATGCCGACTCGGGCCTCTTCGTGAGGGTGCTTGACCTATCTGGACCCGCACCCGTACGAGCTGGGGCTGCGCAACACCATCTACAGGGCGGGGTGATGTCGACCGAACTGCAGCTCCGCCAGGTGGCGGTAGAGCGGGCTCTGTTCGAGCAGCTCGGCATGGCGGCCGGCGGCCACCAGCTGTCCCTCGTCGAATACCAGCAGGCGGTCGGCGGCGGTCACTGTGGCCAGACGGTGAGCGATCACCAGGCTGGTTCGCCCGGCCATCAGCCGGTCGAGCGCCTGCTGCACCAGGCGCTCGCTCTCGGCGTCGAGCGCGCTGGTGGCTTCGTCGAGCAGCAGTACGCGCGGGTTCTTGAGCAGCGCGCGGGCAATTGCCAGGCGCTGACGCTGGCCGCCGGAGAGCTGTACGCCGCCGGGGCCGAGCTGAGTGTCGAAGCCGCGCGGCAGAGCCTGGACGAAGCCCAGGGCGTTGGCATCGCGGGTGGCGCCACGTAGCTCATCGAGAGTGGCGTCGGGCTTGCCGTAGCGCAGGTTCTCGGCCACCGTGCCGGTGAACAGCACCGGCTCCTGGGCCACCAGGCCCATGCTGGCACGCAGTGCCTTCGGGTCAAGCTCGCGCAGGTCGATGCCGTCCAGCGTCAAGCGGCCCCGGTCGGGGTCGTGAAAGCGCAGCAGCAGCCCCAGCAGGGTGCTCTTGCCGGCGCCGGAGGGGCCCACCAGGGCGACGCGCTCGCCGGGACGTATCCACAGGTCGAGTGAATCGAGCGCCGGCGTCTCGCGCCCGAGGTAGGTGAAGCTGACGCCCTCGAGGCGAATCTCGCCGCGTAGCGGCTGGGGCAGGGGCATCGGCCTTGCCGGCGGGCGAATACCGGGCTCGGCGTCGAGCAGTTCGAGCAGACGTTCGGCGGCGCCGGCGGCCCGCTGTACGTCGCCGGCGACTTCGGCCAGGGTGGCCACCGCCCCCGCTGCGAGCACTGCATAGAAGACGAAGGCCGAGAGTTCGCCCGCGCTCATCTCGCCGGCGAGCACCGCCTGGCCGCCTTGCCACAGCATCAACCCTACCGCGGCGAATACCGCCAGCATGGCCGCACCGGTAAGCCAGGCGCGCTGCCGGGTGCGCACCACGGCGGTATCGAAGGCCTGCTCGACGCGCTCGCCATAATCGTGACGGTCGATCGTTTCGTGGGTGAAGGCCTGCACCGTACGGATGCCGTCCAGCGCTTCGTTGGCGTAGCGGCCCAGCTCGGCCACTCGATCCTGGCTGTAGCGGGAGAGGCGGCGCACGCGGCGGCCGAACCACAGGATCGGCAGTACCGTGGCGGGAATGCCGATCAGCACCAGCGCCGAGAGCCAGGGCTGTGTCACCAGCATCAACGCCACGGCCCCCAGCAGCATCACAAGGTTGCGCAGCGCCAGCGAGATCGACGAACCGAACAGGGTCTGCAGGACGCTGGTATCGGCAGTCAGGCGCGAGGTGATCTCGGCGGCGCCGTGGTCGCGGTGGGCGGCACTCTCGAAGAAGGCCGGTTCGAGCTCGAGCAGGTGATCGAAGACCTGCCGGCGCAGGTCGGCAGCCAGCCGCTCGCCGATCCAGCTCACCAGGTAGTAGCGCAGCGCCGAAGCCCCGGCCAGCAGGCTGACCACGGCGAACATGCCGACAAGGGTCTGATTGAGCCGATTGGCGTCCTCGGCCAGGAAGCCCTGGTCGATCACCAGGCGCAGCCCTTGTCCCAACAGCAGCACGCTGGCGGAGGCCACCAACAGCGCCAGGGCGGCCATGGCCAGCCGTGTACGATAGGGTGACAACAGCGCCAGTAGGCGCAGCAGAACCCTTGGATCGGGGCGTGAAGTCATGGCGGGGCGGTCGCTCGTGGCAGGCATGCCGACACGATACCAGCGCTGCCGCATGTGTGCATGGAGAGTACATGGAGACAAGGCGCCTCGGGGCACCTTGTCCCGGTTCGCTCAGCCCAGCAGTCGGCTCCAACTACCGTACTCACCACGGATCGGCCCACGGCGCAGGCTCAACGCGATCACCGCAGCCCCGCAGGCCAGGCTATTGACGGTGGCCAGCATGCCGGCTCCATGCAGGAAAGGAGTGAAGAACAACATGGCAGCCAGCGGGATCAACAGCCAGCGCACTGGGCGTGCCGATTCGGCCATGCCGACCACGCCCACGGTGATGATCAACGCGCCGACCAAGTGGTCCCAGTTGGCCAGTGCGCCTTCGGCGCCGAAAGTAATGCGAGTGAACATCAGCCAGGCACCGATCAGGATGCACAGTGCCAGGTTCCAGGGCAGGTTCACGCCGGTGCCGAGGGCATCGCCGACGATCGCGCTCGGCTTGCGCTGGAAGTCCTCGTCGGCTGTTTCGTTGGGGCCTTCGTCGGTGTCGCCGGTGAAGAAGATCTTGAGCACCGGGGCACCCACCTGGCGGCGACGCTTGAGGAATTCGCCAGTGGCGACGAATTCGTTGAAGGCGTAGGCGATCTGCAGCAGCATCGCGCCGGCCTGAATCAGGCACAGGGTGCACCAGGTGCCGATCAGGATCGGCTGGATGATGATGAAGGTCACCGAGACCACGCCGAGCGGCACGATCAATACGCCGAAGGAGGCCACGATCCAGGGCATGGTACGCCAGCGGTTGGCCGCACCGATGAAGCCGAGCAGGATCTCCAGCATGTAGACGATGCCGCCCAGGCCGGCGTCGGGCACCGGCCAAGCCTCGGAGGCCGCCGAGGTAATGATGTCCTCGGTGCCGTTGAGTCCGCCTCGGGTGCCGTCGAAGAACGGATCCCACACCGCGTCGATGTGACCGAGCTGGTAGGCGGCAAGGTAGCGCGAGACGAAGAAGCCGATGAAGGCCAGGGCGATGATCGGCATGCGCTGGAACCAGCTCGAGGGATTGTTGTTCCAGCCGGGTGGCATGGTGGGGCCGGTCATCGCCGCCGCCGGGGAGATCCCGGGTGCCGGTCGCACCAGAGCCGAGAAGCCGATAGCCAGGGTGCCGACAAGGGTGCCGTTGAGGTAGGCCGCGGCACTCTCGCTCCAGAACACCAGCGGGGCGAACAGCACCCACAGGCCGATAGCCGCGCAGGCCCAGCGTGCCCAGCTGAGTTTCAATGACAGCGAGAGGGCGCCGAACAGCGCCAGCAGCAACCCCGAGGCCATGTCGCTGTAGGCCATGCCGCCGCCGTAGCCCAGCGTGGCAGGGGAGGCGACCAGCCAAGCCCCCAGGCCGACGTTGAAGAAGTGCGCCCACAAGAAGCGAAAGTGCTCGCGCTGGGCATGGGCCTGGTAATCTTCGAGCACTCTTTCCGGATTCTGGCCCTTCTCCTCGGCCTCTTCGATCCAGTCGGGCGGGGTGATGCCATTCGCTTCGTACCAGCCGTGAGGGTCGGCGAGCAAGTTATCGACCATGGCTTCGAGGGTATCGAAGACCTCATGCCGCGGCTCCCAGCCGAGCTGCTTGCGGGCGCGGCGGATGTCGAGTTCGTAATGGTCGTCGGCCATGTCGATCATGAAAGGCCGGATGAAGGGTTTCTCGCCCTTGTCGAAATCATCCGGCACCAGCGGCTCGCTCTTTTCCTCGAGCAGCGCACCGGTCTTGGCCAGCGGCTTGGGCATGACCACGGTTTTCCACTTCTTCTTGCCATGTATCAGCTCGCCAAGGCGGTTCTGCAGCGCCTCGTAGCTGACGGCGTGCTCCTCACCGATGAGGATCTCGTTGTGCTCGGGCAGCTCGCGGCGGCGGTCGATGGTTCGGCGGAAGGCGTCGATCATGTCTTCCTTGTGCACACAGGCCTGGCCGGCATTGGTGTTGCCGGAGTAGAAGTGGCTCTTGAAGGTGTGCTCGTAGATACGTGCAATTTGGTGTGACAGGGTGGGCACGCTGGTCTTCTCGTCGTACATGCCGGCCAGCCTCAGCAGCGTGTAGGGCATACTGGCATGTTCGCGAATCACCGCCTCGGTCCTGGCCTTCGATTGCGGGTAGGGCCAGGTGGGCCCGATAGGCGTGTCTTCCGTGACTCTGTGCCCCGGCACCTGAGGCTCATGGACCAGCATGGTGCTGGAATAGATGAAACGCTCGACGTTCATGCCCTCGAGTGCCTCGAGCAGGTTCCGGGTGCCCTGTTCATTGACTTTCTCGTAGAGCGGAGACTCCTCGCCGGTAAAGTCGAAGTAGGCGGCGAGGTGCACGACTGCGGCGATGTCCGTGCCGTGGCGCTCGGCGATCTTGCCCATCGCCTCCTTGATGGAATCGACATCGGTCAGGTCGAACTCGTAGCTGTCGTCGGCCTCTTCGGCCTTGCTCCTGTCCAGGGCGATGATGCGATAGTTCTGCTTGAGGCTATGGGTCAGGGCCGTTCCCACGCCCCCCGAAGCCCCTGTGATGATGACCAGCGGTTTCCCTTGGGTTGCCACTTCCTTGTCCTGCATGGCCAGGGTTCCCTCCTTTGGCGGCTTGAAGCGCATCGTGCTGCTGCACACTCAAGCTAGTCGGGTTTGCGCCGTCACGGCAAACGCGACTTGTCGCCTTGTGCCATTCTCAGTACAAGAAGGGAGACATGCACTGGCTTTGATCAGGTCGTGTGCCGTACCGTCAGCAAGGGAAAAGGAGCTTCTTGCGCATGAAGAGTGTCGTTGCCATTCGTCACGTTACCTTCGAGGATCTGGGTATCTTCGAGCCGATTCTCGAGGAGTTCGGCTATCGGATCCGCTATCTCGACCCGGGCCAGCTGGGCCCCGATGCCCTCGAGGCGTTGGATGTCGCCAGCCCCGAGCTGATGGTGGTGCTGGGCGCGCCCATCGGTGCCAACGACGATGCGCTCTATCCCTTCCTCGGCGCCGAACTGGATGCCATTCGACATCGTCTCGATTCGGGGCGCCCGCTACTCGGCATCTGCCTCGGCGCCCAGCTTATCGCCCGGGCGATGGGCGGGAGGGTGTTTCCCATGCCCGAGAAGGAGATCGGCTTTGCCGACGTCTACCTGACTCGCGAAGGGCAGGAGGGGCCGCTGCGGCATATCGGCAACCCCGACGTGGTGCTGCACTGGCATGGCGACATGTTCGAGACGCCTCCCGGCGCCACTCGCCTGGCGTACAGTCATCCCTGTGCCCACCAGGCTTTTGCCGTGGGCGAGCAGGTACTTGGCCTGCAGTTTCATCTCGAGGTGGACCCGGCGAGTATCGAGCCCTGGCTGATCGGCCACGCCGCCGAGTTGGCCGCGGCGGAAATCGATCCGGTCGAGCTGCGCGAACGGGCCCAGCGACATGGCGAAGGCCTCAAGCAGCGAGGCCAGCAGGTACTGCGCGAATGGCTGGCCAATGCGGAAGCTGCTTACGGCATCGAATGACGCGGAGCGCTACTCCTTGCGCTGCTTCAACTGCTCCTTCAACTGCTTGGGGACTTGCTTGATGATCAGCCGGTCCTGGCTCTCGTCGTATTCGATGCTGGAGCCGAGCAGGTGGGAGTCGAAGCTGATCGACATGCCGCCGGCACGGCCGGTGAAACGACGAAACTGCCTCAAGGTGCGCTTGTCGGGGGGGATTTCAGGTGAAAGACCGTAGTCGGCGTTGCGAATGTGGTCGTAGAAGGCCTTGGGCTGCTGCTCGTCGAGCATTTCGGAGAGTTCCTCCAGCGTGATCGGCTCGCCGCGGCTGGCCTGTTCGTTGGCATAGTCGATCAGCGCTTCGGTTTTTTCCCGGCTCTGTTCCTCGGCCATGTCCTCCTTCTCCACGTAATCGCTGAAGGCCTTGAGCAGAGTGCGCGTCTCGCCGGTGGCGTCGATACCCTCGGTGGCGCCCAGCAGGGTCGCCAAATCTTCGGAGAGCTTCTTGCCGCCTCGGTCGTGGATCCAGGACAGGTAGTGCCGTGAGGCGGTGCCGTCGCGCCACTGGGTGAGATTGATGCGCAGGCCCAGGCTCATGCGTGCCAGATTGAGCTGGGCGGCGGGCACGATCTGCAGCGACTCGGTCACGCCGAAACCCTCCCGCTGGTGCAGCAGCGCCAGGCTCAGGTAGTGGGTCTCACCATGCTGATAGTCCACGCACAACAAGTGGCCCGACACCGATAGGTGCGCATCGACCAGGGGCAGGAGTCGTTCGGCGACGTCGCGGGTAAAGGCGACGAAATCGCTACCGCCATCCAGGTAAGCCCCCAGTGCCTGGGTGAAGGCAGGGGTCGAGCCGGCTTCGAGTTCGCCGCCGTCGAGAAAGTGTCCCCACGCCTTGGTCTTGGCATGGTAGGCATCGTGGAAGCGCGAGAGCAGGTCCTCGTTGAGCGGTGAAGTCGCCAGCTCCGTGGCAGCCGGCCGCAGGCTGGCCGACTGATCGCTTCCGGCCTTGTCGATGTCGTGGACGATGCAGTGCTGTATCGGCATGGCCGGTTATCCTGTGACGAGGATGATCAAGGGCTCAGCGGCACGGATGGAGAGTGCCAGGCAAGCGAAAGGCGAATGATACCGGGCCCAAGGGCGAGTTCAAGCCATCGGCCGGCAGCCTCAGGCTCGGGCAGCAAGGGAAGGGTCGGCCTCGTCGGCTACGATCACGCAATTGCGGCCTTGGGACTTGCCGGCATAGAGCGCATCGTCGGCGCGTTGCAGCGCCGATTCGAGTTTCGCCTCGTCGGGCTCAACCTGGCTGATGCCTACCGTGACCGAGAGTCGCTGGCTCTCGTCGAGCATCGGCA
This sequence comes from Billgrantia bachuensis, assembly GCF_011742165.1. GTDB lineage: Bacteria > Pseudomonadota > Gammaproteobacteria > Pseudomonadales > Halomonadaceae > Halomonas > Halomonas bachuensis. Next base: position 2,963 of record NZ_JAAQTO010000040.1, on the reverse strand, counting down.
GGCGCAGGGAAGTTACCTTGTGACGCAGGCGTTCGGCGATGAAGGTAGCGGTCTCGAGGTCGGCCTGGGGCAGGGCGATGACGAACTCCTCGCCGCCATAGCGGCCGATGAGGTCCGTTTCACGCAGCACCGAGGCACAGCAGGAGGCGACGGTGGTCAGCACCAGGTCGCCCACGGCATGCCCGTGGTGGTCATTGAGGGTCTTGAACAGATCGATATCGACCATGCAGATGGTCAGAGGGGTGCCTTCCCGCTGGGCCCGGTGGAATTCGCGCTCCGCTTGCTCGAAGAAGTGGCGCCGGTTGGCAATGCCGGTCAAGGGATCGGTGCTGGCCATGTGACGCAACTGGGCCTCCAGCAGTTGACGCTCTTCGATCTCCTGCTGCAGCTTGCGGTTGGCTTCGCGCTCATCCACCAGCAGCGCGAACTGCCTGCGCTGCAGCCGGTTCAGGCGGCTGTAGGTCAACCAGCCCATCAGGTTGGCGAAGCCGAGCATCAGAATGCTGCTTGCCAGCATCCCGGGGGAGAGGGGCTTCCATAGTGCGGCTACCAGAACGAACCCGAACGCCAGGTAGCCGCTCCAGGTCAATATCCATGTCAAGCGGTTGGGAACCAGCAGATAAATAGCCAGGCTGGCCATCACGATACTGGAAACGTGCAGGCCGATACTGCCCGGGTAGAGAAGAATCGTCAGGAGCAGGCCGGTACTGGCGGCAAGGTAAACCAGGTTGAGCGGTAGTGGCCAATGCGCGTGGGCTGGGTGATGGCCAATGAAGCGCGCCAGTGCCAGGCAGCAGAGTGCGACGCCGAAACGTATGGCAGCCAAGGCCAGAAACTCGGCTCCGGCCCCGAGCAGCAGATAATCCGCCACGATCAAGAGCAGGAAGATGCCGGCGACGATCCACAGCGCTCGGCGCAGCTGCTCCGAGTCCTGGATCTGCATGGTACGGCGAAAAAGGGTTTCCAGCGCCGAGTCGTGGAACTCGTCACGCCAATTGAGCGAAGCCCCCACCCCAGCCTCGTTCTTGCCAGCAGTCATCGGTGATTCCCTTGAGAGATGACGCCATGTCGTCCGGCATCATCCAACGGCTCTGTTTTGGTTTTTTCCTGAACTGACTGGTTATGTACTTACTCTTTCCTCACGTCACTGTAACGGGAGGTAATGCCTTTGAATGATGGTCAAGAACCACCATGAGCGCCAGGTATAACTATGCTCAAACGCCAAACGCTTTGGCCATGCTCAGGGCTTGAGACGGTAGCCGGTGCGGAAGATCCAGTTGATGACCGCCAGCGCGATACCGAGGAACAGCGTGATGATGGCGAGGCTGGCCCAGATGCTGACGTCACCGGTGCCGTAGAAGCTCCAGCGGAAGCCGCTGACCAGGTAGACAACTGGATTGAGCAGGGTCACGGCCTGCCAGAAGGGTGGCAGCATGTCGATGGAGTAGAAGGTGCCGCCGAGAAAGGTCAGTGGCGTAACGATCAGCAGCGGTACCAGTTGGAGCTTCTCGAAGCCGTCGGCCCAGATGCCGATGATGAAGCCGAGCAGGCTGAAGGTCAGCGCGGTCAGTGTCAGGAACAGCAGCATCACAAGCGGGTGCTGGATCGAGAAAGGCACGAACAGACGTGCCGTGCCCAGCACGATCAGGCCCAGTATCATCGACTTGGTGGCCGCCGCGCCGACGAAGCCGAGTACGACCTCGAAATAGGAGATCGGCGCCGAGAGTATCTCGTAGATGGTTCCCGAGAAGCGTGGAAAGAAGATGCCGAACGAGGATGTCGAGACGCTCTGTGTCAGCAACATCAGCATAATCAGGCCCGGCACGATGAAGGCGCCGTAGCTCACCCCGTCGACTTCGCTGATGCGCGAACCGATGGCGGCGCCGAACACCACGAAGTAGAGCGAGGTCGAGACTACCGGCGAGACGATGCTCTGCAATACGGTACGCAGGCTGCGGGCCATCTCGGCCTGATAGATGGTCTTGACCGACTGCAGGTTCATGCGCTCTCCCTGACCAGATTGACGAAGATTTCTTCCAGCGAGCTCTGCCGGGTATGCAAGTCCTTGACGCGGATGCCGGTGGCTTCGAGGTCGGCCAGCAGTCCCGCGATGCCGGTGCCTTCGTCCAGGCGGGTGACATCATAGGTGTAGACCAGCGCATGGCCCTCTTCGGCCAGCGTCAGGTCGTGGCCGGCCAGGGCGGCGGGTACGGTTTCCAGCGGGGACGCGAGATGCAGTGTCAGCTCCTTGCGCCCCAATTGCTGCATCAGCGCGGTCTTCTCCTCCACCAGTACCAGTTCGCCGCGGCGGATCACGCCGATGCGGTCGGCCATCTCCTCGGCTTCCTCGATGTAGTGGGTGGTAAGGATGATGGTCACGCCTTGATCTCGCAGGCCGCGTACCACCTCCCACATTTCGCGTCTGAGCTCAACGTCGACGCCTGCGGTGGGTTCGTCGAGGAACAAGACCTGCGGCTTGTGCGACAGCGCCTTGGCAATCAGCACCCGCCGCTTCATGCCGCCCGAGAGTTCCAGCAGGCGGTTGTCGCGCTTGTCCCACAGGGGCAGGGCGCGCAAGACGTTCTCGATGTGTGCCGGATCCTTGGGCTTGCCGAACAGGCCACGGCTGAAGCTGACCGTATCCCACACCGTAGTGAACGCTTCATTAGTCAGCTCCTGGGGAACCAGGCCGATACGCTCCCGGGCCTCGCGATAGTGCGACACGTTGTCGAAGCCGCCCACCTTGACGCTACCGCCGCTGGCATTGACCAGCCCGCAGATCACGCTGATCAACGTGGTCTTGCCGGCCCCGTTGGGGCCCAGCAGGGCAAATATTTCGCCGCGGCGGATCGTCAGGTCGACCTCCTTGAGCGCCTGGAAGCCGTCGCCGTAGGTCTTTGAGAGCTTTTCGACCTGGATCATCGGCGTGCCGGCTTCGGCGTTGCCGCCAGCGGTGCTGCCCT
>NZ_JAAQTO010000004.1 GCF_011742165.1 Billgrantia bachuensis | reverse complement strand
ATCCCGATGGACCTGTATACCGCAGTCGCGGAAGTCCTGGCCTGGGCCTTCCGCCTCAAGCACGTATCACGAGAGGGGGGAGAGGTGCCGCCTACACCTGAGAATTTGCCCATACCGGAAAACCTGGAAGTGCCAGCCGCCGACGTGGTCGCTGGTGTTGCTGACCAGGATGCCGCTGGGCCCGGCGGAGCGCGTCGATGAAGTCACTCAGTCATATCATCGGGCGTCGCGACTGGATGGGCGACGTACGCATGAAGCTGCTGGCCGGCCCGATCCTGATCATCATGATCCTTGGCATGATGATCGTGCCGCTGCCGCCGTTCGCGCTCGACCTGCTGTTCACCTTCAACATCGCGCTGGCCGTCATGGTGCTCCTGGTCAGCATGTTTACCCAGAAACCGCTCGATTTCGCTGCGTTTCCGGCGGTGCTGCTGTTCACCACGCTGCTGCGCCTGTCGCTCAACGTGGCCTCTACCCGTGTCATCCTGATGGAAGGGCATCAGGGCGGCGATGCGGCCGGCAAGGTAATCGAGGCGTTCGGTGAGTTCCTCATCGGCGGCAACTTTGCCGTAGGCCTGGTGGTGTTCCTGATCCTGGTCATCATCAACTTCATGGTCATCACCAAGGGCGCGGGGCGCATCGCCGAGGTGGGTGCGCGCTTCATGCTCGATGCCATGCCGGGCAAGCAGATGGCCATCGATGCCGACCTCAATGCCGGTCTGATCGGGGAGGAGGACGCTCGCCAGCGTCGTTCCGAGGTCGCCCAGGAGGCCGATTTCTACGGCTCCATGGATGGTGCCAGCAAGTTCGTGCGTGGCGATGCCATGGCCGGCCTGGTGATCATGGTGGTCAATGTCATTGGCGGGCTGATGATCGGCATGCTGCAGCACGGCATGGGCTTCGGTGACGCCGCCCACACCTATGTCCTGATGACCATCGGCGACGGCCTGGTGGCGCAGATCCCGGCCTTGGTCATCTCGACCGCCGCCGGCGTAACCGTTTCTCGCGTCAATACCGAGCAGGACGTTGGCCAGCAGATGATCAGCCAACTGTTCGTCAATCCCCAGGTCATGGTGCTGGCGGCCCTGGTCATGGGGCTGCTGGGCCTGGTGCCGGGGATGCCCAACATGGTGTTCCTGCTGTTCACCGGCATTCTGGCCGGCCTGGCCTGGATGCTCACCCGCCAGAAGGAGCAGCTGCAGATAGCGCAGGAGCTCAATACCGAGCCGCCGCCTCAACCGGAAGCGCCGGAGGCCAGTTGGGAAGACGTCCAACTAGTGGATACCCTGGGCCTCGAGGTCGGACATCGCCTGATACCGCTGGTCGATCAGCGCCAGGACGGTGAGCTGCTGGGTCGTATCAAGAGCGTGCGCAAGAAATTCGCCCAGGAGGTCGGCTTCCTGCCTGCCGTGGTGCATATCCGTGACAATCTGGAACTCGGCGCCAATACCTATGTAATCACCCTGAAGGGCGCCGAGATCGGCCGCGCCGAGGCCTTCTCTGGCCAGTGGCTCGCCATCGACCCGGGCCAGGTTACCGGTCAGCTTCAGGGCACGCCGACTACCGACCCTGCCTTCGGCCTGCCGGCTGTCTGGATCGACGGCGGTCAGCGCGAACACGCCCAAGTCTACGGTTACACCGTTGTCGATGCCGGTACCGTGATCGCAACGCACCTCAACCACTTGTTGCATCGCCACGCGGCCGAAATGCTGGGACGCCAGGAGGTCCAGAAGCTGCTCGACAAGCTGGGCGAGGAGCAGAAGTCGTTGGTCGAGGATGTGGTACCCAAGGCGATCAGCTTGACCGTGCTGCAGCGCATCCTGCAAAACCTGCTCGACGAGGACGTCTCCATTCGCGACATGCGCACCATTCTGGATACCCTGGCGGAATACGCACCTCAGCAGCAGGATACCAGCGAGCTGACGGCGCTGGTACGGATCATGCTGGGGCGTGCGATTACCCAGCAGTGGTTCCCCGGACGCGATACGCTGAACGTGATCGGCCTGGATGCCCAGCTCGAACAGGTCCTGATGCAGGCCATGAACGGCAACGGGGCGCTCGAGCCCGGGCTGGCCGAGACCTTGATGAGCCAGACCGAACAAGCCGTTGAGCGCCATGAGGCGAGCGGCGAGCCAGCAGTACTGGTCGTGCAGCATAGCCTGCGCCCGCTGCTGGCTCGTTTTCTGCGTCGGCGCATGCGCCACCTGGTGGTCATGTCGCAGGCGGAAATACCCGATGATCGGACACTGCGCATCGTGACGCTGGTGGGAGGTCGATAACCGATGAGTGTCATGCGTTTCGTAGGTGCCAACAGTCGTGAAGCCATGCGCCAGGTCCGTGCGGCTCTGGGCGACGAGGCCCTGATCCTGGCCAACCGACACACTGAGCAGGGTGTCGAGATCCTGGCCATGGCCGAGTCGGCGGCGACCGATGGCAATGCCGATATCGGCTCTCCGCCGCGGCCAGGTGAACCGAGTTCGCCGCCAGCGGCGGTGCCCGCCACGCCGGCAAGCCCCGACCCTGCCCAGGCTTTCGAAGCCATGAGCGCAAGGCTGCTCGAGGAGATGCGCGATATGCGCGCACTGCTCTCGCGTGAGCGTAGCCAGTCGCAATCGACCGGGACGCTGGGCGAGCAGCTCGTGCTGACGATGCTGGAGGCCGGCTTCGGCCAGGCGTTGGCCGAAGAGGTGGTATCGGCCCTGCCCGAAGAGTTGGCGCTGACGACAGCCATGGATGAGCGCGCCTTGGCGTGGCTGGCGCGCCAGCTGGCCAGGCGGTTGAGCGGCCTGGACGACGAGGCCGCCTTCATGGATCGTACCGGCATCGTAGCGCTGATCGGGCCCACCGGAGTAGGCAAGACCACCACCACGGCCAAGCTGGCGGCACGCTACGTCATGCGCCACGGCACTCGCCCGGTGGCGTTGGTGACGACCGACAGCTTCCGTATCGGGGCCCATGAACAGCTGCGCATCTACTCGCGCCTGCTCGACGTGCCGATGTATGCGCTCAACGCCGATCAGCCGGTATCGGATTTGCTGGGCCGCATGAAGGGCAAGTCCTGGATCATCATCGACACGGTCGGCATGAGCCAGCGCGATCACCGCGTAATCGAGCAGGTCAGCCATCTGCACGGCGGGGATTCACCGGTGCGCCTGGTGCTGCTGCTCAATGCCGCCAGCCAACCCGAGACCCTTGAGGAGGTGGTGGTGCGCTATCGCCAGGCGGCCCAGGCGGCCGGCGGTGAGCTGCACGATTGCATCATCACCAAGCAGGATGAGGCGGGGCGGCTGGCGCCGGTACTCGACATCGTCATGCGACACGGGTTGCGTTTGCTGTTCGTTTCGCATGGTCAGCGTGTGCCGGAGGACATGGCGCTCGCCGAACCCGATGCCTTGATCGAGCGGGCCCTTGCCGATCGTGCACCGTTGGCAAGCCCGGCTGCACGGCAGGCGGCGGAGCCGGCCGCACGCAGTCCCGGCAATCTAATGGGGCAGGGGCGCCGCCTGGCCGCTGTGCTGCAGGCGTTGCGCCAGCGCCTGCCTGGCTTCGAGCACCTCGAAGAGGTGTGGAATCTGCTGGGGCTGCCGTCATCCATCCAGCAGCAGCGTCTCGAACAGCTGCTGGCAGACTACCCTCGTGCCGGCCAGGCGCTGGGCATGATCTGGAGCGACCGCCGCCGTGTCCCGGGCGAGAACTGGTCGATGCCTGACGTGGCGCTCAGCCCCGAGGGCACCTGGTTGGCGCTGCCGCTGTTGCAGCATCGCCAGGTGGCGGGCCAGCAGGCACGCCTGGAGGCCGCACGGGAGCTATACGACATCGATGTGCATCTGTTGAACGGCTTGCCCGATGGCGAGTCGGGAGAATGGCTGGAACGCCAGCAATCGAGCTGGTGCAGCCAGGTACGTGGCAGCCAGCGTATCGAGTACGCCGGTGAGCGCCGTACCCTGGCATCACTCGTTGACGTGGGCGAAGCCGTTGGCGAAGTGCGCTGTCGCTTCCGCGGCGCGCCAGGCCGGCTCGATCTTTCCACGCTACCCATCAGCGTAACCCTCAAGGGCAGCCGGCGCGATCAGCAGTGCCTGGTCGCGCGAGCCTGGCTCGGTGAGGTTCGCGACGAGGAGAGTGGCAAGGTTCTCAGCAAGCGCTACTGGATTACCCCGGCGCGGCTGGGTCGCGAGCCCCAGCCGCTACTGCTTACGCTGCTGCAGGGTGATGTGCTGCCGCAGCTTGCACGCCGCGCCTGGCAGCGCCTGGACCCGGCTGAGCTGGGAGAGCTGCGTGCCGACCAGCGCCTGTTGATGGCCAGTGGCCTGGCGACAGTGGCGGCCCACCTGGACCTTGCCGAGGACGAGGCGGCGATGGATCTGCGAGCGGAGCTGCTGGGGCTCGCCAGTGGGCGTCGGCGGCGTCGCGACGTTGCGCTGCTCGAGTCGTTGGTACAACTTTTCCTGGTGCGCGATGCCATTCGCCACCTGGGTCTCGGTGAAAGGGAGACAGGCTAGATGGGATGGGACCAGGCCGCAGGACTGCGCCAGTGGGCGAACGGTGAGTCGCCGGATTGTCCGACACATGTGGCCGAGATGCTTGTCGAGCTGGCTGCTCCCGGAGGCGATAGGGTGGAAAGGCCCCGGACCGCCCCCCGGACGCCGGCCAGGCCAGCGCAGATGAGTACTGCCGCGACGCCACCGCGTACGGCAGGTAACGCTCAGCAAGTGACGCTGATGGTATTGGGCCTGCCGGGTACCGCAGAACGGCACACCGCCAAGGTGACCGAATTGCTGGAGAGCTGGGCTCGCGAGGGGCGGCGCTGGGTAGGCGACCCGCAGGCCTGGCGTATCGTGGCGTTGCCGGTCAGCAGCCCGCACTTGCCGCTGCTGGTCACACAGCAATCGCACTGGGCGCTGTGGGTGGATGACGATCTGGAAGCATTTCGCCGCGGCTATCGCATGCTCAAGCAGATCGCCGAGCAGGGTGGCCCGAGACGGTTGCTTGCCGTGCATCCGCCGGGAGTGGGAAAGCAAGGTCTATTGGCCAATCTGCAGTATGTGGCGGACGCTTATTTCGGTATCGAGCTGCTGGTATTGGCGAGATGATACGTCGAGCGAGTGCTTGGCTTGCGGGTATCGTCCTCTGTGGCTGGTGGGTGGGTACCGCTCACGCTGCTGGCAGTTGGGTCGCCAGCGCCCCCTCGCTGACGGTGGTCATGGCCGATAGGCCGCTGTCATCCGCAGCCTTGCTGCCGCCCTCGCCCGAGCTGGCGCGTGGTCAAGTGATGGGGCGGGTCGGTTGGCAGTATCAACCGCCGGCCGGCAGCGAGGTGAATGCCTGGCTATGCCATCCGGGAGACTGCGTACGATTGCCGGGGCCGCGCGGCCAGACCGACGTCATGGAGGGCCTGCCGGCCGATACGCCACTGTATTTCCAGTTTTCACTGCAGGATCGCCGGCAACGTGCCGCGACCCTGCAAGGGCTGCAGGTGATCGTCAATCATGAGCACCTGCAACGTCCCTGACCCGTCGAGCCGTTCGATCGAAGCTCGCGGGAATTGTCAGCCGTGAGAGCAAGCGCATGTACACAGCACGAGGCAAGATTGAACAGGCAGAACTGCTGGATGAGTACCTGCCGCTGGTGAGGCGTCAGGCGTTGTCCATGCAGGTTCGGCTACCGGCGAGCATCGAACTCGATGACCTGATCCAGGCCGGCACGGTGGGGCTGCTCGAAGCCATGGGGCGCTTCGACTCGACCCAGGGAGCCAGTTTCGCCACTTTTGCCAGCCAGCGTATCCGCGGTGCCATGCTCGACGAGTTGCGCAGTCGGGATTGGCTGCCGCGCAGCGTCAGGCGCAACGCGCGGGCGGTCGACGAGGCAGTGCGGCGCCTGGAGCAGACGCTGGGCAGGGCGGCCGAGGAGACCGAGATCGCCGCCGAACTCGACATGGGGCTGGAGGAGTATCGGCAGCTGCTCAACGACACCAACAGCGGCCATCTGTTGCCCTTCGAGGCGCTGATGGCCGAGGGGGTCGAACCCGGGATCGAGGACGCCTCGATCGATACTGCCTATCGCCAGCTCATCGACGAAGAGAAGCGTCGGCAACTGGCCGAGGGCATCGAGGCGCTTCCCGAGCGCGAAAAACTGTTGATGGCGCTGTACTATCAGGAAGAGCTCAACCTCAAGGAGATCGGCGTCGTGCTCGGTGTGACCGAGTCGCGGGTCTGTCAGTTGCACAGTCAAGCGGTGAGCCGGCTCCGGGTGCGGCTCACCGCCCAGGATTAAAGGTTGTCCATCAGTGTCTTGGTGCTTGCCAGGGCATTCATGTAGCAGTTGTGGAGGCGGTCGGCCGGCACGTCGTCGATGGCTTCCTCGACCTGACGCTCATGGTTCTCACACAGGGTCAGTACGGCGCCCAGGGGCCCTGCCTGGTGCTTGAGGGCGTCAATGATCGGCTGCCCCAATGGCAGGTGTTCGAGAAGGGATTGGCGGTCCTCCTCCAGCAGGGCGTCCATCATCGAGAACAGGCCGGTGGTGAAGGCATCTTCGGGGTCGAGAGAAGGAAAGGGAGCCGCCAGGTTGCGGCACATGAAGGCACGGATCAGCGCCATGCGCAGCACGATGCGCGACGAGGGTTGCAAGCTGGACAGAGTCAGCGTCAGGATCAGCCGGCGAAGCTCGATGAGCCCCAGCAGCTGTACGGCACGATGCAGATCGACTTCCTTGCCGCCGCGATGGAAATAGCTCGAGTTGGCCCGGCGCAGAATGGCTACATGCAGGTGGGGTACCTGTACCACCAGCTCATGGAGCCGGTTGAGATCGTTGTTGTCTTCGTACAGCGCGCGAATCAGGCGGATCTGGGCGGCACGGTTTCCATGGCGCCCCCGCGGAGCCGATGCGATGAAACTGGGCTTGGCGAGATACTGCCCGTGGTAATAGTCGCAACCCATCGCCTGGTAGCGCTCCAGTTCCTCCCGACTGTCGAGATTCTCGACCAGCAGCTTGACGTTGCTTGCGGGGAGCCGTTCCAGTGTCTCGTCGTCGAGATCCTGAGGCGAGGTGAGCACGATGATGTCGCAGCGACCGAGCATCGCCTCCGGGTCCTGCTTCAGCAGGCGGGTCGATACGATGACCCGGTAGCCGCGCTCGCGAATGTCGTCCAGGCGTACGAGCAGCTCGGCATCGACCGTGTGCACTTCGGCAACTCCCAGCGCCAGGCGCGGTGCCGGCGTAGGCAGCAGCTCGGGGCGGTCGAGCCACTCCAGTGGCAGGTCGACGAACAGGGTCCTGTCACCCAGTAGGCCGCCATCTCCGAGTTCGTAGACGGCGCTGGCCAGTGCCCTGGCCGTGGCGGCCATGACCTCCTCGGTTTCGGTGTCGGTATGCCGGGTGTAGACCAGGCGATCCGCCACATGGTGATGGCTGGCATCGTGAATCGGATGAAGAGCGACGGTGAAAGGATCGTGGTCCCTTTGCTCAGGCATGCTGCTTGGCTCCGTGCTGAGTGCGGTGCACTCGGAATATTCTCAAGTTTCAGGCTGACATGATCGTGATCGAACCGTTTCTCTCAATTGCCCGCTGCCGACGAGGATCTCATGGCTAACGTATCGGCCGTAACCGAGGAAACTTTAGCGCAATACGGAAAGGTTGATCTGGGTCATCCTGATCCAGGCTTTTTCCAGCCATGGCTAAAGTGTCACCCGTCACAGCCGATATTTTTCTTTAGACTCGATGCGCTTTATTTTCAGGAGCTTGCATGAATCCATCTACCATAATCGGCATGTTTGCCAGCATCGTTCTGCTGGTCAGCGTGTTGTTCTTCACCGCCGAGTCGCCGCAGAGCTTCATCAACCTGCCGGGCCTTGCCATCGTGCTGGCTGGAACCATGGCGGCCACCTTCATCAGTTACCCGCTCAAGGAGGTCTTGCGTGTGGTGCGTCTGGTGGGCTTGGTGTTTCGTCGGGAAAACACTTATATGCGTGACGATATCAAGGAGTTAGTGGATATCTCGCGGCTATGGTTCAAGGGCGACGTACGCGCCGTCGAGGCGGCGCTGGAAAAGGCCCGCAATCCATTCCTGCGTACCGGCATCCAACTGGTCATCGCCAATACCAAGGCGGAGGAAATTTTCGACCTGCTGCGCTGGCGCATCGCCAGGCTCAAGGCACGCGAGCACGCCGAGGCACAGATCTTCCGCACCATGGCCACCTATGCCCCGGCCTTCGGCATGATCGGTACCCTGGTCGGACTGGTCAACATGCTCGAAGTCATGGAGTCGGGCGACCTGCATGTCATCGGCCCACGCATGGCGGTGGCGCTATTGACCACTTTCTACGGCATTCTGCTGGCCAACCTGGTGTTCAAGCCCATTGCCGTGAAGCTCGAACGACGTACCGAAGAGCGGCTCATCGCAATGAACATGGTGCTCGAGGGTATCTCGTTGATTACCAAGCGCCGTCTGCCGTCCTTCATCGAAGAAACCCTCAACTCCTTCGTCGCCAACTATCACGACGAGATTCGCGATCCGGAAGTGACCAAGCGCGACGCCTCCGATGGAGAAGCGCAAAATGCTTGATCGCAGCACGCGAGACGTGTTGCATCCCCCCATTATTGACGGTGGGGAGGGGGAAGGCTGGCTGGTAAGTTATCTGGACGTGCTGACACTGCTCATCACGCTGTTCGTCCTGCTGCTCTCGCTGGCCGGCAACGGGGCCGCCATCAAGGGAAGCCGGCATGGCGGTGAAACGAGCGCCCTGGTCACTCCGCAAGCACAAGCTGCGGCGCGCATGGTGGCAGGCACAGGGCTCGAGCCTCGCCATGACGGATTGCAGCCGCGCTTCCCCGGGCTCGACATCGAAGGTGTGAGCGTGACCGAGGGACAGCAGGGCATTACCCTGCGCATCGACGATAACCTATTGTTCGACAGCGGCCAGGCCATACTCACCGGGCAGGGCCGTGAAGTATTGAGCCGCTTGCGCGAAGTGCTTGCGTCATTCGAGGGCGATATCTCGGTGGAGGGGCACACCGACAGCATTCCCATCGCTACCGCCCGTTTCCCGTCCAACTGGGAGCTTTCGTCCGGACGTGCCATCGCCGTGTTGCGCTACCTGTCGGAGCTAGGCCTGTCGGCCGAGCGCTTGCGTGCGGTGGGCTACGCCGAGACGCGTCCATTGAGTAGCAACGAAACCTCCGAAGGGCGCGCCGCCAACCGCCGCGTCGAGCTTCTCCTGCATCAGGAAGCGGCGAGCAACGGCTAGTTCACGACCGAGCTGTGCGGTCTGTGGATAGGAGGCCGATTGGCATCGCCGGGAATTCTCCCGACGATGCAAGTCAGTGGTCGACCCGTCCCAGCAGCAGAAATTCGATCAGTGCCTTCTGGGCATGCAGGCGGTTGCCGGCTTCCTGCCAAACCACCGCCCGCGGGTCGTCCAGCAGGGTCTCGCTGATCTCCTCGCCGCGATGGGCAGGCAGGCAGTGCAGGAACAGTACGTCGGGCCTGGCGCTATCCAGCATGGCCTCATTGACCTGGAAGCCGGCGAAATCCGCCTCACGCTTGGCCTGCTCTTCCTCCTGGCCCATCGAGGCCCAGACATCGGTAGTGACCAGATCGGCTCCGATCGTGGCCTCGGCGGGATCGTGCAGCAGGGTGACTCGGTCGCCGGCGGCCTCGAGGATATCCTGGCGCGGTTCGTAACCCTCGGGGCAGCAGACGCGCAGCTTGAAGTCGAACTGACGCGCGGCATTGATCCATGAATGGCACATATTGTTGCCATCGCCAATCCATACCGCCGTGCGCCCGCGCACGCTACCGCGTAGCTCGGTCCAGGTCATCACGTCGGCCAGCAGCTGGCAGGGGTGATAGTCGTCTGAGAGCGCATTGATCACCGGCACCGAGCTGGCGGCGGCGTATGTCTCCAAGCCGGCATGGCAGAAGGTGCGAATCATCACGATGTCGACCATCTCAGCCAGCACCCTTGCGGTATCCTCGATCGGCTCACCGCGGCCGAGCTGGGTGTCGCGCGGCGAGAGGAACAGCGCATGGCCGCCGAAGTGGGCCATGGCGGTCTCGAAAGAGACCCGGGTGCGCGTGGAGGATTTCTCGAAGATCATCGCCAGCGTGCGGTTGGTGAACGGGGCATAGGTCGGGCCCTGGGCGCGCAGGCGGTTCTTGATCGTAATGGCGCGCTGGATGAGGTAGTGCGATTCTTCGGGGCTCAGGTCCAGCAGGGTCAGGAAATGGCGTGTCGCCATGGCGATCTCTCCGCGCGAAAAAACCACCATCCTAGCCAGCCTGCGGGGGATGCGCAATTCGCTCGTCATCAGTAGAATGGGGACATGAGCAAAAGGCTGAGTGTGACGCTCGGGTATTTTCTTCCCGGCGTCTCCGACAGTCCAGGCACTCAATGATCCAACAGGGAGCACCTATGAGCACCACCATCGAGAACATCCAGCGTCAGATCAGCGAAAACCCCATCCTGATCTACATGAAGGGCACCCCCCAACTGCCGCAGTGCGGCTTTTCCGCCCAGACCGTGCAGGCCCTGATGTCCTGTGGCGAGCGCTTCGCCTTCGTCAACGTGCTGGATAATCCGGACATTCGCGCCGAGCTGCCCAAGTATGCCAACTGGCCCACCTTCCCCCAGCTGTGGGTGGAAGGCGAGCTGGTGGGTGGCTGCGACATCGTCGGCGAGATGCACCAGAGCGGCGAGCTGGAAAAGCTGGTGAAAGAGGCGGCGGCACGTGCCAAGGCCAACGAGGAGGGCGGTGACGCCTGATCCGTTTCCCACCGCGTCCTGACAAGGCCCGTGAGCTTCGGCTCGCGGGCCTTGTGCTTTTCGGGCGGCCTATTCCTGAAGTAGCGACAAGACGCCCAGGTTACGGTAGGACAACAAATGCCTGCGCAAGGGCGATTGAAATAGAGTGTGCTGGCTACCACGCTGACAAATGAACGGCCGGAAATGGATTCAGGCAAAAGCTTCAAGGCAGGGAGGTAGTTTCAGCATGCAAACACCCGTGGAAATCACCTACCAGCATGTATCTCGCTCCGAATGGATCGATGAGTACGTCCGGTCGCGTGTGGCCAAGCTCGAGCAATTCAATCGCGACATCGTCTCCTGTCGCGTGGTCATCGAGCAGACCCAGAACCCTCACAGGACGGGCAACCCCTATCGCGCGCTCGTCGAAGTGAACCTGCCGGCCAAGGGCGAGCTCGTCGCCGAAAAAAGCGACAAGGTGGTCGATCCCCAGGTCCAACTGCGTCCGATCATCCGTAATGCCTTCGAGGCGATGGAGAAGCAGCTCAAGAAGCAGACCGCCAAGCGCGATGGCAAGGTCAAGCACCATAACGACGAGCCGATCCCGCCGGTAGCTACCGTGGTGCGGCTATTCGAGAAGGATGGCTATGGCTTCATCAAGAGCCTGAGCGGCGAGGAGTTCTATTTTCACCGAAATTCGGTGCTGCATGACGACTTCGAGCGGCTGACCGTGGGTACCCGGGTACGCTTCGAACCCGACGAAGGCGAGAAGGGACTGCACGCCAGCACGGTGCAGGTCATCGACAAGCCGGGGGTAGGCGGTGCGGCCGATGGCGAGGACGATCTCGACATGCCCGCCGGCTGGGAGCAGGACACCGGCACCCGCCACTGAGCATGTCCCACCAGGGCCTTGGGGAGTTACAGTTCGTCGAGGCCCTGCTCGCGCTGGGCCAGAGCCCAGCCGCCCAGATCCTTGTAGCGGTTGACGATGGCGCAGAACAACTCCGCGGTCCGCTCGGTGTCGTAGCGCGCCGAGTGGGCCTCCTGATTATCGAACGGTATGCCCGCTGCGCGGCAAGCGCGGGCAAGTACCGTCTGGCCATAAACGAGACCAGCCAGACTGGCGGTGTCGAAGCTCGAGAAGGGGTGGAAGGGGTTGCGCTTGATGCCGCAGCGAGTCACCGCGGCATTGAGGAACCCATGATCGAAGGCGGCATTGTGGCCCACCAGCACGGCGCGGGTGCAGCCATAGGACTTGATCGCTTTGCGCACCGGGCGAAAGATCTCCCCCAGTGCCTCGGCCTCGGAAAGTGCGACACGCTGACGTAGCGGATCATCGAGCTTGATACCGGTGAAATCCAGTGCCGACTGCTCGACGTTGGCTCCCGAGAAGGGCTGTACATGATAGGCGTAGGTCGCGTCCGGCATCAGGTTGCCTTCCGAATCCATGGTCAGCGTCACCGCGGCGATTTCGAGAATGGCGTCGCGCTCCGCGTTGAATCCTCCAGTCTCCAGGTCCACCACCACCGGCAGGAAACTGCGAAACCGCTGCGCCATCATCTCGCGAGTGATCGCCTCGCTCATTCACCTCTCCTCATCACGTGCCTCGTCGTTGTCGGGGACGGCTTCTTGCCGGCGCGCAACTGTTGCGGCCGGGCCGACTCTCATGGGCGAAAAGTCTAACAGCTTGGCCGCGATACGTCCCGCCGCCGGTATTCGCCGGGCGGCAGCCACGCTATACTGAACGACTTGTGACGTTTACCTGAGAGGAGCCCCCGAATGTCCGATGTCAAGAAGGTCGTGCTTGCCTACTCCGGCGGCCTGGACACGTCCGTCATCGTCAAGTGGTTGCAGGAGACCTACAACTGCGAGGTAGTGACCTTTACCGCCGACATCGGTCAGGGCGAGGAAGTGGAGCCGGCGCGTACCAAGGCGCAAGCCCTGGGCGTCAAGGAAATCTACATCGAAGACCTGCGCGAGGAGTTCGTGCGCGACTACGTCTACCCGATGTTCCGCGCCAACACCATCTACGAGGGTGAGTATCTGCTGGGCACCTCCATCGCCCGCCCGCTGATCGCCAAGCGCCTGATCGAGATCGCCAACGAGACCGGTGCCGACGCCATCTCTCACGGCGCCACCGGCAAGGGGAACGACCAGGTACGCTTCGAGATGGGCGCCTATGCGCTCAAGCCCGGCGTCAAGGTGATCGCGCCGTGGCGTGAATGGGACCTGACCTCGCGCGAGAAACTGATGGCCTACTGCGAGCAGCACGATATTCCCGTCGACTTCTCCAAGAGCAAGAAGAAGTCGCCGTACTCGATGGATGCCAACCTGCTGCACATCTCTTATGAAGGCGGCATCCTCGAGGACCCATGGGCCGAGGCCGAGGAGGACATGTGGCGCTGGAGTGTGTCGCCCGAGTCTGCGCCGGATGCCCCCACCTACGTCGAGCTGACCTTTGAACGCGGCGACATCGTCGCCATCGACGGCAAGGCCATGAAGCCCCATGTAGTGCTCGAGACTCTCAACAAGATGGGCGGCGACAACGGCATCGGTCGTCTCGACATCGTCGAGAATCGCTACGTCGGCATGAAGTCCCGCGGCTGCTACGAGACTCCTGGTGGCACCATCATGCTGCGTGCCCATCGCGCCATCGAGTCGATTACCCTGGACCGCGAAGAGGCTCACCTGAAAGACGAGTTGATGCCCAAGTACGCCAAGGTGATCTACAACGGCTACTGGTGGAGCCCTGAGCGACGCATGCTGCAGGCAGCCATCGATGAGACCCAGAAGAACGTCTCCGGCGTGGTGCGCATGAAGCTCTACAAGGGCAGTGCCACCGTAGTGGGCCGCAAGTCCGAGCAGTCGCTGTTCGACGAGTCGATTGCCACTTTCGAAGACGATGCCGGCGCCTACAATCAGAAGGATGCCGAGGGCTTCATCAAGCTCAATGCCCTGCGTCTGCGTATAGCGGCTGGTAAGGGCCGCCAGCAGAGCTGATTGCCTGACGATTCGAACCGAGAGCGCCGGCCCTTGGCCGGCGCTCTCGTTTGAAAGTACGAGGGGAGAACAATGCTGAAGAAACTGTTGGGTGGACTGTTCGGTGGCGGTGACACCAAGCCGGGCAATGCCAAGGCTGCCGAGCCGGTGGAGTACAACGGCTACCAGATCGTTTCGGAGCCGGCCGAGCAGGGCGGCCAGTACCGCGTCAGCGGTTGGATTCGCAAGTCGGGTGCCGACGGGGAAATACTGGAACACCGCTTCGAGCGCTCTGACCTGGTGCCGGGCCGAGAGGCCTGCGATCAGTTGATGGTGAGCAAGGCGCAGCGCTACATCGACCAGGCCGGTGACGATATGTTCAAGCCGCGCTGAGGTCGCAGGCATCCCGGGGCTCCTCTGAGACATTGACCGTCCTGGCCTGGCAGGCGTAATCCCTTGGCCCAAGTGCCCCATGACGTCTCTCTCGTTACACTCGCTTGACGTGGATGCGATGGGAGACGTTATGCGAGTGCTGCATCGGGCTTCACCCTGGCGCGAACTCTTCGCCGGCGACGACCTGCCGGAGCTGGCCACCTTGCTGGAGCCACTACGCGAAGCGTTGGAGGAGCTGGGACCGAGCCCCGACCTGCCCACCGCCCACGCCTGGCAGTTGCAGCTGGTCGAGGCCCTGCAGCGACTCGATCTGTCGGCCTGGCGCATCAGCCAACTGATCAGTGACCATAACGGCCAACTTTACCGTCGTGCGATTCAGCTCTCCCTCGACGAGATGCTGGGGCTCGGCTGGGGCGAACCGCCCGTAGCATTCTGCGTGTTGACGCTTGGCTCCATCGGGCGGCACGAAAGCCTGCTGGGACCGGATCAGGACAACGCCATGATCGTGGCCGACTACCCGGACGCTCGCCATACCGAGATCGACGGTTTCTTCCAGGCACTTGGCGAGCGCTTCACCACGCGACTCGACGAGGCTGGCATTCCGTTGTGCAACGGTCATGTGATGGCGCGCTGGCCAATGTGGCGCAAGCGACTCTCGGAGTGGCGCGAACAGCTTTCGTTATGGGCTGGGGATCGCCGGGTGAAGCGCGTCCAGCAGAGCAATATCCTGCTCGATTTTCATCCGGTATACGGCGATACCGACCTGGCCGAAGCTCTCGCCGAGCAGGTCGCACGGCTCATGCCCCATTCCGGTCTGTTCCTCGACGAAATGGCGAACCTGCTCGACGAAGTACCCGTGGCGCTTGACCGCTTCGGCCGACTCGCCGGAGACGGCGAGTCGGCGCCGCATGAAAACGCTCTCAACCTCAAGCGCCAGGGTTTGCTGCCGCTGGTCAATGCGGTGCGCCTGCTGTCGCTGCGTCATGGTGTAAGCGTATCCGACACGCGTCTCAGGCTGTCGGCACTGGTGTTGAAGGAGGCGCTCACGGCGCGCCAGGCCAGGGCGGGAATTGCAGCAATGGAGCGCCTGCAGGAGCGGCTGCTCGTGGCACAGTTGGCGAGCCTGAAGGCGGGAGGCGCAGCCGATGGCTGGATCGACTTGGCCAAGCTCGAGGACGACCAGCGCCTGCTGCTGCGCCACGACATGCAGTTCATTCGTAGCCTGGTCAGGCTGGCGCAGGGAAGCGCCAGCGGCAGGTAGGGATGGGTGTCGTCAGGTAAGCGAAGGGCGGTTGATGCCTGTCAGACGTTGGCGGCAGATTCTCACTCGAGTGTCGAAGTTAGGGTCAAAAGCTCGAAAGCGGCGTGATGGGCCTGATGATAGAGACTTAGTAGATGGGAGTCTTCACCGCGAAGTTCCCACTGGCACATGGCGTAGCGACGTTCGGTACCTTCTATACGCTGCAGGATACTGCCGTAAGCGCCCTCTCGGAAAAGCAGGGCGTCGGAGGTTGCCGTGTCGAGCTCCAGGCAACTGAGGAATTCTTCACCGGGTACGCCCAGCAGCAGTTCGGCGGTCGATAGTAGCCCGATGAAATAGGCATCCTCAGCACTCAATTGGGCTTGCTGCGCAAGCAGTTCGCAGGCCTTGGCGCGCGTCAAAGCCAATTCGGCATGCTCGGATGATGCATTGCCCAGCAACCCGAAGAGGGCCACCCAACTGGATAGACGCTGAAAACCCAGACGAGCCACGACGTCCTGTATCGAACTGATGGTGGTATGAGATCGATAAAAGGCGTTGTTGGAAATTCGTGTCAGCTTGATGGCAAGTTCCGGGTCGGACTGTATGAGAGCAATGATTTCACTGCTGTCTGGCTCGGGCTGACAAAGTGCTCTGAGGAGTTGAGTTGCCTGCAGGGTAGAGGGAGGAATTTTCTTGCCATAGACAAGGACTGGCTTGGCATAGAAATAGCCTTGGAAAAGCTCGAATCCACTATCCTGGTAGGCGTCACGTTCTTCTCGTGTCTCGACTCGCTCGGCAATCCACTGTATGTCCAGGTGCTCGAGTCTTGTGCGGTGTTTCTTTGCTTCCTCGGGAGACAGCAACGTTGTATCGATCTTGATGAAGGAAGCCAAAGGAAGCAGAGGAGCCCACTCCGGGTCAAAGGAAAAGTCGTCCAATGCGAAGCGAAAGCCTTGGCGATGGAGACGACGCACGGTTTCAACCATTTCGGTCGTAGGTGTTATCCGCTCGACCAGTTCGATGACCACGTGTTCGGGAGGGACCGGCAGGAAGTGGGGGGAAAGCAGCAGATCGGTAGAGACGTTGATGAAGGCGGGTGCCTTGTAGAATCCGGCTCTTTGCGATATGGCCGTACATAGCTGGTAAACCACTTCCGCCGTTGCGATATCCTCGCCAACGTCGAATGCGCTAAGGCCTTGATCGCTGCGGTAAAGCAGCTCGACTCCCCGCACATTGCCTGCAATATCGAAGATTGGCTGTGAGGCCAACAAGAGATTATCCGCACCATCCGATCCCTGTGACATGGCATGACTCTCGGTGTGTTCGTTCCTCCTCCCGTTATCGGCAGAGGCCAAGAGTTCTTTAACCTATGTTATATAAGCATCATATTCGCGGTTGAAATGAGTCGTCTCATGGGGCGCTCGGCAATTCCATGACCAGGCAGGCACCTTGCAGAGTCGGGGCGTCGCCGACCCATAGCCGCCCACCCAGGTGGGCCACGATGCCGCGGCTGATCGGCAGTCCCAGGCCGCTGCCACGCGGGCGTCCGCGGGCCTTTCCGCTGTTGGCGCCGTAGCGCTTGATCTGGTGGAACTTCTCGAACACTCGTTCACGCTCGTCGGGGGCTATGCCCAGGCCGTTGTCCTCGACGCTCAACCTGAAGCTGTGCTTGTGCCGGGCCAGGTGGAGGCGTACGCGCGGGTCGTCGTCGGCGGCGAACTTGCCGGCATTGTCGAGCAGGTTGATGATCACCTGTTCCAGGCGATCGGGGTCGCCGATCACAGGCGCCTCGTCGAGTTCCAGGTCGACCTCGAGCTTAACACCGCGATCCTCCTGCAGCCGGTGCACGGCATCCACACTGTGGCGCACCAGCGCCGCCAGGTCGAGCCGCTGAGGGGAGAGCGTCAGCCGTCCGCTTTCCAGCCGCGCCAGGTCCAGTATCTCTTCTATCAGGCGTGAAAGCCGTTGGCTCTCCAGTACCACGACCTCGAGGAAGTGGATGCGCTTCTCCTCCGGTAGGTCCCTGCCGTCGCGCAGGATCTCGGCGAAGGCGCGGATCGAGGTGAGCGGCGTCCTCAACTCGTGGCTGACCATGGCGACGAATTCGTCCTTGAGACGGTCGAGTTCGCGCAGGCGCTCGTTGGCCGCGCGCAGCTCCTCACCGATTCGCGACAGCTCGTTGGATTTCTGCTCCAGGCGACGATTGTACTCCAGCGTCTGCGAGGTGGTATCGAGAATGCTGAGGATCGACTCCAGGTCCAGCGCCTCGCCGCGTACCACCGAGTTGATCAGAACCCTGGCCGAAGCGCTGCCCAGGGCGCCCGATAGGGCCTGTTCGGCGCGGGCGATCAGTGCCGGCGGGGCGGGAGTCTCGTCGGCCTGGCTGTCCTGCGGGTTGGCCAGTATCCGTGCCGTGGCGGCGGCGCCCAGGTAGCGGCTGAGCAGGCTCTTGAGCTCGCCGCGGGTAGTCTGGCCGCGCCATAGCGAGGTGTGTTCGAGCCCCGGGTTCATGGCCTCGGTGAACAGTGCCGCCTGGGTCTGCTCCACCGGGCTCTGGCGGGTGAACAGCGACACGCCGACCAGCAACCCGACGTTGGCCAGCAGGCTCCACAGCAGGGCGTGGCTATAGATGTCAAAGCCTTCCAGGCCGAACAGGGCATAGGGGCGTAGCCATTCGAGGCCAAATGGCCCTTGGGCCAGGAAGGTGGCATCGAGCCAACCCGACTGGGCGAAGCCCGGTAGCAGCAGGGTGTAGATCCAAGTGATGAAGCCGGCCATCAGGCCCAGAGTTGCGCCGGCCCGGGTTGCGCCGCGCCAGTACATGCCGATCAGCATGGCGGGGGCGAACTGAGCGGCGCCGACGAACGACACCAGGCCGATGGTCACCAGGCTGTAGGAGTCTCCGATCAGGGCGTGATAGAGATAGCCCAGCAACAGGATCAGTACGATCGCCACCCGGCGAATGCCCAGCAGCCAGCCGGCCAGTTCCCCCTGGGAGTTCAGATGGAGCCGCTTGGAGCGCAGCAGTAGCGGCATGATCAGCTGGTTGCTGACCATGGTGGAGAGCGCGATGGTCTCGACGATCACCATGCTGGTGGCCGCCGAAAGCCCGCCGATGAAGACCAGCAGGGGAATGCCGTCGATGCCCGCCGAGAGCGGCAGGGTCAGCACGAAGCTGTCGGGGTCGCTGTTGCCCATCGGCAGCAGCAAGCCGGCCATGGCGATGGGGATCACGAACAGATTGATCGCCACCAGGTAGAGTGGGAACAGCCAGCTGGCACGCTTGAGATGGCGCTCATCGACGTTTTCCACCACCAGCACCTGGAACTGGCGCGGCAGGGTGAGGAAGGCCAGGAAAGCCAGCACCAGGGTGCCGACCCAACCAATGGCCCCGCCGGGAACCGCATCGAGGCTCAGGGCGCCGGTCAGCTCGGGTGTGTCGGCAACCTGGCGAAACAGATCGCCGGGCCCGTTGAACAGCATGAACGTCACGCAGACGCCGACGGTGAGGAACGCCACCAACTTGACCAGCGACTCGAAGGCGATGGCCGCCACCATGCCCTCGTGGCGCTCGCTGGCATCCAGATGCCGGGTGCCGAACAGAATGATGAATACGGCGAGCACCAGCGCCACCCAGAACGACTTATCGGCCCAGAAGCTCTCCTCGACGAGGCGGAATTCGGCGGCTTCGGGGTAGTTGACCAGCACCGCATGGCTGAGGGTGATCGCCTTGAGCTGGAGGGCGATATAAGGGGTGATGCCGATCAGCGCGATCAGTGCCACCAGCGCACCGAGGCTGGAGCTCTTGCCGTAGCGGGCACTGATGAAGTCGGCAATGGAGGTGATGCGCTGCGTGCTGGCGATCCGCACCATCTTGCGGATCAGCAGCGGTGCCATCAGCATGGCCAGCGTCGGCCCCAGATAGATCAGCAGGAAGCTGGGGCCGAATTCCGCTGCCCGTCCCACGCTGCCGTAGAAGGTCCAGGCAGTGCAGTAGACGGCGATCGAAAGCGCATAGACGGTGGGTGAGCCGATCACCGAGCGGCCCTGCTCGGCGCGCCGGTCGCCCCAGGCGGCGATCACGAACAGCAGCGCCAGGTAGCCGAAGGCGACCGTCAGCACTACCGGCTCGGTTCTCATCGTGTCAGCTTTCCTCCTGCCGATGCTCCATCAGCCAGGCGGCCAGGGCGATGACCACCAGCCAGGCCACGAACAGGTAGAGCGGCAGCCATGAAGGCCCGGTGGGCGAAGGGCGATCGAAGATCAATACCAGCGGTGGCGAGAAGAGCAGGGCGGCCAGGCCGATCAATGCAACCAGCCGGGCATGGGGGCCGGAGTTGCTCATGTACAGGCGTCCTCCCGGTCGAAGGCGGTGGCCTGCAGGGCCAGTACCTGCTCCAGGGTTTCGATGCCGCGGGCTTCGAGTCGTGGAAGCAGTGCCAGCCACAGCTCGGCCGTCACCCGTGCATCGCCAAGTGCCGTATGCCGGGTACCCGGAGGGAAGCTCAAGTCGTAGCGTTCGGCGAGTGTGTCCAGGTCATGCCCGTCCAGGCTCTCGTCGAGGGCTCGGGAGAGCAGCAGCGTATCGAGCACCGGCATTTCCAGCGACGTGCCGCTACCGGTGGGCTGCAGGGCCAGCAGGTCGAAAGCGGCATTGTGGGCCAGAATCACGGCGTCGCCGATATAGTCGCGGAAGCGCGGCAGGATCACCGGCAACGGCGGGGCGCCGGCAACATCGGCGTCGGCAATGCCGTGAATCGCGGTACTGGCGGGAGGGATCGGCTTGCCGGGGTCGACCCGTGTATCGAAGACATCATCGGCCAGCAACCGGGCGTTGACGATACGGCAGGCGCCGATGCTGATCACGCTATCGCCCCGGCGCAGCTCGAGCCCGGTGGTTTCGGTATCGAAGGCCACGATCTCCAGTGCTCGCAGCGGACAGCGGGCCAGCTCGGCATCGGGTGGTGGCAAATCGGCGATGCCGAAATCATGAAACTCGGGGCGCGGCGGCAACTGACTGGGCGGCGCACCGACGCGATCCACGGCGGGCAGCGGCAGGCGCAGCCGGGCGTGCTCACCATCGCTGTCCGCCAGGCTCCAGGCATCGCTGGCGTGCTGGCGCAGCAAGTCGCCGATCCGTGGCGAGAGTGGCAGCGCCTCGAGTCGTTGTTCACACCATGCCGCCAGTTCCCGCTGCGGCCACGGTTTGCCGGGCCAGACCAGGTCGAGGTAGACGCGGCGGTTGCCGAGCAGAATCTCGCCTTCGAAATTCGTGGTGCCGGCATGCTTGCTCAGCCGCTGCAGCAGCGCCACGAGCATGACCAGTAGCGCCGGGGCATCGCCCTTGAACCAGGCGGGCATGCCGATGGGCAAAACCTCGATGGGAGTGTCATCGAGTCGTTCATTGAGCGACTGCCACAGGTCGTTGGACCACAGCGGCACCAGCCGCTCGCCCTGCTGCTGCATGTCCTCGATCAGGCGGCCGAGTTTCTCGATTTCGTCGCCCAGGGCGCGGCTCTCCTCGTCGATCACCGCCTCCAGGCGCCGGCGCAGCGTATCGTCGATGTGCCTGGCGAGGCGTACGCTGCCCAGCGCCTCGGCGGCACTGGCCAGGCTGGCACCATGTCGGCGCAGCGGCGCCATGTGCTCAGCCAGGCCGGCGCGTGCGCCCATCTCGCTGGTCCAGGCGGCAGTGGCGTCGGTCAGGGTCAACAGCGTCTCGCCGTTGCTCTGCGGTACCCGGCGCATCACCATGTGCAGCCAGCGCTCATCGCAGGGTATCAGCAGCTCGCGCGGTGAGCCGTCTCTCGGCAGCTGTCCCAGCGCATCCTGCAGGCTGGCTATCGGCAGCAAGACATCGAGGCGCTTGCCGAGCCCGAGCCCGGGGTGCCTCCCGAGCAGCGTCTCGGCGGCCTGGTTGAACAGCAATAGCCGGCGATGGTGATCGCACAGCAGCAGTGGCGTATCGAGCACTTGCAGCAGCGTCTCGAGCTCCTGACGAATGCGCGCCGCGCTGCGAGCGCCTTCGGCGTGGGCCGTGGCCAGGCGTTGACGATCGCTGCGCCAGGCTTCTCGCACACGCAGCAGGTCAGGGCCCAGGCCGCGCAGCCAGCCTTCGGGAGGGTAGTCCTCGCGGGCATCCGGGTTGGCTACCAGGCGTGCCAATTGAACCTGAAGGTGGCGTAGCGGAGTGAACAACATGCGTTCGAGCAGTAGCCCGACCAGGAAGATGGTGCCGCCACCGGAGAAGCAGCCGAGCCACAGCACGAGGCGAGCGAAGCCCTGGGGTTGGAACAGACTATCGAGCCAGGCGGCAAAAATGGCGCCACCCAGCAGGCTGATGCCGCTGAGCAATAGCCACAGGCCGATCAGGCGCTGGCGCTTGGGCAGCTTGCCCCCTTTCATCAGGTGCCCTCGGCCAGCAGGTCTTTGACCTTCGCGACCAGTGCCTGGGTCGAGAAGGGCTTGGTCACGTAATCATCGGCGCCGAGCGCCAGTCCCTTTTCCCGCTCTACCTCGCGTCCATGGGCCGTGAGCATGATGATGGGCAGCCTGGCGTGGCGTTCATCCTGGCGTAGCTGCTCAAGCACGTCGAAGCCGCTGATGCCGGGCAGGCTGATATCAAGCAGGATCAGGTCGGGGGGAGACTGTTCGACCTTGGCCAGGGCGCCTTCGCCATCCTCGGCCGTATCCACGTCGAAACCGGCCTGCTGCATCAGGAACTCCAGCGACAGGACGATGTTGGGCTCATCGTCCACCACCAGCACCTTGGCCATGCATGACTCCTTGAAGGGTATTTATCTCTTGTTGATCATCAGTCTAGTGCGCGCGGCTGGTGCAGCAAAGACGACCTTGGCAGAAGGAGGCTGCCTGCGGCAGGTGGAGAGCTGCTCGGAGAACGGGAAAGGTAAGCCGGGTGATCAGCGCGGCTCGTCGTTGTCCTTCCCGAGCCGCCTCGGCCTGGGCCCCAGCGGGCCGAGCCACAGCCACACCTGCAGCAGGACCAGCAATGGCAGCAGCCAGGCCGGGGCACCGGTAGTGCGGGTAAGAACATAGAAAATCAGGTACGCGGTGATGCCGGCAGCGAGGCCCACCAGCGTGAACCTGAAGGCGCTTGCCTGGCCGGGCTGGCGGGTGACGCGAAACAGCAGGCCGACGAAGGCACCGAAGCTACCGGCCATGGCAAGTTGAAGGAGGATATCTTGCATGAATGTCTCATTATCGGGGCTGGCTTTACTGGCAGCGTAACGTCTTACCCACGCCCGTGACAGTAAGACCTTGGATCGAGTCCTGACGGCGAACCGCAGTTTTAGCCGGGCCTGAGTATGCTGGGCTCAATAGTGCAACGCTGGGCTGATGTAGCGCTGACCCTGCAGCATTTGCCGTATGGCAACCGGTAGCTCGTCCGGGTCGCCCTTGAGGAGATAGCCTTGGGCGCCGGCCGTCATGGCCTGATCGGCATAATGCCGCTCGCTGTGACCTGAAAGGATGGCGCAGGGCAAGGAGGGGTAGCGGTCCTTGACCGAGCTGATCAACTCCAGCCCACTGATACCGGGAAGCGAGAGATCGGCGATCACGAAGTCGGGAACGTTCTCGGCGAGGCTTGCCAGCGCGGCCTCGCCGGAGTCGAATGTGCCGCAGACCTCGAAATCCTCTTCCTGATCGATGTACTCCTGCAGCATGGCCAGCATGAAGGAGTGATCTTCGACGATCAGTATGCGCGCTGTGGTATCCATTCCCTGAGATTCCGATGCCAGTCGAACGTTGCGGCAACGACTCGCGGAGCTACTGCCAAGACGGCGTTGCCGGTACCCATATGAGGATAGTCGTTCCTTCGCCTGGTGCCGAATCGATTTCCATGTCCCCACCCAACAATCGCAGCCGCTCGCGAACGCTCACGAGACCGAATCCGGAGCCATGCCCGTCTTCCATCACCTGCGAGGTAAAACCCTGTCCCGAGTCGCTGACCCTGATCAGAATCCGTTCGTCAGCCTGGTCCAGTTCGACGCGTGCGCGATCGACATTGGCATGCTTCTTGATGTTGAAGAGCAGCTCTCGCACCACCTGGAACAGCAGGACCCGGAGGTTTTCGTTGGGCGTAAAAGGTGGGTTGAGTGTTTCGAGCTCGACCTCCAGGCCGTGCAACTGCTGCATCTGGCGCTTCAGCCAGCCGATGGCGTCGGCCAGGCCTTCGTTCTTGAGTATCGGGGGACTGAGGTCGACTGTCAGCTGTCGGGTCGTCTCGATGGCTTCCTGAAGCCAAGCGCGTGTCCCGATAACGGCCTCGGCCAATTCCCGTTGACCCGCCGCCTCGAGCTGCTCTTCCAGCATGCGGGTCTTCATCTGCAGGCCGTAGAGCAGCTGCTGCAGGTTGTCGTGCAGGATCTGGGAGACGCGGCGGCGTTCCTTCTGCTCCGCCATCGTCAGTTTCGAAGCCAACTGACGGACCTGCAGGGTGCGCTCCTCCACCCGAGCCTCCAGGGTCTCGTTGATCTCCTGAAGCGACTGTTCGGCAATCTTGTGTTCGTGGATGTCGATGTTCATTCCCACCCAGCCGCGAATCGTACCGTCGGGGGCGCGCAGGGCGCCGGCGCGCACCTCCGTCCAACGGTGCTCTCCGCTCTCGGTATGAAAGACACGAAACTCAGTATGCAGGGGCTCGCCCGTGGCAACTGAATGACGCCACTGGGCTTGCACCCACTCGCGATCCTCGGGGGCGACGGCATCGGCCCAGCCGGTGCCTTGGAATTGTTGGAAAGTCTGTCCCGTATAGACTCGCCAGGAAGGTGAATCCTCCATTACTTCGCCGTTGGCAGCGGTACTCCATACGATCTGGGCCGAGGTATCCACGAGCAGGCGAAAGCGCTCCTCGCTTTCACGCAGGCTCAACTCGGAGTTCTTGCGCTCGGTGATGTCGACGAAGGTGATCACCACGCCGCCGATGCGCTCGTCAGCTCTATGGTAGGGGCGGATGCGCGTCTGGTACCAGCGGCCATCAGTAACCTGTAATTCACGGTGCGTAGGCTTCACCCGGTCGAGTACTTGTTGTGCATCCGTAAGTACGCTGTCGTCTCCCAGCCGGTGGGGGAGGTCGTGAAGCGGTCTGCCCCGATCGCCAGGCTGTATGTCGAACAGCGCTCCGACCTGAGGAGTACATAGCTGTACGCATAAGTCATCATCTAGAAAGATGATCGCGATATCAGTGGCGGAAAGCAGATTCAGTACGTCTTGCATGGAAGCTTCCCTTCTGTATCCCATTTCTCAATTTGCCAGATTAGAGCCTAGAGATTCGTTCGTGCGACTTTGGTTGTAAGTTTTTTGAAGGATCGGGAGCCAGATTGGACTTGTCATTCCGCTCTGCTCATCCTTTGCCATGTTGAATGAAGCGTACTATCGGGACCTGATGCTGCTAAAGCATGTCGACAAAATGGAAAGGAACCGATTTTTTTCACAAAGGAGCTGACCAGATGAGTGCTATCGTCCTGCTGGTGCTAGGTCTCGCCGGAATGGCCGCGGGGTATTTCCTCTACTCCCGTTTCATTGCCGCGAAGATCTATCGCCTCGACCCAGAATTCACCACGCCCGCCCATGAATACGAGGATGGGGTCGATTTCGTGCCGACCAATCGATTCATACTCTGGGGACATCACTTCACCTCGGTGGCAGGTGCCGCGCCCATCGTCGGGCCGGCAATCGCGGTCATCTGGGGCTGGCTGCCGGCCTTCCTATGGGTCGTGCTCGGTACCGTGTTCTTTGCCGGCGTACACGACGCCGGGGCCATCTGGGCCAGCGTGCGCAACAAAGCCAAGTCGGTCGGCGCCTTGACCGGGGACGTAGTCGGCGCCCGGGCACGCAGCATCTTCATGATCGTCATCTTTCTCGTGCTGCTGATGGTGAACGCGGTTTTTGCCGTGGTGATCGCCGGGCTGATGATGAACTTCTCCAGTGCCGTGGTGCCGGTGTGGGGCGCCATCCTGGTGGCGCTGGTCATCGGTCAGTTGATCTATCGCCGAATCCTGAGTCTGCCGTTGGTATCGATCCTTGGCGTCATCGCGCTCTATGCCCTGATCTTCATCGGCCCATCGGTGCCGATCCAGATGCCGGCCGAAGTCGGGGGGCTCTCGGGCAATGCCGTGTGGATCCTGATCCTGTTCGGCTATGCCGCCATTGCTTCGATGTTGCCGGTGTGGATGCTGCTGCAACCGCGCGACTACATCAACGGCCTGCAGCTGTTCATCGGCCTGATCGTGCTCTACGGCGCCATCGTTCTGCTCAACCCCAGCGTGGTGGCGCCGATGGTCAACGACGACCTGCCGGCAGGCACGCCATCGATGCTGCCGCTGCTGTTCGTCACCATTGCCTGCGGCGCCATTTCCGGCTTCCACGGGCTGGTTTCCTCCGGCACCACCTCCAAGCAGTTGAACAAGGAGACCGATGCCCGTTTCGTCGGCTACTTCGGTGCCGTGGGTGAGGGCATGCTGGCGCTTGCCGCCATCCTGGCCGCCACCGCCGGCTTTGCCAGCTTCGCCGATTGGCAGGCGGTCTATACCGCCTTCGGTGCCGGCGGCGTCAACGCCTTCGTCGAGGGCGGCGCCTACATGATCCATAACGGCCTGGGCCTGCCCGAAGCCACCGCGGCGACCTTGCTGACCGTGATGGCGGCGCTGTTCGCCGGCACCACCATGGATACCGGCCTGCGCCTGCAGCGCTACATCTTCCAGGAGTGGGGCGCGATCTATCATCAGAAGTGGATGACCCGGAACGTGCCCGCCACGCTGCTCGCCGTGGGCAGCTGCCTGCTGCTGGCTTTCGGTGCCGGTGGCGCCGACGGCACCGGCGGCATGATCATCTGGCCGCTGTTCGGTACCACCAACCAACTGCTGGCGGGCCTGACCCTGCTGGTGGTCACGGTGATGCTGGTGCGCCTGCGTCGGCCGATGTGGTATACCCTGGCGCCGCTGTGCTTCCTGCTGGTGATGACTATTGCCGCACTGCTCATCCAACTGCGCACCTTCTTCAACGAAGGCAACTATTTCCTGCTGTTCGTGGACATCGTGGTGCTGATCGCTGCGATCCTGGTGGCGATGGAGTGCGCCTCGGCGCTGAAGCGTTCGAGGGCGGACATGGCCAGGCAGGAATGAGCGTCGGAGACTGACATGAACGATGATCGTGACAAGCCGCATGATCCTCGTCTCGAACGGATCCGGGCCTGGCTGAGCCAGGCTCGTTTCTTCGCCGAGGAGATGTACAGCGCGCGCTATCGTGGCGCCATCGCCCGGGCGAGGCGAGACGAGGACGGCCTGTTCATGCTGCTGGTGTTTTCCGAAATGATGGGCGTGCCCAATCCGGCCGCCTATTACACGTTGGAGCTGCAGCCGCTGCTGCTCGAGCGCTTCCACGAGTGGCACCGGCGCATGGGCATGGAGCGTTCGCCCCTGGATCATTTCCGATGCTGTTAATGTCAGGGATAAAGTGCAGCGCTCCAGTGTGCTGCGACCGAGAAGCGCCGGGACGGCTCGCAGGGGAGGTCCGACGCCATGGGTGAGGAGCACTGCTCCGAACGGGCGGGCCATGGATGGCCCGCACCGGCCCTGCAAGTGGTGCAGGACGCAAGAGCGCAGCAGGGCGTCGGTAGCGCCCAGGGATGGGTTCACAGCGCCTCCCCGAAGAGCTGTTGCGGCATAGCTGCGAGGGAGCTCTCTTGCGCTGCCACCAACTCTCGATGCCTTGGAAGTAAAATGAAAGAGTTACTCGATAAACGCCTGCTCTGGGTCGGCGGCAAGGGCGGCGTGGGCAAGACCACGGTGGCGGCGGCGCTGGCCGTGCTGGCCGCGGGTCGCGAGCGGCGGGTGCTGGTGGTGTCCACCGACCCGGCCCATAGCCTGGGCGACGTATTCGACCGTGAGCTGGGCGATGCGCCGCGGCGCCTGCTGCCCAACCTGGACGCCATGGAGATCGACCCGGACGCCGAAGTCGAGGCCCACTTGGCTCGCGTTACCGAACAGATGCGCCGCTACGCCGCACCGGAAATGATGCAGGAACTGGAACGCCAGATGCGCCTGACACGCCAGTCGCCGGGTACTCAGGAAGCCGCATTGCTGGAGCGGCTGTCGCGCATCGTCACGGATGATGGCGCAGCCTACGATCTGGTGATCTTCGATACCGCCCCCACCGGGCACACCCTGCGCCTGCTGACCCTGCCCGAAGCCATGGCGGCCTGGACCGACGGCTTGCTGGCGCACAATCGCAAGTCCGAGGAGCTGGGCAAGGTGCTCTCCCATCTAACGCCCAAGCAAGGCCGTGACGTTGCCACGCCCTTCGATGACCCCCAGGAAGACCCGTTCAGCGATCTCGATGAGCGTACCCGCGACGTGGCACGTACCCTGATCGAGCGCCGGCGCCTGTTTCACCGTGCCCGGCGGCGCATCGAGAACGCCGAGGAGAGCGGTTTCTTGTTCGTGATGACACCCGAGCGGCTGCCGATTCTCGAGACGGTGCGTGCCGTGCAGGCGCTGGAGGCGGTCAAGGTCCCGGTGGCCGGCGTGGTGGTCAACCGGGTGATTCCCGACGATGCCGACGGTGATTTCCTGCGTGCGCGGCGTATGCAGGAGTCCAGCTACCTGGCGCGCATCGACGAGCAGCTCGAGCACCTGCCGCGACCGCGCCTGCCGCTGCTACCGAGCGACGTCCATGGCATCCCGGCCCTGGAGGAGCTTGCCAGCCGGCTCGAGAGCCTGGGCTTCTGAGACGAATTCGCCTCGCGGTCATTGCTGTATGGCAATGGTCAAATGCACGTCGGCGGGCTAACGCCACCCGACCTGGACGTTTACACTGGCGCCCCGTGAACCCATCCAGGAGAGCCTACCCATGGCCGAGAGCGTGCAACTGATTCAGCGTTACTACGATGCCTTCAATCGCGGCGACTGGGACGCCATGCTCGACTGTCTCGATGCCGAGGTGGCGCACGACCTGAACCAGGGGCCGCGCGAGACGGGGCGCGACGCCTTTCGTCAGTTCCTGGCCCGCATGGAGCGCAGCTACGTGGAGCGGCTGGAAGACATCGTGGTCATGCCCGGCGTCGACGGCCGGCGCGTAGCCGCCGAGTACGTCGTTCACGGCGAGTACCGTGCTACGGACGAGGGGCTACCGCCGGCCAAGGGGCAACGCTATGTGCTGCCAGGCGGCGCCTTCTTCGAGGTGACGGGGGGCCGGATCACCCGAGTGACCAACTACTACAACCTCGAGGAGTGGCTGCGTCAGGTGGCCGAAGCGTGATGTCGGTTGTCTCAGCGAACGCGAGGGAGGAGTAGCAATGCGCGTGGCCGTGGCCAAGTATCCGATCGGCATGCCGACGAGTTTCGACGAATTCGCTCAGCGCCAGACAGCCTGCCTGAGACAGGCCCGTGAGCTGGGAGCTCGAATCGCGGTGCTGCCCGAGTACCTGAGCCTGGAGCTTGCGGCCAGCTTCTCAGCCGACGTGCGCGGCGACCTCAAGGCCTCGCTGGCCGAGTTGCAGCCGTGGCGTCATGCCTGGTGCGAACTCTATGGGCGACTGGCTCGCGAACTCGACATGTACCTGGCACCCGGCACCTTCCTGATCGACATCGGAGGTGGGCGCTACCGTAACCGGGCCGACTGGTTCGCCCCGGACGGTGTCCACGGCTGGCAGGACAAGCTGCAACTCACCGGGTATGAGAAACAGAGCGGTGTCATCGAGCCCGGCGACCTCCTGCACGGCTTCGATTGCGACGGCCACCGGGTCGGTATCGCGGTCTGCTACGACGTGGAGTTCCCGCTGCCGGTGCGCGCCCAGTACGAAGCCGGAGTACGCCTGCTGCTGGTGCCCAGTTGCACCGACACCGCGGCCGGCGCAACCCGCGTGAGAGTCGGTTGCCTGGCCCGTGCGCTCGAGAATCGCTTCTTCGTGGCCCAGGCGGTCACCGCAGGCGAGGCCCAATGGAGCCCGGCGCTTGACGTCAACACCGGTGAGGCGACCCTCTATGCGCCCATGGACCACGGCTTTCCCGCCGATGGCATACTCGCCACTACCTTGGGCGATGCGCTCTGGGCCTGTCACGATGTCGACGTGGACGCGTTGGAACTCAACCGCGCTAATGCCCAGGTGGACAATGATCGCGACTGGCCGCACCAACTCGTCGCCACGTTGCAGCCTTGGCCCGATGGTTCGGACGCCAAGCCGACGCAGTTTGAAACAGCGCCGGCTTGAGGCCGCGAACGTGCTCCCCGGCCCGCTTCCGGTGAGAGGATTACGGGAGCAATTGGCGTAACGACTGCCCGGCACGCCCCAGCCACTCGTTCAGGGCGCGCGTGCTCTGGTTGAGGTGATAGGCGCGCGGCAGCCAGGCGGCCAGCCCTTCGGGCGGCGGGCTGGTGAATTCGGTGGGGGCGGGCACAACGGTCAGGCCTTGGGCCTCGAATTCCGCCACCGCCCGAGGCAGATGCCAGGCCTGCGATACCAGCGCGACCCGCTCTATGCCGTCGGCGCGCAGCATTTCGGCGCTGAGGCGGGCATTCTCGGCAGTGCTTCGGCTTTCGCCTTCCAGCCAACGCACCGGCACGTCGAAGACGTCGCGCAGGGCGGCTGCCATCAGGCTCGCCTCGGCGGCTTCCTCATCATGTACCCGGCCGCCGCTGACCAGCAATGGCAATTCGGTCTGACGATGCAGGTGGGCACCGTAGGCCAGCCGGCGCCAGGTCGGGTTTGCCGGTGCGTCGCCCCAGCCGAATTCGGGGGCCGTGTAGTCGCGCCCGCCGCCGAGGATGACGATCGCCTCGGCGCCCTCCAGTTGGGTGCGGGCCGGAGTAGGGTAGGGTTCGAGCCCCTGGCGCAGGGCATGGCTGGCCATCGGCGTGGCGAGCAATAGCAGGCCGAACAGTCCCAGCATGATCAGCAGGGCACCGAGGAATCGCCTGGGGCTGAGCAGCAGTCCCAGCAGCACCAGCAGTACGTTGAGGGTGGGTGGCAGCAGCAGGGTCTTGAGCAGCGTCATCGTTGCGTTCCGGTCATGCGTGATCGAGAAGTTCCAGCCTGCGGCTGGGCCAATGAACGACAGCGGTGCGCGATAGCATGCTGGCCGCCAGCCTGGGGTGCTCCCGGGCGATGACCCGGGCGGCGAACTCGGAGAGGAAGCCTGACTTCAGTTCGGCACGGGCGCGATCTACACCGATCGCTTCATACGGGGTCGAGGCCAGCAGCAGGAAGCCGTCGTCGGGGATTCGCCCCGCCTTCATATTGGCCGCGATGATTGCCGCCGCGGTGCCAATGGGTTCGGAAAGGTCGGGGCTGTAGGGCCCTACGATCAGAGCGGTATTGGGAAGATGAAGGAAATCGAAGCCTCGTCCGACGCAGATAACCCATTCGCGATGCTCGATGTCGAATTCTCGGGCGGTGCCTCGCAACGAGTCGACATGCTGCAGGTTGCCTTTCAACAATGGCAGCAGGTCGCGGCGAATGTCGGTTGGCATGTCGGGGCACAGGCTGGCGACGCGGCGCTCGAGATCGCCTTCCTCGGCAGGGGGCAGTTCGCTGATGTCGAGAGTGGCGTCGGTGATGCCGTGCACGATGAGTGCATCAGTATCGGTTTCGAAGCCGCATACCAGCGGGTAGACGTGGCGATTGTCGCGACCGAAGATGCGTTCGGCCTGACGGCGTATTTCATGAGCCTGGGCCAGGGCGGCATCCGCATCGCAAGCGAAACCGGCACAACCGCGCGCCCGCTCTCCGCGGGAGAAATGATAGCTGATGACCAGCAGCACGCCGCTACCGCCATGGATGGCTGCGTCGACGGCATCAGTGAGCATCTCGCCGAGATAGGGCCAGCCCAGGTGGAAGATGCCGCCAAGATTACGAAACGGGGTGATGATACCCAGTGGCGTGCGGGTGGCATGGGGCAGGTGAATGCGCCCGTCCATGCACTTCATGACCAGGATGCGCGTGGGGTGGTTGGCCAGGTAGCGCTCGCGAGCGAGCCATGCCGAGGGGCTGCAAAAATTGTCGGCGTGCTCACGCGAAAGGGCGAGTAGCGCCTCGATACGCTCACCGATAGGGCGGTCGTGCAATGGCATGGTGCGGCTCTGGTTATTATTGTCTACCGCTTATCGTCCCTGACTGTGCAGGACTATGCAAAACCTTCATTAGTCGAAGAAAACACTGCACCAATGTCTGTACGAGCGAATCGCTTCATCTCGCGCCACAATTTGTTCAGCGCTTCCTAACCAAGCTCCACTTTTTCCTTGTATTCGCATAAATCTTCGATTACGCAGCTGCCGCAGCGCGGGCGGCGCGCCACGCAGGTGTAGCGGCCGTGCAGGATCAACCAGTGGTGTGCATCGCGGCGAAATTCCCTGGGCACGTGGCGCAGCAGTTTCTGTTCGACCTCGTTTACGTTTTTGCCGGGGGCAATGCGGGTGCGGTTGGAGACGCGAAAGATGTGCGTATCCACGGCAATGGTGGGGTCGCC
Source organism: Billgrantia bachuensis (assembly GCF_011742165.1). GTDB lineage: Bacteria > Pseudomonadota > Gammaproteobacteria > Pseudomonadales > Halomonadaceae > Halomonas > Halomonas bachuensis. The sequence goes on along the minus strand of NZ_JAAQTO010000004.1, from coordinate 193,680 downwards.
GAAAGCTGTGTTGAGGATCACGTTGGCGGTCTTGCGCCCCACCCCCGGCAGCGCTTCGAGCTCGGCACGGGTGCGTGGCACCTCCCCGCCATGCTTCTCGACCAGCATGCGGCAGGTCTTCATCAGATTTTCGGCCTTGGTGTTGTAGAGCCCGATGGTCTTGATGTGCTGCTTGAGGGCATCGAGGCCGAGATCGATGATGGCCTGGGGTGTGTTGGCCACCGGGAACAGCCGGGCGGTGGCCTTGTTGACCCCCACGTCGGTAGCCTGGGCAGAGAGCAGTACGGCAGTAAGAAGCTCGAACGGCGTGCTCCAGTTCAGTTCCGTGGTCGGCTCGGGGTTGTGTTCGCGCAGGCGGGCGAAGATTTCGTAGCGTTTCTGGGCGTTCATGCGGGCTCTCGTTGCGAAGGTGCGCTCATGGCGAACCGGGCGCCAGGGATGCGCGGGCTTCCTCGAGCAGGTCGGTAGCGCGCTGAAGCTGGGTTTCGGCCCGATGACAGGCTTCACTGTCGTGGTGCCGCTGGGCGTGATCGAGCTGTTGGCGAGCTCTTCTTACCGCCTGTTCGGCTGCCTTCACGGCCATCTGACGTTGGCGCTGTGGTGTCGGGCCGCTACGCGAACCGCGAGTTTCCTGCCTAATCACGCGGCGCTGCCGCTCCAGACGTTTCTCCCGCTCGAGGCGTGTCAGGCGCTGCTGGCGTGCCTGATACCGCCGACGGCCCAGTTGCGCCCGCCGCGCCAGGTACTCTTGTCGCTCGGTATCGTCGTTGGCGGCCTGCCATTCGGGGTGCGGCACCAGGTCGATGCAGTCGACGGGGCAGGGCGCAACGCACAGTTCGCAGCCGGTGCACTCGGAGGCGATCACGCTATGCATGCGCTTGCTGGCGCCCAGGATGGCGTCCACCGGGCACGCCTGGATGCACTTGGTGCAGCCGATGCATTCCGCTTCGCGTATGACCGCCAATAGCGGCAGCTGAGCCGGCTGCTCGAGAGGTAGAGGGGGGCGGCCAGTCAGCTCGGCAAGACGTTCTACGGTTTCCTCGCCGCCAGGCGGGCAGCGGTTGATCGGTTCGCCCGCGTCGATGGCCTCGGCGTAGGGTCGGCAGCCCGGGTGGCCGCACTTGCCACACTGGGTTTGCGGCAGCAGCGCGTCGATGGCCTCGATCAAGTTGCTGTGGCCCGTCACGTCGTCTCCTGATGGGGCGCAAGTAGAATGCCAGCCAGAGGCTGGTGGCGGTCGGCTATTATACGCTGCCGTGCCGGGTGGGCATACTGCCCAGGCCGGCTCTCGATATCCTAGCGGTCGACGGGGCTGAGCTGCTTGTCGGTATGATAGGCCTCCACTCGATTGCGTCCGCCCGATTTGGCCAGATACATGGCCTGATCGGCGGCACGCATGATATCGGATGGGGTCGTCACGTCAGTTCGCTGCATGGCAACGCCGATGCTGACCGTCACGTTGGGGGCGGTCGGCGAATACTCGTGTGGCAGCGCCAGCCCGTTTACCGCCTGGAGCAGCTCCTGGGCATGGATGAGGGCGGTCTCGAGTGAAGTGTTCGGAAGCAGGACGCTGAATTCCTCTCCGCCGGTGCGTGCCACCAGGAAACCATGCTTGCTGAGCTGATGCTCCATGCACTGCGCCAAGGTGATCAGGCAGGCATCGCCCGCCTGATGTCCATAGTGATCGTTGTATAGCTTGAAGTGATCGATATCGATCATCATCGCCGCCGTTCGGTGCTGGCCGGGGCGCCTCAGCACTTCGGCGAAGCGATCGTCGAACAAGCGCCGATTGGCCACACCCGTCAGAGGGTCGTGCAGGGTCAATTCAAGCAATTGCTCGGACTGCTGTTGCTGGTGCTTCAGCAGGTTGCGAAACTCTCGGGCCAAGGTGCCGATCTCGTCACGGCGTGTCACCAGACGGCTGGGCATGGGCGGTGGCAGGGCCTCCTGGTGGAGGCCCTGGGTGTAGTGGGTAAACTGGCGCAGTGGCAACAGCACCATACGTTCGAGCAGCCACAGCACGAGCAGCAGCGTGACGATCAGCACGCCCCCGGTCCAGTAGAGGGCGAAGCGAAACGTCTCCAGGCTTGCCTGGTAGCGTTGGCGGGGCAGCAGGGCATCGATACGCACGGCTCGGCTGGCGGGAACGGCGGCAACGCTGCGGCTGGCGGCCATATGGGTGGGAGAGACGCGTTCGAGTTGTTCGCTGGGAATGCTACTCGCAACGACGGTGCCGAGCGCGAGATCGATACCGGTGGTATCGCGTAGCTGCTCGATCCAGGGCTCGGAGAGTGGACGTATCATGGCCAGCCAACCGGCCGGCGGCGATTCTTCCCGGTTCTGGTAGATCGGCGACAGGGCGCCCATGGCCAGCTGCGGTAGCGACAGCAGCCAGGTATGTGTGGTTTCCTCGAGCCCACCATCGATTCGCTCACGAAGGAATTGCACGGAGGGGGCGGCCCAGTCGCAGGGAGGCTCCAAGCCGGGGCAGGAGGTGAACTCACCCTCTTCATCGAAGCCTACTACCCAATAAGGTTCGTAGCTGTTATCGAGAAAGAACATCAGCTGGAGGTCGAGAGTCACCAGCGTGTCTTCATAGAGGTTGGAGTCGATGTATTCGGGTTTCACCCCACTGACGAAATCGTAGGTGTCGTCCCAGTAGGCCCAGTCTTCCACCAGGCGACGCATGTGATTGAGTTCGCTGCCAAGAGCACGCTCGGCCCTATCGAGCTCGGCGCTTGCGAAGGCCTCTTCGTCTTCCAGCAGAATCGGCATGATCTGGTAGCGCGCGATCAACACCAGCGCAAGCAGGGCCAGGCACAGCACGGTGCACAATGACAGCAGGAAACGATTACGCAACGAATTGAGCACTGTCGTCATTGAGGCATGCCTGTTTTATGTTCCGCCACTCAGGTGTCAGTGGTGCCGGCACCGGTGTAGGTAATTGCTTACAAGGTATATCGGCTCAGGACTACAAAACTTTAGTAAAAGTAATTTTTGATCGAAAAGTGCCAGCTTTTGCTCATAGTGCAGCAAAGATTGGCTCTTAGAGCTGATTTTCATAGAAAAAGCGCGACCGAAGCCGCGCTTTTTCTCGTGTCGAGATTATTTACCTGATGCGCTGACCGGGTTCGGCGCCGGAATCCGGCGACAGCAGATAGATGCCGCCATCGTTTCCAGCCGCCAGTACCATGCCCTCGGAGACGCCGAATCGCATCTTGCGCGGTGCCAGGTTGGCCACCATGACGGTCAGGCGGCCTTCCAGAGCTTCCGGGGCATAGGCCGAGCGAATGCCGGCAAAGACGTTGCGTGTCTCACCGCCCAGATCGAGCGTGAGCTGGAGCAGCTTGTCAGCGCCCTCGACGTACTCGGCCTTGGCGATGCGCACGATGCGCAGGTCGACCTTGGCGAAGTCGTCGAAGGCGATCGGCTCGGCGATAGGATCGTCGGCCAGCGGCCCCTTGGCCGCTTCCTTGAGTTTCTGTTCTTCCACCAGATCCTCCTTCGACGCCTCGATCATGGCATCGATCTTCTCCCGCTCGACGCGGGTCATCAACGGTTTGAACTTGGCGACTTCGTGGCCCAGCAGCACCGCGTGTCGGCTTGCCCAGTCGAGCGAGTCCAACTGCAGGAATTGGCGTGCCTGCTCGGCCATGGCCGGTACCACCGGGGCCAGATAGACCATTAACTGCCGGAACAGATTGATGCCTACCGAGCAGATTTCCAGTACTTCCTGCTCGCGACCCTCCTGCTTGGCCAGTACCCACGGCTCCTTGTCGGCGATGTAGGTATTGGCTTCGTCGGCCAGCTCCATGATCTTGCGCACGGCACGCCCGAACTCACGCGCTTCGAAATCTTCGGCGATACCGTCTCCCGCGGCGATGAAGCGCGCGACCAGCTCCGGCTCGGCGCAGTGGGTCGAGAGCCGGCCGTCTCCCAGTTTCTTGACGAACCCGGCGCAGCGGCTGGCAATGTTGACCACTTTACCGACGAGGTCGGCATTCACCCGCGCGGCAAAGTCCTCGAGATTGAGATCGAGATCGTCGACCCGCGAGGTGAGCTTGGCGGCGAAATAATAGCGCAGGTACTCTGGATTCAGGTGCTCGGCGTAGGTCGCCGCCTTGATGAAGGTTCCGCGGGACTTCGACATCTTGGCCCCGTTGACGGTGACGAAACCGTGGCAGTTCACCGCCGTGGGCGTGCGGAACTCGGCGCCGTGCAGCATGGCCGGCCAGAACAGCGCATGGAAGTAGACGATGTCCTTGCCGATGAAGTGGTATACCTCGGCCTCGGAGTCCTTCTTCCAGTAGCTGTCGAAGTCGATGCCGGTGCGCTCGCACAGGCTCTTGAAGCTGGCCAGGTAGCCGATCGGCGCGTCCAGCCAGACGTAGAAGTACTTGCCCGGCGCATCGGGAATCTCGAAGCCGAAGTAGGGCGCGTCGCGCGAAATGTCCCACTCGTTGAGGCCGGACTCGAACCACTCCTGCAGCTTGTTGCCAATCTGGGTCTGCACGTGACCGCCGCGGGTCCACTGCTTGAGGAAGTCGGCGAAATCGGGAAGCTTGAAGAAGTAGTGGGTAGAGCTGCGCACCTCGGGCGTGGCGCCGGAGATCGCCGACACCGGGTCGATCAATTCCGCCGGGGTATAGGTGGCGCCGCAGGCTTCACAGTTGTCGCCGTACTGGTCGGCAGTCTTGCACTTGGGACAGGTGCCCTTGATGAAGCGGTCGGCCAGGAACAGCCCCTTGACGGGATCGTACATCTGCTCGATATCGCGAGTGGCGATATGGCCGCGGTCGCGCAGTCGGGTGTAGATCAGCTCGCTGAAGTAGCGGTTCTCCTCGGAATGGGTCGAGTGATAGTTGTCGAAGGCGACACCGAAAGTGGCGAAGTCGGCCTGGTGCTCCTTGGAAACGCGCTCGATCAGGGCCTCTGAAGTGATCCCTTCTTGCTCGGCGCGCAACATGATCGCGGTGCCGTGGGCGTCGTCGGCACACACGTAGTGACACTCATGGCCGCGGCTCTTCTGGAAGCGCACCCAGATATCGGTCTGGATGTATTCCAGCAGATGGCCAAGGTGGATCGAGCCGTTGGCGTAGGGCAGGGCACTGGTGACCAGGATCTTGCGCGGGGCGCTTGCGTTGTTCGACATATCGGCTCTGATATTCCCAGGAAAAACAGACCCTCGATTGTAGCCGTGTTGGAACATGACTGCACCCGGTGACGGGAGTCGGGGCGTTTCGTCTAATGGGGGCGGTCCGCTATGCAGGCGGGATGCCCATGTCCCGCTACTGCACTAGGCTGACACAGGACCCGTTGAGATGGAGGCTTGCTTGGATCCGATCTTCTTCGACTCTTTTGTTGCCTTGCTGCGCACGGCGGTACTGGGCGTGCTGGGCTATGCCAGTCTGGTGTTCCTGCTGCGGATATCCGGGCGCCGCACCCTGTCGAAAATGAACGCCTTCGACCTCGTCGTGACCGTGGCGCTGGGCTCGGTGCTTGCCACCGTGATGCTCAGCAAGGATGTAACCCTGGCCCAGGGAGCCTTGGCCTTCGCACTACTGGTTGGTATGCAGTTCTCCGTGACCTGGACCAGCGTTCGCTGGCGTTGGGTACGGCGCCTGGTTACCGGTGAGCCGGCGCTGTTGTTCTTTCGGGGGGAATATCTGCCGAGTGCGCTGCTGCAAGCTCGTGTGACCAGGGACGAGGTGCGAGCGGCTGCCCGCGCAGCCGGGATGGCTGATCTGAGCAAAATCGAAGCCGTCGTGCTGGAAACCGACGGTTCCTTCAGCGTGCTGGGGCAGCGGGTCCAGGGCGCTGCATCGAGCCTCGATGGGGTGAAGGCACCGGGAAGTGGTGAAGGTAAAGTCGAGACGAGGGATTGAAGGCAGGTTGGCGGTGCGCCCTGCGCTCCTTTAGAATGCAGCCATGCGATGGATGGCAAATGGATCGGCCCCCCATGGCATGCTCTCTCGCATTGCCCGTTACGCATCATCCGCAAAACGAACGAATGACTGATGACTTTCGTGAGGATGATACGATGAAACTGCGACTCGCTCTGCCCCTGCTTCTGCTTGCTACCCTGCTGGTGGGCTGTGGAACCAATGCCCTGGCGCCGCGCTATACCAGCGAAAACCCCGACATCATGCGCATCAGCGATGAGCCGCCCGCCAACCCGGAAAAGACCATCGAAGACCTCGGCTCCTACTGCGTGGAAGTCACCGAGACCTGGAACGCCCACGGCGAAACGCCGAATGGACAGACCCTGTGGGCCAAGGACACTCAGCGCGCTGTCGTTCCGTGTGACTGAACCCCTGCCAGAGTAAGGTATTAGCGGTACGTTCAGCCGGCCCATGTATCTGCATGGGCCGGTTTCGTTCGGGGTCGCTCGTTTGGGTCGGCGTTACCAGGGCCGGGCCGGAGTCAGACTCAGGCATTTTTCGCGACTGGTCCCTACGCTGGCACCAACGGGGTCCATGACTAGACTGCGAGAGACAACGCTAAGGAACTGTCGCTGTCAGGAGAAAAGCCATGGAACGTAAAGGTGCCACGCCCCCGGATCATCGATTGCTCCATCCCCCGTGTGCGGTTTCAGCCGGTCGATGTCCTTCCAATACCCCGGTTTCCCATGTGCAGATCGACCGCTTGGCATTACTGCTTGTGGTGCTGGTCGTTAGCCATCAGGTCGGTATCGGCGAAGTGCAGGCGCAGGAACCTGGGCCGAACCGCTTGCTCGGCATCGAAGCGCGAGACGAGGCTGAGAAGCCCGAGTTGGAGCATCCCAGCGAGCACCTCGTCGTCACCGAATTCCCAGGATCGCTGATCGATGCCGAACTCTCCGCCTGGCAGGAGTACGTGCCCGAGGTCGAAGACATCAGCATTCCCGCCTCGGCGGATGATTACGAACAGCCGGCCTTGTTCTATGCGCCGGAGGTTGAGGAGGAGCGTCCGCTTCTTCTGGTGCTGCACAGCTGGAGTACCGACTACCTCCAGAACATCGATATTCCTCTCGCACAGTTCGCCGTGTCCAACGAATGGGCCTTCATGCACCCCGATTTTCGCGGGGCCAATGATGGCCGCCCAGAATCGACGGCTTCCGATCTCGTCATCTCCGACATGGAAGATGCCTTGGAGTACGCCCGCGAGAATGCCAACGTGGATGAGTCGCGTATCTACCTGCTGGGCTACTCCGGCGGAGCCATGAACGCACTGCACCTGGCCAGCCGTCATCCCGATACGTTTGCCGGCGTCGCGGCCTGGGTGCCGGTCTACGATCTGGCTAGCTGGTATGAATGGAACGATCGGCTTGGGGAGAAGTATGCCGAGGAAATCGCCGAGGCTTGTGGTGGTGTGCCGGAGGAAGGTAGCGAGGCCCACGATGAGTGCATGCAGCGTAGTCCCAAGGCGCACGTGCCCGATGCGGCCGGTGGGATGCGGGTGTTGATCGCTCACGGTATCGACGATGAGACCGTGCCGGTCGAGCAGGCGCTGCAAGCTTATAACGATCTGATAGAGGAGGAGGGAGGTATTTCGCAGGAGCAGATCGAGGCGATCATGGAGAGCGGGGAGATCCCCGAGGCGCTGCTAGAGCGATCGCTGCATGAAGAACGTGACTACCCGCACTTCGAGGAAGCCGAGGCGCCGGTCCTGCTGCATTTGCAATCGGGGCCGACCGAGCTGGCGCTGTTCGATGGCGAGCACGACATGCTCTATCGCCCCGGCCTCGAGTGGCTTGCCCTGCAAGAGCGCGAATGAGGAAACTCACCGTCTGGCAAGGATGAACCTTCGATGTTGTTACGCTATCTCAATCGTCGCCCACGCTTAGTGGGCGTCATGCTGTCGGCTGCCTTCATGGCCGGTGGCTCGTTGATCGCCAATGCTCAATCCAGCGCCTCGGGGCCCAGCACACCCGTGGACTGGTCCGAGGTCAACGAGCCTCTCAACGGCCCGCCGCGTGTCATCGGCCCCTATGACGGTGGCTGTATCGCCGGTGCGGAAAGACTGCCCGAAGAGGGGGTCGGTTACCAGACAGTGGATCTCGAGCGCAACCGACACTATGGGCATCCTTCGCTTGTCGATTACATCGAGCGTCTGGGCGAGCGTGTCAATCGGGCCGGCTTCGGCCCGATGCTGGTGGGCGACATGGCCCAGCCGCGCGGTGGGCCGATGCCTTCCGGTCATGTCAGCCATCAGACCGGGCTCGACGTCGACATCTGGTTTCGCCTTGACCTTCCGCTTCTCGAACGCAGCGAGCGCGAGGGCCTCGACCAGCCGATTCTGGTCGATCCGCACAGCCAGCGCCTGGATGAGCGTTGGACGTCTCGGCATGCCGAACTCATTCGTCTAGCTGCCGACGACCCGCGAGTGGCACGCATCTTCGTTGATGCCGCGGTGAAGCGAGACCTGTGCGCACGGGAGTGGGACGATCGCTCCTGGCTGCGCGTGGTTCGCCCTTGGCACTCCCACGACGAGCACCTGCACGTACGGTTACGCTGCCCGCCGGGACAGACGGAGTGCATCGACCAACCGCCACCCCCGCCGGGGGAGGGCTGTCAGGCACTGGTACCGACTCCGCGCCCCAAGGCCTATCCTCTGCCGAGCCGTACCTTGCCGCCAGCCTGCCGAGCAGTACTGAATCCATAACGGGCCAAGGCGACAGTCAGGGGCTTGCGGGGTAGAATATCAGCCTGACCAGGTAGGGCGAGAGGCGGCGTTGAAACAGCAGGGGTTCGTGCTGACCCGGCACTGGCGGGAGTCGACGGCCGGCACCGAGGTCGCGTTCTGGCTGGCCACCGATGATGGCCCTCGGCATGTCCACCTGCCGGTGCAGCCCTCGGTGGCGTTTTTGCCTGTCGAGCAGCGTGAGCAGGCCGAGGCGCTGCTGCGCGGCGAGCGTGACGTCGAGCTGCGGCAACTAAATTTGCATGACTTCCAGCATCGTCCCGTACTCGGTCTCTACTGTCGACAGCATCGCCAGTTGATGAACCTGGCCAAGCGTCTGGGCGATGCCGGCATCGATATCTACGAAGCCGACGTGCGTCCGCCGGAACGCTACCTGATGGAGCGGTTCATCACCGCGCCGGTGTGGCTCATGGGTGACGCGGATGGCAATGGCGCGCTGATCGATGCCCAACTGAAGCCAGCGCCAGATTATCGCCCCCGACTCGCACTTGCCTCGCTGGATATCGAGACCAATGCCAGGGGGGAGCTCTACTCCATCGCGCTCGAAGGCTGCGGCGAGCGCCAGGTCTATATGCTGGGGCCCGCCAACGGGCAGGGTGGCGTGGCCGATACTGCCCGTGATTTCTCGCTCGAGTACTGCACCAGCCATGAGGCGCTGCTGAAGAGTCTCAACGGCTGGATTGCCCGGCACGACCCGGATGCGATCATCGGCTGGAATCTGGTGCAGTTTGATTTACGAATCCTGCAGCGGCACGCCGAGCGTCTCGGCATACCGCTGTTGCTCGGACGCGGTGGCGAACCGCTCGGCTGGCGCGCCCATGGGAGTAATCCCAACCACTTCTTCGCCTCGGCCGCCGGGCGCCTGATCGTTGATGGCATCGAAGCCCTGCGCCAGGCCACTTGGCGCTTCGCCTCGTTCAGCCTGGAAAGCGTCGCCCAGGAGCTGCTCGGCGAGGGCAAGGCGATTGACAATCCCTACCAGCGCATGGACGAGATCGACCGTATGTTCGCCGAGGACAAGCCGGCGTTGGCCCGCTACAACCTCAAGGACTGCGAGCTGGTCACGCGTATCTTCGAGAAGACCGAGCTCATTGACTTCCTGCTCGAACGGGCCAGCGTCACCGGGCTACCGGCCGATCGCAGCGGCGGCTCGGTGGCGGCCTTCTCGCATCTCTACCTGCCGCGCATGCACCGGCTGGGCTTCGTAGCCCCGAGTCTTTCTCAAGGGCGGGACGGGAACGAGGACAGTCCAGGCGGATTCGTCATGGACTCCCGCCCGGGGCTCTACGACTCGGTGCTGGTACTCGACTTCAAGAGTCTCTATCCATCGATCATTCGCACCTTTCTGATCGATCCGGTGGGGCTGGTGGTAGGGCTGGAGGAGCCCGAATCGCAGACCGTGCCGGGGTTTCGCGGCGCCCGCTTCTCACGTACCCGGCATGCATTGCCCGACATGGTGGCACGGGTGTGGCAGGGGCGCGAAGCCGCCAAACGCGAGGGCAATGCGCCGCTATCCCAGGCGCTGAAGATCATCATGAACTCCTTCTACGGTGTGCTCGGCTCGCGCGGCTGTCGTTTTTTCGATCCGCGCCTGGCATCGTCGATCACCCTGCGTGGCCACGAGATCATGCGACGTACCCGCGAGCTGATCGAGGCCGAGGGCTACACGGTGATCTACGGCGACACCGATTCCACCTTCGTCTGGTTGGGCAGCGCCCATGAAGAGGCCGATGCCCATGCCATCGGCCAACGGCTGGTGGAGCGGGTCAACGGCTGGTGGGCGCAGCATCTCGAAGCGGAACATGGCCTCGAGAGTGCACTGGAACTTCAGCTCGAGACCCATTTTCGGCGCTTCCTGATGCCTACCATCCGCGGTGCGGAGGAGGGCAGCAAGAAGCGCTATGCGGGGCTGGTACGTGATGCTCATGGAGCCGAGCATGTCGTGTTCAAAGGGCTGGAGACGGTGCGTGCCGACTGGACGCCACTGGCCAAGATTTTCCAACAGGAGCTGTATCGGCGCATCTTCCTCGGCGAGACCTATCGCGACTACGTGCGCGACTACGTGAGCCGCACGCTGTCCGGTGAGTTCGATGAACGCCTGGTCTATCGCAAGCGGCTGCGCCGCCGGCTCGACGAGTATCGCCGTAACGTGCCGCCTCACGTACGTGCCGCGCGCATGGCCGATGAACTCAATGACCAGCTCGGGCGGCCGCGGCAGTACCAGCATGGCGGCTGGATTCGCTACGTGATCACCGTGGCCGGGCCGGAACCGCTCGAGGCGCGTCGCTCCGCCATCGATTATCAGCACTATCTCAGCCGGCAGCTGCAGCCGGTGGCCGATGGCATCCTGCCCTTCCGTGGCGAGGACTTCTCCAGCCTGATCGATCGCCAGCTAGGGTTGTTCTAATCCGAAAGGGCGTTCGCGGCGATGCCGATCGGCTGGCCATTGATGAAACGATGACGCCAGGCCCTGACCTTCTCTTGCGGATAGCTCATGTCGCAAGCCTCGAAGAGTTCTTCGAGGAAGCGCTTGCGCCTGCCCTTGCATCTTCCGGCGAGCACGGTGGCAGCGGTCAGCAGTTCAAGTACCCGGTGCTTTTCCTGTTGCTCCAGGCGATGGAGAACGAAGCGTTGCTGTGGCCAATCCACGTCGACAGCGTGCTCATGTTTGCCGAAGCTATCGAGCAGACGCGAGAGCAGGTAGACATGGTTGGGGTGCGCAACCTGATTGGCCATGATCAGGGCGCCGAGTGCATGCAGTACGACACGACGGGCTCGTTCGCTCAACGGGTCGTGTTCTAGCTGCGCGACCAGCGCTTCGATGACGAAAGGGCCCAGCACCTGCTCGCGGGCCTTGATCAGGATTCGCCAGGTGATGACGGCGTTCCACGCAGCGTAGAGTGGGCCGGTAACCAGTGGCAGCAGAGCGCGCAGTACCACGCGGCCTAGCACGCGACGCAGCAATATGCGTAGGATGAAGCTGCTGATTCCCACCTTCATGCGATACATCAATCCCAGGGCAGTAAGCTTCCACCGGCTCATCTGAGCATAGGGGTCGATGCCATAGATGCGATGCCTTGGGCTGGGAAATTCGAGCGCGACATGGGTCAACCCCAGCACGATCAGTCTGGCTCCGGGGCTATCGTGAAGCGGTAAGGCGGCAAGACGGCTGGTAGTGGCCACGCCGCGCAGCGCATTCCAGTAGAGAAAGGCAATCTCCACAGCGCTGACCACGCCGACCATGGCGAAGAAGCCGGCCCAGTAGAGCCACTGTTCCCCCAGGCTCATCCCCATGTCGTCGAGCATGCTCCGACGCATGTACCACTCCATCCCGCCGATGATGCCACCAGAGATAATGCCGGCCAGGGCGGCACAGGCAACAGTTCGGCGAAACACTTGGCGGATGCCGTCGATCTGCCTGCTGCCATTTGCTGGCCGGAGAATGGCGCTGGCATGGTTGTGATGCTGCAGGTAACGTGCGGCCCAGCATTCGAACGTGCTGGGTTCCGCTGCGTATTCCTGGTCCGGTCTTGCTTCGGCCATGAAACGTCGTTACTTCCTGACTGTGTCTGGTACTTTCAGCGTAGCGTGGCTGTGTGATCAGTACGAATTGCCAACTTCACACGCTATCGTAGCCTCAAAAGCCAGTCTCTTTTTCTCCTCGACCCATTCCGGTCGCTGTCTGCGCTGATCCTATCCGCTTTGAGCCGTGGTGTGTCCTTGCCAGCCAATTATTAGCGCGAGTGGCATGGCTTACATACGTGGCTGTATGGTCTATGGTTACTCGTTCAAGTAGCTGGCTGGGCATATGCCGCTGCTTGGAGCAAGAGTAGGTTCCTACAGGGAGGTTGGTGGATGAAGCCAGCAATGATGCTTTTGGCGCTTGTCGTCCTGGCATTGGCCGGTTGCGACAGGAACCAGGCCGAAGAGGACGAGCCTTCGGCCCGGGTGGTGAAGCTCATCGAGGTGGGCGAGCATTCCCTCGTGCCGAGCCGACGCTTCGTCGGCCGAGTGGAGGCGGTACGCACAGTCGACCTGTCATTTCGTGTAGGTGGGCAACTGGTCGAGATGCCTCCGCGCCAGGGGGAGTTGATACCGGAGGGAGAGACGATCGCCAGGCTGGACCCGACCGATTACGAGCTGGCCGTTCGGCGGGCCGAGGCGGAGTATCAGTTGGCGAGGCGCGAGATGGAGCGCACACGCCAGTTGCTCGAGACCAACTCGATCTCGCAGTCCTCGTTCGACGAAGTGCGCACCCAGTACGAACTTGCCGAAGTTCAGCGCGACAGCGCCCGCCAGGACCTCTCCTATACCATCATCAATGCACCCTTCGATGCACTGGTGACCCGCCGGCTGGTAGAAAATCACAGCAACGTGCCGCCCAACACGGCCATTGTGCGTGTGCAGGACGTGACGGAGCTACGGGTCAAGATCAACGTTCCCGAGACCTTGATTCGCCATGTGACCGATCCCGAGCGCTTCGAGGTCGAGGCCGAGTTGCTGTCTCTGCCGGGCCAGCGTTTCCCGCTCGAGTACCGCGAGCACGTCACGGAGCCCGACGAGGTGGCGCAGACCTATGAGGTGGATTTCGCCATTGTCGACCCGGCCAATGTCGGCGCAATGCCGGGCATGACGGCTTCGGTGGCGGTGTCCCTGGTCGATGCCGTCGAACACGGAGCGCTGAGCATACCCGTCGCCGCGCTCGACAAGGACAACGAAGGCGACTTCCGCGTCTGGGTATATCGCTCCGACGACGAGCGGGTGGAGCCGCGTAGTGTGCTTGTCGGCGAGATCCAGGGCGAGACGGTGCCGGTCCTGGCCGGCCTGCAGCCGGGGGAAAAGATCGTCGCCGCGGGGGCTCACCTGCTGCATGAGGGTGCGTCTGTGCGCCCCATGGAAGCGACCCTCTAGGCCTTACGAAAAGTGCCTGCGCTTGCCCATACGGCGTTAAAAACCGGCTTAAAGGACTCATTTACAATTCGTAAACTCCGTCTTTTCGCCGATTTTTGCCTTGTCTGGCCTACGCTCGACGACTTTTCGCATAAGTCCTAGTCGATTTTTTAAAGGAGCCTAGTCAGGAGCAGGATATGGATATCGCCAAGTCGTCCATCGAACGGCCGGTCGTCACCTGGCTCATCGTCGTCATTTGCCTGTTCGGCGGCATCTGGGGTTTCAACAACCTGGGCAAGCTCGAAGACCCTTCCTTCACCATTCCCAACGCCATCATCAACACGCCGTACCCCGGAGCGACCGCCCAGGAGGTCGAAGAGGAGGTGACCGAGCGCCTTGAGATGGCCATTCAGGAGCTGCAGCAGATCGATGTGATCGAGTCGCTCTCCCTACCGGGGCGCTCGGAGATCGAGGTCGAGGTGTCTTCCAACTACCGCAGTCACGAGTTGCCGCAGATCTGGGACGAGCTGCGGCGCAAGGTCAACGATACCCAGCCCGACCTGCCCGGAGGCGCCTCGCCCTCCCAGGTCAACGACGATTTCGGCGAGGTCTACGGCATTTTCTATGCCGTGACCGCCCCCGGCTACGGTGAAGACGAGATCCGCGACGTTTCGCGCATGCTCCAGCGCGAAATTCTCACGGTCCCCAACGTGGCCCGTGTGGCTACGGCAGGGGAGCGCGAGGAGGCGATCTACATCGAGATCCCCAACGAGCGGCTCACCACCTTGGGCATTCCCATCGACCACGTGATCGACACCATCCAGACCGAGAACCAGGTCACCGATGCCGGGTCGATGCGCATCGATGACGATCATGTGCGTATCGTCGTACGCGCCGGGGTCGACAGCGTGACCAACATCGAATCGATCCGCATCGGCCGCCCCGGTACCACCGAACAGATCTCGCTGGCCGACATCGCGAGCGTCCGCCGCCAGCCCGCGGAGGTACCCGACCACCTGATTCGCCACAATGGCGAGGCAGCCTTCACGCTGGCCGTGGCCGGCGTGGCCGAGGCCAACATCGTCGAAGTGGGCGAGGCCGTGGAACGTCACCTCGAGGCACTGGAAGGGCGCATACCGCTGGGCGTCGAGTTGCATCCCATCTACGAGCAGCACAACGTCGTCGACGACGCGATCAACGATTTCCTGATCAATCTGGCCATGTCGGTATCCATCGTCATCGGCGTGCTGTGCCTGTTCATGGGTTGGCGCGTGGGGATGGTGGTCGGCGCGACCCTACTGCTCACGGTGCTCGGCACGCTGCTCTTCATGTGGGTCTTCGACATCGAGATGGAGCGGGTTTCGCTGGGGGCGTTGATCATCGCCATGGGCATGCTGGTGGACAATGCCATCGTCGTGGCCGAAGGCATGCTCATCAACATGCAGCGCGGCAAAGCGGTGAAAGAGGCCGCCAGCGAGGCTGCCGGCCGCACTCAGGTTCCGCTGCTCGGAGCAACGGTGATCGGCATCCTGGCGTTCTCGGGCATCGGCCTCTCAGACGACGTGACCGGCGAGTTCCTGTTCTCGCTGTTCGCGGTAATTGCGGTTTCCCTGTTGCTGAGCTGGGTGCTGGCCATTACCGTCACGCCGCTGTTCGGTTTTTACTTTTTCCGTAACGCCCAGGTCGGCAGCGACAAGGACCCGCATGGCGGATTGATCTATCGTCTCTACGCTCGCTTCCTGGCATTGGCGCTACGTCTGCGCGTGCTGACCGTGGCACTGCTGATGTGCGTTACTGCGGCCTGCGCCTGGGGTTTCACCTTCGTTTCGCAGTCGTTCTTTCCCGACTCGAATACGCCGATGTTCTACGTCAACTATGAGCTTCCCCAAGGCAGCGATATTCGGGCCACCCGGCGCGATGCCGAACGAGTAGAAGCCTACTTGCAGGACAAGGCTGGGGTCGAGGCGGTGTCGACCTTCATTGGCCGTGGGGCGACACGTTTCATGCTCACCTACGCTCCCGAACAACCCAACCCGGCTTACGCCCAGTTCATCGTACGGGCGCAAAGCCTGGAGCGGATTGCCGAGCTCGACCCCGAGGTCCATGCCGAACTTCAGGCGCTCTTCCCCGAAGCGCGGGTGAGAACGCAGCGTATCCAGTTCGGCCCCGGTGCCGGGGCTCAGGTCGAGGCGCGTCTGCAAGGCAGCGATCCGGCAGTGTTGCGCAGCCTGGCGGAAGAGGCCAAGGCCATCATGCGCAGGAATTCGGCCTTGATCGACGTGCGACAGGACTGGCGCGAGCAGGAGACCATTGTGACGCCGCAGTTCAACGAGGAGCGGGCGCGGATCGCCGGCGTCAGCCGCGACGAGCTGGCCCGCACCCTGCAATTCGCCTCGTCGGGCGTGCGCGCGGGGACCTATCGGGAAGGCGACAACCTGGTTCCTATCATCGCGCGTCCCCCGGCCGACGAACGGCACGACGTCTCGCGGTTGGCCGACCGCATGGTATGGAGCAATGCCGAGCAGCGCTTCATTCCCATCGCCCAGATCGTCGACGGCTTCGAGACCGAAAGCGAGGAGGCGTTGATACACCGCCGCAATCGGGTTCGCACGTTGACGGTACAGGCCGATCCTGCCGAAGGCTACACGGCGGCGGCGGCCTTCTCTGCGGTGCGCGATGAGATCGAGGCTATGACGCTTCCTGCGGGCTATTCACTCTCCTGGGGCGGTGAACACGAGAACTCAAGCGATGCTCAGGAGTCGCTGGGGCAACAGCTGCCGGTGAGTTTCGTTGCCATGCTGCTGGTGTCGGTCCTGCTGTTCGGCAAGCTGCGCCAGCCCCTGATCATCTGGCTGGTGGTGCCGATGTCGATCTGTGGCGTGGTGATCGGGTTGTTGGTCACCGGGCTGCCGTTCTCGTTTACTGCCCTGCTGGGCATGCTCAGCCTCTCGGGCATGCTGATGAAGAATGCCATCGTGCTGGTCGACGAGATCGACGCCCAGATCGCAAGCGGCAAGCTGCGCCTCGAGGCGCTGGTGGATGCCAGCATCAGCCGCCTGCGCCCGGTAGCGTTGGCCGCCGGCACCACCATCCTCGGCATGTTGCCGCTGCTGACCGATGCCTTCTTCAATAGCATGGCGGTAACGATCATGGGTGGCCTGGCCTTTGCCTCGCTGCTGACCCTGATCGCGGTGCCGGTATTGTACTCGCTGTTCTTTGGTATTCCCTATTCCCGGGCCGATCGAAAGGACTCTCTCAACGACTCTCACAACGACTCTCACAACGACTAGCGCAGGGCGATATCCGGGGACGAGGAGGAGTCGTCGCCAGCGTCATCGGGCGGATCCGCTTCGGCATCTTCGGCAAAGTGATACTCGTCGCGGGGCGTGGCCGGACAGTTGCCCGCTCCGGGTTCGAGGTAGGGGCGCAGTATCGGCTCCATGCCCTTGAGCACTTGCACCGGCAGAGCCGAAGTAAAGCTGAAGTCGTCCGAAGCCGTGCCCGCCACATAAGCGGTGAGGGTGCCGAAGTGGTTGTCGCCGAGATAGAAGACGAAAGTGGCGGTGCGGTTGAGCGCGCGTGAACTGGTCACCTGACCGCCGCGACTCACCGTTTCGATACGGTTGTTGCCAGTGCCGGTCTTGCCGCCCAAGACCAGCGGCGTACCGTCCTCCTGTACGAAGCTGCCGTGCAGGCGTCGGGCGGTACCGCCTTCGACCACCTGCGAAAGCGCGTCGCGCAGCACTGCCGCCACTTCAGGGGCCATGACCCGCTGGGCACGTCCGGGGGCCGGCAGGAAGCGAGTCTCGTAAGGCGTGCCGGCGGCGAAGTGCAGCTCATCGATACGCAGGGTAGGTTGCCTTACGCCGTCGTTGAGGATGATACCCATCAGCTCGGCCAGTGCCGCGGGGCGGTCACCCGACGAGCCCACCGCAGTGGCCAGCGAAGGCACCAGGTGTTCGAAGGGATAGCCCAGGCGCTGCCAGCGCTCATGGATGTCGAGGAACGCTTCGACTTCGAGCATGGTGCGTATACGCACGTCGCGAGCGCTGCGATGCCGCGTCCGGAACAGCCAGCCGTAGACCTCCTGGCGCTCGTCGACACTGGCCGAAGCTGCCTCAGCAAAGCTGGCATCCGGGTAATCGAGCAGGTAACCCAGAAGCCACAGCTCGAGTGGATGTACCCGGGCGACATAACCTTGGTCGGTCAGTGAATAGTTGCCGGGTGCGTAGCGTTCAAAGAGCGTATCGACTTCGCGCTCGCTCAGGTGGGAGGCGCTGGGCAGCCAGGAGCCGAGGAATGCGGCGAAGTCGTCACGGCTGGCCTCGGGGTACAGGTAGCGATGCACCGCGGCCAGGCGCGGCGCGGAAACGTTGAGCCCCTCGAGGAAGGTGACGAGGCGCTGATCGTTGTCCAAATGGCGGTACTTGCGCCAGAAGCGCTGCAGGAAGGTACGTCCCTCGCGATCGGCGAACAGGCGCAGGTACTCCAGGCGCCTAGGATCGCTGTCGTCCTCCAGTAATTGGGTCCGGTGTTCGTTGAGGTGCGTGCTGTAGCGCACCAGGTCCCGCATCAGGCGGATGAAAGGCAGGTTGAGCGACTCGCGCATGGCTTCAGTGAGCGTCGGGTTGCGACCGTTGTCCTCGCGGCGGAAATTGCTGAACGTGTGCTGTCCACCCCCGGTGAAGAAAGCTTCCGCTGGGCTTGCCGAATAGCGCCGCTCCATGGCCATGGCCAGCAGCTCGTCGAGCGTCAGCCCAGGAGCTTCGATGAGTCGATCAAGCACCCAGCGGCTGAGCACGTCCTGACGGTCGGTCTCGACTGCACGAAGTGCCTCCATGCTCTTGCCGGCGTGACGTTCATGCAACTCGGCGACCACTTCCAGATAGGTTGCCAATACCCGTAGCTTGGCAGTAGAGCCGAGCTCGAGCTTGCTGCCTTCGTTGATATCGAAAGGCTGGTCGGTATTGTCGGTCTGCACGCGCACCATGAAGCCGTCTTCACTGCGCTCGAACAGGGTGAAGCTGTAGCGCACATCCTGGGTTCGATCGGGCGCAAGCAAGCGCTCTCCCAGCAGGCCGATCTCGGCGGCGAACTCTGGATCCGCCAGGCGATGCAGGTAGGCGGTGACTTCACCCTGAAGGCTGGCGTTGAGGGTAGTACGAGCGCTGAGGTCGAGCCGGTCGAGGTCATACAAGGACATGCCTAGCATGCCGCCCAAGCGTTGGCGTGCCACCCGCACCCCCTTGTCCGGCTCAATGCGCAGGCTGAAAGGCGTCTCGGTGTAGTCGCGGAAGGTCAGGCGCTGCTCCTGCGCCGCCTGGGCAAGGGTGTCCGATATCACACCGTCCTGCCGCAACAGCCGCAGATAGCTGTCAGTCAGTTCCTCCAGCGCCTTGCGTCCGCCCATCAGGTACCAGGAGGGGCGCCGCTGCGCGATCATCAACGCCACGACCTGGCGCAGTGCCAGCCCCTGCTCCATTCGGTTGTCGACCTTGTCGAAGCCGATTGACAGGCGCCGATTGAACGCATCGAAATCGGCACCGAACCAAGCCCACAGGCCGTCGCCAATGCCATGCACCTCGCCGTAGCCGGGGGCGGCCGAAAGCGGCACGGTGTTGAGATAGTCAAGCGCCACATCCTGACGAGCGGTCAGGGTCTGGGGGCCATCCTGATAGCTGCGCACGCTGGCCGAGATCATCTGGCGCAGCTTTTCCCTGGGGGAGTTGGTCAGGCCCCGGGGCGAGTGGCGATACTTCTCGAGCTGAGTGGCCAGTGTGCTACCGCCCGCTGACTGTCCGGGGAGATCGAGGGCTCGCCCGACCTGGGACAAGGCCGCCTTGGTGAAGCGTGGCCAATCGACGGCGGGATTGGCGTAAGGTGTGCTCTCGTCCAGCAGTTGACGATTCTCGATGAACAGCAGTGTTTGCAGCACCACGGGGGGAATGGTGTCGAAACTGGGATATTGGCGCTGGGGGTGTTGGAACTGGTATAGGGTATCGCCCCGGCACTCCTCGATGTACAAACCGGCCTGAGTCTTTTCCGCATAGGGCGGGAAGAAGCCACGGCGAGTGTAATCGAGCAGAGCAGGCGAGAAGCGTGCCTGCTCGGTGATCTCGTAACCGCGCGACAGCAGGCGTGCCTCCAGCTCCGGCAATTTTGAATAACCCAGACGTTGATCGAAGGGGCCATGGCCGGGGAACTGGATTTGGCTGCTGCTCCCCGACTCTAGCGTATAGCGCAGGGTCGCGGCGTAGCGCGAAAGCTCCTGGGCCTGAAAGTGAGATGTCTTGGCCTCAGCCACCAGCAGCGTGGCCAGCGTTACGCCGAACAGTAGCAGCAGTATGCCCAAGCCCAGATAGAGATAGCGATGTGATGGCGCTTCCTGGGGCGCCGGAGCGAGCTTCGGTTCCTGGATGAGAGGCGAGCGCTTCTCGAGCGATTCGCCATTGTCGAGCCACGTCACAGCAGACGAATTCCGGCGTGACGAAGACTTGCGCGCACCCATACGTCACTCCCCACCGACCGCGACCTGTTAATTTCGTTTTAGCGCAGTCCGGCGGGGCGATAAAGAGATTGCTAAAAAAGAATTTGTAACCGTCACCAAGTGTCAAGAAGTGCGATAGACCCCAAAGTGCCGCAACCCACGGTCATGCAAGTGCATGGCCTGCATGCGGCTCATCACGCCCTGGTCGCAATAGAGCAAGTAACGGCGATTGTCGGGCAGCGTCTCGGCACGCGACTGGAGTTCGAAGAAGGGGATCTCCAGGCATTCCACCTGTTCGAGCTCGAGCGGTGCGGCTTCACGCTCCGCCGGAGGGCGAATATCGATCACGCTGACGTTGGACGCGTCAGCCATGGTCTGCAGGTCGGTTACTACCTCCAACTGAGACTCGCTTTCGGGTAGCGGCTCCATGAGCCGGTCGGAGCGAGTCGACACGGCCAGCTCGACGGCGGCATCGAGCACGCCGAAGTCGAAGTTCGCCTCGGCTGCGACAACCTTGTCGTGACGCGCCTGGGTGTTGGGCCGCTGGGAGACGGCACCGCATACCTCCGGCATGCCTTCGGCGAAAGGGGCGGTACCGATCTGGCGAGCGGTATCGATGATCGACTGCTTGTCCTCGGCAATCAGCGGACGCAGGATCGGCACGTCGCTAGCCTCGTCCATGAGCACGAGGTTGGTCAGGCTCTGGCTCGAGACCTGAGCGATGGCATCGCCGGTTACCAGCATTGGAATTCGCGAGCGCGATGCGATGCGGCTGGCCGCGCGTACCATCATGCGCTTGAGCACCACTCCGATGAGGCCGTCGGGTATGCTGCGCTGCAGTTCCCCTACCACGCCTTCGAACGGTACCGCGAAGAACTTTACCCGATGCGAGCGACCGTAGGCTTCCCATAGATGGGACGAGACCTCACGCACGGCAGCCTCGTGGCCGGCACCTCCGAGCTCGAAGAACAGGAAATGTGTCTTGATGCCGCGCCGCATCATTTTCCATACCGCCACTGGCGAATCGTAGCCGCCCGAGATCAGGGCCAGGGCCTGGCCTTGCAGGCCCAAGGGATATCCGCCCAGCCCCGGCCAACGCTGGCGTACCAGGCGCAGGCGGCTTTCGACCACGTCCACCCGCACGTCCACGTCCGGCGCCTTGAGCCGAACACTGGAACCCGGTGCTGCATCGAGCAATTCTCTGCCGAGATGACGCTCGAGATCCTCCGAGGAGAAATCATGTACGCCCCGGCGTTTCACCGTGACGCGAAAGGTTCGCCCTGCGATGACGTCCCGCCAGACCGGCAGCAGTCGCTCGGTCGTGTCGGCAAAGGAGAGGAAAGGGACTTCTTCGACACACTGCACTTCGTGAATGCCGGGAATGCGGCACAGCATCTCTTCCAATCGATTGCGCCACTCCGCCGGGGCGTTGGCAGGTATCCGCACCTTCAAAGCGTCCCAGCCGCCCTGAACGTTTACCTCTTCGCCCAGCGGGCGCAGTACGTTGCGGATGTTGCCGACCAGGCAACGGGTCATCTGGCGGCGTACGGAGCGCGACTTGATGGTGATTTCTGGAAATAACTTCAGCAGGTAGTACATGGCAACGCACTTATGAAAGTTTTGGAAAACAATTGCTTGCCATTATACCAGAGCAACAGTGCTGGCGTGCGCTCGGTTAGCGTAGAGAGGCTCGACGGGCGCCGTGGCGCCCGCTCGGGTCGTCATCGGGCTCAGGGATGCGCAGATATCCATGCAGCGTTTCCCTAATAGAGGGCCTGCTCCTCGTTGATCACTTCCTTGAGCAGTTCCAGGAACAGCTTGTCGGCCTCCGAATGTTCCTGCGGATCCTCGGGGATGTGCACGCTGGTGGTGTCGGAAATCTCGTTGGCGATGCGAGCCTGAGCGCCTTCCGGGTTGCCCTCGCCATAATGGCGGCGTGCGATATCCAGAGAGCGTTCCAGAATCTGGGGTTCCTGTAGCAGTTTCTTGATGAAACCGCGCAGTTCCGTGATAACTCGCGTTTTCTGAATTTCGGATGAGGCAGACATGACGTCTCTCCTTGTGCTGATGGCTCATGTCGGTCATGTGGCTGACGATAGCATGTTTGCAGGCCACCGGGAGAGCCTCGCTGCCTGATACCGGCTTTGAAGAGGGCATGCTTGAGGTTCTCATGCTTGGGATAGGTTCATGCCATGCCAAAGGTTGAAGAACAGGGTGAGAAACTATTGGACTTTTTTACTGCCTCGGTTACGCTAGCTTACAAAAGTGCAACAATTACGCCTGATAATCCCATAAGAGGGTGACGATAGGGCACTTGGGGGTCACTCGAGTGTTACATATGAGTTACATAAAGGGGTGTTGGTCAGGCAAGAATGCGATATCCAAGGGAATCGGGAATGGATGCACCATCCGGCCGCTCCGGATGAGCCCCGTAATAACAAAAACATGTCTTCACAACTCGACGGATTGCCTGTGCAGACGGGGCATCCGAATCATGAAAGGGAACACCCATGACAAATGCGATTGACCTCTCTCGTACCCATCGGTTGGCTAAAGCCATGATGGTGGGTACATCCCTTGCTCTCCTTCCGGTGGCCGCTGCGGTGGCCCAGACCCTGCCGCCAGGCCTGGCAGCGCCGGGTTCTGCCGATATCCAGCAGGTGGTACGTCAAGCCCTGACTACCAACCCCGAAGTCAAGGCGGCCATGAACGGGTTGAGTGCAGCCGGGCATGATGTCGGCGTGGCCCGTGGCAACTATCTTCCGAGTATCGACCTGGCCGCCGGCGTCGGGATCGAGGAGCGGGAGGGTGACGGACGCGGCAGCTACGATACTGATTTCGCCGAACTGCGCCTATCCCAGATGCTCTATGATGGCTTCGCCACTCGCAGCGAAGTCGAGCGTCTCGATCGCGCTGAGCTGGTGCGCTATTACGAGCTGCTTGGCGCCAGCGAGAATGTGGCACTGGAAGCCACGCAGGCCTATCTCGACGTCAGCCGCTATCGCGAGCTGGTCCGCTTGGCCCAGAGCAACTACGCCGATCATCTGCGCGTCTACAATCAGATCGAAGATCGCGTGAGCTCCGGAGCCGGGCGTGGGGTCGACCTCGAGCAGATCAGCGGCCGCCTGGCATTGGCCGAATCGAATCTGATGACCGAAGCCTCCAACCTGCACGACGTCACGGCCCGTTATCAGCGCATCGTCGGCGGCCTGCCGGCCGAGAACCTGGCGCCTGCGCCGCAGCTCGACGATCGCCTGCCCCCTTCGGTGGCCGAGGCGGTCGATCTCGCCTTCCAGGGCAACCCCGATTTCCATGCCGCCATCGAAAACATCGAAGCGGCAAGGGCGGAGCAATCCGGCAGCAAGGCCGGGTTCCAGCCGCGCCTGGACCTGCGTGGTCGTACCGGCACCAATAACAACGAGAACGGCTACGACGGCTTCGGTCGGCGCGATCGCCACAGCATCGAGCTGGTCGCCAGCATGAACCTGTACCGTGGCGGCAGCGATCTGGCCTCGTTCCGGGCGGCCAGCGATCGTGTCGAACAGGCGATCGATCAGCGTGATCTCGCGTGCACCAACGTACGCCAGACCACGCAGATCGCCTTTAACGACACCCAGCGTCTGCGCGAGCAGATTCGCTACCTCAACGACCACCGTCAGTCGATCGACCGTGTTCGTGGTGCCTATCAGCAGCAGTTCGACATCGGTCAGCGCACCTTGCTCGACGTGCTCGACAGCGAAAACGAATACTTCGAGGCAAGCCGGGCCTATACCAATGCCCAGTACGATATTGCTCTGGCCGATGCCCGGACACTTGCCGCTATGGGTCAGCTGATGCAGGCCTTGGGTGTGATGCGCGACGACATGCCGACCTTGGCCGAACTGGGCAGTGATGGCGTTGCCCTCGACCCCAGCATCCTCTGCCCGGTCGAAGGCGCCGGTGGCTACACGCTGGCCGACTTTACCCGCGGCATCAGTGCCCCGGCTCCGAGCCGCGCCCCTGACGTCACGCTCTCTGCCGATGCCCTGTTCGCCGTCAACAGCGCCGAACTGGGCCCCGATGCGCGCCAGGAACTCGACGTGCTGGCGGGCCAGATCCGTGATCGCAGCGACCTGGCGCGGGTATTCATCGCCGGCCATGCCGACAGCACCGGCAGCGACGCCATCAACGATCCGTTGTCCCAGCGGCGCGCCGACAGCGTGGCGGAGTATCTGGCCAGCCAGGGTGTCGATCGCGGCCTGATCCAGACCCGCGGCTACGGCTCGCGGCAGCCTGTCGCCACCAACGACACGGTGGAAGGGCGTCGCCAGAATCGCCGTGTGGAAGTCACCCTCGAGCGAGTGGGCGAAAACCTCGACCTGGGCGCCGTGCAGCAGTGGCCGGGCGCGATGAGCGAGCAGAGCGACGTCTCGGCTCAATCGAGCGTTACCTCTGCCTGGGCCGACACCCAGCCAGTGGCTAGTGTCTATGGCGAGCTGGAAACCGTGGCTCAGATCGAGCGGCAGGCGGAGAGCATTCAGCAGGGGGCTTATCTGCAGGTGGTAGCGCTGAGCAACTCCGAGCGCGCACAGGATGTCGGCCATCAGCTCAGTGACACCTTTGCCCAGCCGATGCGGTTGGTCAGCACTTCCGACCTGCATCGGGTGCAGCTTGGCCCCATCGGCGATCCCGGCGAACTGGCGGCACTGCGTGCCGAACTGAAGCGCTTTGGTTATGCCGACAGCTACGTCGTCCAAGGCTGAACGACCTGGGGTAAATGCTGCCTGTAGCGGGTTCGCTCGGCACAGGCAGCGATCGTTGTATCGCACCATCCCGTCCGGCAGTGCCGGGCGGGCCTCATGCCCGAGGTCCCTGTGACACAGCAAGAAGTACTGGATTCCTCCCTGGGTGCCGTCCGCTCGGCCGTTCACGACGAGCTGCTAGAGTGCCTGCAAACCATCGCCCTTGCCCATGACCATGCGGTAACGTCCGATTCGTTGACCGCCGGCCTGCCGCTGGAAGAGGGCCGCCTGACACCTGGCGTCTTTCCTCGGGCCGCTTCGCGGGCCGGGATGACGGCACGCATCGTCAAGAGTCGTATCGTACAGCTCAACCCCGCACTGTTCCCCGCCGTACTGCTGCTGGAGCCGGGGCGTGCTTGCGTACTCGTGGCGCTCGATCTCAAGGCGCGTCGGGCCAAGGTGATCTTCCCCGAGCTTGGCGATGCCGTGAGTGAGGTCGATCTCGATGGATTGGCGGAGAGCTACGGTGGCCAGGCCATCTACGTACGCCCGCGCTTCCGCTTCGATGCGCGTGGCCCCGAAGTCGACAAGCAGCGCTCGCGCCACTGGTTCTGGGGCGTCATTCGTGAAAACCGGCGGCTCTATCGCGACGTTATCGCCGGCTCCGTGGTCATCAATCTGTTTGCCGTGGCCATGCCGCTGTTCGTCCTGAATGTCTATGACCGCGTGGTACCCAATCACGCCACCGAAACGCTGTGGGTACTGGCAGCCGGTATCTTCATCGTGCTCTGTTTCGACCTGGCGCTGCGCCTGATGCGCAGTGCCTTCGTCGACCTGGCTGCAAGCCGGGCCGACGTCAAGCTATCGTCGAGGATCATGGCGCAGGTGCTGGGCTTGCGCATGGAAGCCCGACCCGCCTCGACCGGGTCGTTCGCCTCGACCCTGCAATCCTTCGAGTCGGTGCGCTCATTCATCGGCTCGGCCACGGTAGTGGCGCTGGTGGATCTTCCCTTCGTACTGTTCTTTGCCGCCATCATCGCGCTGATCGGTGCGCCGCTGGCGCTGCCCGTGCTGGCCGGCATCGTCATCGTGTTGCTCTACGCCATGGCGGCCCAGGGCAAGCTGCATGAACTTTCCGAGACCACCTGGCGAGTCAGCGCCCAGCGCAATGCCAACCTGGTGGAGTCCTTGTCACAGCTGGAAACGGTCAAGACCCTGCGCGCCGAGAGTCGCTTGCAGGGAACCTGGGAGAAGGCCACGGCCTTTCTCTCACGTACCTCGGCGCAACTGCGCCTGGTCAGTACCTCGGTATCCAACGTGGCGATGTGGGCCCAGCATACCGTCGCGGTATGCGTGATCCTGATCGGGGTCTACCTGATCATCGACGGCAACCTCACTCAGGGCGGATTGATTGCCGCCTATATGCTGTCGTCCCGGGCCATGGCGCCGGTGAGTCAGGCTGCTGCGCTGCTCGCCCAGTATCATCAGTCGGCTACCGCCTTGAAGTCCCTCGACGATGTCATGCAGCGACCCGTGGAGCGGCCCGACGGCAAGTCGTTCATCTCGCGGCCGGCGGTCAGTGGTGAGATTCGTTTCGACAAGGCGTCGCTGCGCTATCCGGACGAGGAGCGCGACGCCTTGCGCGACATCTCGCTCAAGATCGAGCCCGGTGAGAAGGTGGCCCTGCTGGGGCGCGTTGGTTGCGGCAAGACCTCGCTCAACAAACTGCTGCTGGGGTTATATGCCCCTACGGCGGGCTCGGTAATGCTCGATGGCGTCGACCTGCGCCAGTTCGATCCCGTGGAACTGCGACGTCATATCGGCTACGTGCCACAGGACGTCAGCCTGTTCTTCGGTTCACTGCGCGACAATATTGTGGCCGGTGGCGGTAGTGATGGCGTAGACGACGAGGCGCTGCTGCGGGCGATCAAGCTCAGCGGCCTGGAAAGCCTGGTCAATGGCCACCCGCAAGGCGTCGAACTCCAGGTGGGCGAGCGCGGCCAGATGCTCTCCGGCGGTCAACGCCAGGCCGTGGCTATCGCTCGGGCTCTGGTTCACGACCCGAAGATTCTGCTGCTCGACGAGCCGACCAGCTCCATGGATCACGCCAGCGAAGAAGCTTTCAAGGCCAATCTCGAGGAATACGGCGAAGGCAAGACGCTGGTGGTGGTGACCCATCGCACCTCGCTGCTTTCGCTGGTCGATCGCATCATCGTCATCGACGCCGGCAAGGTCGTTGCCGACGGCCCGCGCGACAAGGTCGTGGAAGCCTTGCGCAAGGGCCAGATCGGGAGGGCCAGCTAATGACCGCCATGTCTCCCAAAGCGAAGGGCAAGATTGCCGAGCAGCAAGGCTTCGAGGCGATCGGACGTTTCACCGACGTGGGCGGCCGGCCATTTCGTCCCTTCATGGACCGGCTGTTCTCCAAACGGGTGACTTCCGCCCATCTCAATCGCGACTGGGCCAGCGACGCCGACTGGGCGCGCATGCAGCAGGACCCGATTCGGGCAAGGCTCTTCCTCTATACCGTGCTGCTTGCCTTCGGCGCACTGATCGCATGGGCCTATTTTGCCTCGATCGACGAGGTGACGCGTGGCACCGGGCGAGTGATTCCCTCCAGCCAGCTGCAGAAAGTGCAATCCTTCGATGGCGGTGTGGTGCAACAGATCATGGTGCGTGAAGGGGAGATGGTCGAAGTGGGGCAGGTGTTGATGCGCATCGACCCCACTCGCTTCGTTGCCAACTTCCGCGAAAATCGTGCCCAGGCCCTGTCACTTCGTGCCCGTGCCGAGCGGCTGCGTGCTCTGGTGACCGATACACCCTTCAATCCCGACGACGACCTGCGCAGCGAAGCGCCGGATATCGTCGCCCAGGAGCGCGAGGTCTACGAGAGTCGGCGTGAAGAACTGCAAGAACAGGAAAGCATTCTGCGCGACCGGATTCGCCAGCGTGAGGAAGAGCTCAACGAAGCCGAGGCGAGGCGCGACACGGCGCAGCGCGAAGCCAACATGGCCAGCCAGGAGCTGAACCTGACACGGCCACTACTGCAATCGGGCGCGGTATCGGAAGTGGATATCCTGCGTCTCGAACGTGAAGTCTCGCGAGCCAGCGGTGAGCGCAACCAGGCCGCCGCAGCGGTAGCTCGTCTGGAAGCCGCCGTGCAGGAAGCCCACACACAACTACGCGAAGTCAGTGCCGAACGGCGCAGCGAATGGCGCAACGACCTTGCCCAGACCCTGGGCGACCTGAGTGCGCTCGATGAATCCAGTGCCGGATTGCAGGACCGGGTGCGCCTTGCCGAGGTGCGTTCGCCGGTGGACGGCGTCGTGCAGCGCCTGGGCATAAATACCCTCGGCGGTGTGGTGCAGCCTGGGCAGGAGGTGGTGGACATCATTCCCAGCGACGATCAACTGCTGGTCGAGGCACGGATCGCCCCGCAGGATATCGCCTTCCTGCGCCCGGGCCAGTCGGCGACTATCAAGCTGACCGCATACGACTTCGCCATCTACGGTGGTCTCGAAGCCGAGCTGGACCACATCAGTGCCGACACCATTACCGACGACGACGACAACACCTTCTATCTGGTGCGTGTGAGAACGGTCGAAGGGGAGAACCTGGGTAGCGATATTCAGGTCATTCCCGGCATGACGGCCCAGGTCGACATCATGACCGGCAAGCGCACCGTGATGCAGTATCTGCTCAAACCCGTGCTGCGGGCATGGAGCAACTCCATGGGGGAACGATGATGGCAGTCCTGTTCGTTAGTCAGAGGCGTGCAGAGATTCCGCGGCTGCACAGTGCCTTTCCCGATGTTCGGCGAATCAATCCGGATCAGGCGCGCGTCATGGTGGATAGTGGCGATCGTATCTGGTTGATGACGGATCATCCGGATTGGCCGGCGTTGTCAGGGATGCTGGCTGCGCAAGAAGCCATCGTCGTCGTCATGTCCTTGGCCCCGAACGAAGCGGAAGCGCTCAAGGCGCTACAGGCCGGTGCACGTGGCTATGTTCATGCACTTTCGCCCTCCGAACTGTTGGGGCAGGTGGCCTTGGTTACCAGCAATCAGGGGGTATGGGTGCCGGCCGAGCTGCTCAGCAAGGTGGTTGGTGTTGCATTCACCAGCCTGGGAGGTCATGAAAGCCTGCCGCAGGAGAGTCTGTCCGCCCTGACGGAGCGTGAGCGTGCGGTAGCACTGGCGGTAGCGGAAGGTCGCACCAACAAGGAGGCCGCTCGCCAACTCGACATCACCGAGCGCACGGTCAAGGCACATCTCGGGGCGGTATTTCGCAAGCTCGGTGTACGTGACCGCATGCAACTGGTACTCAGGCTAGCGAAGCAGGGCGAGAAGGTCGCTTAGCCACTATTGTCCTTCCTTTGAAAAAATAACGGCTTAGCGAACTCCGCTAAGCCGTTATTCGTATGTACTCGATTCTTTTCCCGGCTTGTCCATCGGTCCAATATTCATGTTTCTAGATGTAACCTAATGTGTGTCGTCATGAGTAATAGTTCCGGCTGTACCCCTTGGAACGCATAACTGAAAAAAACACAGACGACACAGGGAGCCATGTCATGGCCATTGCCACCGTTATCTCGATTACCGGCCAAGCCTGGGCGCGCGACGCCGAAGGCAACCTGCGCGAATTGCGCGTAGGCGATACCCTTCAGGAAGGCGAGGTGCTGATCACCTCCGATAACGGCAGCGCTCAGCTCGACTTCGCCGACGGACTCGATCCGGCCTTGGTCGAAGGCGGTGAGCAAGTGGTCATGACACCGGAACTCGACGCTGATGAAGCGGCCGATGTCTCCGAATTCGCGGCGTTGGACGAAGATCTCGAAGCCCTGCTGACAGCGCTGGACGACGACAGCGTCGACCTGCTCGACGTACTCGATGCTACCGCTGCCGGTGCCGGCCTCGGTGGTGGTGCCGACGGCGGTCATACCTTCGTTCGCCTTGCCCGAATCGCAGAGGACGTTAATCCGCTGGCGTTTGAATATGGCCTGGGGCAGGAGAGCGATCTGCCGGAAGTCGAAGGCGCCTTCTTCGAGATCGTCGAGCCGTCTGCCGGCGTTCTCGCTGCTTCCCTGTTCGACGCAGAGATCCCTGAAGCGGCGGGTTCTGTCGTCACCGGCGTACTGCCGTTCTCCTTTGGTACGGGCGTCAATGGCAGCGTGACCTTCGCTGACATGGACGGCGTGCAGGCCCAGATCGGCCAGGAGAGCATCACCTTTAGCTGGAATGCCTCCAACAATACGCTGACTGCCTTCTCCACTGCGCGTGAACTCAATATCTTCACTATCGAGGTCAATCCCGGCACCGGGGCGTTCACTCTCACGCAGTTGAACAGCCTGCTGCATGAAGAGGGCATGGACGAGGCACTGGCCAGCCTGGTCTACACCGTGACCAGCACCAGCGGCACGGCTACTGGCACGCTGAATATTACGATCCTGGATGATGCTCCGAGCCTCGAGCTGGGCAGCGTCGACCTGAGCGACGTGGCCCTCGAGACCCAGGACAGCGAGACCCTCGGCGGCACGTCCATTGCCACTGGCAGCGTGGCCGCGGCCTTCGACGCCGCCGTCAACGCCCAGTACGGCGCCGATGGTGCCGGCAGCACCTTCATCGATGGCTACGCCCTGACCCTGGGCGACGTCCAGCACAGCCTCACCAGCGGCGGCGAGCCGATCGTCTTTGAACTGGTGGATGGCGTCGTCATCGGCACCGCCGACGGCAACGAAGTCCTGCGCATCGAGCTTGACGCCGCCACCGGCGCGGTCACCGTGACCCAGTCCGGCCCGGTGGATCATGCCGAGCAGGGCGTCGACAGCGTCGGCCTGCCGGCCGGCCTGGTGGGCGTCACCGCCACGGTCACCGTGACTGATGCCGACGGTGACGTGGTCAGCGACAGCCTGAGCGCCGACCTGAGCGGCAGCATCACCGTCGTCGACGACATGCCGAGCGTCGAGCTGGGCAGCGTCGACCTGAGCGACGTGGCCCTCGAGACCCAGGACAGCGAGACCCTCGACGGCACTTCCATTGCCACCGGCAGCGTGGCCGCGGCCTTCAGCGCCGCCGTCAACGCCCAGTACGGCGCCGATGGTGCCGGCAGCACCGTCATCGACGGCTACGCCCTGACCCTGGGCGACGTCCAGCACGGCCTCACCAGCGGTGGCGAGCCGATCGTCTTCGAACTGGTGGACGGCGTCGTCATCGGCACCGCCGACGGCAACGAAGTCCTGCGCATCGAGCTCGACGCCGCCACCGGCGCGGTCACCGTGACCCAGTCCGGCCCGGTGGATCATGCCGAGCAGGGCGTCGACAGCGTCGGCCTGCCGGCCGGCCTGGTGGGCGTCACCGCCACGGTCACCGTGACTGATGCCGACGGTGACGTGGTCAGCGACAGCCTGAGCGCTGACCTGAGCGGCAGCATCACCATCGTCGACGACATCCCAGTCGTGGAAGGCACCGATCCTTCCGGTCATGAAGTCGTCATTACCAACTTGAATAGCCTTGCCGGCTACAACAACAGCTTTGGCTACTACATCAAGGACGAGAACGGCAACCCGACGGTCGGAATGGTCATCTGGGGCAATGTCAAGCATGACAAGGGCGCCAGCTATGTTCTCGAAGGTTACGCGCCTGGCGAGGTCGGCTACTTTATCATTCCCAATGGGGCGAACCTGAACCCGGGGCTGGAGAATGAAACCGACGTCAATTTCGTCCAAGTCAACGGCGTCTGGGTAGCGGTCACCGAGAATGGCGATCAGTTGAACGGGCAGAACGCCAATGCCCCCGTACTGTTCAATGATCCGACGTTGAATCCGGGCGGCGCTTCCCATGTAGAGAACAATGCCGAAGAAGGCGATATCAACTGGGAAGACGTCTATGGGGGCGGCGACAAGGACTACAACGACGTCAACATCAAGGTCGAGTGGACGCCTGCCAACCTGACCGTGGACGAGTCCAATCTCGATATCGACGCTGAATTCGATTTCTCCGGCTACTTCAGCGCCGAGTACGGTGCCGATGGCTTGGAAACTCGTGATTACAGCCTGAGCGTCGTGGCAGATGGCGCCGACTCCGGCCTGGTCGATATACAGACCGGTGAGGCCGTTCTTGTCAAGGAAGTCGACGGGCAAATCATCGGCTACGTGACGATCTATGGTGAGGAAGTCCCTGTCTTCACCCTGGCCGTCGATGGCAACGGTGTGGTCACGCTCGACCAACTCAGGGCCATTGCCCACCAAGGGGCGGGTCAGGTCGGTGCGAGCGATGCCGCCAATATCCTGGCCAATGTCGTCTTCCTGACCAAGACCGTGACCGACAGCGACGGCGATGTGGCCAAGGCCTCGATCGACATCGGCAAGGTCATCTACTTCCTCGATGACGGCCCGACCGCCGTTGATAACGAAGCCGGCCTGGGTGCCGGTGAGTTCGAGCTCGAGCAAGGCAATGTTCTTGCCAACGACCAGTTGGGCGCCGACGGTGGCAAGGTCACCGCAGTCAATGGCATCAACGTACCCGCCGAAGGTACGATCGCAATCCCGGGCCAATACGGGGTATTGACCATTGCCGCCGACGGTACCTACACCTACGTACGCAATGCCGGTACGCCGGGTGGGGTGAGCGACAGCTTCACCTACACCCTGACTGACGGCGATGGTGACAGCGACACCGCCGTCCTGACCATTGCCATTGGCGATGCGCCGGTCACCATCGACAACCCGACAGGCGCCGAGGGCCACCACATCGTGGTCAATGAAGCCTGGCTGGAAGGTGGTACCGCTGCTGGCCAGGGCGAACTCACCCAAACCGGCAGCTTCACCATCAATGCCCCGGATGGCGTGAAGACGCTGACCGTGGGTGGCCAAGCCATCGTCCAGAATGGCCAGGTGGTTGCGGAATTGCCGACCATCACAACGCCGGGCGGTAACGTCCTGCAGATAACCGGCTACAACCCGGAAACGGGGGAAGTCAGCTACAGCTATATCCTCAACAACGCCAAGACCCACGGCGAAGGCGAGGATGATCTCGAGCAGAGCTTTGCCATCCACGTGGAAGACCTGGACGGTAGTGTGGCCAACGGTGAGCTGTCGGTGCAGATTCTCGACGATGCTCCGATTGCCGAAGACGACAGTAACAGCGTGGCGGCAGGCGAGTTCGCGCTGGTCGAAGACGGCAACTTGCTGACCAACGACAAGCAGGGAGCCGACGGCGCTCGGGTCACCGAGGTCAATGAGGTTTCTGTGCCTGCCGAGGGTACGGTCGAGATCGTCGGCGATCACGGTGTGCTGACAGTAGCGGCCGATGGCAGCTACAGCTACGTACGCAACGCCGGCACGCCGGGCGGGGTGAGCGACAGCTTCACCTACACCCTGACTGACGGCGACGGCGATAGCGATACCGCAACGTTGACAATCGACATCAGCGATTCTCCGGTCGATATCGACAATGGCAAGCCCGCCGGCCAGGATGCGCACCTGATCTTCAACGAAGCCTATCTGCCAGGTGGGACACAGGAGGGTGATGGCCCGCTGGTACAGAACGGCAGCTTCACCGTCAGCGCTCCGGATGGCGTACTCAACCTGAGCGTCGGCGGTCAGTTCATCGTCAAGGATGGAGTCGACCAGACGCTGCCGACCATCGTGACCGAGGGTGGTAACACCCTGGCGATCACTGGCTATACCGCCAATGGCAACGGCACCTACACCATCAATTACGAGTACACGCTCAACGCCAACAAGGACCATGAGCAGCCGGCCGATGATGAGTCGCTGACCCAGTCCTTCCAGATCGTGCTCGTCGATACCGACGGCGACACCGCCTCCAACAACCTGCTGGTTCAGATCCTGGACGATGCGCCAGAGTTTGGCACACCTGACGATGCCTCACTCGGCCTGGACAGTGACAGCACAGCGAGTGGCAGCCTGGAACTCACCATCGGTGCGGATGCCGATGGCGCCCATATCTCCCAAGCTAAACTGTTGGCGGACGAGCAGGGTTATCTCCAGGTTCGCTACGAAGAGGATGGGGTGGAGAAAACCACTCACCTCACCTCGGGTGGCCAGAAGCTGGTTTACGTCTTCGACGCCGAGAATCAGCAGCTCATCGCCTACAAGGAAGGTGAGGATTCCAGCAATCCGGTCCTGACCATCGACCTGAGTGTCGGTAGCAATCAGTACGTAGTCAACGTGCTGCAGCCGCTCGATCCGGTGGCAGTGTCGTTCACTACGGAGACCGTTGCCAACCAGGGCGGTGGTATCGATGGGGAGCTGGTCATCAGCAATCCGAACCTGTCTGCCCAATTCACTGGTGTTGGTGGGGCCGTGAACTGGTCGACCAACGGTATCGGCGTAGCAAATAACCTGATTGGCGCCGGGCAGACACTGATCGCCCAGTTCAGCCAGACGCTGACGTCGTTGTCCTTCGAAATGGGCAAGACAGGAGCGTTGAGCTGGGAGGTCTTCAGCAATGGTGAATCAATAGGTACCGGTAACGGGACGACAGCTTCCTTCCCGGGAGGCTTCGATGAAATTCGCTTCTATGGAAGTTCTGGCGGTGACCAGTACAACGTCAACAACTTCCAAGGGGTATTCCTGGATGCTGAGCTTGGCTTCACGCTACCGGTGGAAGTCGTTGCAGTCGATGGTGACGGCGATACCACCGACGCTTCGTTCAATATCGGCTTCGAGCCCGGCGGTGCCGTGGATCTCCCCGAGCTGCCCACGATCCTGGGTCTGACCGACAGCGATGTCACGGTCAACGAGCAATACCTCCAGGGCGGCACTGCCGAAGGTGAAGGGGTACCGGCGGACGATGGCAGCTTCGAACTGTCCGCTCCCGAAGGCATCGAGGCACTGTTGGTAGCAGGTACTCTTCAGTCAGGTGCCGGTGAGCAGCAGGGCGACAAGGTCAAGCTCAACGCAGGCGACCTCGAGTCGCTGGCGGCCGGCAATGACATTGTGATCGGGACGCCGGAAGGCAACACCCTGACCCTGACCGGCTACGATGCCGGAACGGGTGAAGTGAGCTATAGCTTCGAGCTGGGCGGTGCCGTCGAGCACGAAACCGGCGAAGGGCGCAACGAGCAGACGAAGGAAGGCATCCAGGTCGAGTTGGTGGATGGGCTAGGCAACATTGCCTATGGCACCATCGACGTAGTGATCGTCGACGACGTGCCGGAGAGCTTTGCCAACGTCCAGGCGATCCAGGTGCCCGTCAGTGAGCTCGAAGTGGGCGCGCTGAATGCTGGCTGGGGCAACGTGAAGGGAACCTCCGGTTCAGGAAACATCACGACCAGCAGCAATGCCAGTGGTGTCACGATGCAGTGGGGCGGTAGCAGTGGCTCCGGCTACAACTTCGCCTACGCCGATGGCCTGACGGGCTCGACCGGTGTTGCTACCGATTCGCTGTTCTCGCTGGGCAATTTCACCCACAACAACTTCGTGATCAGCAGTGGCCAGAAGACGCTGGATACGGCCGAACTCGAAGTGACGTTCAAGGTGATGATCGACGGTGTGCTGACCGAGGTCACCACCACTATCAAGCTCAAGCATGAGGAGACGCCCAATAACAAGACGCCGGCTACTCACCCGGACAATGACGATATTATCAAGATCGTCAATCCGGAGCAGGAGCAAGTGATCACGGTTGGTGATCGCGAGTATGTACTCAAGATCCGTGGCTTCCTGGATGCCGATGGCAACCTCGTCGATACGGTATATACCACCGAGACGCAGGCGACATCGTTCGAGCTGTTTGCCGAGATCGCTTCGACCGATGACCTGCCCAGCGTGGAAGGTAGGGTCGACACCGACTGGGGTGCCGATGGCCCCGCCGAGGAAGACAGCCTGCTGTGGGCCAACGGTGAAGGCGGTACGCTTGCCAGCGGCACGGTGGAAGGCCAGTTCGGTACGCTGACGGTGAATGCGGACGGCAGCTATACCTACGTGGTCAGCCGTAGCGCACGTGACGGCATGAAGGCGGGCGACTCCTTCCAGGAGGAGTTCACTTACTACCTCACCGATGCCGATGGTGACGTGGTGGCATCGAAGCTGACCATCAATTTGGAAGGTGTGGAGAATCCTGTCGATATCGACAGGATCGGCCAGCCGGAGGTGCAGGTCACCTTGGATGGTCCCGCTGACTTGGTGCTCCGTGTAGACAACGGTAATGCACAAAGTGAGCCGAAAGGCTTTACGTTGGCCGCCTATTACCTACAAGGAAGCAGAAACTGGAAGGAGGCGGATGTCAGCAAGGCCAGCATGGGCTTTGGCGTTGATCGGGACGGGCCGTCTAATTCCGGTGCGGCGGAATCAGAAATCGCCAATGGTCAGCGCTTGGAAGTAAGGTTTGATCAAGAAGTCTCGGAGACTACCTTCCAGCTTGCTTGGCTGAGAAACGATGAGTATGCCAAGTACACCGTTCGCTATGACGATGGGACTTCCTCTTCAACAATTGTGAATGGAAATACAGCCGAGGGAGGGCATGACGGTATAGGTGCAGAGATCAAGGTTTCAGCGCCGGAAGGTAAGAAGATCGTCGGTATCGATTTCGCGACACCTACCTCGGGCGAGACGGGCCACGGCGTCGGCAACGACTACGTCGTACACCAGGTCAGCTACACGACAGCGGAACTCTACGCCATTGAGGTCGATATCACACTGGCTGAGGATAACGTGTCCGATAAGGTTGTCTCGGTGATGCTGTCTGGCGTGCCGGTAGGCGCTACGCTCTCTGTCGGCGATGACAATGGCGATGGTACCTGGACGCTGCCTCTGGAGGGCGAGAGTGGATATAGCGTCGTGCTGGAGAACGGCAAGCTGACTATCTCCGGCCTGACGCTGGAAGTACCGGTTGGTTACCAAGGCCCGGTGGAAGTGGATGCCACGGTGACTGTCCAGGGCGGAGATTCGCTGGCTATCCTCGGCGGTGCGTTCGACGATACCTTGATGGGTGGTGACGGTGACGACCTTCTCATCGGCGGGGCTGGTGACGACACCCTTCTCGGCGGCCTCGGCGCAGACACCTTCGTCTGGAACCTTGGAGACCAGGGTGAAGAGGGCGAAGCCGCTACTGATACGGTCAAGGATTTCTCGCTTGCGGAGGGTGATAGTCTCGACTTGAGCGATTTGCTCAGCGATGGCAGTGGTCCCGAGCACCTGCGCTTCGAAGCCGAAGAGGGCGGTAGCACTACGCTCTACGTCAGCACCGAGGGTAACTTCGGTAGCAACGCGGATAGCTTCGAGAAGTCGCTGGCCGACCAGGTCATCGTGCTGGAGAACTTCAACGGCGACCTCGATGCGTTGAAGGCGAACCTGAACATCGATTGATTTCCTTTAGGAAAACTGACGCCCGGCCTAGGCCGGGCGTTTTTTTATTGATAACCACTCACGTTTATTCATTGACCGACCTCAACTTTTTTCACCACCCTGTACTACGGTCCAATGTCGCGCTGTAAGCCTTGGCCCATACTTCATTGTAAGCACGCCTCTCCAGGCACGGACCGTTTGGCCGTGGCGAGCCTCGTAAAAAGTTCTTTCACTTTGCGGGGTACCCCTCATGTCTATTGCAACCGTTCTGTCTATCTCCGGTCAGGCCTGGGCCCGTGATGCCTCTGGCAACCTGCGTGAACTGCGCGTCGGAGACGCGCTGCAGGAAGGAGAAACCGTCATCACATCCAATGGAGGGGATGTGCAGCTCGACTTTGGCGACAACCTCGCCCCCACCCTGATCGAAGGTGGCGAGCAGGTAGTCATGACACAAGAGCTTGGTGTCGACCAGCCGGTCGAAACGAGCGATTTCGCTGTTCTCGATGAAGATGTCGAAGCGCTGCTGGCGGCGCTGGATGACGAATCGATCGATCTGCTCGACGTGCTCGACGCTACAGCGGCAGGGGCGGGCCCGGGTGGTGCGGCCGATGGCGGACACAGCTTCGTGCGCCTGGTACGCATTGCCGAGAACGTTGACCCCTTGGCGTTCAACTTCGGCTTGAATGACCTGGGCGGTCCGCCGGAAGAACAGGGTGGGGCTTTCCCGTTGGCGGAAGTGGAAGAACCGCAAGAACCGCAAGAACCGCAAGAACCTGGGGGCATTGCACCGACTGCGGAACGCTTCGAGGCCACGCTGCTCGATATGGAGACAATGAACGAGCCTGGCTCGGTGGCCAGCGGCGTGCTTCCGTTTACCTTCGGTTCTGGAAGTGGTGGTAGTGTGACCTTCGCTGCCATGGACGGTGTCGTACACCAGGTGGGCGGCGAGACGCTCACGTTCAGTTGGAACGCCGACACCAATACGCTGCAGGCGGTTTCCGAAGCTCGCGCTGTCACGGTCTTCAGCATTGAAATCAATCCCGCCGCCGGCGTTTTTACCGTTACTCAGGTCAACAGCTTGCTGCATGGCGAGGGGATGGACGAAGCGCTTGCCAGCCTGCTCTACACCGTAACCAGCAGTAGCGGCAGTGCGACGGGCACGCTCCAGCTGACCATCGTCGATGATGTGCCCCAGGCCCTTGAAGACTCCGCCAACACCGGCGAAGACACTCCCATCACCGTCAACGTAATGGGTAACGACACTGCCGGTGCCGATGGCGCCACGCTGACCGCGGCCAGCCTGCGCAACCCGAGCCAGGGCACGCTGAGCTTCGCGGCCAACGGCCAGGTCACATTCACTCCGGCGCCTGGCTTCAAAGGTGACACGGTGATCGACTACACCATCACCGATGCCGACGGTGACACCGCCAGTGCCACTTTGACCGTGACCGTCGCGCCCGACTCCGAGCCTACCATTGCCATCAACGCCGATAGTGCCAGCGTCGACGAAGCCGGCCTGCCGAGTGGCAGTGCGGCGGGCGACGGCTCCCACGCCACCCAGGGCACCTTCGTCGCCAATACAGGCAACGACGGCCTGGCGAGCCTGGTAATCAATGGCGTGAACGTTACTGCTGGCGGCACGGTGCAGGGGGAGCATGGCACCCTGGTCGTCACGCTCGTCGACGGCAGCTACAGCTGGACCTACACCCTGGACGGCGCCACCGACGGCGATACAACCAGCGACAGCTTCAGCCTGGTGGTTACCGATAGCGATGGCAGCACCGCCAGTGACAGCCTGAACATCGACATCGTCGACGACATGCCGCAGGCGGTGAACGATAACGGCGGCACCGTGACCGAAGACAGTGCCGTAACCGTACTCAGCGGCAGCGTTCTCTTCAACGATACCCTGGGTGCAGACGGATTCGGCTCATTGACCTGGGACGTCAGCGCCGCACAGCTGGCCGACATCGGACAGTACGGTAGCCTGGTGCTAAAGACCGACGGCAGTTGGAGCTTTACCCTCGACAATAGCCTGACCGCCGTACAGGCGCTGAACGCCGACGCCGTGCTGGACTTCCACTTCGACTACACCGTGACCGATGCCGACGGCGATACCGCCAGCGCCACGCTGAGCCTAGCCATCCAGGGCGCGAACGATAGCGCCGAGGTGATCGTCAGCGCCCAAGGGGCTGACAGCATCGTGCACGAAGCCGGCTTGACCTCCGAAGCCGACACCCGCGAGAGTGCCAGCGGTAGCTTCCAGGTTTCGGCCACTGACGGCATCGCCAGCGTCACGGTGGGCGGTCAAAGCT
The DNA here is from genome assembly GCF_011742165.1 of Billgrantia bachuensis. GTDB lineage: Bacteria > Pseudomonadota > Gammaproteobacteria > Pseudomonadales > Halomonadaceae > Halomonas > Halomonas bachuensis. The sequence goes on along the minus strand of NZ_JAAQTO010000004.1, from coordinate 154,276 downwards.
TGACCCTGGCCCAGTTGCAGGGCTACAGCGCCGGCACGCCTTCGGTAGCGATCTCTACCAGTATGGGCACGCTATACCTGACCGGCTACAGCGGCACGGCCACAGCAGGTACTATCAGCTACCTCTACGTGCTGACTGAAGCACAAACCCATGGTGCAGCAGACAGCGGCACCGATCACAGCCTGACGGACAGCGTGTCGCTCAGCGTGACCGGGGTGGGCGGCAGCACGGCGGAGGCGACGCTGACGGTCGACATCATCGATGACACACCCAGCCTGACCAGCCTCAACCTGGCCATCGGGAACGTGGCCGGAACGTACGATGGAATTTACGAGTTCGACGTGGGTGCGGATGCTCAAGGCTTCCTCGACAGCTTTGGTGGAGGTTCGCTGATCTGGACAGGTATGCCGGCAGGCTACGAGTTGACCGTTACCGGATCTTCGGACACTTCGATCACCTATACCGCACAGTCGGGCACCTTCGAGTTCTTCAATCTCACGCTCTATGCGAACGGGACTTACAGTTTCGAACTGGTCTCTCCCGCTCCTGTTGTCGAGACGGAAATAGAGAGCTTGTTGAGCGCTTTCGATTCGAACAACTTTTTCAAGGAAGATGGCAAGACGGCTTACCTGTTCACCTCGGATGTCTTCGATGGCAAGTTCGCCATGGCAGTCAAGGCCTACAGGAATGGCAAACTTGAAGACGTGAACATATCCGCGACCGACCTGGGCGTAAAGTCCAACGTAGTCCAGGGGCAGCAGAACGAAGTTCTCAGGTTCGACGTACGGCCGGTCGAGGGCCAAGGGGCGATAGGCGTTACCACTTTCACGTTCAGTGTTTCCGGCACGGCAGGCTCCAGCGCTGGTGACAGGGCGAAGCTCACCGTATACGACGTGAACGGCGCCACGACCATCTACTACGCCACGTTGGCGTCCGGCGATGGTGAGTTCGTCTTCAATATCGATCCAACGTTCAACGTCGACTACATGGAGCTGGCTCCGGCGGGCAGCAACAGCTTCAAGATCGATGGCGTCTCGACCAGCTACGTGACCCAGATCTACCCGGACGATTACCAGCTCGACTTCGAGCTGAGCGGCTCGGATGCAGATGGGGATATGGCCACTGCAGCGTTCACGGTATCCGTCACGACCACCGAAGACGGCACATATGAGATCACTGGCACCGACAGCGATGACGTGGTGCACGGGACAGAGGGGGACGATACTCTCATCGGCGGGGCAGGCCACGACTCCCTTATCGGTGACGACGGCGACGATGTCTTCCAGTGGAACCTGGGCGACCAGGGCGACAATGCTGCACCGGCCATCGATACCATCAAGGACTTCGGCTTCGGCGAGGACGTGCTGGATCTGGCGGACCTGCTGCAAAATGAAGGGGTCGAGACCATCGACAACTTCATCGTCGCGGCTCAGCAGGGCTCGGATACCGTGCTCTACGTCAACCACGAAGGCGGCATCAACTTGGACGGTAGCAACGCCACTCAGGTGATCGTGCTGGAAAACTACAGCATGGGAGAAGTCAGCTCGGCGGACTTTCTTCAGGAAATGCTGGAGAACGGCCAGCTACACATCGACCAGTAACGTGGTGTTGAGTCAGCGCCGGTGCCCTACCGGGAGACAGCGGGCAGGGCATTTGTTACTCTACGTAAAGACCATTCAAGGGCAAAACCATGTACATCAAGCGCAACGAATCGGGGCAGGTCGTGCAGGTCAGCCGTGAGGCGACGGCTGAGTGCCGTGAATTCGTGCCGCCATCTTCACCCGAGTTACAGAGCTTCGTCTCGGAAGAAGGGGACGCTGAAAATCTGGCGCTTTCGAAGTCCGACCTGGCCTTCGTACGGGTACTCGAGGACGTGATCAACGTGCTGATGGACAAGGGCGTGCTCAGCTTCACCGATCTGCCTGAGCCGGCCCAGCAGAAGCTGATGGAGCGTCAGTCGTTGCGCAAGCGCAGGAACAGCGTGGGCCTGATGTCCGATAGTGACGACGATACCATCTGATACTTCTTCCTGAGATAAAAGAGGCCGGCAATTGCCGGCCTCTTTTTCTCATGCTTGCTGCTTGTCATGCATCGCTCGCGCCGCTATCTTCGCGATGCCGCACTCCCGGCCCAGTGACCCCGTCCAGCCCCAGTTCGAAGAGAGTCTTTGCGGCTCCCTGGCTCTCGACGCCTTCCGCAATGGCCATGATGCCAAGAGAGTGGGCCAGCGTGGCCATGCCGCGCAGCAGGCTCTGCTGATCGCCGCGGCTCTCGATCTCCAGGCTCAGCGCACCTTCAATCTTCAAGAAGCTCAGGCCCAGGTCCTGCAACCCTTCGATCTTGCCGAACTGAGTGCCGACGTGCTCCAGGCCGACCCGGCAGCCAAGCCCGAGCAGGGCATGGCAGAGCGTCCTCAGCGCCTGCGGCTGCTGCAAGGCAACGGACTGCGGCAACTCGAACCACAGCTTGTCGGCAATGCTCTGGCGTGCCCGTACGCGAGAGAGCAGCTCGCCGACGAAGTGGCCATCATTGAGCGAATCGGGAGAAAGGTTGATCGCCACCGCTTTGCCGCTAGTCTCCACATCCGAAAGTGCAGCCGCAATCGCGGCCAGGTCGAGCGAGGGTGCCATGGCCAGGCGCGATATCCAGGGCAGGAACACGCCCGCTGGGCGCCATTCCCCCTTCAGGCGCAGGCGCGAGGGCACCTCGTGGTGAATCAACTGGCCCTGCGCGTCGAGCACGGGATAGTGAGCCAGGAATACACCTTGTTCGAGGGCTTCCGTCAGCGCTTCGCGCCACTCGTCACGATTCGTGAAGAGTACGCTGCTGGCAGGCTGGTCGACGAGCTCCTGGCTGTTTCCGCCGCGGGCTTCGGCGGCGGCCAGCGCACCGTCGAGGCTGGCCAACAGTTGGGTGCGGCTCTCGCCCTGATGGTATTGGCACAGGGCGGAGGGCAGCGACACGGTAGCTCCGAACTCTTCGCCCAGGCTGTGCAGGCGCTCCGCCAGGTCGCTGCCGAGTGCTTCAAGATCGTGATGACGTGGTAGGGTCAGGGCGAAATCGCTGCCGTTGAGGCGTCCCACCGTGCCGTAGCCGTATAGGTTGGCCAACTGATCCAGGCGCCGAGCGACCCGAACCAGTAGCGTATCGGTTGCCGCATGTCCTAGCTGCTGGTTGAGTTCGGCCAGACGCGCGACACGCACCATGGCCAGGGTGCCGCTGGCATCGTCCTTCTCGCTTTTCAAATGCGCCTGCAACTGATCCAGGAAAGGCGCGCGGGTAAGTGTGTCCGTTACCGGATCGTGCTGCATGCGCCGCCGCAACTGGTCGAGCTTGTCGCTCTCTTCGCCGAGCATCTGGCGCACAGCATACGAAAGCTGGTTCATGGCCTGCACCACCTCACGCAGCTCCCGCGTGCGCGGCTCGCTTGCCATCATGAAGCGGCGCTGGCCGATGGCCTGGGCCTGGCTGACCACGTTGCGCAGCGGGCGACGAATGGTATTCACGATCCAGCTTGCCAGCAGCAGGCTGACGACACCGGCAAGGGCGAACCAGCCGGCCAACTCCAGGCTGCTGCGCCATAACGAGCGATAGGCAAAGCTGTGCTGGCTTTCCAGTTCCAGGGTGCCGTACTGCTGCCAGCCATCCTGTACCACGGCATGGCCCGCTGGCACGTCGAAACGTACCAGCTCGACGAACCAGGCAGGTACGTCATCGACATATTCGCTGGCGGTGCGCTGCTCGATGATCTCTCCCTCGGCGTCGCGCAGTTCGATGCGCTGGTAATGCCCGGTGTCGAACTGGGCGGCCAGCAGCAGCTCCAGGATGACGGGGTCCTTCTCCATCTGGCTCATCGACAAGGCCAGGGCATTGGCATTGTCGTTGTTCTTGATCTCTATTTCCTGCTCGATGTAATGACGGCTGCTGGTCACGCCGATGAGCAGGCTGCCAACGAAAGCCAGCAGCAGCAGTGTCGTTATGGTCAGCCAGAGCTGCTTGATCAATGACATGTCTTCGTTCCCCCGGGGAATGAACGCCCTGATTCGTTCCGTTGCGTCGATCGTTTCTTGTTGTGTGGCTTTGTCATCAGATGAATCCTTGCTGCTGCATGCGTTCGATCACACTGCGCCAGCGCGACAGGCGTGCCACCGGGTCGGCTCGCGACTGGCTGGAACCGCTGGCCCACAGGCCTTCGCTGTTGAAGCTGAATACCGGGTCGAGGTCGGTACGCTGGGTGGCGGGAGTAATCGAAGGCACGAGGTTGTCGAGTATCTGGGGCACCGCCGTTGGCGTCTCGTAGTAACCCAGCACCATATGGGCCTGGTTGATCTGGCTGCGGCCGATGCGGGCACGAACGTAGATCATGCGCAGCTTCGATCCGGATACGCCGATCTCCTTGAGCGTCACGTACTTGGCGATCGAGTAGTCCTCGCAGTCGCCCTGGCGCTTGCCCATGGTTTCCAGCGGGGTGGCCCAGTAATCCTCGGCGCCCCAGATCTGGACGTCCTCGAGCCAGCGCACCCGACGATTGAAGAAGTCATTGACCTCGCGCAACTGAATGTCGAGGTTGGCTCCCTGCAGCCGGTCGAGTAGCGCGAACCACTCTTCGAGAATGGCGAGGCCCGAGCTGCCATACAGGCGCTGCATGCTGTCGCGCAGCCTGGTGCGGCTGATGCGGGCCTCGAGTGCCGTTGGGGTGATGCCCAACCCGGCGGCCAGCAAAAGCCCCCCCAGGCCGGCCAGAAATCGGCGGCGTTCGGGCTTGAAGCCATGTGGGGGAGGGCGATGCGTCATCAGGCGCGCCGAAAGCATGTTAAGGAATGTAAGTCATGGGGCGAGTATAGAGGAGTGATAACGCCAACACGATAGGCATGGCTTCTTACAGAGGCTGGAGTGTCCTGTCTCAGCAGGAAGTATGTGTCGTTACGGTCGACTTTTGTAAGACATTACCGACATCTTGCGTCAGCCAAAAACGCTTTGTGCCCTGTTCGTCTTGTTCCTGCGCTTCGCTTGCGTAACCTTGCGTATTTCTCCAGCGCATTCAGCAGGTGACTTGAAGGAACATGCCCATGGCCGACGCAACCGGATTGCAATTCACCCTCGAGCTCGCCGGAGCTGACTCGGCCGACCTGGCGATGATCGACTTCACCCTGGAGGAGGCGCTCTCGGCGCCCTTCACCCTCACGGTGCGCTTCGCCAGCCGCGACGGCAGCCTGTCGGCCACGGATATACTCGACCGCCCGGTGACCCTGACGATCTGGCAGGACGGCGAGGTGCTGCGCCGGGTCAACGCCATCGTCAGCGAGTTCGGTCGCGGCGACCGCGGCCACCGGCGCACGATGTACTCGCTGGTGGCTCGCCCGGCGCTGTGGCGCCTCGGCCTGCGCCACAACTCGCGCATCTTCCAGCAGGTCTCGCCGCTCACCGTGCTCAACACCCTGTGCGACGAGCGCAGCCTCACCGACGTCGCCTTCGCCGCCACTCGGGAACCGGCCGAGCGGGAGTACCTGACCCAGTACCGCGAGAGCGACCTCGACTTCATCCAGCGCCTGGCCGCCGAAGAGGGGCTGTTCTACTTTCACGAATTCTTCGAGACGGGCGGCGAGACACCCAGCGCCGCCCATCGCCTGGTGTTCGCCGACGCCCCCCAGGCGCTGGCCCACCTGGGCGAGCGCACCTACCACGGCCGTTCCGGCGGCACGCCGCCCAAGCGTCACGTACGCAAGCTCCAGCAGCTCGCCCGGGTCGCCCCGGCCTCGGTCACGCTCAAGGACTACTCGTTCAAGAACCCGGCCTATGCGCAGCTTCACGAACACGCCGCGGAGGCCCTGGAAGAACATGCGCAAAGAGACGACTACGAGCACTACGACTACCCTGGCCGCTACAAGGCCGACGCCTCCGGCGCGGCCTTCACCCGCATTCGCCTCGAGCACCTGCGCAACGACGCCCTGACCTGTAGCGCCGAAAGCGACCTGCCCGAACTCGCCCCGGGCACGCGCTTCACCCTCACCGACCACGATCTCAGTGAGCTCAACCGCGACTGGCAGGTCATCAAGGTCACCCACACCGGCAGCCAGCCCCAGGCGCTGGAGGAGGACGGTGTCACCCAAGGGGACGCCGCAGGCCTTGGGCAAATGACCAAGTACGACAACACCCTAGTGCTGACCCCCGCCGACCGCGCCTGGCGCCCCGAGCCCAACGCCAAGCCCTGCGTCGACGGCCCGCAGATTGCCTTCGTCGTCGGCCCCGAAGGCGAGGAGATCTACTGCGACGAGCACGGCCGGGTCAAGGTGCAGTTCCCCTGGGACCGCTACGCCGAACCCAATGAAACCGCCAGCGCCTGGGTGCGTGTGTCCCAGGGCTGGGCCGGCGGCGGCTACGGCAGCATCGCCATCCCGCGGATCGGCCATGAGGTGGTGGTCAGCTACCTGGAGGGCGACCCCGATCAGCCGCTGATTACCGGGCGCACCTACCACGCCGTCAACACGCCGCCCTACGAACTGCCGGCGCACAAGACCCGCACCGTCATCCGTACCCAGAGTCACCAGGGCGAAGGGTTCAACGAACTTCGCTTCGAAGACCAGGCCGGCGAAGAGCAGATCTGGCTGCACGCCCAGAAGGACCTGGAGCTTCTAACCAACAACGACCGCACCGAAGAGATCGGCCACGACAGCTTCCTCACCGTGCATCACGACCGCATCGGTGAGATCGACGCCGACGAGCACCACACCGTGCGCGGCAGCCGACATGAGCAGACCGACGGCAACCAGCACCTCACGGTACAGGGCACGCTGCACGTCAAGGCCGGCCAGGCCTGGCTCAGCGAGAGTGGCCGCGAACTGCACATCAAGGCCGGCCACAAGGTAGTACTCGAAGCCGGCAGCGAACTGACGCTGAATGCCGGCGGCAGCTTCCTCAAGCTCGACGGCGGCGGCGTGACCCTGGTCGGGCCCACGGTGAAGGTCAACGCCGGCGGCAGCCCCGGCTCCGGTTCCGGCCAGGCGGTGGAAGCGCCGCTGCTGCCGGGCAGGGCAGTGCCGGAAGTGCATGAGGCGATAGAGCCCACCGCACTGCCCAAGCTCAAGGACTATCAGCTCTCCGAAGCCACGCTGATGCCGCTGTGCGGGAAGCTCAGCGAGACCACCTGTAGTCGCGAGGATTGTCCATGTCTGGCTGGCTGAACCGTATCGCCGAGCGCAGCCAGCGAGTCGACACCCTGGCAAGCGGCTTCGCCGCCCATCGTCCCGCCTACCTGATACTCGACCAGCGCCGTGCACCAGAGTGCTGCGCCGCGCTCGTAGGCCAGCCCGGCTGGCATGACTACCTGACCCTGTTCGCCGGCACGCCTCTGGCACCATTATTGGAAGCGAGCCCTTGGCTGATTGAACTCAGGATAGGTAGCCAGGCCTGGCAGGCCGCCGAGGCCTTGTGCCGCGAGCAGCGTATTGGTTGGCTCTTCCAGCCGGCCCAATCCACCTCCCTGAACGACTTGGCCGATCACCTGCGCCGCCTGTTCGTGCTTGACGACCCCCACGGCGGCCAGTCACTGGTCAATGTGCAGGACCCAACCGCCTGGGCGGCCCTGCTCGCCGCCGGCAGCGACACCGCCTACACCCAACTCATCGGGCCGCTAGGGCAGGTCGCCACACCCACACCGCTGCCGCACTGGCAGGCGTGGCAGCCCGTAGAGGCCGACGCCACTGAAACACCTGCACTGACCCACGAGCTGGAACAGGCCCTCAGGGAGAGCCAGCGCGCCTGGTGGCTGAGCACTGCGACCGATACGCCTTTGCAGGAGCTACCACCGGAATGGCTGGAGCGGCTCGGGCGGCTCGCCGAAGTCGGCATCTCGAGATGGCGGGATAGAAGGCGGCTACTCCCGTTGATCCGCCACGCCGACGAAGCCATCTGGCACTTCGCTCAAGCCACTTTGTCCGACGCGAATCTCACCGTGCAGCAAAAAATCAGCGAACTGGAGCGTCATTCATGAACTCGAACTCACGGCCCGGAAGTCTGGGCTCCCCGCTGTTCCTGCCCGAGTTCCAGTTACCCTCCTACGAGGGGGGGCAGGAAGCTCCGGCGCCGATGGCCTGCGAAGCGCCCCCCTGGGCCGACATCCTCTATCTCACCGGAACCGGCACCTTCTGGCTACTTACTGAGGAGGTCGCTGACGCTCTGCACAAAGCCGCTGAGGAGCTTGCCGGCTGGGTGAAAGTGGAAGACCCCATCCAGCGCCTTGAGCACCTCAATACGGACGCCGGGTTGTTGGAGTGCTTTCTTCCGGCGCGACCGGAAAATTTTTTGAATGAGGCCGAGCGTGAGCAGGCCAAGCAAAAGCTGGAACGGCTGGCCGAATTGATGCGGGAACGCGGTGACGAGGAGACGGATCCAGCTCAGCGCGTCAGCAGTCATACCCCGTTGAATGACAACCCATGGTTCTGGGTTTCACCCCTTATTGTCGGAGCTCCTCGCCTTTGGGATCGAGTTTGGAACGCCGAGGAAGCCCGCCTACTGGAAGAACTTCACGGGCTCTATCGCCTGGGCATGGAGCGTGCCAAGGAAGAGAAGTACGTGATCGAAGGCAGTGGCTACTACGGCCCTTGGGAAGCGGAGATCGAACAGGCGCTGGAAACTTATCGACAGAGCCGGGCTGTTGTCATTCAGAACCACATCTCCGTCGACCAACCGGGAGTCTTGTTGCCGGTGCGGGAAGCGTTGGTGGAGTACCAGGCTTTCCTCGCTGATTGCGAGACGATGTCACCCAAGGATTCCTCGCGCTGCACCGTGATCGGCGATTTCGTTAATCACGAAGCTGAACGGCTCGATGCTGAATTGAGGGCCTACTGCGATAGCATCCTTGCACTCGCCACCCTGGGCGTCGCCACCCCCGAGTGGGCCTTGGCCAATGCGCCGCTAAGTGGATCCCCCGCCGGGCTGGAGCGAGGTGTCGAGGCGTTCGATCATTACAACCGTGTGCTGCAAGAGGCCTCGACGCTGTTCGAGGCAGTAGAGGACAAGCTCAGCCAGTGGGCGACGGCCACTGCACGCCGCTCGGCACTACCTATTCACCTCTTTCAGGAAGAGCGTGAGGCCTTCAACCGGCTGGTAGCGCAACTGGATGCACTTTATCAACTTGCCGAGTCGCAGGTAGCAAGCATGAGCCCCCAGCGGGTGCTGTTCTGGCAGGCGGACATCAACGACCAGCGCCACGCTTTGGGCTATCGCCGCCAAACGATCGACGTATTGGTTCGCAAGGACTTTCCGCTGCGCGAGTTCAGTTCGCCTCGAGCCGAGCAGGCGTTGAGCCATGTCAGTCTTCGCCATCTGCTGCGCGACGTGCGTGAAGCGGACCGCCCAGCGCTGCTGCGCGATCTCGAACAGGATGGCGTGTTGCCCGCCACGCTGTGGGAGGCCAACGAGACAGCAATCTCCAATTGGCTGGCGCGATGCGGCTGCGAACGCATCGAGCGGCGCACCGACTGGTTCGAGGAGCGCCTGGGCTTCTTCATCCCCGACGCTTTCTTCGACTATCTCGATGCGCAAGGATATGAGGTTCAGTCTCTCCAGCAAGAGAGCGCCAAGAACGCCTGGGCTGAGACATTGCAGCGCATTCTGTTCACCGGCCCCGGTCGGGAGCGCCTGCGCCTGTTCGATGCCAGCGCCCAGGCGCAGATGCTGCGCCTGGTGGGCATGTCCCACGCCGCCTTGAACGAGGCGTTGGGTACCCACCTCGACGAGCCGGTCACCCTCGTAGAACGCGAAGCCACTCTGGAATTCTTCGAATGGGAGCATGAGTCCGACGCAGGCGGGCCGGTGACGGCGGAAGTACAATACCGTGGAGAAGCGGTGGGCGAGCGCAACCTGGGCGGCCCTCGACGTGGCCCCTGGCAGGCTGCGGAGGGTGATAACGGCGCGGGCTACGGTGCCGGCGCCAAGTACCAGCTAGAACTGAAAGGCACCTACAGCCTGGCGCGCGGCGAGATCAGCCTGGGTACGCTGCAGTTGGCCAGCGAAAGCGATGCTCTGCCGTTTGAAGCCGTTCTGACGCAGCGCCAAAACGAGATACGTAATCTTGGGCGTTACTCACTGCAAGTATCAGCGGTTGCCAAGGGGTTTGCCGGCGCTTCCTTGGCGCTGACCGCCGAGGCCGGACTGGGTTTCGATCACGATGGGCTCAAGCTCACCGGTCTCGAGTGGGCCCAACGCGAGGCTGAAGGCGCAACCCTCAAAGCCTTTGCCGGCGCCACGGTAGGGGTGAACACGCGCTGCAGCATGCGTTGGGAGCCGCCTACCGACATCTCCCGTCAGTTGCCCCAACTAGCCGACCGAGACTGGCTGACTCTAAGCAGCCAACAAACTGAGCTCAACGCCTGGCGCACCTTGGGCCATGCCGTGCTGGGCCTGGAGGCGGCCGGCGGCATTGGCGGTGAACTCGGCCTGCGTCTGGGCATCCACCAAGGCAAGTTCGTTGCCTACTTCAAAGGCAAGGTCGTGGCAGGCAAGGGGGTGGGCGGGCAGATCGCCATGGAGCTGGACCTCAAGCAGCTGAATTTGTGGTTCATGATGCTCAGCCAGGCGCTGCGCGACAACGACTATGGCTTCGTCGACTGGGTCGATCGCGATGCCTTCGAGGGCATGAGCCGGCTGGCCTACCTGGCGGCAACCACTCTTCTCGACGTCAGCCTGCTCGCCGCCCGGGGGGTGGATGGCATTCAGCGCCTCTACGACCTTATGACACAGAGCGAGCGGGCGGGGATGATTGCGTTCGTCATTGTTCGTCGTCTCGGTGAGGATCGTGAACAGCTAGCCTCATGGGTACGGAACCTGCCCCCCGAAGCGCTTGGGCCGCTACTGAATACGTTGGCGACCCCACCCGGTTGGCGCGGCTATACCATCGATAACGAGCATTTCGACCGCAACCAGGCCACCGACCTGCAGCAGATCGCCATCGCTAACTGCCTGGGCTGGCTGGAGGAGGGGTATATTTCCAGTGGCCACTATGACCGCGCCAAGGCTCAGCATTTGTTTGAGCGCGCGGTGGCAAAAATGTCGGCCGATGGCATCTACGACGAGGCGCGCGGCTGGGGGGTGGCCTACTGTCAGAACCGTTATCGGCTAGACCAGTTTATGGTGAAGGTAGGAACCGCGGATATCCAAGCCGAAACAGCAAAACGTGAATATGAGCGGGCAGCAAATCGCTTGGGTGCGGGAGCTGATATGCATTGCCATCTACGCACATCGTCAAGAGGGACCTATGCCGTCTATGCAGACACGGAAAGTTAATCTCATGCGTCAGTCTATGAAAGCCAGCCTACTGATTGCGGTGTTGAGCTTGCCCATCACCGCCTGGGCACTGGAACCTGAGATCCAGGCGGCCAAGGACGAGGGGATGCGACTTTACGGGCTCGGCATTGCGGCTGAAAGCATTCCCCTTCTGGAACCAGCCGCAGAAGCCGGTGATGCCGATGCCATGTACTATCTGGGCGAAATCCATCGACTACGCCATATGGGCCTGACACAAGCGGCCATGGGCTGGTATCTGCAGGCCGCAGAGCAGAATGACATCTACGCCATGCTGCGGCTATTCCAGGGTGGGGCCTGCATTGCCGGCGAGCATTGCCCGGATGGATATGAGGACTGGCACCATGCCGCTCTGGCCATAGCTCAGCCACAGGCGGAGGCCGGCGATCCCGATGCCATGCTGGCGATGTTTCATATATATCGCATGTTCGATGAATCGCGCCGGGCTGGCGATTGGCTGGAGCGGGCCGCCGAGGCGGGCCAACCCGAGGCCCAGACCCTCCTAGGCAACCAGATCCTCGAAGGGCGCGGCTGGTACTTGACCAACAGCCGCAGGCTCAGCGCCGCCGAAGAATGGTTCCGCAAGGCGGCGGAGCAGGGGTATGTGCCGGCAATGAACCGTTTGTCAGAAGTGCTGGCCGATCTTGACGAACATGAATCAGCTTGGCAATGGCTAATGCATGCATCAGAAGGGGGTCATATCAATGGGCGCTTAGGCGAGGGGTGGTGTAATTTAAATCCTCATGAATGGGGCGATGAAAGGTGCCAGTTAGCTCAAGATGTAATGAAGGGCTGGGCTGTTCTATATGCCATAGTGCAAGAGACCGGTAATCAATCTGCCAAAAGCATCTTGGATTGGAATTCAGATGAACTCTCGGCTGAGCAACGCAAACAAGCTGAAGCCTTGGCAGAAGCGGAGTGGATCGGCCGTGAGCCTCCACTCTCCAACTTCCCTCCTCGCTTTGGCTACTGATCCGCTATGCTGCGGCCCGTGCCACGCTTGCTGACTATCGCTCTGCTGATGCTGCCGACAAGCGCCTGGGCACTGGAGCCCGAGGTGCAAGCCGCCAAGGACGAGGGGATGCGGCTTTATAATATTGGCCACTCGACAGCAGCCCTTCCCTATCTGCAACAGGCAGCAGAAGCGGGCGATGTCGATGCCATGTATTACATGGGAGAGGCGGAGAGGCGACAGCATATGCTGGGCATGACCCGAGAAGCCATGGAATGGTACTTAAAGGCTGCAGCAGAAGGCGATGTTTACTCCATGCTGCAACTGTTTCGAGGTGGGGCTTGCACCGCCGGCGACCGTTGTCCCGATGGCCACGAGGACTGGCACCATGCTGCCCTGGCCGTGGCCCAGCCCCAGGCGGAGGCTGGCGATCTTGATGCCATGCTGGCGATGTTCCATGTGTATCGTATGTTCGATCAACCGCGTCGGGCCGGCAAATGGCTTGAACGCGCCGCCGAGGCGGGCCAGCCCGAGGCACAAACGATCCTGGGCGGCCAGATTCTCGACGGACGTGGTTGGTACCTAACCAACGGCCGACGTTTGCAAGCAGCCAAGCAGTGGTTTAGACGAGCAGCAGAGCAAGATTATGTTCCTGCAATGGAAAGACTGTCACGAGTTTTAGGCGATTTAGAAGCATATGATGAGGCTTGGAGCTGGGTTAAGGAAGGATCAAGTAATGGAAGCTATGACGCCCGTCTCGGAATTGCCATGTGTTACTTGGAGCCTGAGGATGACCTCGTTTATTCATGCGAAGAAGATGTTATAGAAGGATGGGCAGTACTGCATGCCATCGATATTGATACTCAAGGTGCTGGGCAAATACGTGGTGCGAAGCGGTTATTTAGAGACCTGTTGACTGATGAACAAGTCGAACAGGCGGAAGCACTCGCGGAGGAGAAGTGGATCGGCCGCGAGCCGCCGCTCTCACATTTCCCACCGCGCTTTGGCTACTGATCTGCCATGCCACGCTTGCTGACCTTCGCTCTGCTGATGCTGTCGCTAAGCCTAAGCGCCTTGGCCTTGGAGCCCGAGGTGCAAGCCGCCAAGGACGAGGGGATGCGGCTTTACCCCTTACCCGGTCCTTGCCAGACTCGCAGCCTGCCCACCCAGGTCAACTCCTGGGAGGCCTCGCGCAATTCGCGGGCGGCGTCTTCCAGGCTCTGCTGGGGCGGCAGTTCATGCACGTAGACTGAGATATCGATCTGTTCTGCGAGATAGTGCAGGTCGAGGGCAACACGGTCCTGCCACACGGGGCAATCCTGCCATGCGTCGTCGAGCATGTTCTCCACGTCCTGGCGCAGGGGCAGGCCGGGGCGCAGGCTGTGTTCGATCTGTTCGGAGTCGTCTTCCGGGTCGATATGGAAGGTCACGTCGGCCAGATCGGGGTAGGCGTTGCGTAGCTGCCGGCTCACCGCATTGCCGATCTCGTGGGCCTCGGAAACGGTCAGCCGCGGCGGCACCACGATATGCAGGTCGAGTACCACATGGCTGCCCACCGAGCGGGTACGCAGGTCGTGAACGCTGTCCACGCCGGGTACCGCTTCCGCGATGACCTTCATCTGCTCCTGGTCGCTTTCCGGCAGGGCGGTGTCGATCAGTTCTCGGCCCGATTCCCATAGCAGCCGCCAGCCCACCTGGCCGACCATGACGCCAACGAAAATGGCGGCTACGGCGTCGACCCAGCCGGCGCCGAACTGAGCGGCCACCAGGCCGACCAGCACCACGCCGGTAGAGAGCGCATCCGAGCGCGAGTGCCAGGCATTGGCTTCGAGCAGGCGCGAGCGCACGCGCTTCGCCACGGCGAGGGTGTACCGGTAAATCCACTCCTTGGCGATAAGGGAGATCACGGCCACCCCAATGGCCCACAGCCCCGGTGCGGGAATCGGCTCGCCTGCCAGCAGCCGGGTGAGGCTGGCCCAGGCGATGCCGCCGGCGACGAAAATCAACACGCTGCCCAGCCACAGGGTGGCCAACGTCTCGATCCGGCCGTGGCCATAAGGGTGGTCGCTGTCCGGCGCCTGGCGGCCGAAGTGGGTTGCCGCCAGCACGAAGGCATCCGTCACCAGGTCGGAGAAAGAGTGGATGCCGTCTGCGATCAAGGCGGCGGAGCCGACCAGCATGCCGGTGACGAGCTTGAGCAGGCCGACCGCAAGGTCGATCACCGCACCAACCAGAGTGACCCGATGTGCCTCGCGCGTCTGGGCGCCGCGGTCGGGTGGCTGGTGAGTGAGCGTATTCATGGCGATGTCAGGTCACGGCCAGCGAGCCGTGCCGCCTTGTTGCGAACGGGGTTGGCATACTGGGTCAGCCACCAGTCACGCAGTTCCGCAGGCACATCGTTCAGGCGCGCCTGGAACCGTGCCCGGTCGACGTCGCTGACCTCGCTCATGTCCAGCAGCTCGGGGGCATCTCCCAGCGCTTCCAAAGCCAGGTAGTGACTGGGGAAGAGGTGATACCCACCGACCACTTGGCGGTCGATCTCGGCGGCTACCGCCTCGGGGGTGTCGAAACCGGTGCCCAGCGGCTCGCCGAAGCGCAGCTCCACGCGACCCTTGTGGCCGGTGATGCCTGCCACGATGGAGCTAATGTCTTCGAATTCGCTCTTCTCGTAGCGGCCCTGGCTGTGGATGGCGTGTAGTTCACGCGCTTTCTGCAGGTCGCAGGGGTCATACTCGTAGCTGATCGACACCGGTACCATGCGCAGCTCGGCGATGGCATCGCCGATGGGGGCGCTGCGATCCTCCTGGCGCCTGGCCATGGTCAGCATCTTGATGATGGCCGTGTCGGTACGGTCGATGCCGTCCTTGGCGCGCCCCTCGCGCTGAGCCATCCAGATCGAGTGATTGTCCTCGGTGATCGAATGGCGAATGTAGCTCGAGAGGTTCTGATAGGCCGCCAGCATGGCGCGCTTGCCGCGCAGGGCACGCGGCACGATGAAGCTCTTGTTGAGCCGCATCAGGTCGGTCACGTAGGGCTTCTTGAGCAGGTTGTCGCCGATGGCGATGCGCACCGTATCACGCCCCGCCTGGTGCAGAGCGTAATTGACGAAGGCCGGATCCAGCGAGATGTCACGATGGTTGCCGATGAATAGATAGGCAGTATCGGGATTCAGGTGCTCGAGCCCCTCGATGCGAAAATCGTCGGTGGAGGTGCGGATCATGCGTTCCATGTAATACGCCACGCGCATCTGAAAATCGCGCACGCTGTTTACGTCTCGTGTCTCGCGGCGAATGGCGTAGGAGGCCAGGGCCCGTGCCAGCCAAGGCAGCGTACGGCTCAGGCGCGGCAGCCGATAGCGGGTCAGGGCATCGAGCAGCTCACGGTTTGCGGCCAGTTTTGCCAGTACCGCTGCTGCCTCGTCGTCCCGATAGGGGCGGATATCGGCCCAGGGATCCGTTGAAGTCGTGCCTGTCGCGGTGTCGGTCATCGGTGTGTCTTGGTTGCCAGGTTGAATCATTCACTTTCCTGCGGAGCGGCATTGGCCTCGCCGCCCAGCCAAGTGACCAGTTGTTCCACCTCTTCGGCCAGGGCCTGGGCCATCAGCATGAAGTCGGCTTCGAGGCGCACGATGGCATCGCCATCGTCCTCGATCTCGCCCGCTTCGTCGATCAGGGCGTCACTGAATCGCAGGGATTTGAGCGTCAGGTCGTCGTGCAGCACATAGGCGAGCCGTCCCTCGACCTCGACCCCCAGGCGGCTGGCCTGCCTGCCGGCGGAGAGCAGCTGTTGGATCTCGTCGCTGTCCAGATCCACCTGGCGCGCGCGCAGTACGCCGTCGTCGCCCTTGGCCTTGAGTTCGACCTGATCGCCGAGCTGCAGCGAGGCGGGGCGTGAGTCTTCATCGGCAAGCCACTGGGTCATGGCGCGCATCGGCAGGGTCTGGGTCGCCAGCGGCGTGACCTTCAGGCTGCCAAGCGTCTCGCGCAAGAGGTCCAGCGCCTCTTCGGCGCGCTTGCGCGAGCTGGTGTTGACCGCGATCAGGTTGCGCCGCGTATCCCACCACAGGTCGACCTTTTGGCTGCGGATGAAGGCGCGCGGCAACAACTCCTCGTAGATCTGTTCCTTGAGTTCCTGCTTCTCCTGGCGGCGCAGCTTGCGGCCCTCGCGGGCCTCGATATCGGCGCCGCGCTCTTCCAGCTCTTCGCGCACTACGCCGGCGGGCAGCAGCCGCTCATGGCGCAGCATGGTCATCAAGCGTTGCCCCTGCAGCTCGTGCAGCAGTGCGGTACCGGCGCGCCCGGCGGGTGGGCACCAGCCAACGCGCCTGGCTTCCTGACTGCCGGGCGTGCGTGCCGCCTGCTCGGCCAGGGCGGCTTCCAGGTCGGCTGCGGGAATCCCCGCCGACCCGTGCAGGCGGTAAAGATGCAAGTGCTTGAACCACATGGCGCATTTCCTGAGCGTAAAGGACGCATATTATGGCGAAGGGGGAACGTGGGTTCCAGTGGCTCTTGTGGCTTTCTCGCCGGAATCAGGGAGAGAATTCAAACTCTTGTTTGAATCCGGGGCAAGGGCGAGCCTAGAATCGAGCGGAGTCTTGCCTAGTAAATGAAGGAGAGTATTACCCGTGGACAAGCGTATTTCCCGCGTCACCCTGCGCGTACGTGGTTACCACCTGGATGGTTACGGCCACGTCAACAATGCCCGCTACTTGGAGTTTCTGGAGGAGGGGCGCTGGGGCTACTTCGACGACCGTCCCGAGCTTGCCCGGCATTTCGCCTCAGGCAACCCGGCGCTGGTGGCGGTCAATCTCAACATCAACTATCGCCAGGCGGCGGTGGCTGGCGATGATCTCGAAGTGCTCACCCGAGTAGCAGAGCTGGGCAGCCGCAGCGCACGCATGTACCAGGAGATCCGTCGCATCGGAGACGGCCAGCAGATTACCGATGCCGACCTCACCTTCGTGCTGCTCGACGTGCACGCCAAGCAGTCCATGGCCATCGAAGGGGAGATTCGCCAGGCACTGGAGCCGCTGGTGCTGCCCAAGGAAACATAAGTGACAGCAATATCTCGCGGGCCATGTCCAGTGTTCCTTTGCACGCTCCCACACGCTGCCTTTGTGCCGGTTGGAGTGGTATGATGGCAGGCTGTAATGGCGCGCTGTATTAGGAGAAACGCTGCACGAATCAACGAGCGAGACGAAGCGCAAGGCGCCCGGAGCGCAGGAGCCGGAGCATATGGGTATATGTGAGGATTCTGAGCACCGCGTAACGCAGCGATTCGCTCGCGCAGGCATTCGTGGAGTGTTTCTTAGCGCCAAACCGCTGTAGCGTAAAGGACTCGACGACCCATGGGTGACATCGCCAGAGAGATTCTGCCAGTCAACATCGAGGACGAACTGAAGCAGTCGTACCTCGACTACGCGATGAGCGTGATCATCGGCCGGGCGCTGCCGGACGTGCGCGACGGTCTCAAGCCGGTGCACCGGCGCGTGCTGTTTGCCATGCACGAGCTCGGCAACGACTGGAACAAGGCTTACAAGAAGTCGGCCCGCGTTGTGGGCGACGTCATCGGTAAGTACCACCCCCATGGTGATAGTGCCGTCTACGACACCATCGTGCGTATGGCGCAGCATTTCTCCATGCGTCACGTGCTGGTCGACGGCCAAGGCAACTTCGGTTCCATCGATGGCGACAGCGCCGCGGCGATGCGTTACACCGAAGTGCGCATGGCCAAGCTCGCTCACGAGCTGCTCGCCGACCTCGAGAAAGACACCGTCGATTGGGTCGACAACTACGACGGCACCGAACGCATTCCCGACGTGCTGCCGACCAAGGTGCCCAACCTGCTGATCAACGGCTCCTCGGGTATCGCCGTCGGCATGGCCACCAACATCCCGCCTCACAACATGGGCGAGGTGATCGACGGCTGTCTGGCGCTGATCGACGACTATACCCTGACCGTCGACGATCTGATGGAGTACATCTCGGGTCCCGACTTCCCCACGGCCGGCATCATCAACGGCCGCGCCGGCATCCTCGAGGCCTATCGCACCGGCCGCGGCCGCATCTACGTGCGTGCCCGCCACACCATCGAGCATGACGACAAGACCGGCCGCGACCACATCATCATCACCGAGCTTCCCTACCAGGTGAACAAGGCGCGGCTGATCGAAAAGATCGCCGAGCTGGTGAAGGAAAAGAAGATCGAAGGTATCGCCGAACTGCGCGATGAGTCCGACAAGGAAGGCCTGCGCGTGGTGATCGAGATCAAGCGCGGCGAATCCGGCGAGGTGGTGGTCAATAATCTCTTCGCCCAGACCCAGCTGCAGAACGTCTTCGGCATCAACATGGTCGCCATCGAAAACGGCCAGCCGAAGATTCTCAACCTCAAGGAGATCCTTGAGGCCTTCATCCGTCACCGCCGGGAAGTCGTTACCCGGCGCACCCTGTTCGAACTGAAGAAGGCCCGTGAACGCGGCCATATCCTCGAAGGCCTGGCCGTCGCCATCTCCAACATCGACGAGGTGATCGAGCTGATCAAGGCCTCGCCGAGTGCCGCCGAGGCCAAGGAGAAGCTGCTCGACAAGGTGTGGCCGCCCGGCCAGGTCACCGCCATGCTCGAGCGTGCCGGTGCCACCTCGTGCAAGCCCGAGGAGCTGGAAGAGGGCTTCGGCCTCAACACCACCGGTACCGAATACCGCCTCTCGCCTGCCCAGGCCCAGGCCATCCTCGAGTTGCGCCTGCATCGCCTGACCGGGCTCGAGACGGAAAAGCTGCTCGACGAGTACCTCGGCATCCTCGAGAGGATCGCCGAGTTGATGGCCATCCTGGCCTCCAGCGAGCGCCTGCTCGAGGTGATCCGCGAAGAACTCACCGCAGTGCGCGATCAGTTCAGCGATGCGCGGCGCACCGAGATCCAGGCCAGCCACCTCGATCTCTCCATCGAAGACCTGATCGCCGAGGAAGATATGGTGGTCACGGTGTCGCGCACCGGCTATGCCAAGACCCAGCCGCTCTCCGACTACCAGGCCCAGCGCCGTGGCGGGCGTGGCAAGTCGGCCACCTCGATGAAGGACGAGGATGTCATCGAGCACCTGCTGGTGGCTTCCACCCACGACACCGTGCTGCTGTTCTCCAACAAGGGCAAGGTCTACTGGCTCAAGGTCTACGAGATGCCGGCCGCCAGCCGTGGCTCGCGTGGCAAGCCGCTGGTCAACCTGCTGCCATTGGACGAAGGCGAGGCGATCAACGCCATCATGCCGGTGAAGGACTACAGCCCCGACTGCTATATCTTCTTCGCCACCGCCAAGGGCACGGTCAAGCGCACCAGCCTCGACCAGTTTTCGCGCCCGCGCAGCGTCGGCCTGATTGCCATCGACATCGAAGAAGACGACCGCCTGGTGGGCGCCGCGATTACCTCTGGCAACGACCACGTGATGCTGCTGTCGTCCAATGGCAAGGCGATCCGCTTCGAAGAGACCAACGTGCGCGCCATGGGGCGTACCGCCCGCGGCGTACGCGGCATGCGGCTGCTCGGCGGTGCCGAGGTGATCAGCCTGATCATCCCGCAGAGCCAGCAGATCGATGCCGACGCCGACAGCGAGACGGAAGCTGAAGAGGGCGCTGCGCTGGAGAACGGCAATGGCGGACAGATCTACATCCTCACCGCTTCCGAGAACGGCTACGGCAAGCGTACCCGGCTCGAGGAGTTCCCGCTGCGCGGACGCGGCGGCCAGGGCGTGATCGCCATGCAGACCAGCGAGCGCAACGGCTCCCTGGTGGCGGCCATGCAGGTCTACTCGGCCGACGAGATGATGCTGATCACCGACCGCGGCACCCTGGTGCGTACCCGCGTCGATGAAGTCTCGATCACCTCGCGCAACACCCAGGGCGTGATGCTGATCCGCCTGGGCAACGACGAGAAGCTGGTCAAGACCGTGCGCATCGACGAGCCGGAGGAGATCGTGAGCGAAGCCATCGAGGGTGAGTCCGAAGAGGCAGCACCATCCGGTGGAGCGGGTTCGCCGGAGCAGGGTGCGGATGAGAATGGCACCACGGACGAGACCCGGAACGACGAATAAAGGCTTGCCGCACCATGCCGAGCGATGAGCGCCGGGGACCAGTCGAAGCGAGGGTCTTTTGCTATGGGTGAGGCGGAATCAGAAGAACATGTTCTTCCCGCCGAACGGGTTGGCCAAGGATGGCCAACCCAGGCCCTGCAAGCGGTGCAGGATGCAAGAGCGCCGCAGGCAAAAGTAGCGCCCAAGGAGGGGTTCACAGCGCCCTCGCGCAGGCTGGTCGCCGGGATAGCTCATCGTCTGCTAGGGCGCTCACCTCGCCTGACGCATGGCCATGATATGAGTAGAACGGAACCACGACGCTGATGACACGCCACTATAACTTCTGCGCCGGTCCTGCGGCGCTGCCCACCGCGGTGCTGGAGCGCGCGCGGGAAGAGATGCTCGACTACCACGGCCGTGGGCTCTCGGTAATGGAAATGAGCCACCGCTCGCCCGAGTTCGTGGCCATCGCCGAGCAGGCCGAGGCCGACCTGCGCGAGCTGCTCGCCATACCCGAGAACTACAAGGTGCTGTTCCTGCAGGGCGGCGCCAGCCTGCAGTTCTCCATGGTGCCAATGAACCTGTTGGGGCAGGGCGGCACGGCCAACTTCCTCTACACCGGCATCTGGGGCAAGAAGGCGCTGGCGGAAGCGAAGCAGCTTGGCTTTGCCGTGCACATGGCAGGCTCCAGTGAAGCCAGCGGCCACACCGAAGTGCCGACCCAGGCGGAGCTGGCGCTGTCGAGTGACGCGGCCTACCTGCACTACACCGCCAACGAAACCATCGGCGGGCTCGAGTTCGACTACATTCCCGACGTCAGCGTGCCGCTGGTGTGCGACTACTCATCGAGCATTCTGGCCGAGCCGCTCGACGTATCGCGCTTCGGCGTGATCTATGCCGGGGCGCAGAAGAACATCGGCCCCGCCGGTCTGACCCTGGTGCTGGTGCGCGACGACCTGCTCGACCAGCGCTGCCAGCGCATTCCCAGCCTGTTCGACTACCAGGCCGTGGCCGAGGCGGGCTCCATGGTCAACACGCCGCCCACCTACGCTTGGTACCTGGCGGGGCTGGTGTTCCAGTGGCTCAAGCACGACATCGGCGGGCTCGAGGCCATGGCGACCATCAACGCGCGCAAGGCAGCCAAGCTGTATGCAGCGATCGATTCTAGCGGCCTTTACTCCAACCCGATCGCCTTGCGCAATCGTTCGCGCATGAACGTACCCTTCGTGCTGGCCGACGAGCGCCTCGACAAGCCGTTCCTGGCCGAAGCCGAGGAAGCCGGGCTGCTCAACCTCAAGGGCCACCGCAGCGTCGGCGGCATGCGGGCGAGCCTCTACAATGCCGTACCCGAAGCGGCCGTCGATACGCTGATCGACTTCATGGCCGACTTCGAGCAACGCAGGGGATAAGCCATGACCGATACCCCCGTCAATCTCGACTCGCTGCGCGAGCGCATCGACGAGCTCGATAACGAAATCCTGCGCCTGATCAGCGCCCGAGCCGATTGCGCCAAGCAGGTCGCCGAGGTCAAGACCCAGAGCGACCCCGGGGCCGTCTTCTATCGCCCCGAACGCGAAGCCCAGGTACTGCGCCGCATCATGGAACTCAACCCGGGGCCGCTCAACAGCGAGGAGATGGCGCGACTGTTCCGCGAGATCATGTCCGCCTGCCTGGCGCTGGAGCAGCCCACCAAGGTGGCCTACCTCGGCCCCGAGGGCACCTTCACCCAGCAGGCGGCGCTCAAGCACTTCGGCGAGAGCGCGGTGAGCATGCCCATGGCCGCCATCGACGAAGTCTTCCGCGAAGTGGAGGCGGGAGCGGTCAACTACGGTGTGGTGCCGGTAGAGAACTCCACCGAGGGCGTGGTCAGCCACACCCTGGATTCGTTCATGGATTCCTCGATCCATATCTGCGGCGAGGTGGTGCTGCGTATCCATCACCATCTGCTGGTGGCAGACACCACGCTGCGTGACAAGGTCTCTCGGGTCTACTCGCACCCGCAGTCGCTGGCGCAGTGTCGCAAGTGGCTCGATGCTCACTACCCCCGCGCCGAGCGGGTGCCGGTCTCGTCCAACGCCGAGGCGGCGCGCATGATCAAGAGCGAGTGGCACAGCGCCGCCATCGCCGGCGACATGGCGGCCAAGCTCTACGGCCTGGAGAAGGTGGCGGAGAAGATCGAAGACCGCCCCGATAACTCCACGCGGTTCCTGATCATCGGCAGCCAGCACGTGCCGATGTCGGGCGAGGACAAGACCTCGATCGTGGTCGCCATGCGCAACCAGCCCGGCGCTCTGCACGACCTGCTCGAACCGTTCCACCGGCATAGTATCGATCTGACCCGCCTGGAGACGCGTCCCTCGCGCACCGGGGTTTGGAACTACGTGTTCTTCATCGACTTCAAGGGTCACGTCGACGAGCCTCGGGTCGCCGCGGTGCTCGAGGAGGTGCGCCTGCGCGCTTCCGAAGTGAAGGTGCTCGGCTCCTACCCCGTAGGTGTGCTGTAAGCGTGGTGGGCGGTACGACACCCGTGAATGAAACGCGCATCCTCATCGTCGGCCTGGGGCTGATCGGCGGCTCGCTCGCCGCCGCGTTGCGTGCTGCCGGCTTCAGTGGAACCATCCATTCCTGCGACCCGGACCCCGACGAGATCGAACGCGGCATCGAGATGGGCCTGATCGATCACGGCGATACCCGGCTCGCGCCGCTGGTGGAAGGTGCCACGCTGATCGTGCTGGCGGTGCCGGTGCTGGCCATGCGGGGCGTGATGGCCGAACTCGCCACGGCGCTGCCGCCGGAAGCGCTGGAGGGCGGATCCCCGCGCGTGGTCATCACCGATGTGGGCAGCACCAAGGCCGCGGTGCGCGATTGCGCCCTGGCGGCCTTCGGTAAGCTGCCGGCGGGCCTGGTGCTGGGCCACCCCATTGCCGGCTCCGAGAAGAGCGGTGTGGCGGCCTCCAACCCGCGGCTCTACGTCGGGCACAAGGTGATCCTCACCCCGGCCCCCGAAACGGCACCGGCTGCAGTGGCCCGGGTACAAGCGCTGTGGCAGGCTTGCGGCGCCGAGGTGCTGGAGATGGGCGTCGACCGGCACGACCAGGTGTTGGCGCGTACCAGCCACCTGCCGCACCTGCTCGCCTTCTCGCTGGTGGACACCCTGGCACGCCAGGACGAGCGGCTGGAGATCTTCCGCTACGCCGCCGGTGGCTTTCGCGACTTCACCCGCATCGCCGGCAGCGACCCGGTGATGTGGCGCGATATCTTCACCGCCAATCGCGATGCGGTGCTGGCCTCCCTCGACGACTTCGAGGCGGGGCTCGGCAGGCTGCGCCAGGCAGTGGAAGCGGGCGACGGCGATGCTATGCTTGCCATTTTCGACCGTGCCAGCCACGCACGACGCTATTTCGACTCTCTCCTGAACCAGACCAGTTATCAGGCGGAATACCAAATGCAAGAACAAGGCAAACTCACTTTCCGGGCCGCACCCGGTGGCCGTGTAGCCGGCCGCATCCGCGTACCGGGCGACAAGTCGATCTCCCACCGTTCGATCATGCTCGGTGCGCTGGCCGAAGGCGTCACGGAAGTGAAGGGCTTTCTGGAAGGGGAGGACAGCCTGGCCACCCTGCAGGCATTCCGCGAGATGGGCGTGGCCATCGAAGGCCCGCACCAGGGCCGCGTCACCGTTCACGGTGTCGGCATGCACGGACTCAAGGCGCCTTCCGGCCCGCTCTACGTGGGCAATGCCGGTACCGCCATGCGCCTGTTCGCCGGCCTGTTGGCGGGGCAGGCCTTCAGCACCGAGCTGATCGGCGATGCCTCGCTGACCAAGCGCCCCATGGGTCGCGTGGCCGATCCTCTGCGGCTGATGGGGGCCAAGATCGATACCGCCGAAGGTGGGCGCCCGCCGCTGAAGATCCACGGCGGCCAGAAGCTCAAGGGCATCCACTACGACATGCCCATGGCCAGTGCCCAGGTGAAATCCTGCCTGCTGCTCGCCGGGCTCTATGCCGAAGGCGAGACCCGCGTGCGCGAGCCGGCGCCCACCCGCGATCATACCGAGCGCATGCTGACCGGGTTCGGTTATCGCGTCGACCGCGAAGGCGATAACTGCTGGCTGCAGGGCGGCGGCAAGCTGACCGCGGCGCCCATCGACGTACCCTCGGACATCTCCTCCGCCACCTTCTTTCTGGTGGCCGCGGCGATCACGCCGGGCTCCAACCTGATCCTCGAGCACGTCGGCATCAACCCCACGCGTATCGGCGTGATCAACATCCTCAAGCTGATGGGGGCCGACCTGCGCCTGACCAACGAGCATGAAGTGGGCGGCGAGCCGGTGGCCGACCTGCATATCCGTTATGCGCCGCTCAAGGGCATCGACATTCCCGTCGATCAGGTGCCGCTGGCCATCGATGAGTTTCCGGCGCTATTCATCGCCGCCGCCTGTGCCACCGGCACCACCCGCCTGCGCGGTGCCGAGGAGTTGCGCGTCAAGGAGTCCGACCGCATCCAGGCCATGGCCGACGGTCTTGCGACCCTGGGAGTCGAACACACCGTGCAGGAAGACGGCATCGACATCGTCGGTGCCGGCGATCGTGAAGTCGCCTACGGCGGCGGGCGCATCGACAGTCTGGGCGACCATCGCATCGCCATGGCCTTCGTCATCGCTTCCCTGCGGGCCGGCGAGGAGATCGTCATCGATGACTGCGCCAACGTCGCCACCTCCTTCCCCGGTTTCACGGAACTTGCCCGTGTAGTTGGCCTCAGAGTGGGCGAGGAAGCGCAAGGGGTGAAAGCATGAGCGAGGCCAAGGTGTTGACCCTCGATGGGCCCGGCGGTGCCGGCAAGGGCACCATCAGCCGCCTGGTCGCCGAGCGCCTGGGCTGGCACCTGCTGGATAGCGGTGCGCTCTATCGTTTGACGGCACTGGCCGCCATGCGCCACGGCGTGGCACTGGATGACGAGGCCGAGCTGGAGCGACTCGCGGCCAAGCTCGACGTCGTGTTTCTCGCCGAGGACGACAAGACCCGCGTGCTGCTCGAGGGCGACGACGTCAGCCATGAGATCCGCACCGAGCAGGTAGGCGATGCCGCCTCGCAGGTCGCCGCTCTCAATGGCGTGCGCCAGGCATTGCTGCAGCGTCAGCGCGACTTTCGCAAGCCCCCGGGGCTGGTTGCCGACGGTCGCGACATGGGGACCGTGGTGTTCCCCGATGCCGAGCTCAAGGTATTCCTCACGGCGAGCCCCGAAGAGCGGGCGCGCAGGCGCCACCTCCAGTTGCAGGAGGCGGGGGTGGATGCTAGTCTATCGAGTCTTTTGAAGGAAATTCAGGCACGCGATGCACGCGACATGCAGCGCAGCGTGGCTCCACTCAAGCCGGCCGATGATGCCATAACGCTTGATACCACGAGCCTGAAGATACCGGAAGTGGTGGAACGGTTGACGGAGTGGCTCGCAGAACGCGGCCTCGTCCCCGAGACTTGATCTCCCTTGCGGCGCCCTCGAGCGGATGTCATGGCATGGTCGGGCAATAACACTCTTGCAAGCCCGGCCAGGTCCAACCAGCGCTAACGTCCCCGGGGGTTTGGTAAATAAGGCCCGCACTCGCTGGTGGTGCGGAGAAGGCGGCAACGCCTCAACACCGTTGATCACGTAGGAAAATCATGAGCGAAAGCTTTGCTGAACTGTTTGAACAGTCACTGCAGGACATCAACATGGAGCCGGGCGCGATCGTCACGGCTACCGTCGTCGACATCGAAGGTGACTGGGTCACCGTCAATGCCGGCCTGAAGTCTGAAGGGCAGATTCCCGCGGCGCAGTTCCGCGACGATAACGGCGAGCTCACTATCGCCGTCGGCGACGAAGTCAGTGTCGCCCTGGAAGCCGTCGAAGACGGTTTCGGCGAGACCCGTTTGTCTCGCGAGAAGGCCAAGCGCGCCGAAGCCTGGAAGGTCCTGGAAGCGGCCTTCGAGAAAGAAGAAATCGTCAAGGGCGTGATCAACGGCAAGGTCAAGGGCGGCTTCACCGTCGACATCGACTCCATCCGTGCATTCCTCCCGGGTTCCCTGGTCGATGTGCGTCCGGTGCGCGACACCACGCACCTCGAGCACAAGGAACTCGACTTCAAGGTCATCAAGCTCGACCCCAAGCGCAACAACGTGGTCGTTTCGCGCCGCGCCGTGCTCGAAGCCGAGAACAGCGCCGAGCGTGAAGCTCTGCTCGCCACCCTGCAGGAAGGCCAGCAGATCCTCGGTATCGTCAAGAACCTGACCGACTACGGCGCCTTCGTCGACCTGGGCGGCGTCGATGGCCTGCTGCACATCACCGACATGGCTTGGAAGCGCATCAAGCATCCGAGCGAGATCGTTGCCGTGGGCGACGAGATCAACGTCAAGGTGCTCAAGTTCGACCGCGAGCGCAACCGCGTCTCCCTGGGCCTGAAGCAGCTGGGCGAAGATCCGTGGGTCAACATCAAGGACCGCTACCCCGAGGGTACCGTGGTTCCGGCCCGCGTCACCAACCTCACCGACTACGGCTGCTTCGCCGAGCTGGAAGAGGGTGTCGAAGGCCTGGTTCACGTCTCCGAGATGGACTGGACCAACAAGAACATCCACCCGTCGAAGGTCGTCAACATCGGCGACGAAGTGGAAGTCATGATCCTCGACATCGACGAGGAGCGTCGTCGTATCTCCCTGGGTATCAAGCAGTGCACCCCGAACCCGTGGGAAACCTTCAGCGCCCAGTACAACAAGGGCGACCGCGTGTCCGGTTCCATCAAGTCGATCACCGACTTCGGAATCTTCATCGGTCTGGAAGGCGGCATCGACGGCCTGGTTCACCTCTCCGACCTGTCCTGGTCCGAGACTGGCGAAGAAGCCGTGCGCCGTTTCAAGAAGGGCGACGAAGCCGAAGCCGTCATTCTCTCCATCGACCCGGAGCGTGAGCGCATTTCGCTTGGCATCAAGCAGCTCGACTCCGACCCGGTGGCCGAGTACCTGGCCGTCAACGACAAGGGCTCCATCGTCTCCGGCCGTGTGGTCGAGGTCGATGCCAAGGAAGCTCACGTCGAGCTGGCGACTGACGTCGTTGCCGTGCTCAAGGCTTCCGAGATCAGCGCCGACCGCGTCGAAGACGCGCGCAACGTGCTGACCGAGGGCGACACCGTCGAAGCCCGCATCGTCAGCGTCGATCGCAAGAACCGTGCGATCAACCTGTCGATCAAGGCCAAGGATCAGGACGACACTCGTCAGAACCTGAAGAAGCTGCGCGAGCAGGAAGTCGAGACCGGTGGCCCGACCACCATCGGCGACCTCATCAAGCAGCAGATGGGTCAGGACTGATCGTCCTTCGGGCTCCGCTTGCGGAGCCCGAACCCGGCTCTCGTAGCCAACAAAAACGCCACCCTAGGGTGGCGTTTTTGCGTCTGGGCCTTTTATTCAAGCACCATAAAAATCCATGAACTTGACGGGCTGACTCTCTTCGATCACTTCGGCCCACAGGTCGTATTCATCGGCGTTGGTCACGCGCGCTCGCACCACGTCGCCGGGGCGCAGGGTACGCTTGGAATCCAGGAAGACCATGCCGTCGATTTCGGGAGCGTCGGCTTCGCTGCGGCCGATCGGGCCCTCTTCGTCGACCTCGTCCACCAGCACTTCGATCTCGCGGCCGATCTTGCGCTCGAGCCGGGCGGCGGAAATCTGCTGCTGATGCGCCATGAAGCGCTCCCAGCGCTCCTGCTTCACTTCGTCCGGCACCGGTTCCAGGCCCAGCTCGTTGGCCGGCGCCCCATCCACCGGGGAGTACTGGAAGCAGCCTACGCGGTCGAGCTGGGCTTCGCTCAGCCAGTCGAGCAGGTATTGGAAGTCTTCCTCGGTCTCGCCGGGGAAGCCGACGATGAACGTAGAGCGAATGGTCAGCTCGGGGCACAGCTCACGCCAGCGCTTGATGCGCGCCAGGGTCTTGTCCTCGAAGGCGGGTCGCTTCATTGCCTTGAGCACCTTGGGGCTGGCGTGCTGGAATGGGATGTCCAGGTAGGGCAGGATCTTGCCCTCGGCCATCAGCGGAATCAGCTCGTCCACGTGGGGGTAGGGGTAGACGTAGTGCAGCCGTACCCGAATGCCGAGCTCGGAGAGTGCCTCGCACAGCTCGGTGAGGCGCGTCTTGACCTCGCGGCCGCGCCACTCGCTAGTCGCATAGCGCAGGTCCACGCCGTAGGCGCTGGTGTCCTGGGAGATCACCAGGAGCTCCTTCACGCCGGCCTTGGCCAGCCCCTCGGCTTCCTTGAGTACCTCGCCCACTGGACGGCTCACCAGCTTGCCGCGCATGGAGGGAATGATGCAGAAGCTGCAACTATGGTTGCAGCCCTCGGAGATCTTCAGGTAGGCATAGTGGCGCGGGGTGAGCTTCACGCCCTGGGCCGGTACCAGGTCGAGGAGCGGATCGTGCCGGTGGTCGCGCGGGGCCGCCTCGTGCACGGCGCCGACCACCCGCTCGTACTGCTGCGGGCCGGTCACCGCCAGCACGCTGGGGTGTACCTGGCGAATCGCGCTTTCGTCCACGCCCATGCAGCCGGTGACGATCACCTTGCCGTTCTCGGCGATGGCCTCGCCGATGGCATCCAGTGACTCGGCCTTGGCGCTGTCGATGAAGCCGCAGGTATTGACCACCACCACGTCGGCGTCGTCATAGCTGGGCACGATCTCGTAGCCCTCGGTGCGCAGCTGGGTCAGGATACGCTCGGAATCCACCAGCGCCTTGGGGCAGCCCAGTGAGACGAAACCGACCTTGGGTGTGGACATGTACTACCTCAGTGGAAAAATGAAGGGCAAATGCCTGCGCGAGCGAAGATTTAGGACGCGCTGAACAAATCGCCGAGCGAGATGAAGCGCAAGGCGCACGGAGCACAGGAACCGGAGCATATGGGGTATATGTGAGGATTCCGAGCACCGCGCAACGCAGTGATTCGCTCGCGCAGGCATTTGTGCAGTGTTTCCTTAGCTATTCTCGTTAGCTATCGATCGGCAGGATGGGTACCCTGCAGAAAGTGGAGCATTTTAGCGTCGTATAGCAGCATAGGGAACCGCATGGCCACGATCGAACACAGCGCAATTCTCCAGGCTTCGCCGGAACGGGTCTTTGCCCTGCTGGAGCGGGTCGAGGACTTCGTCGACTACTCCGACCTGATCAAGGCGATCGAGCCGCTCGGCGGCGAACGCTATCGCTGGCACGTGCACGCCGTGGGCATGGACTGGACCTTCGACGTGGCCATCACCAAGAACCGGCCGCCCGAAGTCCTGGCCTGGGAGTCGGTGGATGGCGTCCACAACCAGGGCTGCTATCGGCTCCGCCCGGTGGAGGCGGGCACCGAAGTCTCCTTCACGCTGACCTACACCATACGCAACCGGTTGGTCGAAAAGGCCGTGACCAAGGCTGCCAAGCCGCTGGTGAACAAGGTCAGCCGCCAGATTCTGGAGCGGGTGGAGGCGCGGCTCTAGGCTATCAAAAAAGCCACGCCCGCCCTCTATTGCTTTTCTCCGGCCAGGACTACACTCGATTCGACGAGGCCGCGTCGGCCTCTGAGAGGAAAGCTGTCGTGAGCGTGATCGAGGGTCTCATGTTGTGCCTGGCGGTCCTGTTTGCCCTACTTGGTGCGCTGTACTATATCGATGTTCGTGTTGCCGCGATGCCGCGTTTGAAGGAACCGCCCCTGCAGTCCGGGGAAGAGGCAACTCCTGTCGCTACCGCATCTGCCGCTAGCGTACCTGCTGGGAAGGAGGGCAAGCTCAACGCTTAAGCCGAAAGGCCCCGCAAGTGAAAGAAGGCAGGAGGCACTGCAGGGTCAATCCGTGATGATTATCGGCAATGGTACCTTGGCGATCAATTCCGGTTCTTCCTCCAGCAGGCGGGTCAACTCGTGACGGTGCAGCAGCAGGCCACCGGCAGCAGCATGCGTCAATGCGCTTTCCAGGTCGCCGGCATGGCGCAAGGGCAAGGGGGCGGCTCCTTCGAAAAGCGATGCCAGCCATTCTGTCAACGCCGGTGTGGCTGTCTGCTCCGGGCTGCTGGAGCCTGGCGATGCTGCCAACCAGCGTAACGGGCCACGCTTGACCGCTTGGCGTTCATCCCACAGCAATACCGTACAGGTAGCTTCGAATACCAGTCGGCGGCTGGTGGAGCCGAGCCGGGGTCCCCAATGCTCGCTGGTGCCTGTCTTGCCCAGTACCAACACATCGTCTTTTCTGGCCATGTCCAGAGCAGCGGTGGTCACCTGGCCGCGGCTGACTTCAAGCCGATGGCGCAGGCTGCGCCCGGCCACGGCCCCGGAGAGAGCCTGCCGTACCCGCTGCAGCTGCCGGGCGATACAGACCTCGAGCGAGCCGGACGTGAGCGGCCGAGTCAGCCCGGACTGAGCGCCGATCTCGCAGGAAAAGGGGAAGGCGGCGCAGCGCAGCAGGTCGATATCCTCCACATAGAGTGCAACCAGCTCGGCATGACACTCGCTTGCCAGCTCCACCGCCGCGGCAAGGGCGGCCAGGCTGTGGCGCGAGGCGTCAAGCAGGGCCAGCACCCGTGCCGCCTGGAGCTTTTGCGGATCGTCGGGCAAGGTATCGTCATTCGTCATTGCTGCGTTCCTCGTTGCCCGGGTCGTCTCTAACGTCACCGTCACCGTTACCGTCGCCCTTGTCCGGGCCATAGCGTTTCTTTACCGCTCGATGGAAGGCTTCCAATCGTTCAGCCACCCTGGCATTCAAACTCTCTTCCGGGTAGGCCCCGCCGGCGTCTTGCTCGCCGGGTGCCATACCGGTCAGTAGCTCCAGCGCTTGGTCCAGGTGTTCGATGGCATAGATGCTGAAGTCGCCGGCGGCTATGGCTTCGCGCACCTCACGCTTGAGCATCAAGT
This sequence comes from Billgrantia bachuensis, assembly GCF_011742165.1. GTDB lineage: Bacteria > Pseudomonadota > Gammaproteobacteria > Pseudomonadales > Halomonadaceae > Halomonas > Halomonas bachuensis. Next base: position 123,070 of record NZ_JAAQTO010000004.1, on the reverse strand, counting down.
GCTCGACATTGGTGGCAGGCAGCAGCACGGCATGCCCCTTCACGCCGCCGCGTGCCTGGCAGATATCGAAGAAACCCTCGATCTTCTCGTTGACCCCGCCCACGGCCTGGACGCGACCATGCTGGTCGATGGAGCCGGTTACCGCCAGGCGCTGGTCGATGCCCACCCGGGCAATGGCCGAAATCAAAGCGCAGGCTTCCGCTACCGACGCGCTGTCGCCTTCGACGCCACCGTAGGATTGTTCGAAGGCAAGGCTGGCGGAGAGCGACAGCGGCACTTCCGGGGCATAGCGGCTGGCCAGGCAGCGCGACAGGATCATGACTCCCTTGGAGTGGATGCGTCCGCCCAGGCGCGCCTCGCGTTCGATATCGACCACATGACCGGGGCCGGGGCGGGCGGTCGCCGTGATTCGGGTCGGCTGGCCAAAGGCGTAATCGCCCATGCTGAGCACCGTGAGGCCATTGACCTGAGCGATTCGCCTTCCCTCGATCTCGATCGCCACTATGCCGCGCGAGATCTGCTCATGGTTGAGCTCATGCAGGCGACTGGCGCGCCACAGTTGCTGCTCGACCGCCTTCTCGACGTGTTCGCGTGAGACTACCTTGGCGCCATCTCGATCCGCCCAGTGGTCGGCCTCCCGTAGCAGGTCGCTCAGCACTCGGTGTCGAGCGACGAGCTTGCCCTGATCGTCGGCCAGCCGGCTGGCGCGCTCGATGATCGCCGCCACGCCGCTGCGATCGAAAGGACGCAGCGCTGCTTCGCGGGCCAGGGTGGCGATCATGCGCGCGTAGAGCGGCTGGTTGCCGTGATTGCGATCCAGTTCGTCCTCCAGATCGGCCTGGACCTTGAACAGCTCGAGGAAGTCGGGGTCGCGCTGGCATAAATGGTAATAGAGATGTCGCTCTCCCAGCAGCACCACTTTCACGTCCAGCGGCACCGGTTCGGGCTCCAACGTGGTGGTGCTGATGAGGCCGTAGGCCTGGTCCAACGACTCGGTGCGAATCTCACCGGCATGCAAGACGCGCTTGAGCGACTCCCAGGCGCCGGCTTGCATCATCAAAGTGCGCGCATCCAGGAGCAGGTAGCCGCCATTGGCTCGGTGAAGGCCGCCGGCACGAATCAGCGAGAAGTCGGTCAATAGGGTGCCGTTGTGTACGTTCTGCTCGATGCGTCCCACCAGATGCGGGTGGGTTGGCAGGTCCACGTAGACTACCGGCGCACCCTCGCAGCTCTGGTTGTCGACGATGAGATTGAGCAGGAAACGGTTGAACACCGACTCCGGCGAAATATCCGGCTCCTCCAGCAGAAACGAGTCGGCATGCTGAAGGATCGCCTGGCGAATCGACGCTAGATGGTCCAGGACACCACTGTGATCGTCGTAGCGCTCCTCCAGTTCGCTCAATGGGGCATCGATCACCGATTGGAGTACGTCCTCGTTCAATGCCTTGATCTGCTCGCGCAGTTGCTTGGCCAAGCGTGGCATCTGACGAATCGCCAGGCTCAGCTTCTTCTGCAGTACTTCCACCGTGCGCTCGATGCGCTCGCGCTCGTCCCGCGGAAGCTTCTCGTATTCGTCCGGTGACATCATCGCGTCACCCTTGGCGGGAGCGAAAGTGAAGCCATTGGGAGTGGAAATCAGCAGAATGTCGTGCTCGCGTGCCTCGCGGCGTACCGCCTCGATGGCGTCGCGCTGGCGTTCGCCCATCGCCTGCTTCAGTTCGTGCAAGCGGTTCTGGTACTCGTCGCCCTCGAATAGGGCGGGTATGGCCGTACGCAACTCCTCGACCAGTTGCTCGATATCGGCGCGAAGCACGCGTCCCATGCCTGAAGGCAACAGCAGGTGGCGTGGACGCGAGGGGTCGTCGAAGTTATAGCGATAGGCGATGTCGGGAGGCGAGGGCTCGTCGCGTGAACGCTTGGTGAGGAAGCGTTCCACCATCTGGTGCTTGCCGTGGCCGGGATGGCCGAGCACGTAGAGGTTGAAGCCTTCACTGCGCATCGCAGTGCCGAAGTCCAGCGCATCGCGAGCGCGCTCGTGGCTGGTGAGCATGTCCAATGTTTCCAGCTCGCTGGTAACCTCGAAGTCGAAGGCATCCTCGGGGCAGGCAAGATAGACCTGCGTGGCGGTCAAGGGCTCCAGGGGTTTCACCAAGCGTTCTCCTTATTCGCTAATACAGCCTAGTATGGCGAATAGCGACCCATACTGCATGATGCAGGTCAAAGGGTAGGCCAGGCCGCACGGCGGTGAACGGGAGAGGAATATTGATGTGGATTGCCATAGGTATTGCCCTGGGAAGCGCCATCGGCAGTATGCTGGGTAATCTTCCCCTGGGCATTGGTATTGGCGTAGCGCTCGGCATCGGCTTGCAAGCCGCACAAGGCCCGAAGGAGTAGCGGCAATGTATTTGTCACCATCGGCTTACCAAGAGGAGCCATCATGACCTTTACCTTCTGGTTCGATTTCGCCAGCACTTACTCCTACCCAGCCGCGATGCGGCTCGAGCACGAGGCCGCCGAGCGTGACATCGAGGTGCACTGGCAGCCCTTCCTGCTGGGGCCGATCTTCCAGGCCCAAGGGTTGAACGACACGCCCTTCAATCTCTACCCGGCCAAGGGGCGCTACATGTGGCGGGATGTCGAGCGCCTGTGCGAGCGCGATGGCATCCGCTTCCGCCGCCCTTCGCAATTTCCCCGCAACGGCCTGCTGGCGGCACGTATCGCCAACTGGCACGCCGAGGAGGAGTGGGTGCCTGCATTCGTACGCAGTGTCTACCGCGCCAATTTCGAGCACGACGAGGACATCGCCGACCACCGGGTCATCGCCAACTGCCTGGCGGAACTCAAGCTCGACGCCGCCTTCCTGCTGGAGGAGGGCCAGCGGCCCGAAGCCAAGGAAGCACTGCGCGATGCCACGGCCCAGGCCCAGGCGCTAGGCATCTTCGGTGCGCCGTTCTTCATGGCCGGCGACGAGCCGTTCTGGGGCTACGACCGCATGGAGCAGGCGCTGGAATGGCATGAGTCTTCAAGCCCTGCCTGATATCGTTGCCTGGCCAGGCCCCGTTCCCGCGAAGAACCGGCGTGGTCATGCATGTTGATTCCTAAGGAGAGAAATCGATGAACGCCAGCAAGATATTGCAGCAGCTGATGCAGCAGGCCGGTGGCCAGAGCGGTAACCGGAATAGCGGGGGCGTGGATGTGAAAGGCATGCTCGACGGCCTGACCCGCCAACTGGGAGGCGGCTCGTCGGGCCAGGCGTCGGCCGGCGGCGGTGGCGTGGATGTGAAGAGCCTGCTGGGTGGCGGCGCCATGGGGCTGCTGGTCGGCTCCAAGCGCGGTCGCAAGCTCGGCGGCAAGGCGCTCAAGTATGGCGCGATCGCAGCGGTCGGCATGCTGGCCTGGAAAGCCTGGCAGAACTCTCAAAGCTCTTCCCAGAACGCACAAGGCTCGCAGGACAAGAGCGGCCAGACGGCCGCCAGTGGGGCCGAGGGGGCGCGGGTCGAAGAGTTGGAAGGCGAGTACCAGGAGCGCCGCAGTCTCGAGCTGCTGCAAGCCATGATCATGGCCGCCCGTGCCGATGGGCATATCGATGCGCAGGAGCGCGAGCTGATTACCCAGCAGATCGACGCCCTGGGCGCCGACGACGAGCTGCACCGCTGGGTCGAGCAGCAGCTCAGCGCCCCGCTGGATGCCGAAGCGCTGGCGCGTCAGGCGGATTCACCCCAGGCGGCGCGCGAAATGTACCTGATCAGCGTGGCGGTAATCGACGAGCAGAACCCCATGGAACGGGCCTGGCTCGATCAGTTGGCCAAGGCGCTGAAGCTTCCGGCCGAACTTGCCGGGGAGCTGGAGCATCAGGCGCAGCAGGCCGGTTAGAAACGCGGTTCCGGTTCGCTTCAGCGGTAGCGGAAGATCCGCAGCGAGGGCAGGTAGGGATGTTCTTCCAGCTTCTCGTCGCTGCGCCGTGCCCGGGTGCGGCTCTGTGGCGGGGCGGCCGGAGGCAGGTTGTGGTCGGGCAGGCGTCCACGTGGTGCGGGCAGGAAAAGCGGTAGCGCCACGTTCATGGCGCGGCGGCTACGGCCGTCTTCCAGCGGCTCGCAATAGAACAGGTTGGCGCGCATCAAGGGCGCCTGGCTCTGCACCTGGGCCAACGGCTCGCTCGAAGGCAGGGCGGCCAGCTTGCGTAGCTGAATGCGCACATGGGGCGCATCGCTATCCAGCGCCAGCAGTTTCTTTTCTACCTCGCGTACCGTCAGGCGCTTGATCGAGCGGCCGCTCGAGTACCAGGCCAGGCGGACCCGGGCCACCGGCGCCTCGGCCACGGGAATGGCTCGCCAGCACTGCTTGAGGTGCAGCCGCGCCAGGCCGCTGCCGCGCAGGTGGTCGTGCAGCTGTGGGTGACGGAAAGGCAGCACCGCCTTGGCCTCGGCCAGCAGCGGAGGATCCTCGGCCTTGATGCGTGCCAGCTGTTCGGCGAATTCGGCCTTGGCTGCATTCACCTCGACCACTCTGGCCATCAGCGCTTCATCGGCAGCCACCAATCCGACGTGGCTACGGGTGGCGCGGCCGTCCTGGCCGTCGGTGTACCAGAAATCGAGCAAGGCACGGCGCAGCCACTCGGTGCTGGCTTCGGCCTGGAAGGCCCAGGCCTCGGCGGGCGAAGCGGCATAGGCCTCGAGCAGCCCCTCGGTGCGCTCGATCAGCATATCGAAGGCGACCTCCAGTTCGGCCAGAAGCCGATAGGTCGGGGCCGGCGCCAGGTTCACCGATCTTCGCCCCGGTCGGCGCGGGCCAGCCACTCATCGATGTTGCTCTCGTCGAGTGCCGGCTCACCGGCAATACGGTGCGACTCGTCGGCCCAGGCGCCCAGGTCGATCAGCTTGCAGCGCTCGCTGCAGAAGGGACGGTAGGGGTTCTTCTCGCTCCACTCCACCTTCTTCTGGCATTGCGGGCAGGCGACGGTCAGGGGGCGTTGGTTGTGTTGGCTCATGAATCCGCAGCGGTTGGTGGCTTTCCGCCCATTCTAGCGTTTATGGGCGATCGTGTGGGCTATCGGCTGGCCGCCATTTCACGGTAGCGCCGATCCAGCTCGGCGACCTGGGCAGCAAGATCTTCCTCGCTGCCGCTGTTGTCGATCACGTCGTCAGCTCGGGCCAGGCGCTCGCTGCGTGGCATCTGAGCGGCCACGATGGCGCGGGCCTGGGCTTCGTCGACATCGTCGCGGGTGGCGGTGCGGGCGAACTGCAGGCTCTCCGGCACGTCGATCACCAGGCAACGGTCGACCATCTCGCTCTGGCCCGATTCGAACAGCAGCGGCGAGACCAGTAGCACGTAGGGTGCCCCCTCGGCCTGCAGGCGCTCCAGGTGCGCGACGATGCGCTGGCGAATGCGCGGGTGGGTGACCGACTCGAGCCAGAGGCGCTCACTCGGGGCGGCGAATACGATCTCACGCAGCGCGCGACGATTCAGGCTGCCATCGGCCTGCAAAACATGCCCGCCGAAGCGCTCGGCAATCTCGGCCAGCGCCGGCTCACCCGGCTCCACCACTTCGCGGGCCACGTCATCGGCATCCACCCAGGGTACGCCCAGCACCGCGAAGGCCCGCGCCACGGTGCTCTTGCCGGAAGCGATGCCGCCCGTTACACCGACGATCAAAACAGGTGCTCCCTTGTCAGGTACTTCCTCACATGGCTCTCCCAATTAAAACGCCATGCCGACATAGGCGGCCATCAGCGGCTCGCCCACCAGCAGCGCGATCCAACCGGCGCTGGCCAGGTAGGGCCCGAAGGGCATCGGTGCACCGCGCAGGCGGGGCAGGGCGAGCTGGATGGCGATACCCACGATGGCACCCACGCCGGCGGAAAGAATCAGCACCATCGGCAGGTACTGCCAACCCAGCCAGGCGCCCAGGGCCGCCAGCAGCTTGAAGTCGCCGTAGCCCATGCCTTCTTTGCCGGTTACCAGCTTGAACAGCCAGTAGACGCTCCACAGGGCGAGATAGCCTGCCATGGCGCCAATTACCGCACTGGACAGCATCAATGGATGGAACAATAACTGGTAGAGCAGGCCGGCCCACAGCAGCGGCAGGGTCATCATGTCCGGCAGCAGTTGGGTACGCAGGTCGATCACGGCCAGGGCCAGCAGCGCCAGGCAGGCACCGAAGACGAACAGGCCCTGCCAGGTGGCCCCGTAAAGCGTCAGCACGGCCAGCGCCAGGCCGGCACCGGCCAGCTCCACCAACGGATACTGCGGACTGATGCGCGCTTCACAGGCGGCACAGCGGCCGCGTCGCTTGAACCAGCCGATGACCGGCAGGTTGTCGTGCCAGGTAATCGGCGTCTCGCACTGGGGACAGATCGAGCGCGGCACCAGCAGGTTGAAGCGGGGTGACTCCTCTTCGGGCAGCTCCAGCGCCTCGCGGGCCTCGGCCCGCCAGCCCAGCATCAGCATGACCGGCAGGCGCACGATTACCACGTTGAGGAAGCTGCCCAGGCAAAGACCCAGCACGGCCACAAGTGGCCAGAGGATGGCGGGGGGGAGGTCAATCAATGTCGTTCCTTATCAAGCAGCCTCACTCTTGAGCAAAGGCCATGCACCTTGCTTGGAGGCGTCCAAAATCACTATCTCTACCAAAGTGCCATCCTCGGCATAGCTGACATGTGTATTCCAGTCCTGAGACATTTCCTTCGCTATGGGCTTGTCCGAAAGATGGAGTACAAGGATGTCATCAGCTTCATCGTATGTAGTTCTCATCTGCTACTCCTCCCAGCAGAAGTGATGCATGATCGTTTTGACGACTAGTTTATCCTCAAGCACAACTGCTGCACAGATCAGGTTATCTTGCCTGTCGGCGACGCTCATTGCGATCCAGAGCCGCTCTGAATCTTTATAGCGAGTCTCTCCCTTCTCCAATAGCTCAGTTAATAACGCTCTGTTTATTCTGCGCTCAGCCATGCGCTCGCTGGCATGGCGCGTAACATGAACGTAGCGTGCAAACCGCTGACAATACAGTGCTTTGCTCACAGCACAGTGCCCAACTCGAAGATCGGCAGGTACATCGAGACCACCAGGCCGCCGACCAGTATCCCCAGCACCACGATGATCAGCGGCTCCAGCAGCGAGGTGAGGGCGTCGACCTTGTTGTCGACCTCTTCCTCGTAATAGTCGGCCACGCGGTTGAGCATGGCGTCCAGCGCGCCGGACTCCTCGCCGATGCCCACCATCTGCACCGCCAGCGCGGGGAAGCGCTCGGTCAGGCGCATGGCGAAATGGAGCTGCTGGCCGGTGGCGACGTCCTCGCGGATCTGCCGTGTGGCGCGCTCGTAAACCAGGTTGCCGGTAGCCCCGGCAGCGATGTCCAGCGCTTCCACCATGGGCACGCCGGCACCGTATGTAGTCGCCAGGGTCCGGGAATAGCGTGCCACGGCGGATTTATCGAAGATATCGCCCAGCACCGGTACCTTGAGCAGGAACGCATGCACGCGATAGGCGAAAGCCGGTGAGCGCTTGATGCCCTGGCGCAACAGGTAGACGAAGGCGATCATCCCGCCCAGGCCCCACAACCAGTACTGTTGGGCGAATTCGGAAAGGGCGATGGTCATGCGGGTCATGGCCGGCAGTTCGGCGCCGAAACCGTGGAACAAGCTCTCGAATTGCGGTACCACCTTGATCAGCAGCAGCGCTGTGACGCCGACCCCCACCAGGATCACCGCTATGGGATACCACAGCGCCTTCTTCACCCGGCCCTTGAGCGACTCCACCTTCTCCTTGTATACGGCGATACGATCGAGCATGCGGTCCAACGAGCCGGAACTCTCACCCGCTTCCACCAGGTTGCAGAACAGGCTATCGAACTGCTCGGGGTGATTGCGCAGCGCCTGGGAGAAGCTCGAGCCGGCCGCCACCTCGTTCATCATCTGCTGTACCACGGCGCTCATGGCCGGCTTGCGAATGCTCTCGGCCACTACCTGGAACGCCTGCAGCACCGGTACACCGGCACGAATCATAGTGGCCATCTGGCGGGCGAAAAGCATCACGTCCCTGGGCTTGATGGTGCCCATACCGCCGGTGAGCCCGCCTTTGCGGCGCACGTTCTTGACGATGATGTTCTGGTTGGCCAGCTCGCGTTCCACCTCGAACTTCTCGGCGGCCACTACCTCACCGCTGACCAGGCGCCCGCCAGGACCCTTGCCCGTCCAACGCCAGCGGTACAGTTTCAGCTTCTTTGGCGCTCTTGCCGTTCTGGTTGCCATAGATTCCCTGCTGCTTGGTTAAGTCTCTTATAGCTTTGACGTCTGGCGCATCAAATTGCCGAGCGATTCGCTCGCGCAGGCATTAGTCAATCCTTTGTGATCCGATTCACCTCGGTCAGGCTCGTAACCCCCTGCATCACCTTCAATAGCCCGCTGCGGCGCAGGTCCGGGTGGCCCTCCTGGCGAGCCAGGCTATCAAAGTCCATCGAATTGCCGTTGCGCATGATCAACTGGCTCATGGCCGTGCTGATCGGGACCACTTCATAGATCCCCACCCGGCCCTTGTAGCCATGGGTGCAGTGCTTGCAGCCTACTGCTTCATACACCGTGGCGTCACCCACCTCCTGTTCGGTGAAGCCTTCCTGCAGCAGCACCTCGCGGGGAAGCTCCGCCTCCTGGCGGCAGTGCTTGCACAGCCGGCGGGCCAGGCGCTGGGCAATGATCAGGCTCACGGAGCTGGCAATGTTGAAGGGCGGCACACCCATATTGGCCAGGCGGGTGAGAGTTTCCGCGGCAGAGTTGGTATGTACCGTGGAGAGCACCAGGTGGCCGGTCTGCGATGCCTTCACCGCAATCTCGGCGGTCTCCAGGTCGCGGATCTCACCCACCATCACCACGTCCGGATCCTGGCGCAGGAAGGCGCGCAGGGCGCTGGCGAAATCCAGGCCGATCTTGGGCAGTACGTTGACCTGGTTGACCCCCGGCACCTTGATCTCCACCGGATCTTCGGCGGTACAGATGTTGCGCTGCACCTCGTTGAGGATGTTCAGCCCGGTATAGAGCGTAACCGTCTTGCCGCTACCGGTAGGGCCGGTAACCAGGATCATGCCCTGGGGGTGGTCCAGCACGCCTTCGTACAGGGCGCGCTGCTCCGGGGTGAAGCCCAACGCATCGATGCCGATCTGCGCCGAGGCGGGGTCGAGTATACGCAGCACGATCTTCTCGCCGTACACGGTAGGCAGCGAGTTCACGCGGAAATCGATCGAGCGAGTCTTCGTTACCTTCAGCTTGATCGCGCCATCCTGCGGCAGGCGGCGTTCGGAAATATCCAGCCGCGCCATTACCTTCAGGCGCGCGGCGATGCGCGAACGCATGGCGAAGGGGGGGCGTGCCGATTCCATCAGCATGCCGTCCACGCGCATGCGCACACGGTAGCTGGTCTCGTAGGGTTCGAAATGGATGTCAGAGGCACCGCGACGAATGGCATCCAGCAGAACCTTGTTGACGAACTTGACGATCGGCGCATCGTCGGCACCGCTCAGGGCGGCATCGTTGGCACGCTCATCGCTGAGGTCGACGCCTTCGCCAAATTCCAGCTCGCTTACCGCGTCGTCGACCCCTGCCAGCTCGTCCATCATGCTGGATTCGTGCTGGGCCAGGTAGGCCTCGAGTACCGGCATCAACTGATCCACCGGACACAGCACGGCTTCGATGCTCAGGCCGGTGGCGAACTGCAGCTCGTCGAGCAGGGCCAGGGTGGAAGGGTAAGGCACCGCAACGGTCAGCCGGTGGCCGCGGCGATTGAGCGGCACCACGCACAGCTTGCGCAGCAGCTTTTCGGGATATTCGTTTGCCGGGGGCAGGCTCGCCAGGCGCAGCGCGTCCAGATCGACCAAGGGCAGGCCATACTCCCAGGCAGCGCACAGCGTACCCTGGCGTGCCGTGACCAGACCGGCCTCAACCACATGCTGCAGCAGGCTGGTCTCCGCCTCGCGCGCCTCATGCTCCGCCCGCTCGGCCGCCGCGCGTGAAAGTAGCCCGTACTCCACCAACCTGCGAGCGAAACCGCGAAGGCCCCCGGTATCGGTTGCGCGCTGCTGGCTGGCATCCCCACTGGCTGAACCGTGGGCACCGGCCGGTGCCGTTCGATAGTCGTTCATGGCGCCTCAGGCAAAGCCCGCAAGGGCGGTGAGCGATAAGTTACCCGCATTCTAGACCGTTGGTGGGGGCGTTCACAGCCAGGCTGACAAACGCCATACCAACTGGTATTAATTTAATCATGGCTTATTCTGAGGTTGACTCCTACCTACGTAGGTAGCGCTTGCGGGGTAGAGGCTGAGTCATCTAATGTAGGCTTCAAGGCTCTGGATAGCCGCGAAGAAGGGCGCGAACTCAGGCATTTACGACAAAAAGCTTGAGGAGACCCAGCAAGGGGACGGGCAAGGCCCCATAGGCCGAGCCACGATACACGCGGTGACCGTGCCGCAGGTGCAAACCGCCCAAGGCTGCCGAGAGCGGCCAACGGGCACCAAAGAGCAGGGGACGACTGCGATGAGTATGAGAGAAATGATGCAAAAACGAGCAGCCGCCAAGCAGGGACAGGGCGGTTTCACCTTGATCGAGCTGCTGATCGTGGTAGCGATCATCGGCATTCTGGCGGCGATTGCGATTCCGCAGTATCAGAGTTATACAGAAAGATCGGCTAATAACGCTTGTGATATTGAGTCAAAAGCGTTTGCTAATTCGGTCCTGGCGGCTCTCTATAGTAATGACACCCCACCTGCGGCACCTACTGGAGCAGCATGCACCTACTCTGGATATGACCCCACGACTGTAGCTATTGGTGACTCATTCACTGCCAGCCCTGTTGCACCTGGAGACACAACTATAACTTTCACATTACAGCTTGGTACCTGATAACCCGAATTTTTTAGGCCGGCTTGTGCCGGCCTTTTTTTATTGGAAGTTAATGACGGACGCTTAGTGTAAATATTATCTTATTTTATGTGATAAATAATTAAGTCAAAGGGTGACCTTCGTCTAAGCTTCGTGTAAAGTTGTGTATCCAATGCGTAGCCAAATGTCACTGGGGGTGGCGATGGCAGGTACACAACAGCAGCAACAGGGGGCCGCGCTTGTCGTAGTGCTGTCCATGCTGAGCATATCGTTGATGCTGGGCCTGTCAGGTATCAGCGGTAGTCTGGTCAATGAGCGGCTGGCTGGTAACTACCGCGCATCGGTCATGGCACAGAACGAAGCGGAAGCCGGGCTATACGCCTTCAACGGTGAGCTTCGCAGCGCGATAGATGCGCTCAATACCGGCCAGCCTCCCAACCCTCCCGTGTTCAATGCCAATCCCACCACTTTCGTTGCGGACCTGCGTAGTGCCGCCGTACAAGCGCGGAATGCGGCTACCCCTGAGCAGGCACAGGCTGCCCTGAATGGTGCCCTTCCCGGCACTTGGTCGGCAGAAGGCTCGATTTCAACCAATGGCCGCTATCGTTGGCGCCTCATGCCGGCTCTGCCGGAAGACGATGTTCTACTGGCGGGGCAGGCTGGCATACGCATCGAAAGCGAGGGGTATTTTGGCAATGCCGCCGATGAGGCCATACGCACGGCGACTGCGCTTGTCGCCATACCGATGCCGCCACCGCCGGGTTCGCGTGGATTGATGAGCTGCGAGGGCGTTCAGGTGAAAGGCAGCGGTATCATCGATAGCTATGACTCGCGCGAGGGAGCCTATGGCGGCAGCAATGCCCAGCGCAGCAATGTCGTGGTCGGTACCCAGACCGAGGGGGCCGAAGTCAGAGTGACCGGTGCCTCGCCGATTTACGGTGAGGTAGCAGCGAGCGGAACTTTCTCGACGAATGGTTCAGGCGCCGTGCATGGAAACGTCAAGGCAAACGACACGATAAGCATCAGCGGTGGCGGCTCCAACATATACGGTAATGTGACGGGCCTCGGCGACGTGGCGATTACCAGTAGCGGCACCGTGCATGGCGACGTGCAGGCGGCCGGCACGCTGACGCTGGGCAACTGGAGTTCGCGCATCGAAGGCGATGCCCTGGTTTCAGCGGTGAATTCGGTGCGTACCGCTGCCGATCAGGTGGGTGGGGTGCTCGACGCCGATAGTGGCGGCCCGCAGGGGCTGACGCCTGTGTTCTCGGTGTCGTCGCCGGAGGAGTGTGACGTACCGGTACAGGTTGGTTGGTACGCCGAGTATCTGGCCCAGGTTGCGACCTCTTCGGGGGAGCTCGACATGAAAGGGGCAGGTCGCAATATCGTTCTTGATGCCAGTGGGCTGCATGATCCCAGCGGCAAGGTGTCGGACATAGGTACTCCGCAGCAGTACCAGGGCAAATCCATCGTAAGGTTCGATTCCCTCAAGCTAGCAGGCAGTGCCAACTTCCATATCGGCAGTGCCGGCAACCCGGTCGATATGGTCATGGTGGTTACCGGGAATATCGATATCGGCGGAGGCGGTTCGTTTCGAATCGCCGAAGGAAGTAGCCTTACTATCGTAACGGCCGGTGAGTTCAAGCTGGCCAGCGCTATCGAGGTGGGCGATGGCAAGCCTACCCGAGTCGATATGAATGGCAACGTAAGCCCGATTCTCTCAGTGATCTCCGTCCACGACGATACTTCACATGGTGGGTCCGGCGTGTTTCTCGGTGGTGCTTCGAACTTCTACGGCCAGATCATCGCGCCCCATTCTCATGTCGAGGTTGCTGGAAGCGGGCAGTTCTATGGCGAAGTCGTCGGCAGAAGTATCGAGGTAAAGGGTGCCGGCGGGTTTCACTACGATGAAGCATTCGACGATACCGAAGGCGGTGTTGGCGGCGGAGGGCCGACGGCAATGCCGCGTATAGAAGGAATCTGGGTAGGGTAAGGCTGCCTCAAGCTATATTCTGTGACGCTGCACAAAGCACCTGAAAGTGCCGTTTCGTTGCACGCTCGCTGCGCATTTCCTGTCTAGGCTGGAAGCAAGTCGGGTACAGGAGGTCAGGACGATGCTGCATGCCAAACGTGAACTGCTCGTAGTCGCTACGGCGCTTGGGTTGACGCTCGGAAGTGCCGGGCTTCAAGCCCAGCCGACCGAGAATCCCGGCAAGGGCCAGGGCCATGGGCAAGGCCAGAATCAAGGCAAATGGCAGAACCATGGCGACGGCCAGGGAAGAGGGCAAGGGCAGGGCGCAGCGCCGGCTCAGCCTGGCCGTGGCCAGCCGGGTGAACCCGAGCGCTCGTTCCGAGAAAGCAATCATGGGCATGGCGAGGGGCGAGTGGAACGGTACGATGTTTCCCACGGCCCGCGTATCGACGAACGCGAGATCCGCCGCCTGCTGGTCGAGCGCCGCGACTGGATCGAGATCGACCGCCGCCATGAGAACCTGCCGCCCGGCATTCGCATGAACCTGGAGCGCGGCAAACCGCTACCACCCGGCATTGCAATGCAACTGGACGAACGAGTCCTGCGCGACTTGCCGCGCTACGACGGCTATGAATGGCGCCGAGTCGGTCCCGATGTCATTTTGGTGGATGCCGCCAACGCCATCATTTACGAGATCCTGCGCGATATCTTCTATTGAGCGTGCAATGAGGAAAAGCTGACTCTGGTCAATCAATAGGCATGTTCTTATAAAAAAACTTGCCTTCACTTTTGCGGTGCGCTTTGCGAGACTCCTGCACCTATTTTGTGCAAGAGACGGACATGAAGACCTATCTCGGCAAGATGCGCGCCGAACGAACGCGAGCTCCCAGCCCCGATTGGCAGGATGCCCTGTGGTCGTGGTTCGGTGCATTCATCGGCATGGGGGCCATCTGCTGGCTAAGCGCGCACTGGCTTTCCCACCACCTCTTGATCGTGGCCTCCTTCGGCGCCACTTCGGTGCTGATCTATGCCGCGCCCGACAGCCCATTCGCCCAGCCTCGCAATGTCCTGTTCGGTAGCATGCTCTCTGCTCTGGTAGGGGTGGCCTGCTTCCAGCTGCTGGGCAGCACCGCGCTGGCGGTAACGCTTGCCGTGTCGTTGTCGATACTCGTCATGCAGCTCACCCACACCGTGCACCCGCCCGGTGCCGCGGCGGCACTGGGTGCCGTGATAGGTGGCGAAGCGATTGCGGCCCTGGGTTGGTGGTATCCCCTGATGCCGATCGGCATCGGCTGCGGTGTCATGCTCGTGGTGGCGATCCTGGTCAATAACCTGGCCCGCCATCGGCGCTACCCGCGCTACTGGTAGGGTTTGTGCTTCTGATGGCGCGCCATGTGAGGACGTCAGCGCTCGCCACGCCGAAGTCAGATATTTGCTCAGGAGGCTGTAGGAAATCGGCCATAGCGCGGCTCTTTACAATCCGGATACCCTAATAAACATTGCCAATCTGAAGCCAGGGACAGGAGACAAGGCAGTGTTCTGGAAGCTCAAACCTCGCCATGACGTCAGGGACGTCGATCTTCCCTTCATCGAGTCGCCCACCTTCGCCTCGAGCAAGGTCAAAGACAAATTGTCGAGGGAGTCCGGCCGGGAAGGTCTCTCACAGCTATATGCCAAGGCAGGCGGTTGCGGAGTGCTGCCGGACAAGGAAGTGGCAATCCGGACGATCGTCAAGGCGGTCAAGCAGGGCGACCTGCTGCTGGTCCTCAACGACGGTTTCGACCGCCCCTTCCTTCCTCTGGTCGAGTGGAACGGCAAGCAGTGGCGCTCGAACGCCCATTGGGCATTCAGTGGCAGTAGTCTGGTCGACTCCTTGCTTCCGCGGCTTAATTCCCGTGGCCTGGGGCCACAAGCCATGGCCATGCTACAGCGTCACGGTGACTGGGGCGTCACGCGCCCTGTGCCGGCTCCCGAGCCGCGGCCTTCCACAGCGCCGCCGGTGGCGGAAACGCCTCCCACTCGGCCGCGTACTCTGCACATCGGCGTGTTCTTCGATGGCACCGGCAACAATATGTACAACGATCGCCACCTGCCCGATCGCGATATCACCAACGTGGCAAAGTTACGTAATCTCTACCCCGACGACGCTGAGAGTGGTTATTACCCAATCTATATACATGGCGTGGGGACCATAACCGGCGGCGAGAGCGAGGATGGCTTCGTGGCTTCCGAGGATCTGGTCGGGCTAGGCACCGGCGTCGGTCCGGAGGGCGCACATGCACGTATCGAGCTGGTTCTAAATTTACTCCGCCCAATTTTAGAAGCCAACCCCGATGCGCTGATTTCCTTCGACGTGTTCGGATTCAGCCGTGGAGCGGCCCTGGCCCGGCATTTCGTCAACCTTGTCCATCGTTGGCCGGAGCACTTGTTGGTGCCGGACTTCCGCCTTATCAGACCAGGTTACCAACCACCGATGCGCCGTATCCCGGCCTTTCCGCCCACGCCGATTCCTTTCCCGCAGGTGCGCTTCGTGGGGCTGTTCGATACCGTGGGGAGTTTTTACTGGCCCGGCAATGCCGAAAACCTCGATTTCGATCTCTACCTTGCTTCAGGCAGCGCCGCACGTGTGGTGCAGCTCACCGCTCATCACGAGATCCGCCGCAATTTTCCGCTCAGCAGCATTGTCGATGCCCAGGGCAACCATCCCGGCAACTTCGCCGAGATCGCCCTGCCGGGGGCGCACTCCGATGTGGGCGGCGGCTACGAGAACCCTCGGCACGAGGCGGATTTCGCCAATATTGAAGAACTGATCGTGCGCCGCCGCGGCGGGCTTGGCGCCAATGGGGAGACGATTCGCCTGGCACAGGCGGAAGCGCAGGCACGAGGGCTCTCCATTCGAGTGGATGGGATGGACGTGCTCGAAGTCGAGCGGCGCGCCACACGCAAGGAACTGGCTATCTACGCCCTGCGCCAAATGTACGAAGAGGCGAGGCGAGCCTGGGTGCCCTTTGATGAGCTACGGGATGATGCGGACCATACTATCCCCGCCGAGTTACGAGAAAAGCTGGACGCCTGGCGGGCTGCCGGAGGTCAGCTGGACGATTCCCACCGATTCCTCAATGGCTATATTCACACCTCGCACCGCCAGGAGAGCCTCGCCTATGCGCCGGAGGCAACCGGCGTGCGCCGGGTATTCCCCAACCGCCACGATGTGCCAGTAGCGACCCCTCAGGAGCCTCAGGATGCCTAGGTCATGGAAGAGCCGTTTGCGCCCTGTGCTGCTGCTGGGCTTGCTGTTATTAACCGCTGCCTGTGAGGCGGAGCCTGCGTCGCGACGTTATGACTTTGCCGTCCAGCCCGTCGGCGGCCCCCGGGGATGGCCAATCTGGATACAAGAACTGAGCTTTGACCATTCTTGGAGCACCCCTGCAGGAAATTCCAGCGCAGGATTCGAGCACAGGCCCCCTCGGCTGGGTGCCGTCAACGCACTGGCCCACCCTATGCCCGCGCCTTCATCGGTTCAGGCACGCTGGTTTTCCTACCGCACCCAGACCTTCTACGAGATCGATCTGGAGCTACCGGATACCGATGCTCTGCTACAACAGTGGTACCGGGATTATCCTCCGTCCCAATACCTCCACTACTTGGTAACTGGCTTCTCCGGCAAGGGCGAAGTCATTGTGTGGTGGCGGGCATACTGCAAAGCCTGCGGAAATGATCGCAGCCAGGATTTCCATGCGCCGATTGTGGAATCTGCGTGGGCCGAGGAAGTGGAGGGCGACCCATCTACCTTCCGCAGCCAAACCCAACGGCGCGTTGACGAAGGAGTTATTCCCTCGCCTTGGTAAGAGTGGGGTGGTGAGTGGTTCGGCTGTTGTGCTTGTTTTGCGGTAGTGAGCTTAGACGATCAAGGGGCGATCTCGAGGTGTGCATGCTTGAAATCGCCCAGGGCGGCCAGGCCGTGCCAGTTCTTGATCTGAATCTGCTTGTTGTCGCAGTTCTCTATCAGCCCCTTGCGCTTGATCTTGCCGATCGAGCGGCTTACATGAACGCTGGAAAGGCCCAGTACATCGGATATTTCCGTCTGCGTAAGCGGGAAGAAGTATCGGCCACGATAGGTCAGCCCGGCAGCATGAGAACGGGCGTAGCATTCACACAGCAAGTTGGCGATACGCCCCTCGGCGTTGCGCGCCGAGACATTGATGATCCAATTCAAGGCCATGCTATGGCTGATATGGCCCGATGCCCGGAACAGGCGAAGTATTCTGGGGCGCTCGAACAATCGCTCGGCACTGGTTGAGTCGATAGTGGTGAAGCGAAGCGGTGTAATGGCCCTGATGGAAAATTCCAGCCTGTTATGTAGGCCCTGGCCATTGTCGCTGATATCCCCAGGCAGCAGTAGCGAAGTGATGGGCTCGCTGCCATCGCGCAGCATCCTGTAGCGGCAGGCCCAGCCGTCCTCGATGAGGTGCAGGCATTCCAGCCTGTCTCCCTCGCGGGCCAGGTGGCTTCCTTTCTTCACCTCCCGCACCGGGCCGACATGGCTACTGAAAATTCGCTTGTCTTCGGGGCATAAATCGTTGCGTGACTTGAAGTTATGGAACAAGTACATGACATCCCTTTCGTCGTGTCCTCGATCGCATCCGGATCGTTCCTGGGTAGAAGTGTAACAAAAGCTCTGTAAGGTACAAATTTCTCAATTAGATAAAACTAATTTAAATGGCCTTTGTGGCCGCTGGTCTGTATCGCTTTTGAAAGTGGTCGCAATACTTCAGTGGCTCACTTTGGCCCGCCGCCGAGCGGTTTCTTGACCTCGGTTAGGTGATTCAGCGCAACAGCGCGAACAAAGGTTCAGCGGCGATTCAACCTGGTGAGTTTCTACTCACAAAAGTTCCAAGATTGACAAGGCGTACGTTTTCAGTTCGAGTGTGTTGCGGTTACGTTGAGTGCCGCTTACTCATCGTACTAATTGGCAGGCTTGCCTATTTGACTCAGCCGATGCAAATCGACTAAAACTACATTGAAGTATTGTCATTTGGTTCGCGTTGTTGTATTTATAGGCGGCATCCCAAAATATCCCAATTGCAAGGAACGTGTATATGTCTCTTCTCAGCGAATTCATGCAGAAAGAACAGCAGCTCAAGCAGCTTCAGGCTGAAATGGAGCGGCTGCAGAACGACGATCGTTTGAAGGCGGAACTGGAGTTCAAGGACAAGCTCGAAGCCTTGATGCGCGAGTTCAACAAAAGCTCAACCGACGTTATCGGCCTGCTCGAGCCGCAGGGCAGCAAATCCGCACCGGCCAAGGCAGCAGCCTCTTCCAGCACCGGTCGCCGCAAGCGCAAGCTGAAGATCTACAAGAACCCGAAGACCGGCGAAGTGGTGGAGACCCGCGGCGGTAACCAGAAGACACTCAAGGCATGGAAAGACGAGTTCGGTTCCGACACCGTTGAAGGCTGGCTGGTTCGCGTCGAGTCCTGAGTAAAGAGTTGAGTCGAGAGGTCTGGAGTTGAATACCGAACTTCAGGCCGGGCTGTGAGGGCGCGCGCCGATTGCGCGGGCCCTCTGGTGGTTAGTTATCAGGCGTGCTGGACAGGAAGCCTGATGAGTACGCTATCCGCGCTCCATTCCACCTGAACCGCTTCGCCGCTGGCATGAAGGCTCTCTTTTGGAAGGCCTTCGCACACCAAGTAGAGAATCACGTCGGGAATCATTTCCATCGATTCCAGCTCCACGCAAGCGTGCTTCTGGGCCGGCAGGTTCAGCAAGCGAAAGGACGCTGGAATGGCAATGCCCGGTGCCTCGTCGCCGTTGATGAGCGGGCCTACATCGATGCGCTCCACGTCGCTGGGCAGTGGAATGTTGTGCATCAAGGCAATGGTTTTCCCTTGACGCACGCGATCCGGCAGGCTCTCCACGCCCTTGGCATGATTGGCCCATTTACGCAGCACTCCGAGGGGGTGGCTACGTTCCTTTCGGTACAGGCGTGTTACCAGGGCTTGGCGTGAAGGAGCCTTACGAATTTCATACTTGGGTGGGTCACCGCCATGCCCCTGGCAGTAGGGGTTGTGATGGAGTTTCAATCGCAACGCCTGACGGTATTGGCGAGGCGTTTGATTGTGGTATCGTTGGAAAGCTCGACTGAAGGCGGAATGATTCCGATAGCCGCAGCGGGATGCGATAGTCTGGATGGAGAAAGGGGTGAACGCCAGCAAGCGTGCCGCTTTTTCCAATCGCAGGGTGTCGCGATAAGCGCTAGGGGACAGACCGAAGCACTGCTTGAACCTGCGCCGAACCTGTGAGGTCGAATAACCGAGTCGGCTGGCGAGGTCTTCTATTCCCTGCTGGCTATCCAAGTGATCCTGCAGCCAGATCTCCGCCCGCATCATCTCGTTAAACATAACTGTCCCTTGCTTGAACCCGCAGCAAAATGAAGGTTGCTGCATCCATATCAACGCTGGCGCTCTCTGAAGTGCCCTGGCTATGCCAGGTAGGCATATCGCCTGCTGTTTTTATGGTTTTTATGCACCTCTTTATGCGCTTTCGCGGGAGGCAAAGGCAAGTTTGGGTAACGGATTTGACCGTTTGTGCATAATTGTGGCCGGAGTCGATATGAGCTCCTTGATTGCAGGCTGTGTATCTTCAGGGTAGCGCAAGGGCCAGCCTTCGCTACCACACGGTTTGGCGGTATACTCGGGGCGGTCACCCGCGAGTGCCGCCTGGTACAAATTACGGATAGAAATGAGAAACCAGAAACCCAACCGTTCCATGGACGAGCGCGAAAAGCTACGCAAGTTTCGCGAGCTCGACGACGCATTCGCTCAGGCGCTGCGCGAGCTGGAAAAGCCCAATTCCCGCCTCGATATACCCACCGGACCGCCTGTGCGCAGCCTGGCGGAGCTGGAGGCGGAAGAGCGGCAGCAGCGCCAACAGGCGTTCGAAACGCGGCTCCAGTCGCTGATGAAGGAATACGCCCAGCCCAAGGAGAGCGTGGCCGTTTTGCTGCGTACCCTGCAAATGCTCGGCCATATCGCCTGAATCGCCAATGATCGATATTTCTGCGCCGATGACCTATCTCCTGGTGATGGGCAGCGTCGCGCTGTCCGTGCTGTTCACACTTGGCTGGGCGCTTTCCCGCCTGCTTCGCTGGGTCGCCTCCGGCTTCCCCCTGGGAAGCGACAAGCGTGCCGGCAAGGCCCGGGGAGCTACCTCCAGGCGCGGCGGTAAAACGCAGAGAACCGCTGCGGCCAAGCGCGCGCCTAAAAGCAGTGCGAAGCCCAAGGCCACCGCTGCCAAGTCTGTTGCCAAGCCTCCCGGCGAGCCGTGGCGCATCACCCGGCGCCTGGCCGCATGGCACTCCAGTACCGCGCTGGCGCTGGTGGCGGCCCCAACTTATCTCGTGGCACGTCTTGCCGAACACGGCATCAGCTTTCGTCCACCGCATAGCCTACCCAGCGGCTTCAATGCCTTGGTCAGCGGCCTTGGCTGGCTTGCCGCCGGCTTGATTCTGCTCGCCCTCGTTCATCGCCTGGCCGTTTGGCGTTGCCGTTGATGAAGCGTTGCTTAGAGTGCGTCTCAGTAAACAGTGCTATGCGCTGTCATAGTTTCGTAAAAAGTGAAACAACCATTTGAAGGCGCAGAATATTTGCTCTCACTCCACGGTAGAGCATCGCGCCGCAGTGCCGTAGAATTGCGTCATTCAAATAACGATACCGGCAGGGAAGGGCAGTCGAGCCTCAGCTCGGCGACGGACCGTGAGCAGTGGCGCCAAGGGTTGAACCTTGCCTGAGGTTCGCCGTGCGCATTCTCAAGAAGTTCCGTCCCGCTCGTCCTGGTATCGCTTCGCAACAGGGCCAGGGAACCGCCCGGAACAATCCCCGGGCGGTAGCGTGTCTGAAAGGCGTGCTCGGCAGAATCATACCCACGACATGAGATGAATCATCTCGCGGCGCTCTGCGCTTCCGTTAAGATGGGTAGCGAAACACGTCTTTTGTGTAACGACACGTTGCGAAGAGAAGCGTAGGCTCAATGTGAAACTGCTTATTACCGGTATCGCTGGGTTTATCGGCCACGCGGTGGCCAAGCGCTTGAGTGGGCAAGGCCATGAGATCGTCGGTATCGACAACCTCAATACCTATTACGACGTCTCACTCAAGCAGGCGCGTCTTTACGATCTGGCCGAGTGCCATGACATTCGCTTCATCCATCTGGATCTCGGCGACCGCGAAGCCATGGCCGCGCTGTTCCGCGAGAACGAGTTCGATCGGGTGATCCACCTGGCCGCCCAGGCCGGTGTGCGCTATTCGCTGGAAAACCCTCACGTTTACGCCGACTCCAACCTGATCGGCCACCTCAACGTGCTGGAAGGGTGCCGGCTGCACAAGGTGGGACATCTGGTGTACGCCTCCTCGAGCTCGGTGTACGGCATGAACGCCAAGACGCCGTTCGATACCGGCGACAACGTGGATCATCCCGTCAGCCTTTACGCGGCCAC
This sequence comes from Billgrantia bachuensis, assembly GCF_011742165.1. Lineage (GTDB taxonomy): Bacteria > Pseudomonadota > Gammaproteobacteria > Pseudomonadales > Halomonadaceae > Halomonas > Halomonas bachuensis. The sequence continues at coordinate 101,740 of NZ_JAAQTO010000004.1, read as the reverse complement.
GAAGAAGGCCAACGAGCTGATGAGCCACACGTACGCCCACCTCTACGGCGTGCCGATGACGGGGCTACGCTTCTTCACCGTCTACGGCCCCTGGGGCCGGCCCGACATGGCTATCTTCAAGTTCGTCAAGGCGATGTTCGAAGACAAGCCGATCCAGGTGTACAACCACGGCGACATGTCACGGGATTTCACCTACATCGATGACATCGTGGAAGGTATCGTGCGCATCCAGGACGTGATCCCTCAATCCACACCCGATCGCGTCGCCGCCAGCGCCCGGCCCGACCGCAGCACCGCCCCTTACGCGCTGTACAACATCGGCTATGGCGCGCCGGTCTCGCTGATGTCGTTCATCCGTGCTTTGGAAGCCGCCACCGGGCGTGAGGCCAACTGCGAATACCTGCCCATGCAGCCCGGCGACGTGCAGCGAACCTGGGCCGACACCGAAGCGCTGCTGGAAGCCACCGGCTACCGCCCACAGGTGCAAGTGGAAGAGGGGGTGAAGCGTTTCGTGGCGTGGTACCGCAATTTCTACGGCGTCTGATTCGCAGGGCAAGATCCAAAAGCAAAGGTTCACAGAACAAGAAGTAAAGGACGACGACTTGAACATACTCCATCACGGCGGCGGGGCGGGCGTAACCGGCAGCTGCCACCGCTTGCAGATCGCGCCGGACCGGGCGCTGCTGATCGACTGCGGCCTGTTCCAGGGGCAGGATGCCGAGCATCTAGACAGCCTCGAACAGCACAAAGTGCGCTTTCCGGTGGATGACGTGCTGGCGCTGGTGGTCACCCACGTGCACATCGACCACATCGGCCGGCTGCCCTATTTGCTGGCGGCGGGCTACAAGGGGCCGATTCTCTGCTCGGTGCCCTCGGCCCGGCTACTGCCATTGGTCATTGAAGACGCCCTGAAGATCGGCTTCACCCGCGACCGCGCACTGATCGAACGCTTCCTGGCCGAAGTGCAGGGGCGCTTGGTGGCGCTGGACTACCAGAGCTGGCATACCGTGCTCGACGACGAGCGCCACCGCGTACGGGTCAAGCTGCAGCGCGCCGGGCACATACTCGGCTCCGCCTACGTGGAAGTGGACACCCAGGACAAGGCCAGCGGCCAACTCCAGGGAAAAGGCCAGCGAACCGTCTTCTCCGGCGACCTGGGTGCGCCCTACGCGCCGCTGCTGCCCGCGCCCAAGCCGCCGTATCGCGCCGACGTGCTGGTGCTGGAAAGCACCTACGGCGACCGCCTGCACGAAGACCGGCGCCACCGCCGCGAAAGGCTCAAGGCCGCCATCGACAGCTCGCTCGAAAACGGCGGCACCGTGGTGATCCCCGCCTTCAGTGTGGGCCGCACTCAGGAACTGCTCTACGAACTGGAAGGGCTGATATACAACGGCCGCAGCGAGCGCTGGCGCGAGCTCGAGATCATCGTCGACTCGCCCCTGGCCGCCCGCTTCACCGAGGTGTACCGCGAACTCAAGCCGTGGTGGGATGCCGAAGCGCACAAGACGCTGCGCAGCGGCCGCCACCCGCTCAGCTTCGAGAACCTCTACACCGTGGACAGCCACGAAGAACACGAGCGCACGGTCGAATACCTGGCAGTAAGCGGCAGGCCCGCAGTGGTAATCGCCGCCAGTGGCATGGTCAGCGGCGGCAGGGTGGTGAACTACCTCAAGCGCATGCTCGGCGACGAACGCCACTGCGTGCTTTTTACCGGCTACCAGGCGGCCGGCACACCGGGGCGGGACATTCAGCGCTACGGCCCCAAGGGCGGCTGGGTAATGCTGGATGGCCAGCGCATCGACATTCGCGCGCGGGTGGAAACCGTCAGCGGCTACTCGGCCCACGCCGACCGGCACGACCTGCTCAACTTCGTGCGCCGCATGCGCCAGCCGCCCAGTGAAGTGCGCCTGGTACACGGCGACCCCCACGCCCAGGCCGCGCTCAAGGCCAAGTTGCTGGAGTGGGCCGAGGGGGCAGGGCATGAGTTGAGAGTAACGCTGGGCGGCGATTACCTCGTCTCAAGCGCTGAAAAAGCTGCTGCGAAAGACGAAGCTCAGGCCTTGGTTTGAGCTTCGTCATGTTCCGCACCACGGCACGTTAAATTCGACATCAGCTATACCTTCTTTAAAGAACTTACATAAAGGGACGGCAATGAACGTTACCGTATTCGGAACTGGTTACGTAGGCCTGGTGCAAGGGGCCGTGCTGGCCGACGTGGGTCATCACGTGGTGTGCGTTGACGTGGACGCCGCCAAGGTGGAGTGCCTGAGCAAGGGCGATATCCCCATCTACGAACCGGGGCTCGAGCCGCTGGTCAAGGATAACTTCGCTTCCGGGCGGCTCAAGTTCACCACCGATGCTGCCGAAGGCGTCAAGCACGGCCAGGTGCAGTTCATCGCCGTGGGCACCCCGCCGGACGAAGACGGCAGCGCCGATCTCAAGTACGTGCTGGCCGTGGCCGAGACCATCGCCCAGCACATGGAGCGCGACCAGGTCATCATCAACAAGTCCACCGTGCCGGTAGGCACCGCCGACAAGGTGCGCGACAAGGTGGACGGCGTGCTGGAAGCCCGTGGCCGCAAGGACCTGCGCTTCGACGTGGTCTCCAACCCCGAATTCCTGAAGGAGGGCAGCGCCGTGGGCGACTGCCAGCGGCCGGATCGCATCATCATCGGCACCTCCAGCCGGGTGGCGGAAGACATGCTGCGTGAACTTTACGCCCCCTTCAGCCGCCAGCAGGACAAGATGATCGTGATGGACGTACGCAGCGCCGAGCTGACCAAGTACGCCGCCAACTGCATGCTGGCCACCAAGATCAGCTTCATGAACGAAATGGCCAACCTGGCCGAACGCCTGGGGGCGGATATCGAGATGGTGCGCCAGGGCATCGGCTCCGACCCGCGCATCGGCTACCACTTCATCTACCCCGGTGTCGGCTATGGCGGCTCCTGCTTCCCCAAGGACGTGCAGGCGCTGATTCGCACCGCGGGCGACATCGACTTCGACGCCAAGGTGCTCAAGGCCGTGGAAGCACGCAACGAGGAACAGAAGACCACCCTGTTCCAGAAGATTCACAAGCACTACCAGGGCAACCTGGCCGGCAAGACCTTCGCCCTCTGGGGTCTGGCCTTCAAGCCCAATACCGACGACATGCGCGAAGCCCCCAGCCGCGTGCTGATGGAAGCGCTGTGGGAAGCCGGCGCCAAGGTGCAAGCCTTTGACCCGGAAGCCATGGAAGAAGCTCAACGCCTCTACGGCAACCGCGATGACTTCTCTCTGTGCGGCACCAAGGAAGCCACCCTGCGCGGTGCCGATGCCCTGGTGATCGTGACCGAGTGGCAAAGCTTCCGCGCCCCGGATTTCGAACAGATCAAGCAGCAGCTCACCGAGCCGCTGATCTTCGACGGGCGCAACATGTTCGAGCCGAAGAGAATGGCAATCAAGGGGTTCACCTATCTTTCCGTAGGACGATAAGCCGTTCTCTTGATGCCAGTTGAAGCGCTGTTCACGTTGGGAATCGTCGTATCGGTACTGTTCGCCCTGGCCCTGAGCCGGGCGGCACCGGATACGATTCTCATGGCAGCGCTTGCCGTACTCATCATCTCGGGAATCCTGACCCCCGGCGAAGCCCTCGCCGGGTTCGGTAACCCTGGCGTCATGACCATTGCGGTGCTCTATGTCGTCGCCGCAGGGTTGAAGGAAACCGGCGCCATCCAATGGCTGGCGCATCGGCTGCTGGGCCAGCCGCAACGCCTGCGACAGGCACAGCTGCGCGTTTTGCTTCCGGCATCGGGCCTGAGTGCCTTCATGAACAACACCACCGTGGTGGCCATGTTCATCCCGGCCATCCAGGAGTGGGCGGGCCGCCTCCGGTTGCCACCCTCCAAGCTGCTGCTGCCGCTCAGCTATGCCGCCATCCTCGGCGGCACCTGCACGCTGATCGGCACCAGTACCAACCTGGTGGTGGACGGCCTCCTGCAAACCGAGATGGGTATCGGGCTTACCATGTTCTCGCTTGCCTGGATCGGTATCCCGGTCGTGCTGGTAGGCGGCACTTTTCTTTATCTCTTCGCCGACCGCCTGCTGCCGAACCGGCAGGGCGTGTTGGAACAGCTCGAGCAGGCACGCGAATACTCGGTCGAGGTAGTGGTAGACGAGAAAGGCCCGCTGGTAGGCCGGACCATTGCCGACGCGGGGTTGCGCCATCTCAGCTTTGGTTACCTGGCAGATATCGAACGGCATGGCCGCCTGCTCACCGCCGTACCGCCGAGCACCGAATTGCAGGCGGGCGATATTCTCATCTTTATCGGGGCGCCCGAGTGCGCCCGCGAACTGCGCCGCATCCATGGCTTGAAACCGGCCAGTGGTGACGTGCACAAGCTGGATATCGCTCACCATCAACGCTGCCTGGTGGAGGCCGTCATCGGGCCGGACTTCGGCGGGTTGAACCAGACGGTACGGGAATCGCGTTTTCGCTCGCGCTATCAGGCCGTGATCCTCTCGATTTCGCGGCATGGCAGGCGGCTGCCCGGCAAGATGGGAGATATGCGACTGCAGGTGGGTGATACGCTGCTGATCGAAACCGCCCAGGATTTCGTCGACCAGTATCGCTATCGCAAGGATTTTCTGCTGGTCAGTGCCCTGAACGACTCCACCCCGCCGGATTTTCGCAAGGCCCCCGTGGCGATGGGTATCCTCGCGGCCATGGTGGCGGCCAGCGCCACGGGGCTGTTGAGCATTCTCGAAGCGGCGCTGCTGGCGGGTGGCGGCATGCTGGTGACCCGCTGCGTGCCGGCCAGCAAGGCCAGGCGCTATGTGGATCTTTCCGTACTGGTGGTGATAGCGGCTTCGTTCGCGCTAGGCGCAGCCATGACGAAAACCGGTGCCGCCGCACAAGTGGCTCAGTGGTTGCTGCTGATTGACGGCCTGGCGCCCTGGGTAGCGCTGGCGCTGGTTTACCTCATGACGGTGATGTTCACGGAACTGATCACCAACAATGCCGCGGCAGTGCTGATGTTTCCTATCGCCGTGGCCGTCGCCGAACAGTTGGGCGTGAGCTTCATGCCTTTCGTCATCGCCATCATGTTCGCCGCCTCGGCCAGCTTCATGACCCCGCTAGGCTATCAGACCAACTTGATGGTACTGGGGCCCGGCGGTTATCGCTTTACCGACTATCTGAGGCTGGGCGCCCCCTTGAGCCTGATCGTAGGCATCACCGCCGTAGCGCTGGTACCGCTGGCCTGGCCTTTTTAGCTGCGTGTTAGCAGTTAGCCCGAAGCCAGAAGGAAATACTTTTGACCGATTTTGTTACCGCAGAGATGCGCACCCGCCTTATCGAAGGCGTTCAGACCGCGGGCCGTGAAGTCATCTCGATCTACGAGCGTGATTTCAGTGTCGAGACCAAGGATGACAAGAGCCCGCTGACCGAAGCGGATATGGCATCCCACCATGCTCTGGTGGATCTGCTTGAAGGCATTACCCCAGAGGTGCCGATCCTCTCCGAGGAATCCGCAGAAATTCCTTTCGCCACGCGCAAGGTTTGGCAGCGCTACTGGCTGATTGATCCGCTCGACGGCACCAAGGAGTTCATCAAGAAGAATGGTGAGTTCACTCTCAACGTAGCGCTGATCGAGGATGGCGTGCCGGTGTTCGGTATCGTCCATGCGCCTGTGCTGCGCACCACTTGGATTGGGCAACAGGGGCAGGGCGCATGGAAACAGGAGAACGGTGGGGCGCTAGAGCTCATCCGCGTGCGCGCACTGCCCGATCCAGAGCAAGAAAGCTGGCAGGTGGTGGGTAGCCGTATTCATGGTTCGGAGGAATTCGAAGCCTTCTGTCGCATTCTGCCGAATCATGAACGGACCTCCATGGGCAGTTCGTTGAAGCTGTGCCTGGTGGCGGAAGGCAAGGCCGACCTCTATCCGCGCCTGGCACCGACAAGCGAATGGGATACCGCAGCCGCCCAGGCAGTGGTCACCGCGGCGGGCGGCCAGGTTCTGGACGCCCACACCCTGGAGCCCCTGCGCTGCAACCAGCAGGAAAGCATACTCAACCCGTTCTTCATCGTTGCCGGTGAGCGGGACCCACGCTGGGAATCGGCCCTGCGGGCTAGTCTCTAATTTGCCGCTACTGTTCCAAGGTACCTTTGATGTCAGATATTTCTGCTGAGCGGCAGACACACCTCAAACAGCTCGAGGCCGAGTCGATCCATATCATCCGCGAGGTGGCGGCCGAGTTCCGCAACCCGGTGATGCTCTATTCCATCGGCAAGGACTCCTCGGTGATGCTGCACCTGGCGCGCAAGGCCTTCTTCCCCGGGCCGCCGCCGTTCCCGCTGATGCACATCAACACCACCTGGAAGTTCCGCGAGATGATCGCCTTCCGCGACCGCATGGCCGCCGAGGTGGGCATGGAGCTGCTGGTGCATACCAACGAGGAGGGGCGCGCCGCCGGCATCAACCCCTTCGACCACGGCTCCAGTGGCTATACCGACGTGATGAAGACCCAGGCGCTCAAGCAGGCGCTGGACAAGTACGGCTTCGATGCCGCCTTCGGCGGCGCCCGCCGCGACGAGGAGGCCAGCCGCGCCAAGGAGCGGGTGTTCTCGTTCCGCGACAAATTTCACCGCTGGGACCCAAAGAGCCAGCGCCCCGAGCTGTGGAACCTCTACAACGCGCGAGTCAACAAGGGCGAATCGATCCGCGCCTTCCCGCTCTCCAACTGGACCGAGCTGGATATCTGGCAGTACATCTATCTCGAGCAGATTCCCATCGTACCGCTCTACTACGCCGCGCCACGCCCGGTGGTGGAACGCGACGGCATGCTGGTAATGGTCGACGACGAGCGGCTGCCGCTCGCCCCCGGCGAAGTGCCGGAGGAGAAGTGGGTGCGCTTCCGCACCCTGGGCTGCTATCCGCTGACCGGTGCGGTGGAATCGAAGGCCGACACGCTGCCCGAGATCATCCAGGAGATGCTGCTGACCCGCACCAGCGAGCGCAGCGGTCGAGCCATCGACCACGACCAGGCCGGCTCGATGGAGAAGAAGAAGCGCGAGGGGTACTTCTGATGGCACATCAATCGACACTGATCGCCGAGGACATCGAAGCCTACCTCCGCGAGCACGAAAACAAAGACCTGCTCCGCTTCATCACCTGCGGCAGCGTCGACGACGGCAAGTCGACCCTGATCGGCCGTCTGCTGCACGATTCCAAGATGATCTACGAGGACCAACTGGCCGCCATCGCCAGGGACTCGAAAAAAGTCGGCACTACCGGGGAGGAAGTTGACCTGGCGCTGCTGGTCGATGGCCTGCAGTCGGAGCGCGAGCAGGGCATCACCATCGACGTGGCCTACCGCTTCTTCTCCACCGACAAGCGCAAGTTCATCATCGCCGATACGCCGGGGCACGAGCAGTACACGCGCAACATGGCCACCGGCGCCTCCACGGCCAACCTGGCGATCATCCTGATCGATGCCCGCTACGGTGTGCAGACCCAGACCCGGCGCCACAGCTTCATCGCCGACCTGCTGGGCATCCAGCACTTGATCGTGGCGGTGAACAAGATGGATCTGGTCGACTACTCGCAGGCGCGCTTCGACGAGATCGTCGAAGAGTACCAGGCGGTTGCCGACAAGCTGCACGCTCCTGACATCCGCTTCGTGCCGATGTCCGCCCTCAAGGGCGATAACGTCGTCAACAAGAGCGAAACCATGGGCTGGTACACCCAACCGGCCTTGTTGGAGCTGCTGGAAAACGTAGAGATCAGCCACGACCAAAACCTTCGTGACCTGCGCTTCCCGGTACAGTACGTCAACCGCCCCAACCTCGACTTCCGCGGCTACGCCGGGACCCTGGCTGCCGGTATCGTGCACCGCGGCCAGAAAGTTATGGCGCTGCCCTCCGGCAAGGTTTCCAAGGTGGAAAGAATCGTCACCTTCGATGGCGATCTCGAGATCGCCTACCCGGGGCAGGCAGTTACACTCACCCTCGAGGATGAGATCGATATCTCCCGCGGCGACTGGCTCGTGGCGGAAGAGGCCAAGGTGCCGCTTGCCAATGGCTTCGAGGCGGATATCGTCTGGATGCATGAAACGCCGCTGGAGCCCGGCAGGCTCTACGACCTCAAGCTTGCCACCCGGGCCGTGGCCGGCAAGGTCACGGCCATCGACTACCAGGTCGACGTCAACACGCTTGAGCATCGCCACGCCGAGAATCTCGATCTTAACGCCATCGCGCGGTGTCATATCGAACTGACGGCGCCCGTACCCATCGACGATTACCGCACCAGCCCCGGTACCGGCTGCTTCATCGTCATCGACCGTCTCAGCAACGTAACGGTCGGGGCGGGGATGATCCACCAGCCGCTGGATAGTGAACTGCCCTACGAATTCCGAGAGCATGACAGCAAGGCCAACGTGGTGTGGAACCGCACCAGCGTTACCCAGGCCATGCGCGAGCAGCTCAACGGTCACCAGGGCAAGTGCGTCTGGTTCACCGGTCTATCAGGTGCGGGAAAATCTTCACTGGCCAACGCCTTGGAAGTGGAACTGAACCGCCGTGGTTATCACACCATGTTGCTGGACGGCGACAACATCCGCCACGGCCTGTGCAAGGACCTCGGCATGAGCGAGGAAGACCGCGCCGAGAACATCCGCCGCGTGGGCGAAGTGGCACGATTGTTCGCCGAAGCGGGTATTATCGTGATCACTGCCTTCATCTCCCCGTTCCGCGCCGACCGCGATGCTGCGCGGGCCCTGTTTCAGAGCGGTGGCTTCATCGAAGTATATGTCGACACTCCGCTGGATATCTGCGAGCAGCGCGATCCCAAGGGGCTCTACCAGAAGGCCCGCGAAGGCAAGATCAAGGACTTTACCGGCATCAACAGTCCCTACGAGGTACCAAAAGCTGCTGAGGTCACCGTCAATACCGCCGAATTGTGTCAGCAGGAGATCGTCGGGTTGCTGCTCAAGCAACTCAAGTAGATTTAAGACTGCAAGATTATTACCTGGCAAGCTATGTAGGAACGCATTCGCCTAGAGAAAAATTCGTAGTAAAGAAATAGTAGCAAATAAACTTGATTATTAAGATGAAGGAATAACGATGTTTAACGACTCTTCCGTATTGGTTACAGGTGGAACCGGGTCATTTGGCCATACTTTCATTCCCATGCTGCTGGAAAAATATAACCCCAAGCGGGTCATCATCTTTTCCCGTGATGAAATGAAGCAATGGGAAATGGCCAAGAAGTTCCATAACGACCCACGTGTGCGGTTCTTCATCGGCGACGTGCGTGACCGTGAGCGTGTCTATCGTGCCCTGGATGGTGTCGATTACGTGGTTCACGCCGCAGCCACCAAGATTGTACCCACCGCCGAGTACAACCCGTTCGAGTGTGTGAAGACAAACGTCCACGGTGCCATGAACCTTATCGATGCCTGTATCGACAAAGGGGTCAAGAAGGTTGTGGCGCTCTCCACGGACAAGGCCAGCAGCCCGATCAACCTGTATGGGGCTACCAAGCTGACTTCCGACAAGCTATTCGTGGCGGGTAATTCATACGCAGGCGGGCATGATACTCGCTTCGCAGTCGTGCGTTATGGCAATGTTATGGGCTCTCGCGGTTCGGTCATCCCGTTCTTCATGTCCATCAGGGACAAAGGCGTACTGCCGATAACGGATGAGCGCATGACGCGCTTCATGATCAGCCTGGAGCAAGGGGTCGAGCTGGTCTGGCACGCCTTCGAGGATATGGAAGGTGGCGAGATCTACGTCAAGAAAATCCCCTCCATGAAGGTAACGGACCTTGCCCGGGTGGTGGCTCCGGAAGCCAAGCAGGAAGTCGTTGGCATTCGTCCTGGCGAAAAGCTGCATGAGCAAATGATCGGTTCTGAAGACGCCTACTACACATACGAATACCCTGAGCATTTCAAGATTCTTCCAGCAATTAATAGCTGGGACCAGGATGCCAACCGCATCAAGAACGGAAAGAAAGTTCCAGATGGCTTTGTATATGCAAGCGATAATAATGCCGAGTGGATGAGTGACGAAGAGCTCAAGTCCTGGATCGACGCCAATTGGGAAAAAATCGGGAGCATTTAATGATTCCATATGGCCGTCAGGATATACAGCCGCAGGACATCGAGGCGGTGTTGGAGGTCTTGCGCTCCGATTTTCTTACTCAGGGGCCGGTCGTGCCACGCTTCGAGCAGGCCGTGACCGAGAAAGCGGGCGCTCGCCACGCCTTGGCAGTGAACAGCGCGACTTCAGCGTTGCACATTGCGTGCTTGGCACTGGGGCTAGGCGAAGGGGATTGGCTGTGGACCTCTCCCATTACCTTCGTTGCCTCGGCGAACTGCGGCCTTTACTGCGGTGCCAAGGTCGATTTCGTTGATATCGATCCCAGAACGTACAATCTCTGCCCTAACGCTCTTGAGGCCAAACTGGAACAGGCCGAGCGAGAAGGGCACTTGCCCAAGGTCGTGGTGGCAGTTCACCTCTGTGGGCAGCCCTGTGACATGCAGGCTATCCATGCACTTAGCCAGCGTTATGGCTTCCGGATCATAGAGGATGCTTCGCATGCAATCGGCGGCAAGTACAAGGGCGAGTACATCGGGAGCTGCCGCTACAGCGACATCACGATCTTCAGTTTTCATCCAGTAAAGATCATCACTACGGCAGAAGGTGGGATGGCGCTGACGAACGACGATCAGCTGGCGCAGAGAATGGACCTACTGCGTAGTCATGGGGTGACCAGGGATGCCAAGCTGATGACGCATGAAGCGGATGGCCCTTGGTATTACCAACAGGTTGACCTTGGCTTCAACTACCGAATGACCGAGCTGCAGGCTGCATTGGGCGTTTCGCAACTGGAGCGGCTCGACGATTACGTCGCCCGCCGCAACGTGCTCGCCGAACGCTACGATAACCAGCTTGATAAGCTGCCCGTGGTCACCCCTTGGCAGCACCCCGACAGTTACTCCGGCCGTCACCTCTACGTGATTCGCCTCAAGCTGGATGAGACTAGTGTCAGCCATCGCCAGGTTTTCGAATCACTGCGTGAGCAGGGCATAGGCGTAAACCTGCACTATATTCCAGTGCATACTCAGCCCTACTATCAGGCGATGGGGTTTCAGCGGAATGATTTTCCAGAGGCCCAGCGCTACTATGCCGAGGCCATCAGCTTGCCGCTATTCCCCACCATGTCCACCGCCCAGCAGGACGAAGTCGTAAGTGCCGTGCAGCAAGCGCTGGAGGTTGCATGAGCGATAACGCTCGTTCGGCAAGCGTGGCGGTGATTCCCGCCCGTGGAGGCAGCAAACGTATTCCCCGCAAGAACATCAAACCGTTCGCCGGCAAGCCAATGATCGCGTGGTCGATCGAGGCTGCCCTGGCCAGCGGTTGCTTCGATCGTGTTCTCGTCTCAACCGATGACGAAGAGATCGCAACGGTGGCCAGCGAATGGGGCGCCGAGGTGCCGTTTAGACGCCCGGCCGAACTATCCGACGATCACACTGGCACCATTCCCGTCATCGCTCATGCCATCGAGTGGCTCCGCGAGCAGGGCGAAGCCCCAACAGCCGTTTGCTGCCTCTACGCCACGGCGCCCTTCGTACATCCGGTTGACTTGAGGAGTGGCTACGAAAGACTGCAGGGTCACGAAGACGTTGACTATGCTTTCTCAGTGACCAGTTACGCCTTCCCAATACAGCGGGCGCTGCGCCTGACTCCGCATGGAGGCGTGGCCATGTTCCAGCCCGAACATTTTCATACTCGTTCCCAGGACCTGGAAGAAGCCTGGCATGATGCCGGCCAGTTCTATTGGGGGCGAGCCGAGGCATGGCTCAAGGGCTTGCCGATATTCTCGGAACGTGCCGTGCCGGTGACCCTGCCGCGCCATCGTGTGCAGGATATCGATACCCTTGAGGATTGGCAGCGCGCGGAATGGTTGTTCAGAGCCTGGCAGGCGGAACTAGGGAACGAGGAACAGTGAGTTATCGGCCTGATGCAAACCGGGGAAAGGTCGTTGCCATTCGCGCCGATGCCTCGCTCGAGATTGGTACCGGCCACGTGATGCGCTGCCTTACGTTGGCTCGCGCACTACGTGGAGCGGGGACCGAGTGTCACTTCCTTTGTCGTGAGCACCCGGGCAACCTGACCGATATGATCCAGAGCGACGGGTTTGTCGTGCATCGTCTACCGCTCGATGGCCATGACGATCCAGGCCAGTTTTTAGCCCATCCTTATGGGTCGAATGGCATGACGGAGCACTCCCACTGGCTGGGTGTGCACTGGCAAGCCGATGCGGAAGAATGTCGAACTATCCTTGAAGAACTGACCCCGGACTGGCTGATAGTAGACCATTATGCGCTGAACGCCTGCTGGGAAAGGGCCGTGCTCCCCCAGGGTACTCGCCTAATGGTCATCGATGACCTAGCGGATAGATCGCATATTGCGGACATCCTTCTCGACCAGAACCTTGGGCGCAATGAGAAAGACTACGAGAACTTGGTTCCCGCACGCTGCCGCTGCCTGATTGGCCCGCGCTATGCGCTGCTGCGCCCTGAATTCGTTGAGTTGCGTGAGGCGAGCCTGGACCGTCGGCGTGAGCCGTTTGAGCCCAAGCAGCTACTGATCAGCCTGGGGGGTGTCGACAAGGATAATGCGACTGGGGCAGTGCTGGATGCGCTCAAATCCTGCGGCTTGCCTGGCGCCTGCCACATCACAGTCATCATGGGGGCGTCGGCCCCCTGGTTGGATACGGTCAGGACCAAGGCCGGCGAACTGCCCTGGCATTGTGACGTTGTAGTCAACGTGACAGACATGGCCAGGCGCATGACCCAGGCGGATCTTGCCATCGGCGCCGCCGGAAGTACCTCGTGGGAGCGATGCTGCCTCGGTGTGCCAACCTTGATGCTGGAATTGGCAGACAACCAGAAGGGCATCGCCGAGGCCCTTCATCAGGTTGGCGCGGCTTATAACGTGGGCAAACCTGACGCAGTGAATCGCTTACCCGACATCTTGGACAAGCAAATTCGACCAAAAACTCTAGCTCGAATGAGTCGTATTGCCTCTGGTCTCGTTGACGGCAACGGGTTAACACGGTTGGTCAAATTGATGACAACAGAAAGTCATCAAGAGGAAGTACCCAATGGTTGAGGATGAGGATCAACTCCGTCCACTTCTGAAAGCGGAGCTGGAAGTCGTGCGCGAATGGCGTAACCATCCAGACGTTCGTCGCTACATGTATACGCAGCATGAAATCGGAGCAGAGGAGCACCTTGCCTGGTTCAAGAGAGCTCAACAAGATCCAAATCGGCATCTATTGCTCTACCTTCGGCAAGGCACTCCGATGGGCTTTGCCAATGTCTCGATCGTCAACGTGCCAGCGAGACGAGCCGAGTGGGGTTTTTACTTGGCGCCCGACGCACTGCCCGGCAGCGGCCAATGCCTAGGGCGTGCCACACTGGCATATGCATTCGAGACGCTGGGCTTGCACAAACTCTGCGGTGAAGCGTTGGCCTTCAATACGCGTTCGATACGCTTCCACGAACGCCTAGGATTCACACGGGAAGCCACGCTGCGTGATCATCATTTCGATGGCCAGGCGTTTCACGATGTCATCGGATTCGGGCTTCTCGCCAGTGACAGAACAGGAGCAAAAGCATTATGACCATACCGTTTATTGAAATTGACGGGCGCAGAATTGCTGCGGATCAGCCTCCATATATCATCGCTGAACTTTCCGCCAACCATAACGGAAAGCTCGAAACCGCACTACGCATCATCGAAGAAGCCAAGAAAGCGGGTGCAGATGCGGTGAAGCTACAAACCTACCGCCCCGATACGATAACCCTCGACTGTGACAGCGACGATTTTAAAATAAAAGGTGGCTTGTGGGACGGTCGGACATTGTATGAGCTCTATGAAGAAGCTCACATGCCGTGGGAATGGCATGAGCCACTCTTCGCACGCGCCCGTGAGCTTGGCATCACCATCTTCAGTTCCCCCTTCGATACCACGGCTGTCGACCTGCTCGAAAGCTTGGGCGCTCCCGCTTACAAGATCGCATCATTCGAAGCCGTGGACCTGCCCTTGATCGAGTACGTTGCCAAGACTGGCAAGCCGATGATCATCTCGACAGGTATGGCCGATGCGGAAGAAATTCAGGAAGCCATAGACGCTGCCCGCGGTGCCGGCTGCAAACAACTGGCTATCTTACATTGCGTAAGCGGCTATCCGGCTCCCGCCGAAGATTACAATCTGCGCACAATACCCGACATGGTAGAGCGCTTCGGTTTGGTGACGGGGCTGTCGGATCACACCCTGGATAATACTACGGCCATCACCAGCGTCGCCTTGGGTGCAAGCCTTATCGAGAAGCACTTCACTCTTGATCGCAACGGGGGTGGGCCAGACGACAGTTTCTCGCTGGAACCCAAGGAACTCGCTGAATTGTGCCGCGATAGCAAGACGGCATGGAGTGCGATGGGGAAAGTAGATTACGGAAGAAAGTCGAGTGAGACGGGAAATGCTCAGTTTCGGCGCTCGTTATACGTTGTTCAGGGCGTACAAAAGGGAGAGTGTTTTACTCAGAAAAATATTAAAAGCATTCGTCCTGGATTCGGTATGGAGCCTAAATACCTTAAGGATGTGCTGGGGAAAACTGCTGTCAAAGAAATTTCTGCAGGAACACCACTGAATTCATCATTAGTGAAATAAAAGCCAAGGCAATGATAAAAAAATATTTAAGTAACTGCAAGGGTAAAGTTGATATATTGTTAACAACATATCCGGAGAAAAAATCAAGAAACGTAGGGGATAACTTAATAAGCCATTCGGCTTTGAAAATAGCAAAATCTCTCGATAAGAATTATGCGCCGAGCGTTTATTTCAGAAAGAAAAATTTGGATGAAATCCAAGAAAATATAAAAAGCATACTTGCTCCAGGTTTTTCAGTTGCTAATAAAACATATCCGAAGTTTTATAATCTTTATAGCGATCTGAGCCAAATTAAAAACTTTTTTCCCATTGGCTGCTCGTTTCAGTATCCAGGCGTATATTTAAACGTATTTGATAATTTTGAATATAGCAACGAAACACTACATTTTTTGGAGAGAATTACAAAAAAACATGGCGCATTGCATTGTCGTGACGAACTAATTATTGCGTTGTTAAAAAAACACGACATACCTAGTGTTTATAGTGGCGATATGGCTCTTTACGATCCAGAGATGATCGGTGTGCATGGTAAAAGGATTAAAGATATAAAATCTATAGTTTTTACAGTTCAACATAGCCCCATTTATAACAAGCAGGCAATAAGAATACTCAAGAGTTTAAAGGAAGAGTTTGGCTCGGCAGAGCTATATATTTCGCTTCATAGCAGAAAAAACAATAACGATAAGTTGATTATAGAGGCGGCCGAAGCGTTAGGATACAAAACTCTTGAGCTTTCTGGTGAGGTTGAAAATTTAGAAGTGTACAAAAATGTAGATTTGCATGTTGGCTATCGGTTGCATGGGCACATACATTTCCTAAGAAATAGAAAGCCTTCTGTTTTAATAGTTGAAGATGTGAGGTCCTACGGTTTTTTCTTAACAACGGGCACTTCTGTAGGATGCTTTCCTTCCTTGAGAGAGCTCGATTCGACAATTAACATGCAGCTAGATCATAATATTTGTTCATTTTTAAGAAGCCAGATAGATAATCAATTTGAAGCTTACGAAGCCCTCAATGAATTTATCGATCTAAACTACAAAAAAGTAATAAGGCCTTTTTATAAAAATTTCATAAGAAAAAGGTGGTTGGAGAAAATTAAATTAAATTGAAAATATATATGAATTTCGTATATTACAAATTTAATTGAAAAGATTTTTGCTAGTATAGAGATAGGCGCATTTGTGGATGCCAAATCCAAGTTAAACAAAAAGGAAGCTGTTTGGATATGAAGGAGAAAGAAATGAAAGAGTTAAGTCCTAAGGTGGAAGAGATTGGAATGATTCGCCAGATGTATCGATGCTCTTTGCCGGAACAAGTCAGAATTGAGATACGACGAAAAATCAGAAAGTTCAAGAAAGTTTTAGGCCAACCAACTCCAAAAAAGGTGGATCCTATTCCTGGCATGCTAGCAGAAGCCAAGAGGCTTCTAAGTGCTTGGCAGCTTGAAGCTTCATTATCGTTGGTCGAAGGAATACTTGAATTGGATAGTGAGAACCGACGGGCTTTGCAGTTGAAAGGCGTGCTGCTTGGAAATTTAGGAAAACTTAAAGAATCGTTGTCTGTTACTCTTTCTACGCTTGAAAAATATCCACTGGATGTTCCTTCTCTAAAACAGCTTCGTGCTCTAGGTTATAAGCCTAAAGAGGCTTCACGTATCACAGCAATTGCATACGCACGCAACTACAATTACGATCCCGTAATATGCTTAGAATGCGCAGAATATCTTTATGACGCTGAGCTTTTTGCAGAATCGGTAGAGTTGTGTGAAGTAGGTTTGGCTGCAATTTCAGCATTGAAGTATACCGCAAAGTTAGCTTTGGTCGCTGGTCAGTTGAAAATAGAAAAAGCTAAAGCACTTGAAGCGGATGGAAAGCTAAAGGATGCAGAGGATTTATATTGTAGCCTTTTGGTAGAGCCAGCAGTTGGTCGCAGTGCAGTAGTAGGGCTTGCGCGCTGTTTGTTAGAATATGGTAAATCCGATCGAGCTGAGAGCTTGCTGGAAGCTATCGGAAAGAAAGCTACTGTATTTTCTTCCCTTATGCTTGACGTTTTGCAAGCCCAAGGACGGTTAAGAGATTCTTATCTATTATATCGTAAAAGACCTGTAAGCAGAGCGATGGCAAAGGCCTTTAGCATGCCCCATCCTCCTGAAGAATTAAACATATGCGATTCAGCCAATAAGTTTAAAAAAGCCCTTATTTTATTAGAAGGTGGTCCAGGAGATGAAATAAGGTTTTCAACGCTATATAATGACATAGCAGATAAGTTCTTAAAAGTAACCATGACGTGTGACCCGCGTCTTGAAAGTGTAATGAGTAGGAGTTTCCCTCACATATCATTTATTCCCGTGCCGCGCAGGAGACGGGAATTTGTTGAGAATATGCTGGACAGAACAAAAATACCAGATGCAGTTTTATTCCAGTGCGTGACAGATAATGTATTAGAGGAATCAAGTAAATATGAAGTAGTTTGTTCTATTCTTGATACTTTAGCTGATGTCAGACCAAATTTTGACAGCTTTCCGACCTCTAAGAATTCATTGCAGCCATGCGAAGCTTTGGTGAGCTATTGGAGTGAGCAGCTTGAACCCACAAAAAAGGTTAGGATAGGACTGGCTTGGCGTAGTATGCTCCAAACTGTTGCTAGGAATAAGCACTACTTTACTGTAAATCAGCTAGTTTCACTTAAAGACATACCAAATTGCGAATTTTGGCTGCTTCAGCCTGGGGTGACAGAAGGTGAAATTGCTTTTCTACGCCAGCATATTGATATCCATGTTCCCAAAGATCTAGATCTTGTAGACGATTTTGAAAACCAACTTGCGCTAATTTCGTGTCTGGATTATGTGATTAGTCCTTTTACGACTACAGGAGAACTTGCCGCAGCTTGTGGTGTTCCTGTCCTATTAACTTCCACTAGTCGTAATACTACATGGCGGCGACAGAAAAGCGGATATGATATTTGGCATTCAAATGCAACTATTATTTCTATTCCCGAGGAATCTTCTAAACAAAAAGTAGTAGAAGAAACTGTCCATTACTTAAACGAACAAATAGCCGGGTTGGATTGTAGGAAAAGAAAGCCAATAGAAGTTGTTAGTGTCGCTGAAAGAGAATCAGATATGTAAGAAATCCATATGGTCGAACTTGATTTGGGTAATTAGTATTTGTTTCATTAAGTAGAATAGAGCTTAAAAACAATAAATATGAGCTAGTAAAAAAGTGGGATCTCACGAGAGTCTCGCTGATTTTTTCTTGCTTTTTTAAAAATTTAAGCTGCTATGGTGACAGGGACAGCCTTGTAATGGATTTGTTGGGTTTTTTTAAAAGTAGGTTGAGGGTTGCCTACCGCCATTACAAGGCGGTCGCAAACATTTTAAACAGTAAAAGGTCAGTTCGAGTTGCAAAAGCACTTGAAAAAAGCTCCGATCCAGTGCAGCTTTTTTCTTCTCTTCAAAAAAAAGTTTTCATTTCCGAAAATATTTTATGGCAATCTCTTTTATATTTAAGTAATAGGCGAAACCCTATTTACGATCTTATAGCCAAACATAAGGATGAGCTTTCTAGCGCAGAAATAAAATATTTAGTTAGTCTTTGTGAAGGTTTGTCGTCACCATCACCTGTTTCGATTGCTAAGGTGGAGGAATTTATTACTTTCTATAGCAAAAACAGAGGGAAGCTGAAGAATGAGAGTGACTATAGACGCTTGCTGATAACATTTATCGTTAAAAAAGTTCCTTCTTCTCAAGCATATAATGCTTTCTCACGTGCAGGGCTGATGGATAAGATTACTGTTCATCAAGTGCTTAAGGTGTTGCGTAGGGCTTCAGTTGAAAGGGAATGTGCTGTTTTCAATAATTTAAAGAAGCAGTATTTAAATGAAATGACTCCTGCTGCTTTAGTCAAAGTAAAGTATTGGGAGTCCCAGGTTGAAAAAAATTGCAAGTTAAAATACAAAGAGCTTGAGACTGAATTCTGCCAATTGGAAAAAGCTCTTTCAAAAGAATATGAAGAATACTTGTTGCCGCTCTTCAGTGCTATTCCTGTAAAGCAGAATATGCTTGATTTTTATATTGAGGCAAGCAAGTATCATAAGCTAAAAAATGAACTGGAAGAGACAATAAGGCAAGAAGATTCTTACTCTTTTGTTCGGCTGAATGATGGTGAAGGGTATGGATTTCCTGATGCTTTGCCTTGTGCGTTCGATATGGAGCGACAAGAGCTTCATTGGTGGGGAGAGGTTCTGGCCACTGATTTGAGAGAAAAGATCCAAGAAGATTTCAGACGAAGCATGCGCCAACATGATATTGTTGGTATTCCCAGTGTGTTCAGATTTATTGACGAACTTAGCATTAATCGGGACTACAGCATTTTTAATAACGCCCTGCTCTGTAGGTTGTTCACGCTTTGTCATGGTTATTTATCAGAGTATAGAGGCGAATCTTATATAACTGAAGGTCAAATTAATCTCTATTTGTTTGATAAAGGTTTTATTGATCGGTTGTCAAGCCTTGCCCGGCACGTTGTTTTTATTTCAGGGGCGAAGAAAGAATATTTGCAGCGTGTTTTCTCAGATCTGCAGCATGCTTCGTATATCGAATTGCCAACACATCGGCTCCTGAAGGCTGAAAAATTTAGTTATTCGGAAGCTGCGCAGCCTTTGCCATATGTCTACGAAGATTACATTGAGCAGATTAGAGGACTGTCGGGCCCTGGCGTAGTGTTCTTCATTTCCGCTGGATTCATAGGAAAAATTTTCGCTGCAGAAGTCGCAAAAAACGGGGGAGTTGCCTTGGATGTAGGGCAGACGTTGATGAATATAGTCGCGAATCACGGCGATGCTTAAATTTTATCGCTCCGTGCGCCTTTTTTTTAAGGGGCTAGAAAGAAACTTTAAGATTATTCGATTCGGCGATGTTCCGGTATATCATGTCCGAAGCGAGGCGGAAGAAAAGTACAAGCGACTCAGTACATCACGTATACCTCGGGTGGTAGCGGCAATTTATTTATTCAGAGAGTTTTTTTTATCAAGGCATAAACGTTATATTGGGGCTGTGCCAGAGACTTTGTATTGTGGTAGCACAAGGAATAATGAAAGAGAATTTTTATTTCTTCAAGAAATACTGGAAAATAGTGAAGTCTCTGGCTTGTTTGAATATGAGAAAGAAAAAAATATTTCATTTTATCCGACCAAGAAAGGGAAGAATGATTTGCACCATGTTTTAGTCAGATTAGCCTTTTATTTTTGCTGTCTCGTTTATCTCTGTCAAATAAAAATTAATCCCACCTCGCTAAGGTTTCTTATTCGCTTTGCCAATGCTTACTATCGATTGTTTGTTTATTTTGAACGCACAATAGCAAAGCCAAGAATTTCCATTTTTGCTAACGATCATACGGATATCTCCGTCGCACTCTCAATGATAATGAAACTGCATAGTGTTCCCAGAATTTATGTTCAGCATGCTGAGGTGACCCAGGATTTTCCTGGTTTAGATTTTGAATACTCTGTTTTACGAAATGATAAATCTTTAAGGATATATGCTTCGATAGCCGAGATTGACGGAAGTACCTATGTCATTCCGAGGGAGAAGAAAGCCACCTCATTCGAGAAAATAACTCATGTCCCACCGGATAAAGTAGATGTTGTTATTTATCTGAGTTCCACGTTTATCCAGAAAAAAGTGGAGGTGGTCGTAAGCTACTGCCAACTTAATCCCGGCATACGAAGTGTTGCGATAAAAAAGCATCCACGTTCGCAAGATAGAGATTTTGCTTTTCTCAATGGTGTTTCCGTTTATGACATTGTTCCTGAGTTTGATCATATTGCATTGGTTCCGAACTCTTCTGTGGTGATTGGTCTCCTTCATTGCGGAATAAAAACGTATCAGTTGTTCGAACTCGACCATATCAGAGAAGACTACTATGGTTTTGTAAGAGAGATGGTGACACCAAAAATCCATATTGAGGAACTAAAGGCCCGCTTCTGGAAAGGAGGTTTTTATAACGAAAGCTGGCTTGAGAGATTTAAAGCTTATGACCCGAGCGTTTCCGATCATTGGGAAAAAGATCTTATCCAATTAAAAAATGATGTCGCGAAACAGCTCATGATATCGAAGAGTTCTTGCTGACTTTGTTTAAGGTGTGACTGTGCTGAATCATTTGAAAACATTGAAGCGTGTCCTACAGGTTAAATATTTATATAAAGTCGAAGTCACTACTCCCGCAGCAAGGAGAAATCAAAAAAAGAAAACTGTTTGTCCAGCGGGCGACCGAGATCAGACATCTAGCTTTGACCAGCTCAGGAATGAATTTGTTCTTTATCGAATCATAGGCAATGATCTGGTCCCTCGGCATGAGAAAGGGCAGTCACGAAAAAATTTAGATTTTATACTGAAGAATGAGCCTGATCTGGAGGGATGCGAAAAAAGATATATCGTAAATCGCATCGTTGATCCTGATGAGGAAAATTCCATTATAGGCATGCTGGAATCGGCCGGCGTTCAGTATATCCATATCCCGTTCCACCTCGATGAGTATCAAGGCTTACCTTTGGATCATGAGGGTGTTCCAAGAAAATATTTGCCGACAGGAGAGTTGTTCCCTCAATTGAATGCCGCGCAGCAGTGCCGGATATGGATGCGTCTTTATCGTCATAAAAATAACTACGTGATGAACAACAATGGGGCAAGGAATGCTGCCCTCCGAGAGGCAAAAACACATGCCAAATGGGCGCTTCCCTGGGATGGTAATTGCTTTCTTACTGCCGAGGCATGGGAAGTAATCGTTGCGGATGTTAAAAAGCAATCCGAATGCCCTTATTTTGTCGTGCCTATGGCAAGAATACCTAATAATGAGAGCTTGCTGAACAAGGACTATAAACCCAAAGCGGATGAAGAGCCGCAAATGATCTTCCGGTGTGACAGCACCGAAGAATTCGATGAGGCGTGTTACTATGGCCGCCGCCCCAAGGTAGAGATGTTCTGGCGGCTCGGCATACCTGGTAAATGGGATCACTGGCATATCGAACCGTGGGATATTCCATGCCCTGATTACTCAAAAGATGCCGGCGCCTTTGCCAAGGCGGGTTGGGTAGCGCGGCTTTTTTCGGGGCAGGCCCATCTCGAAAAGGGGAGTAGCGGTTTGGTTGATCGCGGCTTGGCTCGCAATGAAGCCATTGCGGCCTTGCTCGACAAGCTCGATGGCGAAGGGTTCCATTTCAGGTACGATGCAACGCGCCTTTGCTATGTGCCTGTTATGGCATCAGGTGGCACTATAAGTGAAACGTTAAAGTGCACCTTGGTAAGCACGGCGGATGAAGCACTTTCCCGTGGGCCCTATTCGGTAGTCGATAAGAAAACGCTGCCTCCCAGCAAGAATCCCCACGACTATTGGCACCCCGCACCATATTTCTGGCCCATTCCGCTTCCCATCCCAGGGCTGCCTTATATACGTAAGGACGGCAAGCGTGTACCCGGTACGCGGCTGTACGAGTCTATGAGTGACAACTATGATCGCACTCGGCTGCAGCGGCTTTACGATGACACCTTCGTCCTAACCCTGGCGGGTAGCGTGAGCAAGGATGAGCGGTACGACGTCCATGCAGCAAACCTCGTTCGTACCTGGTTTCTGAACCCAGAGACTGCGATGGCACCTCATCTCGATTACGCTCAGGTGCGTAAAGGCTGGAACAAGAACCGGGGAAGTAGCTCGGGTATTATCGAGGCTAAGGATTTTTACTACTTTCTCGATGCCGTTAGGTTGCTCGAGCAACGCAGCAAGCTGACGCAGAGCGAATCGAATGCGTTCCGGGAATGGCTTTCGAAGTACTTGCATTGGCTGCGCACCAGCCCGCAGGGAGTGAAGGAGCGCGCATCGCAGAACAACCATGGTACCTACTACGATCTGCAGGTTGGCACCATTGCCGCGTTTCTCGGAGAGGACACGCTGCTGCGCCATACGCTGAGGGATAGTCGTTTCCGCATCGTGCATCAGTTTGCTGCCGACGGTAGTCAAACCGAGGAACTGAAGCGTACGACCACCGCCCACTACTGTTGCTTTAACCTGCAGGGGTGGATCCACTTGGCGCAGCTGGCTGAGTCATGCGGCGAGGACCTGTGGCGTTTCGAGGGGCCGCAGGGGCAGAGCCTACGCAGGGCCATGGAATGGTTGCTTCCATACTTGGAAAAGGAATGGCCCTATCAACAGATCGATAAATTCGATTCTGAACGGCTCTATCCTATCTTTTACGCTTATCTTTCCCATTATGGAGCGATGGATGGCTTTGAGCATTTGGAAATTCCCGGACAGGAAGACGTGAAACCGTTGTTCTGCCCTCATGATGGCATTCGGCCCTTTTGGCAGCTGAGTTGAATGGTAAAGGCTCATGATTCTTAGGTGTGATACCTGATGTGGTTTTATCGTGTTGCGCTACGCCACCTGTATTGGTCGGCAGCGGTGCTTAAGAAATTTTTCAAACTGGTGCCTCTGCCCACGCTTACACTCGTTGCATTGACCTTGGTGAGCCAGTTTTCCCGTATGCTGGCTTTCTTCTTGCCGCTGAAAGTCATTATCTTGATCGGCTCGACAGGCATGCCGCGCTATTTTCCCGATTCCTGGGCTGCCTTCGACCGAGACGTTCTGGTCATCGCACTTAGCCTTGCCACCGTCTTCTTCTATGCCGTGTCACTCTCATCGGAAAAATTGTTGAGCATCATGGCTGAGAAAGGTGCGGCCGGTGTGGTGGCAGGCACGCACAAGCTGGTCCTGTTCACGAATCAGGATGAAGTTGCAAGCCAAGCTTATCAGAAACTGGCTGCTGGCTTGGCTACCGCAGTATTGACGATAGTTATTGCCTTGCTTTTTTCCTTTATTTACCCGGCTTTTCTGTTCGCTGCGCTGACCTATGTGCTGGCCGCTTCAGCCTTCGTGTCGCTAATGGGCCGCAGTGCCGAAGCCCGTAGCGAGCTGCAACAGAAGGCGGCTACCCTGACGGGGCTGCTTTCGGGCATCGGCTTCATGCTTCTTTTCGCCTTCATGGTGGTGGATTTTTTGCTATGGGAAGGCGTTGGTTTCATAGTCGCAATTATCAGTTTGTTGCTCTCAAGGCAGCTTTTGAGCCGAATCGACGGGGTGATCAAGGATGCGATCTGGCTCAGTGATAAACACTTGCAGATCAATGCCATCTTTTTTACGGGCCACCGCCTGGAGCAAGTTCCGGAGCACTCTCGGAATAGGAAGTTCTGGAATTTTCTCTCTTTGAGTGAGAGCAGTGAGCCGTTATTGCCCGTGCTTGAGCAGGTCAGGGGACACGAGCTGCCGGACGGTATCGAGGTAAACTGCCATTGGAAACAAAGCGGCCTAACGGATCTGCTGGCTTTTGGAGTCGAGGTGAAGGGGACTGAAGATGAGCTTGAGCGGTACTTGCTGAAGATATTCGGTAAACGGCATCGTAAAGCGGCGATGAGCGAAGCCGATATCTTGTCGTCCGCTTCCGGCCATCTACTGCCTGTACCGGAGCTTGTGTACATCGGGGGGATGGAGGGCTTTGATGTGCACCTGTTCCGCTTGCCCAAGTGGTGCGTTCCGGGCGGCTATGCTGCGCCGAAGGTGCAGATAGAGTGGCTGGCGAAATATTGGCAGGTGGAGCCTGATAGAACACTGGTCAATCGCTATCAGCGGTCTCATCCACTGCTACAGCACCGTTTAGGTATGAGGATGCTTGAGCGATTGACGGTCGTAGCTAGTGACGGTGACGCTATGTCTGCTCTTAAACAAACCAAGGCTCGCTTCGAAGATATCCTGGAGGAATTGAACCTGCTTCCCTTGGCAGTGTTGAATCCCGGTGTGCCTAGGGATCTCTGTTTTGTATCGGAAACGGGAGAGCTGCTTCAGGCCCACTTGGGTAATTGGACGCTGGAGCCCATCGGTGTGGGATTACCATGCGGTGAGTCATGGCTACCGAAGCTTGATGAACTATTGGCCGAGGCTTCGGAAAAGCGAGAATCCCTACAGAATATTCCTTTGGCGCGCATTCGCCTTTGTGCTTGCTGTAGTACTTTTGAGCAGAACTTCAACAAGCAGCGATACGCCGATGCCATGGCGCTGCTGCCTGACATCCTTGGCTGCCTCTCCGAAATCGATATGGCTCATGAAGGAGAGAGCAAGAACCCGGCTTGCCCTGCGGCGGGTGAGGGCAACGCATGATTGCAGGTGTGCGAGCGCTTGCCGTCTCCATTGTTCTGCCAACCTATCGGGACTGGGATGCCTTGCGCTCTTGCCTCAATGCCTTGGCCGATCAGACCCTGCCGGCGCAAGAGTTCGAGATCCTCGTTGTGGAGAATGCCGGCGAGAGCCAGCCGCGCGATTTGGCGCTGCCCGGGAATGCTCGGCTCCTTCATGAGCCGGGGCCTGGCTCCTACGCAGCGCGCAATCGCGGTATTGCCGAAGCCCGCGGTGAAGTGCTTGCCTTCATTGATGCGGATTGCATAGCCGCTCCCGGCTGGCTGCAAGCCGGGCTTGAGTGCCTGCAAGCCAACCCTGACGCAGGGCTGGTGGCGGGCAATATCGAGCTGAGCTACGCCACATCGCGCTTGACCCCAGCCGAATGCTTCGAGAAGGCGTTTGCTTTTCGGCAGCGGCAGAACGTGGCCGATGGGGTTTCGGTGACGGCGAACCTGTTCGTGCGCCATGAAGTGTTCGATGAGGTGGGAGCGTTCGATTTCGGCTTGATGTCGGGTGGCGATTTCGAATGGACCCGGCGTGCTACCTCACAAGGGCATCGGCTGGTGTATTGCGAAAAAGCGGTGGTGCGCCACCCGGCACGCTCCTCACTCTCGGCACTTGCCGGCAAGGCCAGGCGGGTAACCTCCGGCAGCCAGACGCTGTACCAGGAGCACGGCGTGTTCGGTGGCATACGGCGAGTGGTGGGTAATCTTGTTGGCGATTTGGCCTCGCTTGCTTCCCGATGGGACATGACCTGGCGTGAGCGTGCCTGGGCGCTGCTGGTGCTCGTTTATCTCAAGGCAGTGAAGGTGGTACAGCGATTCCGACTGGTAACGACCAGGCACGGCAGGGCTGGGCCGCCGCGATGAGAGTGTTGTTTGCCGCTTCCTTCGGCGGGCATTGGGCTCAGTTGAAGCGATTGGCCGAGCTGATCGAGTGCGATGAGCGCCTGTTCGTTTCCACGGCCAAGGAGCAGAACCGGTCGGCAAATTTCTACCTGGATGATTTCAACGTTCGAGAATTGTGGCGTGGGGCGCGCCAATTGCCCCGTGCCATGAGCATCGTGCGGAAAAGCCGGCCCGACCTGATCGTCAGCACCGGCGCGGCCCCGGGCCTGCTGATTCTCTTTGCCGGTTTCCTGATGCGGCGCAAGACGATCTGGGTGGACAGCATTGCCAACAGCCGGCGGCTTTCGCTTTCCGGCCGGGCCGCGTGTCTATTCGCTACCCAGGTGCTCACGCAGTGGCCCGAGCTTGCTACATCACGTGTGCGCTACTTGGGCAGCCTGCTATGAAGCTGCTGTTCACTGCCGGCACCCAACTGGCATTCCCCCGCCTGCAGCAGGCAGTGAGGCAGGTGGCCCAGCAACGGCCGCAGTGGCAGCTCACCTTCCAGGCAGGCCCAGGGGCCAGGCTGGAAGCGCTAACCGAATGGCCGAACGTTCATGCCCGCCCACTGTTCACCAACGATGAGTTCCAGGCCCTGTTCGATGCGGCGGACCTAGTGGTGACCCACGCCGGCATGGGTAACATCATTGCCTGCCTGGAGGCGGGCAAGCC
This sequence comes from Billgrantia bachuensis, assembly GCF_011742165.1. Taxonomy (GTDB): domain Bacteria; phylum Pseudomonadota; class Gammaproteobacteria; order Pseudomonadales; family Halomonadaceae; genus Halomonas; species Halomonas bachuensis. Next base: position 75,242 of record NZ_JAAQTO010000004.1, on the reverse strand, counting down.
GATAATGATGCTGCCACGCCGGGCGAGCCTGGGTGAACACCGCAACGACCACCAAATGGATACCGCCGAAGCCTTCCTACGCATGTACAATGTGCCCGCTTATGAAAGCGTGCCGCCGCTGGTATTGGCCATCGTCGACACCAGCCACTGGCCGCAGGGTGGATCAAGCGCCACAGAGCGTATTCACCGCACGCGCAGCGCATTTGCACGAGAGTTCAATGCGTTGCTCAGTGAATTGTAGGGGACGCGTGACATGCATGAGGGAAGATGGGGGCGGTACCTGGCGCCGTCTCATGGCGACTGTATCACTGTCTCGAGAATGCCGTTTGCCTCGGCTCGATGTCACACTCATGAATGTGACAAGGAGTCGTTTCGATGAAGCATACGGCAGTCAGCTTTGCCGAGCGCTACCCCGCTCAGCTGATCGTACCGGTTGTCGATTTCTTCGCCCTGGTCGGTGCCGGCATCCTCGCCCACTGGGTACGCTTCGGGGGGATGCCCGACCACGACCGATACTGGCTGGCCATGGCGGTGATGGGCCTGCTGGTCATTGTGTTGAACATGGCCCAGGGGGGCTATTCGCGCTGGCGCATCACCCGTATCTCCACGCTGCTGATGCGGTTGTTGTTCGTATGGATGGTGGTGGCGGCGGTGGTGACGTCGCTGATCTACTTCGCCCATACCGCGGAGCGCTATTCGCGGCTGTGGGTGGGCATGACGCTGCTTTTCTCCTTCCTTGGGTGCGCGGGGCTGCGTGTTCTCGTGCAACTGATGCTGCGCCATGTGCGCCGGCGCGGCGGGGCACGTCGTTCGGTGTTTCTCGTCGGGCCTGGCCGCCAGTTGGTGAATGTGGCGCAGGGCATGCGGGCTTCTCCTGCCGAGGGCTATTCCATTGCCGGAGTCGAGCGCATGAGCTGCATGCCCGACGAGTCGTACCTGGAACGGCTGGTAAAGCGAGTGGAGGATTCTGGAGCGCGTGAGGTGTGGATCTGCGTGCCCCTGGAGATGGGGGGGGTGGTACGGTCGATCTTCTTTGCCCTTCGCAATCATACGGCCGAGGTGCGCTTCATACCCGATTTCCCCGACATGCAACTGCTTAACCACCGCATGAGTGAAGTGGCGGGGCACTTGGCGGTGGACCTCAGCGTTACCCCTATCGATGGCATGTCGCGTGTCGTCAAGCGCCTGGAGGACATTCTCTTGGGTACGCTGTTCTCTTTTATCGCCCTGCCGACTGTCATCGTCATCGCTATCCTGATCAAGCTGACTTCTCCTGGGCCGATCGTGTTCAAGCAGTACCGTACCGGGGTGAACGGCAAGCAGTTCAAGGTGTACAAGTTTCGCACGATGAAGGTACATCAGGAGCCGAACGGAAAGGTGACACAGGCTACCAAGGGGGATGCGCGGCTTACGCCTGTCGGGGCTTTCCTGCGCCGCACCTCACTGGACGAGCTGCCGCAGTTCTACAACGTGCTGCAGGGGCGCATGTCGATCGTGGGCCCGCGCCCGCACGCGCTGGCGCATAACGAGCACTACAAGGAACTGGTCGAATCGTACATGCGTCGCCACAAAGTGAAGCCGGGCATTACCGGCTGGGCCCAGGTGAACGGGCTGCGTGGCGAGACCGATACCCTGGAGAAGATGCAGCGGCGGGTGGATTGCGATCTGTGGTACATCGACAACTGGTCGCTGTGGCTGGACCTGCGGATCATCGCGCTGACCATTGCCAAGGGGTTCGTCAACCCCAACGCCTATTGAACTTAATATGCCCTTGGCGCCAAGGCTGTCGCAGCGCTTGCACCAAGTGCGATAGTGTCGAAATAACGGGTGTCGAGCAGCGCCTCATTGGCTTGGTTGAAATGTGGTAGAGTAGCAGCCTTTTTTAGCCAAGCAGCCCACCGTGACCGTGAATGCCCATAGCGTGACGCCCCTCTTGCCCAACACCTCGAATAGATCCGTACTTCTCACTGCCTATACGAGCCTTGCCGTCTTCCTGCTTGGCGCCATCGCCTTGGTGGTGCCCAGTGGCTACTCGGGCGGGGCGGTACTATTGCTGCTGGGGAGCGCCTGGCTGCTCGTCGCACGCCCTTCGCTGGGACTGACGCGACAAGATTGGCTGGTGATCGCCGCGCTGGTCGCCTATGCCGCCGTGGGCATGGTGGAGGCCTGGCTGGACGGGCAGGGTTCGCGCGGGATGGACAAGCCAATACGCTTTCTGTTGGCCGTGCCTGCCATGTTGTTGGTGATGGCCTACCCGCCGCGCCTGGCCTGGATGTGGAGCGGTATTGCCCTTGGCGCCATTGCAGCGGGAAGCTGGGCCTCGTGGCAAAAGATGCATGGCGTCGAGCGTGCCGATAGCTTCACCCATGTCATCCAGTTCGGCAACCTGTGCATGGTACTGGCGGTGTTCTGCATGGCGGGGCTTGGCTGGGCGTGGCAGCAGCGTCAACGATACGGCTGGGTGGCTTTTTTGCTGCTCGGCGCCTTGGGGGGCATTCTCGGCTCGCTCTTTTCCGGCAGCCGCGGAGGATGGATCGGCTTTCCGATCGTATTGTGGGTGCTGTACCGCGGGTATGGCCGCCTGCTGCCTGGCTGGGTGAAAGTTTCCATCCTGGCCTCGGTGGTGTTGGCGGCGGCGGCGGTCTACAGCATCCCCCAGACTGGTGTGCAGTCGCGAATCCAGCAAGGGTTCGAGGATGTGGCCGAGTACCGGGCGGGTGTTCAGAAGGGGAGCTCGGTGGGCGATCGCTTCGAGATGTGGAAAGGCGCCGTTACCTTGATTCAGCAGCGCCCCCTGACCGGCTGGGGGAGCAACGGTTACCATGCTGCTCTGATAGAGCTGGGTAATGAGGGTGCAATCCGAGAAGGGGTCACCCGGTTTGGCCATGCTCATAACGAATATCTTGATGCCATGGCCAAGCGTGGCGTGATCGGGCTTGCTGTATTGCTGATGCTCTATCTGGTGCCGATGCGTCTGTTTTTTAAGCAGTTCCACCATGAGAGCCTGGAAGTCCGTTCCGTGGCCATTGCCGGGGCTCTGCTCAGCGTCACCTATCTCGACTTTGGTCTGACTCAGACCTTTATGGAGCATAACAGCGGCGTGATGATGTATGCATTCTGGTTGGCGGTTCTCTATGGAACAATGAGAGCGCCCTATGGCATGGTTAAACGAAGCCGGTGACATTAGGTGCCCATCTATTTATAAGTGGGCACCTATCATGACCACCCCAAGCACCGATCGTGAGATTCGCCGGCGTCGTCGTTACGCCCCCGAGTTAAGGCCAAAATCGTGGCAGCTTGCCTACAGGGCGATGTCTCGATTCCCAGGTCGCGCTGCACGGGCTGAATACCAATCTTGTTCAGACTTGGGTCCGCCAGGCCAAGCGCCAGAGCCAGTTGCCCGCTGTGCCGGACTTTGTGCCACTTCCGGTGCCGCCAGCGGCGGCGGACCTGTCAACGCCGCCCGCCTCCCCCGCGGGGATATCCGCATCGAGGGGCCTTCAGCGCGAGGTTTGATCACTATCCCATTCGATGATCCGCCCATCCCCTTGCTGTCGGCGGACTGGCATAATCGCCGGATGAACATGCCGCCCGACCTGTCCCAGCTCTCTCCCGATCAGCTCCTCCTTCTGGCGGCAACGATGGCGCAGGTGGAGGAAAAGGATCGAGCGCTGGCACAGAGTCAGAAAACACTGCGACATACCGAGCAGATCAACCACAAGCTGACCTACGAACTGGCGTTGCTCAAGCGCCACGCCTTCGACAAGCGCAGCGAGCAGCTCAACGCCCACACGTAACCGTTCAGGGCGAGAAGCCGCCGATAAAGAAGGCCTGGCTGGATGATTTCAGGCCTGAGGGCGTGGCCAATCGATTTCTGGCATCGGCTCGGCAAGGGAAATTATGAAAAGAATCCTACCTCAGCCGCCCGGCGGGGACCCGGCATTCGCACCGCTGACGGATGCGCGGATGTACTGGCCGGTACAGCGTACGAGACTGCAATGGGCAGTGCGCCAGGGTTTCCAATCGACGGTGGGCGCCCCCATTGAGCGGCTGGCGTTTGGGCTTTGGAAACATCAATTGCCGGGGGGCACCCGGGTGGAGCGGCTCGGCTTGCCGCGGCGAGCGGTCGAGCGGGAGCTGGGAAGCGCGCTGGTTCTGCGTGTAGACCCACGTGAGCTGATTCGATGCCGGGATTGGCGCGGCTATGCCAAGCGGCAGCGCCCCTCCTCCATAACGTTCCTTTGGGATGGGAGCTGGGACCTGCGGCGCGGCGACCTGCGTCATGGTTCACGTTACCGTTTCATCGGTGATCTGGATATGCATCGGAACGACCTGACCCAGAGCGAGGCGTTTCGGTCGTTGCAGGCAAGGCTGGAGGCGGGCAGGCCGTGGCGGTCCCATCAGAAGGGGGTATGGCTGGATAGTGAGGCGCGAATTCTGGCTTACCTCAACATTTACTTGAGCTTTATGGACGATATGGCCAAGCGAGGCTTCGATGATTCGCTCGGCAAGGATGAGTTGGGCGTGGCCGTCACCCGCGAGGGGCGGTTACTCAAGATCAACCGCGGTTTGCATCGCCTGGCCATGGCGCAGCGGGTGGGGTTGGGTACGGTGCCCGTCAGCGTCAAGGCCGTGCACAGGGAGTGGTGGGAGCGAGTCACCGCCGGCGCTAGCGGCCAGGCGGCGCTGGAGCGCCTGACGGCAGCGCTACCGGGGTGCAAGCCGGAAACCGAGCCGGGGCCGCTGGATCCGTCGGCGAGTGATAACCAGGACTGAGGTTGCGGTGAAATCGTAGCCCAGGCACACACGAAAACCGCTTCCATGTCGAGGCGAGAGAACCTCACGAACAGGTGTATGAAACTTAGAACTTATTATTGGCATCATCGCGTCGTTCCCAGCTGGAAGCTCAGAGTGCGTAGCACGCTGTTTCGCGATGCTCACAAATATTTTACGACGGGAAATGCCGGCGATATCCTGGTGCGTGAAATCATTCAACATAAGTATGGCTTGAATCCGGTCAACACCGATAATGGTGGAAACAGATTGCTGCTTGTCGGTTCCATTTCCCATCGGGTACAAGAGGGGGATATTCTCTGCGGGATCGGCACTCAAGGGAAGGCGGAGAAGCTGCCCAAGAGAAGTGGAGTCAGGATCATTGGTCTTCGCGGCCCGATCACCTACGATGAGTTCCGTGCCAAGGGCTTCGATATGTCGCAGGTGCGGTTCTTGCTGGACCCGGGATTATTAGTCAGGTTCATGTATCGAGATGAGACCATCCAACCCGAGGCAGGGACGGTGGCATTCATACCACATTATAAAGAGCGTGCCGGCTATCGAGGGTTGCCGAAACATGTTCGACTGATCGACATTGATAATTTACCTGTGGATGTGTGTCGTCAGATTCAGGCCGCGGAGCATATTTTCAGTTCTTCGCTTCATGGAATCATCTTTGCTCATGCCTTGGGGCGCCCGGCGACGCTGGTCATGCCTAAAACCGAGTCTCTGTTGAAATACAAGGACTACTACGCTTCAGTGGGGCTCGATTTTCCCGTGCCTCGACGTGAATTTGATGGCAGTGACATGTGTGGATTGAAGACAAGCCCTGAGCATATAGTTTATCGTGAAGAGGATTTCGCTTTACCCGATATAGATATGCTGACAGCTCAGGGCGTTGTTAAGTGATGAGTGCTTTTATCTGAGAAAGGACAACAGGTATCGCTTGATCATGCGGGCGTTCAAATGAATCCTTCCTTCCGACACTGCGTCACGCATGGTGGAACGGAACCTTTGATTCTGCTTCATGCGATAAAGAGATTGAAGGACGGATTTAATATCGGCTTCTACAAGCTGTTTGAGTTGATTTGATGTCAGGGACTGGGTGAGGGTTTCATTCGCACGAATAGCTCCGATAAAGCGCTCACCCTGTTCAATGATCCTGGCATGATCATGCCGGGCTCTTTGCGTATCGACTTCACGAACCATACAGCACTGACCGCCGGCATATCGTGCCTCTTGCACAGCGAGTGCGCGAAGGAAGAATTCAACGTCCTCTTTTTTTCTAAGTGCCTCGTTGAACCCTTTCAATTCATTAAAAGCGGATTTCTTCATGAGGAAGCTGTTGGTGTGCAGCCAGCCCATGTTGTCTATGTATTCATCAAGCGTGAGCGGGGAAGAATATTCTTTTTCTGCAGGGAGTAGCGATTCTTCGGTTACGTCGCTGATTTTGTCGCCAAAGATGATGCCGGTGAAGTTGGGCTGTTCCATGGCCAACTGCATTCTGCTGGCCACGGCGGTATCGACGAGAAGGTCGTCGGAGTCCAGGAATCCGATATAATCGGCCTGGCTAAGGGATACGCCACGATTTCTGGCAGCCGATTGCCCCTGGTTGCTCTCCTGTCTATGGATCGCAACCCTTGGCTCTGCCCTATAGTGCTCCTTTAGGCGAGCGTAGCTGTCATCCGTCGAGGCATCGTCAACGACAATGCAACAAGTCTTTTCCCATGTCTGTGCAAGTACGGAGTCGATGGCTTCTTGAACATGAGGCCAACGATTGAAGCAGGGGATAATAATAGCTACTTCGGGCTGATGGGCATGCATGGGTTCGATTAGCACCTTGGACGTCATCGGTTGTAGCGCCAGCTTTCTTGGTGCCACAGGGTTTCGAGCCTATTTTCGGCCTTTTTGCGGTACTCTTCGCCTCGCAATTTCGTTGCCGTCAGCGATCTCTTGAGCGCCGGCCACTGGTCGGCGTTCTTGCTTGGCAGTCGGCGAACATGGGCGTCTATCCAATAGATTTCGCCCTTGGCATCGATGAGCAGATTGTTGTAATGCAAATCCCTGTGTGTGTAGCCCATATGGGCGAGTTGAGCGACTTGCTCACAGAGGCGCTCGAGGAACGCCTCTCGGCCGGCCTCGTCCATCTCGTCGAAGACTTCACCGCCGGGGCGTGTGCCGTGGACACGCTCCATCAGCAAGAGCGAAGCGCTACGGTTATTAGGGTTCAGTGAAATTCCCCAGCCGTAGCAGCGGGGCGTCTTCAGGCCGGCGCGACGCAACACCTGCAGGCTCAAATACTCCATGCGACCATCGGATTGCGCAAGCCAGCGTTTTTCAATGTAATCCTGCAACAGCCACTTGAGCGGCGCTTGGCGGCGGTCGAACTTGTCCGGTACCACTTTGGCCAGGATGCGATGATCGGTAGAAAGAAAGAAGCGACTACTGCCTATCGACTCGAAAGCCTCTGTGGTCGTGGTGCTGAGCAGCGCAAGCTGGTCCGGCAGGTCCCGATTATGGAACACCAGATAGCGCCGGCGGCGATCATTGAAGGGCAGGTCGAGCAGCTTCACGTCATGTCCTGATTACTGGGCCTCAAATTCACAATGCCTCGAATTGGGGCAGCACCGTTTCCTTGAGGAATTGCCGGTAGTGGCCTTCTTCGATCACGACAGGGGCCTGGTCCATGCGCTTGATCGCATCGGCCAGGCCTTTTTCGTCTTCAGGCGCCACCAGAAAGTCGGCAAGGGTTCCGGTCAGTATTTCCCGCGGCCCGCTAGGGCAATCGGTGCTGATCACGGGGGTATGCAGCAGTAGAGCCTCGATGAGCACCCGTGGCAAGCCCTCGGCATCGGATGTCAGAACCACCGCTTTGGCTTGGGCGAGCCAAGGGTAGGGATTGCGATGGTAGCCGGCCATGATGACGCGATTCTCGAGCCCTAGGTCAACGACCTGCTGGCGAATGGCAGCTTCGTGTTCCGGCTTGCCCTTGCCCATGATGATCAATGGCGTGTCGATGCCGCTCTCTGCGTAGGCGCGCAGCAAGCGGTCATGACGCTTGCGAGGCTCCAGCGCCGCCACGCACAGGAAGTATGCGCCCTTCGGCAATTCGGCCGGCTCGGCGGCCATTGCCACGAAGGGCTCGCGCTCGTAGGGGTTGTAGATGGGGATAATCCTCTCGGCCTGGAGAGACACGACGTTCTCGAGGTTCTCTTTGACCCCTTGGGAGACGGCAATGACTTGTCTCCCGTTGTAAAAGCGCCGTGCTTTGTCAAAAGCGCGTTCCCGCTTCCTGGCGTCGTTGAACTTGGCCGTAATGTCGGATTTCACCCAGAAATAGAGGTTCGGATGGTGCAGGTGACGCGTAATCTTGTCGCAGGAGCAGGAGATCACAACGTCGGGCTTCCACTTTCTCAACGCCTTGTCGATCCGCTTCGCCTGCCACTTCTCGGTGAGAACCGTGGAGGTGGCCTTGGTGAACTGCGTGACCACACCCAGGTTCTCGATGTGGAGCCCTTCGGGAATACGATGCTCGATCAGCTCCCGCAGGGTGAAGACGATCACCTCGTGGCCCCGCTGGCGTAACTGGTCGGCAGTATAGAGCAGCGACTTCTGGGCGCCGCCACCGTAGAGATCCTCGATGACGAAGGCGAAGCGTTTATGGGCCACTGACGTTCCTTTGGCTGACGGCTGATACTCAGGCGAGAGGCTATCACAGAGAAAGGGACAATGTTTGAACTGAGCACCCACGATCCTGTCTCAGGTAGGTCCGTCTGGGGTCGACCCGGGTGGGCCTCGTTGCTGTACGACTCGAGAGCGTAGGCCGATTGGCGCAGCGCATCATGTGTGACGTTTCGTTTAGGGGAACCCGATGAGGAAGCTGGTTGTGCTGGCCTTTGCCAGAATCGTCAAACTGCTGGCCAACGTAACCAAGCTAGGCGCCTACGCCTTTCATGCACTCTTCCCCGACAAGCGATTCACCATCCCCGAGCGTGCCGCACCCTGGTGGCGGTCCCGCCAATCGTCCGCAGTGCCCCGCATCATTTGGCAGACCAACTTCACCGACAAGGCGACGCTGCCGGTCTACCTCAATTATCTGTTCAACCGGTTGATGGCACCGAGCTACGAGCATCGCTTCATGATCACCGAGGCAAGGGCGGATTTCATTCGGGAAAATTACACCCCGGAGATCTTCGAGGCCTACTCCCGATTGCAGGTGGGGGCGGCCCAGGCCGATTTCTGGCGTGTGCTGGTGCTGCACACGCATGGCGGGGTCTACCTGGATATCGATGCTCACGTGGTCTGGCCGCTGGGGCGCATTGTCAAGCCGGACATGGAGGAGCTATACGTCACCACTCGGCGGAATGAGCTCAGCAACTACTTTATCGCCAGCAAGCCGAACAACCCGAATATCGAGCGAATCGCCGAAGCCATCTACACGAACATCGAGAGCGACTCCGGCAAGAAGGTTTTCGAGCTGACGGGGCCGGGGGTGTTCAACAAAATGCTATCGATCCACGAGGTTCCCACGGCTTCCTACCGCACCACCTGCAACCAGGGCAATTTCACCAACGAATACTTCCAGTACATCGACAAGCCCCAGGGCAAATGGACGAAGGAACAGCACAAGATCGATGTAGTGCGTAAGCGCGAAGCAGCGGAGTAGGGTGAAAGCCACCTAATGAGCGGTTCTCCGGAGCGGGCTAGGGCCAGGCCGGTTGAGTCAGTGGCCCTCGCCTACATGTTGTTTCCGCTCCTGGCTGCTCACCTTTTCTATGACCACTTCGGGGTGGTGGCGCTTGATTACCGCCTTGAAATCGTTTTCCCGTTCGTCGGGTACGTCGATGATCAGCAGCATGGCGCCACGTTTGATCGCTTTGTCGTACTTGCTGACCTTGATGTCGCGTACGGAGACGCCGACCATCGTGCTGGCCCAGACGCCGAACAGCGCACCGAAGATCGCCACACCGATGGCCATCCAGACGATATTCGTATCGATCAGGACGTAGTGCGCGATCAGGCCCAGCACCAAGCCTAGTACGGCCCCGACGATGGCGCCTCGCTTCGAGGCGTTGACGACATCGCTCGTCTGAACCAGGGTGGCGATCGGTACTCCCTCCTTTTCCAGGGGGATCCAGTCCTTGCCCATGACGTGCAGATTGTCCTTGGCCAACCCCATCATGTTCAGTTCGTTGACGATGTCGGTCGTGGTCTCCTTGTCGGGTATCAGAAAGTACAGGCGTTGCATCGTGTCCTCCCTGGCTCCAGGGCCCCTGCGTATTTTCCCTCTTCGTGTTGCCTATACAGGTAGGTGTAGCAGCCATGCGGCGAGCCTTGCCAGGATCCACTGCCTGGCAGGGGGCTTATTACCCCTGCACCGCGAATTGTCGGGCTTGCTTGCCCTGGCCGCGGTATTTGTCGGTGCAGTCCTTCTCCCACCCGGAACGCTGAGGCAAACTCCAGCGAAGCAGCCTGAAATCAGTGGAGATACCATGAATTTTCGCAGCCTGGAGACGTTCGTCTGGATAGCGCGTCTGGGCAGCTTTCGTGCCGCGGCGCAGCGTCTCTATACGTCGCAGCCCTCCGTTTCCGCCCGGATTTCGGGGCTGGAGGATGAGTTGGGGGTCGAGCTGTTCGAGCGAACCGGCCGCCGCGTGGTGCTGACGGCGAAGGGCCGCGAGCTGCTCGCCTACGCCGAGAGGCTGCTGCATCTACACGGTGAGATGTTGCAGGTCGTGGCCAAGGCGGAATGCCTGCAGGGCAGCATTCGCCTCGGCGTGGCGGAAACCATCGCCTATACGTGGCTGCCGCGTTTGATCGAGCGAGTCAGCGAGGCCTATCCGGCTATCAATCTGGAGCTGGATATCGATATTTCGGTCAATCTGGCCGACAAGTTGGCCAACCATGACATCGACATTGCCTTCCTGATGGGAAAGGTAAATCAGCCTGGTTTCACGAACGAGGACTTGTGTCGCTATTCGCTGGTCTGGGTGGCGAGCCCGAAACTGGCGATACCCACGGGGCCAGTTACCCTCGCGGAGCTGGCCAAGTGGCCGATCATCACCTACCCGCGTCGCAGCGAGCCGTATACCGTGATTCGCTCCCTCGTCGACCCGATGAACCACTCCACACGAATCCATTCCAGTTCTTCGCTCTCGACCATCATCCGCATGGCGTTGGATGGGATTGGGGTGAGTGCGCTGCCCCGTGAAATCGTCTCCCAGGAACTCGAGAGCGGCACGCTTCGACAATTCAGCGTCGAGGCAGCACTGCCCGATCTGGCCTTCAACGTGGCCTACAGTACGGCCCCCGGTGCCAACGTGGTGAGGGCGGTGGCAGAGCTTTCGCTGCAAACCGCTTCTCGTGGAGGGTTTCGGCCCTCTCGCCATTCTGATGTCGCGACTGATCCAAAAACCTGATCAATTGTGATACTTAATTTCGATTTGTATTAATCATCGCTTCTGCCTTAACTGAAGGGAAACGTCAGTGAGGTCGATCGATGACGACTCCCCGCCCGGACGATTCCATTCTTCCTACGGCCCATTCTTCTCCTGCCGAGGTTCGCAGGGCGGCGCGAGAGGGCCGCTTGCAGGCGCCCACTGCTGGGCTGGCCTATGGCTTCGTGCAAGCCAATCTCGTCATCCTTCCCGAGCCGCAGGCAAATGGCTTTTTGCGATTCTGCCAGGCGAACCCGAAACCTTGCCCCTTGCTAGCCGTCAGCGAGCCGGGCGCACGCAGTTGCGCCACGCTCGGTAGCGATCTCGATATCGCTTGCGACGTTCCCGCCTATCGCATCTTCCGCGAGGGCCATCTACAGGCAACTGTCAGCCACGTCGATGCGGAGTGGCGCGACGACCTCGTGACCTTCGCGCTGGGGTGTTCGTTTACCTTCGAGCATGCCCTGCGGCAGGCCGGGGTGCCGGTTCGGCACATCGAGGAGGGGCGCAACGTACCCATGTACCGAACCTCGCTTCCTCTGGTGGCCGCAGGGGGCTTCGCTGGCAACCTGGTGGTGTCGATGCGCCCGATGAAGGCTACTGACGCCATTCGTGCCATCCAGATCACGACACGCTTTCCCCAGGCGCATGGTGCCCCGGTGCACCTGGGCGACCCTTCTCGAATTGGAATTGCGGACATGCGCTCCCCGGACTTCGGGGAAGCGGTATCGGTGGGTGAGGGTGAGTTACCGGTTTTTTGGGCCTGCGGGGTAACGCCTCAGCAGGTTCTGATGAATGCCGGTATCGAATTCGCCATTACCCACAGCCCGGGCCACATGCTGGTGACCGACATTCCCGACAGTGAGCTGGCCCTACTATAACCATCACGACGCAGATAAGTGAGGAAACCATGCTGACTACAAGAACAAGTCTCGTCTCAGCCATCGCGGCTGGTCTATGCGTTTCGGCAGGGCAGGCGGCTGCTCAGGAGCTGGATCAGACTAGCCTTTCCTATGTGGGTAGCTGGAGCAGCCTTTCGCTGTTCCAGAATTTCGAACGTCCCTTTTGGGAGAAACACCTGCCGGAAGCCTCCGAGGGGCGTATTACCACGGAGGTGACGACCTTCGACCAGATGGGGCTCGACGGGGGCGAGGTCTACCGCCTGATGGCCCGCGACGTGGTGGAGGTGGGTTCCACCGTGGCCGATTATGCCGTTCAGGACGCCCCCGAGCTCGAAGGGCTCGACATGCCGATGATTGCGCCGGATGTGGAAACGGCGCGTGAAGTGGCCGAGGCCTACCGTCCGGTATTGGCGGACGCCTTTGCCGAGCGCTTTTCGGGGGCGCAACTCCTCGCGGTGGTGCCCTATCCGTCACAGATGGTGTTCTGTAACGCCGAAATCGATGGGCTGGGCGATCTTGCCGGCAAGAAGGTTCGCGCCAGTGGACGCACCACCGCCGAGTTTCTCGAGGCCCTCGGTGCCGAGGGTATCACCCTCAGCTTCAGTGAGGTGCCCGGCGCCCTGCAGCGGGGCGTGATCGACTGTGCGGTGACCGGTTCGCTTTCCGGCTACAGCTCCGGCTGGCATGAGGTGTCGACGCACCTCTATCCGCTCCCCGTCGGCGGTTGGGACCACGTGGCAACGGCCATGAACGGCAACAAGTGGGACTCGCTCTCCAGCGATACCCAGGAGTGGCTGCTGGAGGAGATTCGCGAGAACTACGAGGTGCCCGTGTGGGAGTCGGCAGTGGAAGAGACCCGCGAAGGCATCGCCTGCCTGACCGGAGATGGCGACTGCTCGCGTGGGGAGCCGGGCGACATGGTGCTGGTGGAAGCGACCGACGAGGACTTCCAGGAGGTCTCGCGCCACCTCGAGGAAACCCTGCTGCCCAACTGGGCCGGCCGTGTCGACCAGGAATGGGTGGACCGCTGGAACGAGACCGTGGGTGAAGTCACTGGCTTGAGCGCGTCTCGCTAGCTAACTGGACTTGACCGTTACCGGCGGGCTGGGCATGACCCGGCCCGCCTCGGAGAACGTTATGTTTCAGCGGGTAAATGATGGGCTCGACCGTGCGCTGGGCATCGTGCGGGTGGGGTCGCTATGGCTGGCGCGTGCCGGTGGCGTACTGATTCTTCTGACGGTGGCCATGGTAACGGTGGAGGTGCTGTCTCGCCGCCTGACGGGGCGGTCGGCGGTGCATGCCACGGAACTCACCGGCTACATCATGGCGATCAGCTCCAGTTGGGCGTTTGCCTACACCCTGATGCAAAAGGCGCACATTCGTATCGATGCCCTCTACGTGAACCTGCCGATTCGCATTCGCGGCGTGCTGGACCTGTTGGCGCTGCTGGCGATGGCGCTCTTCTGCGTCCTGGTGGTCGGAGCGGCATTCGACATCGCCGCAAGTTCCTACGCCGGCGGGGCGCGGGCCAATACCCCTTTGGGAACGCCGATCTGGATACCCCAGGCGCTGTGGCTGCTTGGGCTGGCCTGGTTCGCTCTGGCGGTCGGCCTGGTGTTGCTGCGTGTGTTGCTCGCGCTGCTGAATGGCGACACTGGGCGCGTTCAGCAACTGGCCGGGAGCCCCACGCTGGATGAGCAGCTGGAAGAGAACAAGGAATACGCCTCATGATCCTGATGGCTTTGCTGGTTCTGCTGCTGCTATTGGTGCTGAGCGTGCCGGTGGCCGCCACGCTCATCGCGCTCGGCCTGTTTCTCGACGAATTCTTTTCTCCTTTCCCTCTGGTCAGGGCCCTGGGCGATGTCCTGTGGTCGGCTTCGGACAGCTTTCTGCTGATCGCGATTCCGCTCTTCATCCTGCTGGGGGAGATCCTGGTGCGTACCGGTATCGCCAAGGGGACCTACCGGGCGCTGGAGAGCTGGCTGTCGTGGCTGCCGGGCGGTCTGCTGCATGCCAACATCGGTACTGCCACGCTGTTTTCGGCCACTTCCGGTTCCAGCGTGGCCACTGCGGCGACCATCGGTACCGTGGCGATCCCCCAGGGCAAGGAGATGAAGTACGACCCGCGCCTGTTCACAGGCTCGATCGCTGCCGGCGGCACCCTGGGCATCATGATCCCGCCCTCCATCAACCTGATCGTTTAAGGGTTCCTGACGGAAACCTCCATTCCCCGGCTGTTTGCCGCGGGGCTGCTGCCGGGCTTGTTGCTGGCGCTGCTGTTCATCCTGGGCACGGCGCTGATCTGCCTATGGCGGCCCAGCCTGGGCGGGCCCAGCAGCCGCCATAGCTGGCGGGAGCGTTTCTCGGGGCTGCGCCATCTGGTGCCCGTGTTGCTGCTGTTCGGCGTCGTGGTGGGGTCGATCTATGCCGGCTGGGCGACACCCACCGAGGCCGCTTCGCTCGGGGTCATCGGGGCACTGCTGATCGCCGTGGCCATGCGCAAGTTGTCGCTGGCGATCATTGTCGAAGCCCTGGACGGCACGATGCGAACGACGGGAATGATCATGTTGATCATCATCGCTTCGTACTTCCTCAACTTCGTGCTGGCGTCGGCCGGCATCACGCGGGAGCTGAGGACCTTTCTCGAGACCGCTGGCCTCGGGCCCTATGCCACGCTGCTGATGGTGATCGGCCTCTATATCGTGCTCGGTTTTTTCATCGAGACGCTCTCGCTCATGGTGATCACGATTCCCATCGTGGCGCCGATCATGATCGGGCTGGGGTTCGACCCGGTGTGGTTCGGCATCCTGCTGATTCTGCTGATCGAGATGGCGCTGATCACGCCGCCCGTCGGCCTCAATCTCTATGTGGTGCAGGGCGTGCGCCAGGGGGGATCGTTCAATGACGTGATGGTCGGCGCCATTCCCTATGTCGGCATCATGCTGCTGATGGCCGTGGTGCTCGTGTTGTTCCCGGCCGTCGCCCTCTATCTACCCGGCGTGCTGAATTGAACGATCCAACGACAAGTGTCAACGGAGCCAGAGAATGACGATTTTCCATGTGTCGGAGACCGACAAGGCCCTGAAGGTCGATATTCAGGAGCTGATCATCGCCGGGTGGGCCGGGCGCGAGCAGGCAGCCATCGATGAGCATATCGAAGAACTCAGGGCGATCGGCGTGAGGCCGCCCTCGGCAACGCCGTTGTTCTACCGCGTCGCTGCCAACCAGTTGACGACCGCACGAACGATCCAGGTGCTCGGCGAGGCTACGAGCGGGGAGGTGGAGGTCGTGCTGATCGGTACGCCGCAGGGCACGCTGGTAGGCATCGGTTCCGACCATACCGATCGCGAGGCGGAAGCCTGGTCGGTGGCGCACTCCAAGCAGGTCTGTGCCAAGCCGGTCAGCCGCAAGGTGTGGCGCCTGGGGAGCGTGCTCGACCATTGGGACGATTTGCAGATGGTGTCGTACGCTACGATCGAAGGGCGGGAGGTGGTCTACCAGCAGGGCGGGGTGACGGGCTTGCTCCACCCTGCGGAGCTGCTGCGCCGCTTCGGGCTCGACGAGGCGCGTCTGGCGCCGGGGCAGGCGATGCTCTGCGGTACCTTGCCGGTCAGGGGCGAGGTACGCGCTGCCGATGCGTTTCGCGTGGTGCTGACGGATCCGGTCAGGGGGCGGGAGCTCGTGCACCATTATCACATCAAGACGCTACCGGTGGTCGCATGAAGACACAGGATACTTTGACGCTTGCCACTGAACTCTCCGCTGGGCTCACGCTTCGTCAGCTCATCGATGACCTGGAGGAGGGCAAGTTTCAAGCCAGAACGCTGCTCGAGGCCTGCTGGGTCAACGGCGACGAGAAGGACGATCCCGAGGCACGGGTGTATACGGCTCGTTTCGATCAGACCGCATGCGCCGAGGCCGAGGCGGCGGATGCACTGCGCCGGGCCGGCGTGCCCGTGGGCGAGCTCGCCGGCCTGCCGATAGCGCTCAAGGCGCTGTTCGACGTGGCCGGCGAAGTGTCTCATGCCGGCTCGCGCTGGTGGAGTGAGCCGGCCGTTGGGGATGCCTGCATCGCCACGCGGCTGCGTCGGGCCGGGGCGGTGATCGCCGGGCATACCAACATGACCGAGTTCGCCTATTCCGGCCTGGGGTTGAACCCGCATTTCGGCACGCCGGACAACCCGCTGGCGCCGGGGCGTATCCCCGGCGGCTCCTCGTCAGGTTCCGCGGTGGCCGTGGCCCAAGGGATGGCGGCGGCAGCAATCGGCACCGATACCGGCGGCTCGGTGCGTATTCCCGCGGCCTTCTGCGGCCTGGTGGGGTTCAAGCCTTCGCAGCGTCGCATTCCCCGCGAAGGGGCGTTCCCGCTCTCGGACAGCCTGGATTCGATCGGCCCCATCGCCCGCAGCGTGGCCTGCTGTGCCCGCCTGGACGCTGTGCTGTCGGGGCGCACCTATCGCTCCTTGGCGGCCTACGATCTGCGTGGGCGCCGCTTCGTGGTGCCCGAAACCTACATGCTCGATGGTATGGATGACACGGTGGCGCAGGCCTTCGACCGGAGCCTGCGCCAGCTGCGTGCGGCCGGGGCGGTGATCGTCGAGGCGCCCGTGCCGGTGCTTGGTGCACTGTCGGAGCTGATGGAGGGCGGCGGGTTCACGGCAGCCGAGAGCTATTTTCTGCATCGTGAGTGGTTGGCAGAGCATGCCGGGAGCTACGACCCTCGGGTGCGATCGCGGATCGAGAAGGGCGCTAACATCTCGGCTGCCGATTACCTCGAGCTCCGTAGGCGCCGGCAGGTACGGATGTGCGAGGCGGATGCGTGGCTGCAAGGCTACGATGGCCTGCTTTCGCCCACGGTACCGATCGTGCCGCCTCGCATACAGGAGCTGGAGGGCGATGAAGGGTACGCGCGGCTCAACTTGCTGGTGCTGCGCAACCCGACCGTAGCCAACCTGCTGGATCTGTGTGCAATCACTCTGCCCAGCCATGCCGGGGGCGAGCTGCCCAGCGGCATCATGCTGGTGGGCCGCAATGGCCAGGACGATACGCTGCTGCGCCTGGGACAGGCCATGGAGGACGCACTGCGCCTCTCATGCTGAGCGTACTGCTGACCAAGCTGCTGGCTACCGCGCTGGTGGTAATAGGCGTTTCCGTGACGGTGGCCAGGCTTGGCCCCCGCCTGGGTGGAATTCTTGCCGGGACGCCCATCGTGCTGGGGCCCGGCTACTTCTTTATGTTGCAGGAGCAGAGCGCCGAGTTCGTCCGTTCGGCGGTGCTCTCGACCCTGCATGCGCTGGTGGCGACCCTGCTGTTCAGCAGCTGCTATGTCGTCACCGCCGCCAGGCTTGGGGCGCCGGGCAGCCTTGGCCTGGCGACCCTCTGCTGGATTCCGGCAGCCTTCCTGTTCTCGCTGCTGCCTGGAGGCATCTGGGCCGCGGTGCTGCTGTACGTCGCTGTATTGGCAATGGCCGAGGGAATCCGGCGCGCGCTCGACCTGAAGCAGTCTGTCGTGGTGGCCCGTTCGGGTTGGTTCGATCTGCTGTTGCGCGGCCTGCTGGCGGGGCTCGTGGTGGGCGTGGCGACCACGCTTGCCGCACGCTCGGGGCCGGTGCTGTCCGGTGTGCTGGTGGGCTTTCCCGTGGGGCTGTTCACCATCGGCTGGACGCTGCATCAGCGCTACGGGGCCGAGGTCGCCCGCTGCACGGTATCCGTGGCCCAGCATGGCATGTTGAGCCTGGTCGCCTTCGCTGTCGTCACGGCGCTTATGGTCGGTTCGGCGCCTCCCATGGTCACTTTTCTCTTGGCGCTACTGGCCTCCATCGGCGTCAGTATGGCGCTCTTCATGCTGAGCCGGTGGCGGGCCCGGTCAGTGCTTTCCCCTTGAGCACCTGCGAAGAGCTTTAACTAATTCCACACCATTTTTTAAGAAATATTAGTTAAGCTCCGCAGTAGGTTCCCGATCAGGCTGGGGTAGCCGGGATCTCGTAGAGCATGGCTACTCGCTGGGAGTAGAAGACCGAGTCTCACCATTTTCGAGGGCGATGGCTCTCTCCAGCAGCGCGGGCTGGCGCGGCAGCAGGCCGACCCTCAGCCCCAGTGGCCGAAATACACGGTTCATGACCGCCAGCGAGACGTTTCCCTTGCCTTGTTCCATGTCAGACAGGGTGCGCCGGCTGACATCGACCAGGTCGGCGTAAGCCTGCTGCGAGAGCCCGAGCGCATCGCGGCGCAGCCGCCGCAGTGCTTGGCCTTCGTCAATCTCGCCCTTGATCAATGCTTGAACGATGGCCAGCAGCGCCTGCTCGCGCGCCTCCGGTGACAGTGTGCGCTTCTTCATGTCAGCTTCCCGTTCAAATCAGCCCCCAGCGTGTCAGTCGCGTTTCCAACGAGCCCAGGCCGACGGCGGGCATGTCGAGTATGCGCTTCGGCACACCACGCTCCGCCAGGCGATCCCGTAACCCGATGAGGCGGGTCGCGGTGGCACGGAGGGTTGTTAGTGTGCGCTCCGACGATGCGAGGTGATCCAGTGCTTGGGCGATGGCGATCCAATCGTACTCACCTCCTTCTTCGAAGGGCGAGCCCCAGCGTGTGGTGCGTGTGACCCCTTCGGGGTCGGCCTTCATCGGGGCGAAGTCGTATACCGGAGCATGCCAGATGCCTTCGGGGCGCTTGATCAGTGCCGCGTAAGCTGCATGCGAGATGTGCATGATTATGCCCAATAATAGTCTGTCTCGTTACTTCTGAGTACTTTGTTGCTCATTTTTTTGAGTATGGCCTAAAAATGAGCATTATATTGCTCGTTCATCCGGTGGCCTCCAGGAGTGCAACCTGAGGTTGGCTATGGGAGATAAATGCATCAGAAAAGTTATGGAAGCATTTTCCATGCGCCTGTTCGGTACAAAAGCACGATTCGTGACATACAGCAGCGTATCTTTAGCCTTCGAGGGCAAAGTTTCTTCACCCTAATGAAATGTCGACAAAGCTCCGGCATGATGTTTCTGGATGTCACACAGGAGAAACCTCATGTCTACACAAGTTAACGCGGATCTTGCGTGTGAAGTACTGAACCACTGGGTCTCCCACGCTTTGGCTCAGCAAGCGGCCCACGACGCTATCGCAGCTTATATCCGCTGATAGGCACACGCTGCCAAGGACCAGGGAGGGTCCTGTCTCGTTTTCCTCCTGCTTTATCGTCCTGCTTCATCCTCCTGACTTTCGCTTCACACACCCCATTTCGTGCCAGCCAGCCCTGATCGGTCGGTGCTTCTCGCGAGCCTGTCCGGTTTGAGTGATGCCCGACTCAGGTGCTTTCACCCTCGAGCAGCGTGAAGCCGACATCCTGCCGGCGCGCCTCGACCTCTTCCCCTGCCAGGCAACGCAGGACCTGTTCCGCGGCCAGGCGTCCCATGGTGTGCCGGGAAGACTGTATCGTGGTCAATCGTGGGGTGACGTGTTGCCCCAGTGGCAGGCCATTGAACCCCGCAATGGCGATTTCCTCGGGAACCCGCATGCCGAGGCGCAGGGCGTGGAGCAGGGCGCCCGTGGCCAGGTCGTCGTTGGCGAAGTGGATCGCCTTGGCGTCGGGAAACTGCTCGCGGACCCGCTCCAGGCCCTCGGCGCCGGCCTCGAGGCTTCCCAGCCGGTCGAGCTCGAGCAGGTGCGGCGCCAGGCCTGCCGCTTCGAGCGCCGCCCGATGCCCGGCATAGCGCATGGCGGCGCGGTAGTCCTCCCCCATGCGCGCACCGACGTAGACGATGTCGCGGTAGCCGCGCTGCAGCAAGTGCCGGGCCATGCAGCTTCCCGCTTCTTCGTGGTCCAGGCCCACGTTCAGGTCCAATGCCTCGCCCAGCTCCATTACCTCCATGACCGGGCGGTCGCAGCCGGCGAGCAGCTCGCGGCACGCCGGGGTATGCCTGAGCCCAGCGGTGACCAGGGCCGAGCAGGACCAGCCCAGGAAGGTTCGCACCAGTTGATGTTCGCGCTCGATGTCATAGTCGGTGTTGCCGAGCAGGATCTGGTAGCCGGCGGCCTCGAAAGTGGCCTGCAGGCCCTGGATGACTTCAATGAAGACGGCGTTGGCAAGCGAGGGCACGACGACGGCAATGAAGCGTGAGCGCGCCGAGGCCAGGCTGCCGGCCACCAGGTTGGGCACGTAGCCGATGCGCTCCATGGCGTCGAGGATGCGCTGGCGGGTCGCCGCATTGACGCGCTCCGGATCGTTCAGCGCCCGGGAGGCGGTGATGGAGGAGACGCCGGCCAGTTCGGCCACCTGAGCGAGGGTCGGCTGGGCGGAACCGCGCCGTTGGCGTGTGTTGGCTTTGCGTTTAGACATTGGTCGTACCTTGCACCCTGGGCCTTGCTGGCTCAATCCCGATCTACTACAAGAATGGTAGCGCTAACATGTTAGCGCTACCAGTTAACTTTCATTCGTGGCGATCGATGCCATCTACCGTAGGAGCGCCAGGTGAGCCATCCAACCAATAGCCCGGATAGCCCGCGTATCGGAGTCATCGGCCTGGGTGCCATGGGCCGGGGCACCGCGCTGGCCCTGCATGAGCGCGGATTGGACATCCTGGGCTGCGATATCGCCGGCCAGGCCCGGCAGGCGTTCGAGGCCGAGGGCGGGCGCAGCGTCGCCACGCCGTCTGAATTGGCGGCGTGCGAGATCGTGGTGGTGCTGGTGGTCAATGCCGAGCAGGTCGAGGCGGTGCTGTTCGGCGAGCAGGGCGTGGCAGCCCGGATGGCGCCGGGGAGCCTGGTCATCCAGTGTGCCACCGTGGCGCCGGCCTTCGCCCGCGACCTCGGTGCCCGCCTGGAGGCCATGGGGCTCGCCATGCTCGATGCACCGGTGAGCGGCGGGGCCGCCAAGGCGCGCAGCGGCGAGTTGTCGGTGATGGCATCCGGCGCACCGACGGCCTTCGACCGGGCCGCGCCGGTGCTGGATGCCATGGCGGCTACCGTTTATCGGCTGGGCGATACCGCCGGCGTCGGCTCCAGCATGAAGCTGGTCAATCAACTGCTGGCCGGGGTGCACATCGCCACCGCCGCCGAGGCTATGGCGCTGGGCATACGCCTGGGACTCAACCCGCAGACCGTCTATGAGGTGATCACCCACTCGGCGGGCAACTCGTGGATGTTCGAGAACCGCGTGCCACACATCCTCGCGGGCGACTATACGCCGCTCTCGGCGGTGGACATCTTCGTCAAGGACCTGAACCTGGTGCACGAGACCGGCCGCGAGCTGGCCATGCCCACCCCGGTGGCAGCCTCTGCCCTGCAGCAGTTCATCGCCGCCAGGGGCGCCGGGTTCGGCCGCGAGGACGATGCCGCGGTGATCAAGGTCTACCAGCGGTTGTCGGGCATCGAGCTTCACGAAGCCGCCAACGATGCCGGGGGCGAGTGAAATGTCTCTCGTGCTGGGCGCCATCGCCGACGATTTCACCGGTGCCACGGATCTGGCCAACAACCTGGTACGCGCCGGCATGCGTTGCGTGCAGACCATCGGCGTGCCGCAAGCCGGGGTCGACCTCGGCGACGTCGATGCCGTGGTGGTGGCATTGAAGTCGCGCTCCACGCCTGCCGAGCAGGCGGTGGCGGATTCGCTGGCAGCGCTCGATTGGCTGCAGTCCCAGGGGGCCAGGCAGGTTTTCTTCAAGTACTGCTCCACCTTCGACTCGACCGACGCCGGCAATATCGGGCCGGTGGCCGATAGCTTGATGCAGCGGCTCGATGCCCGTCAGACGGTGATGGTGCCGGCCTTTCCCGCCAATGGTCGCACGGTCTACCAGGGCCACCTCTTCGTCGGCGACCGCCTGCTCAACGAGTGCGGCATGCAGCATCATCCGCTCAACCCCATGACCGATGCCGACCTGGTGCGGGTGCTGGGCCGACAGACGCCGCATGCGGTAGGCCTGCTGGCGCGGCCGGTACTGGCCAGCGGTATCGAGGCCACCCGGGCGCATCTGGCGGCGCTGGCCGCCGAGCGGGTGCGCCACGTGATCTGCGATGCCCTGGACGAGAACGACCTGGCGTTGCTGGCCGAAGCGGTCGTCGACTACCCCCTGGTAACCGGCGGCTCGGGACTGGGCCAGGCGCTGCCCGAACAGTATCGCCGCCGCGGCTGGCTGGCCGAAGTCAGCGAACCGGGCCGCCTGGCACCGGCCACGGGTAGCGCCCTGGTGCTTTCGGGCAGCTGTTCAAGGGCCACACTGGGCCAAGTGGCCCGCTTTCTCGAAGGTCAGCCGGGTTTCGCCCTGGACCCGCTCGCGCTTGCCGAAGGGGACGCCCACCTGGAGGCGGCGCTGGTCTTCGCCCGCGAGGCGCTCGCCAAGGGTGGCCCTGCGCTGGTCTACGCCTCCGCCGACCCTGAGCGGGTCCAGGCCGCTCAGGCTGCGCTTGGCGTCGAACGTGCCGGTGAGCTGGTCGAACAGGCACTGGGGCGGCTGGCTAGAATCCTGGTCGATGAGGGCGCGGGGCGCCTGGTGGTGGCCGGCGGCGAGACCTCCGGCGCGGTGGTCTCGGCGTTGGGGATTCGCCAGCTGCGGATCGGTGGCCAGATCGACCCCGGCGTGCCCTGGACCCAGGCGCCGCTCGACGGCCGTGAGGCACCGCTGTCGCTGGCGCTGAAGTCGGGCAACTTCGGCGCCGAGGATTTCTTCTCGCACGCCTTCACGGTGCTGGAAGAAATGACGGGGGAGGACAAGGCATGAGCATCCATGACGAGACCCGCCTGCGCGAGCAGATCGCCACGCTGGGTCAGTCGCTGTTCGAGCGCGGCCTGACCATGGGTTCCAGCGGCAACATCAGCGTGCGCACGGATGACGGCGGCTGGTTGATGACGCCCACCAACGCCTGCCTGGGGCGGCTGGATCCGGCGCGCATCTCGCGGCTCGACCGGCAGGGCGCCTGGCAGGACGGCGACAAGCCCACCAAGGAACACTTCCTGCACATGGCGATGTACGCCGAGCGCCCCCAGGCTCAGGCCATCGTGCATCTGCATTCCACCCATTCGGTGGCCGTCTCCTGCCTGCCCGACATCGACCCGTGCGACTGCATCCCACCGCTTACCGCCTATTACGTGATGCGCGTGGGCCGGCTGCCGCTGGTGCCTTATCACATTCCCGGTGACCCGGCCCTGGGCGATGCGGTGCGCGGCCTGGCGGGAGCGCACAGTGCCGTGCTGCTGGCCAACCACGGCCCAGTGGTGGCCGGCAAGAGCCTGGAGGCGGCGGTCTACGCCACCGAGGAGCTGGAGGAGACCGCCAAGCTGTACTTGCTGCTGCACGGCAGGAACCCGCGAGCCCTGACCCCCGAGCAGGTAGCGGAGCTAGAGGCGCGTTTTCCTCGCGACTAGGCTCATGCCCGAAAACTGACTGCGCTCGCCCTCACCGTAGGAGCCGATGATGATACGACTGGCCGCCAACCTCAGCATGCTGTTCACCGAGCATGATTTCCTCGACCGCTTCGCGGCGGCGGCCGAGGCAGGCTTCCGCGGCGTCGAGTATCTTTTTCCCTACGCCTGTACTCCCGAGGCGCTGCGCGCGGCGCTGGCCGAGAGCGGCCTGGAGCAGGTGCTGTTCAACCTGCCCCCCGGCGACTGGGAAGGCGGTGAGCGTGGCCTGGCCAGCCTGCCGGGACGCGAGGCGGAATTCCGCGATTCGGTGGTGGAGGCGCTGCGCTACGCCGAGGCGCTGGGCTGCCCCCGGGTGCATGCCATGGCGGGGCTGCTGCCGGCGGATGCCGATGGCCGCGCTCGAGAAGAAGCGAGGGCCGCGCATCACGCCAGCTATGTGGCGAACCTGCGCTACGCCGCCCGCGAGGCAGCGAAGCTTGATCGCGAGGTGCTGATCGAGCCAATCAATACCCGCGACATGCCCGGCTTCTTCCTCTCGCGCCAGGCCCAGGCCATGGCGGTGCTGGAGGAGGTGAGCGAACCCAACCTGCGCCTGCAGTTCGACCTTTACCACTGCCAGATCATGGAGGGCGATCTGACCCGCCATCTGGAGCGGCAGTTCGCGCGGATCGGTCACGTGCAGATCGCCGGTGTGCCGCAGCGCCACGAGCCGGACGTCGGCGAGGTGCATTACCCGGCGCTGTTCACACGGCTGGAAGCGCTGGGCTACGACGGCTGGGTCGGCTGCGAGTATCGCCCCGCGGCAGGTACCCGCGCCGGGCTCGGCTGGGGGCGGGACTACGGTCTGCGGCCCTGAACCAACCACAAGCACAACCACGGGAAGCACGACACCATGCATATCGCCATCACTGGTGCGGCCGGTTTTCTGGGGCATCGCCTGATCCAGCGACTCCTCGAGCGCGGCGAGCTCCGCGGTGAGCCGATCCGCCGGCTGACCCTGATCGACCAGCTCGAGGCCGGCGCCCCCGAAGCGGCCGGCGTAGAGATCGTTTCCCAGGCGCGCGACATCACCGCTCCCGGGGCCTTTGATGCCATGCTCGACGGCCGGCCCGACGTCATCTATCACTTGGCGGCGGTGGTGAGTTCCGCCGCGGAAGCCGATCTCGAGCTGGGCCTGGCGGTGAACTTCGACGCTACCCGGGCTCTGCTCGAGGGCTGCCGTAGCCGTGGTCTCTCGGCTACTCGCCTGGTCATGGCCAGCTCGGTGGCGGCCTACGGCGGCGAGCTGCCCGAGACCCTCGACGACATGACCGCCCTGCAGCCGCAGAACTCCTACGGCACCCAGAAGGCGATGTGCGAGCTGTTGATCAACGATTACAGCCGTCGCGGCCTGGTGGATGGCCTGGTGCTGCGCTTGCCGACCATCGTGATCCGACCGGGGCGGCCCAATGCCGCGGCCTCGAGCTTCGCTTCGAGCATCCTGCGTGAGCCACTGAACGGCGAGGAGGCGATCTGTCCCGTGCCGACTGACCTCGACCTTTTCGTGATGTCGCCGCGCAAAGTGGTCGAGGCACTGGTGCATGGGGCCGAGGTGCCTGGCGAAGTGCTGGGAAGCTTCAGGGCCTTCATGCTGCCGGGCATCACCGTTAGCGTTGCCGAGATGCTGGAGACGTTGCGTGAGCTGGCGGGGCAGGCGGCCGTGAAGCGCATTCGGCACGAGCCGGACGCGCGCATACAAGCCATCGTCGGCAGCTGGCCGACCCGTTTCAATACTCGACGTGCCGACCGGCTTGGCTTCGAAGGTGACAGAGACTTCCAGGAAATTGTCGAGGCTTTCCTCGTCGATTCAGGAAGGTAAGCAAGGGGAGAGCCGCTCCCCGGATGGCTGGCTCACGCAAACTGCGACTATGGTCGCATTTGACAGAGACAGGTGATTATCATGTCATTATACCAGTTGCGTACTGGCGACCGAGGGTCGTCGATTTCCACCAAGCCGTAACACCCAAGGGGATATAACAATGACCAAGCGCTTTGCTCGCAACGCCCTGCATGCCGCCGTCGCCGGTGTCTCGACCCTGGCCCTGGCCGCCACCAGCCTGGGCGCGCTGGCCGCCCAGTCCGTCACCGTGGGGCACACCACGTCAGACAGTTCGCACTATTCGGAGGGCATCGATGCCTTCGCCGCCAAGCTCGAGGAGCTCAGCGGAGGCGAGTTCACCGTAGAGGAACATCCCTCCGGCGCCCTGGGTGGGGAACGCGCCATGATCGAGGGGCTGCAGATCGGCACCATCGACATGGTGGTCACCTCGACCGGCCCGCTGGGAAACTTCGTACCGCAGACCTACGTGCTCGACCTGCCGTTCCTGTTCGAGGATTACGACCAGGCACGTTGCGTGCTCGATGGCGAGATTGGACAGGAACTGCTCGACCAGATGGGCGAGCATGAACTGGTGGGCCTGGCCTGGACCGAGAACGGCTTCCGTCACCTGACCAACAGCCAGCGTGACGTTCAGACGCCGGAAGACGCCAAGGGCCTGAAGATCCGCACCATGGAAAACGAGATGCACATGGCGGCTTTCCGCGAGATGGACGTGCATCCCACTCCCATGGCCTTTCCGGAGCTGTTCACCGCCTTGCAGCAGGGCACCGTCGACGGCCAGGAGAACCCCATTTCGGTGATTCTCACCGGCAATCTCTGGGAAGTGCAGGATCGCCTCTCGTTGACCGGCCATGTCTACTCGCCGGCGATCATGCTGGCCTCGCCGATCATGTGGGATGGCCTGAGCGACGAGGAGAAGGGCTGGTTCCGCGAGGCCGCCCGTGCCGGGGCCGAGGCCACTCGCGCCATGGTCTCGCGGCTCGAGACCGAAGGTGTCGAGGAACTGAAGGAGAAGGGCATGACGGTGGTCGAGGACATCGACAAGTCCCAGTTCCAGGAAGCCGTCGAGCCTTCCTACAAGGTCTTCACCGACGAGTACGGCAGCGAGATGCTGGATCGTATCCGTAACAGCAGCTGCTGATCGCGTTCACTGCCGCCCCCGACGTGCCTGCCGGGGGCGGCCCTCGCTAGGTGAATACCATGGTGGAACTGTTCCTGCGCTTCGAACGTGCGACCTCGCGCGTGGCGCTTGCCGCGGCCGTGCTGATGCTGTGCGTGTCGGTGACCACGGGCTTCTATCAGGTACTGACACGCTTCGTCTTCGACGCGCCTTCGACCTGGTCGGAGGTGGTGGCCCGGTCGTCGATGATCTGGTGTGTGTTCCTCGCTGCCGCCGCCTGTTTCCGCGGTGGCTACATGATGTCGGTCGAAGTCATCTACAAGATGATCCCCGCGCGCCGCCTGATCCTGCTCGAGGGAGCTATCGCCCTGGGCTGCCTCGTCGCTCTTGCCGTGCTGGTCTACTTCGGCACCGCTATGACGTTCAGGGTCCGCAATCAGATGCTCTCGGGCCTGGGTATCTCAATTTCCTGGGTCTACGCGGCCATTCCCATCGGCGCCGGCTTCTCCGTGCTGGCGGTGCTGGCGCGGCTGGTGGCGCAGGCCACCGGGCGTGAAGCCGTCGGGCTGGCCGACGTCGAGGCCGAGGCACCCCCCGCGGAGACGCTGCCTCCGGTTACTGCAGACGACACGCCGACGCCATCCGCGATAGTGCCGAACGGCGACGATACCGCTCAACCGACTCGGAGGTCCGGACAGTGAATCTCGCCATCGGTCTATCGCTGATCATCTTCTTCGCCGTCGGCGTACCCATCGCCGTCTCCATCCTGCTGGCGTCTATCATCGGCATCGAGTTCTTCACGCGGTTCCCGTTGCTGATGGTGCCCCAGCAGATGTTCGTGGGTATCGACAACTTCCCGCTCATGGCGATCCCGTTCTTCATCCTCGCCGGCAACCTGATGGCCGCCGGCGGCATCTCCCAGCGCCTGGTGGACCTGGCCAAGTCGATGGTGGGCGGCTTGCAGGGCGGCCTGGCCATGACCTGCGTGCTCACCTGTATGCTGTTCGCCGCGGTGTCGGGCTCCAGTGTGGCAACGACGTTTGCCATCGGCTCGATTTTGATCCCCGCCATGGTCAAGCATGACTACCCGCGCCCCCTGGCGGCTTCCATCCAGGCCTCGTCATCCGAGCTCGGCGTGCTGATTCCGCCCTCGATCCCGCTGATCCTCTACGGGGTCAGCACCGATACCTCCATCGGCCGCCTGTTCATTGCCGGAATCGGCCCGGGGCTGCTGATCGGCGGGGCCTTGCTGGTTTTCCTCTACTTCTTCTGCAAGGTGCGCGGCTACGGTCTGCGTGACCGCGACGACCGGGTTCCCTTCCTCGCCGCTTTCCGGCGTTCCTGGGCGGCGATGCTGATGCCGGTGGTGGTCATCGGCGGTATCTACGGTGGCGTCTTCACGCCTACCGAAGCCTCGGCGGTGGCGGTGGTCTATGCGCTGGTCGTCGGAGGACTGGTCTATCGCGAGCTGAGCCTCGGAGACCTGTGGCCGATCCTGCGCCAGAGCGTCATGGCGACCGCCACGGTAATGCTGATCATCTCCGCGGCGGCGCTGTTCAGCTTCCTGATCAGTCGCTCGGGGCTGCCGTCCCAGGTGGCCGACTGGGTCAGCCTGGTGTTCGAGAGCCCGTTCACCTTCCTGCTGGCGGTCAACGTCATGCTGCTGATCGTCGGCATGTTCGTCGAGACCTCGGCGGCCATCCTGGTGCTGGCGCCGATCTTTACCCCGATCGCCGTGCAGTACGGTATCGACCCGGTGCATTTCGGCCTGATCGTCGTCGTCAACCTGGCCCTCGGCATGTTCACGCCACCGCTCGGCGTCAATCTGTTTGCCGCCTGTGCGGTGGCCAAGCTCTCCATCGACCAGTTGATTCCCTGGCTGCTGCGCTTCGTGCTGGTGGTGCTCGCCTGTCTCATGGCGATCACCTACATGCCGTGGATCTCGCTGGGGCTGGTCGATCTGCTGTATTGATTCAAGACGCAGGACTGACGCAAGACACAGGAGTTCCTTGATTGGGAGAACGATCAATGTCAGAACAAAATGACATGCCCCGCAGCCAGGCCTTGATCGGCGGCGAGTGGGTGACGACCCAGGCCACGATCGAGGTCGAGGCGCCGGCACGCGGCGAGGCGATCGCCCGAATTGCCCGTTGCCAGGCGGAGGAGGTCGATGCGGCCGTCCAAGCCGCCGGGCAAGCCTTCTCCGGCCAGTTGGGGAGCTGGGCCAGTTGGAACGCCCGTCGGCGCAGTGAATGGCTGCTGGCGTTTGCGGCGGCCATTGAGGCCGACCATGAACGGCTTTCCGCCCTGGAGTGCGCCGATACCGGCAAGCCGATGACCCAGGCGCGTGGCGACATCACCGCCTGCGCGCGTTACTTCCGCTTCTATGGCGGGGCAGCCGACAAGCTGCACGGCGAGACGATTCCCTTCGAGAACGATTTTGCGGTGATGACCCTGCGCGAGCCTTATGGGATCTGCGCCCAGATCATTCCCTGGAACTATCCCGCCCAGATCTTCGGGCGCTGCGTGGCGGCGGCGCTGGCGGCCGGCAACACCATCGTGCTCAAGCCCGCTGAGGATGCCTGCCTGAGCGTGTTGCGTCTGGCCGAGCTGGCCTTGGAGCAGGGGCTGCCGCCCGGTGTTCTCAACGTGGTGCCGGGGCTGGGCCGCGAGGCCGGAGCCGCGCTGGCGGCGCACCCCGGTATCGATCACCTCTCGTTCACCGGCTCGCCGGAAACCGGCACCCTGGTGACCCAGGCCGCAGCGATGCATCACGTGCCCGTGACCATGGAACTGGGCGGCAAGTCGCCGCAGATCCTGTTCGGCGATGCGGACCTGGGCGCGGCGTTGCCTTTCGTGGTGCGCGGCATCATCCAGAATGCCGGCCAGACCTGCTCCGCGGGGAGCCGCCTGCTGGTGCAGCGCGACATCGCCAAGGAGGTGCTGGAGCGCCTTGCCGAACGCTTCGAGACCCTGCTCTGCGACGCCGGCGAGGCGGATGCCGACTGCGGCCCGCTGATCAATGCCCGGCAGAAGGCCAAGCTGGAGAGCCGCCTGGAGGCGGCCCGCGCCGATGGCATTCGCACCCTGGCTCGCGGCCGGCTGGCGGAGGGGGCGCCGTCAGGAGGGCACTTCGTGGTGCCGCAGGTCCTGAACGACATTCCCGAAGGGCACGAGGTATTACGCGAGGAGCTGTTCGGGCCCGTGCTGGCCGTGCAGCTGTTCGATGACGAGGCCGAGGCCCTGGCGCTGGCCAATGGCACCGACTTCGGCCTCTGCGCGGGTATCTGGACCCGCGACGGCGGCCGCCAGTTGCGTATGGCCAAGGGCGTGCGCAGCGGCCAGGTATTCGTCAACAACTACGGCGCCGCGGGCGGCATCGAATTGCCGTTCGGTGGTGTCGGCCGCTCCGGCTACGGCCGCGAGAAGGGCTTCGAGGGCCTCAAGAGCTACACGCGGATCAAGACGGTGGCGATCCGCCACGGCTGATCCACCCCAACCGAGAGACTGAGCCAACCGGGAGACAGAGATGACCCACAAGATCGCGGTACTGGCGGGGGATGGTATCGGCCTGGAGGTCGTGCCCCAAGGTTTGCGTGTGCTGGAGGTGGCGGCGCGGCGCTTCGATTTGCCGCTGGAGTTCGAGCACTTCGACTTCGCCAGCTGCGCCTACTATAGGGAACACGGCGACATGTTGCCGGACGACTGGTACGAGACCCTTACCCGGTTCGACGCCATCTTCTTCGGTGCCGTGGGCTGGCCCGACACGGTGCCCGATCACGTCTCGGCCTGGGGTTCGCTGCTCAAGTTCCGGCGCGCCTTCGATCAGTACGTCAACCTGCGACCGTGCCGGCTGATGCCGGGCATCGAGAGCCCGCTCAAGGGGCGCGAGCCCGGCGACATCGACTTCCTGGTAGTACGCGAGAACACCGAGGGCGAGTACTCGCGGCTCGGTGGGCGAGCCTTCGAAGGCACCGACCGCGAGGTGGTGCTGCAGGAGACGCTGATGACCCGCACCGGGGTCGACCGGGTACTGGCGTACGCCTTCGAGCTGGCCCGTTCGCGGCCGCGGAAGAAGCTCACCTCCGCCACCAAATCCAACGGCCTGTCGATCTCGATGCCGTACTGGGACGAGCGAGTAGCGGCGATGAAGGCGAACTACCCCGACGTCGAGGTCGACCAGTATCACATCGACATTCTCACCGCTCACTTCGTGCTGCATCCCGACTGGTTCGACGTGGTGGTGGCCAGCAACCTGTTCGGCGACATCCTCTCCGACCTGGGGCCGGCCTGTACCGGCACCATCGGCATCGCCCCCTCGGGCAACATCAACCCGACGCGCGAGTATCCGAGCCTGTTCGAGCCGGTTCACGGCAGCGCCCCGGATATCGCCGGGAAAGGCATCGCCAACCCCATCGGCCAGATCTGGTGCGGCGCCATGATGCTCGAACACCTGGGTGAGACCGAGGCCGGCACGGCGATCGTCGGCGCCATCGAGACGGTGCTGGGGCAGGGCGACCCGGCGGTGCTGACTCCTGACCTAAAGGGCAGCGGTACCACCGAGACCTTGGGGCGTGCCATCGCCGAGGCGCTGGACGAAGCCTGAGCGAGGGTGGGGGCTGGGTGTTTCAAAGGAACGCTTACCTACTGGGAGAAGAGACGAGATGAGCAAGACCTATCAGGTCGGCATGGTCGGCGTAGGGCTGATGGGCCACGGCATCGCCGCGAGCCTGCTGCGCGCCGGTCACCGGCTGAGTTTTCTCGATCATCCCGGCAACCAGCCGGTCGACGACCTGCTGGCGGCCGGTGCGGTGAGCCGGTCGAGTGCCCGGGAAGTCGCCGCCGATGCCGAGGTGGTGATTCTCTGCGTCACCGGCACGCCCCAGGTGGAGAGCGTGCTGTTCGATGCCGGCGGCGTGCTCGAAGGGCTGCGGGCCGGTGCGGTGGTCGTCGACTGCTCGACGGCCATTCCGCGCTCAACCGAGACGATCGCCGGGCGCCTTGCCGAGGCCGGCGGACGCTTCATGGACGCTGCAATGACGCGTACCCCCAAGGAGGCCGCCGAAGGGCGCCTCAACCTGATCGTCGGCGCTTCCGACGAGCTGTTCCGCGAGCTGCGGCCGCTACTCGAAAGCTTCTCCGAGCACATTACCCACGGTGGGCCGGTGGGCGCCGGGCACAAGCTCAAGCTGCTGCACAACTTCGTGTCGCTGGGCTTCACCGCGGTGCTCGCCGAGGCCGCCGCGGCCTCGCGGCGTGCCGGCATCGACGATGCCGTGTTCCTCGAGGTACTCGGCAACGGCGGCGGCGGCGGGGTGGTGCTGGAGCGCCTGCGCCCCTTCATCGTCTCCGGGGATCCCTCGGGCTTTCGCTTCAGCCTGGCCAACTCGCTCAAGGACGTCGGTTACTACCACGCCATGGCCGAGGACCTGGGTGCGGCCCGTGGCGTTGCCGAGGCCATCGACGCCCTGTATCGCGACATCAACGCACGCGGTCACGGCGACCGCTTGACGCCCGAGCTGGTGTCCCTGCTGGGCGAGTCTTGAGCGACGGGGGCTTCAATTTCTAGTTTATTATCCTTTAAAGCGGATAGCATGCTATTATCCTCTTGTGCGGATAAAGAATGAAATATCCGCTATGGAGGATGCACATGAAGATCACCTCGCCCGAGATGCTGGCACAGTCGATGAAGAATGCACGGCGCCACCACCAGCTGACGCAGCAAGGCGCCGCGGATCTGATAGGTATCAAGCAGGCGACGGTGTCAGCGTTCGAGAACCATCCGGAGAGGAGCCGCATCGAAACTCTTTTCAAGTTACTCTCAGCCCTGGAGCTCGAGCTGCACGTCACCGAACGCAACCGGCCGGAAGCGAAGGCGGCTGACGAGCGGGGCTGGGATCAGGAGTGGTAAGGCCATGGCGAGCCTCACCGTTGCAATGAATGGCATTGAGGTTGGCGTACTGTCGATGGCACGAACCGGTGCCATGGCGTTCCACTATCTCGAAGAGTGGGTCAACCGGCCAGGTGCGCGCGCCATCTCGTTGTCGTTACCGCTCTCGATGGCGCCTTACCGGGGGCCCGTCGTTTACAACTTCTTCGACAACCTTCTTCCGGACGCGGAATCGATTCGCGCTCGGATGCAGGCTCGATTTCGGATTCCGACCCGACATCCATTTGACTTCTTGGCCAGCATCGGCCGCGACTGCATCGGTGCCATACAGCTCTATCCGGATCAGATGCCGGTGCCGGACGTCAGGCACATGACTGGCGACCCGCTGGATGAACAGTCGATCGAGAGCTTGCTGGCAGGCTATCAGGAGACGCCGCTGGGGATGAGCCGGAACGATGATTTCCGCATCTCGCTGGCGGGTGCGCAGGAGAAGACGGCCCTGCTTTGGTATCGGGATCAGTGGCACCGCCCCTCCGGTAGTACACCGACAAGCCATATACTCAAGTTGCCGATCGGCTTCCTGGAACACAGCAATATCGACTTGCGACAAAGTGGTGAGAACGAGTGGCTCTGCCTACGGCTCCTTAAAGCCTTCGGACTCCCTGTCGCACATGCCGAGTTGGCGAGATTCGGCGGGCAGGATGCGCTCGTGGTCGAGCGGTTCGATCGGCGTTGGTCGAGAGACGGCGCTTGGCTCATGCGTCTTCCCCAAGAGGATTTCTGCCAGGCGTTGGGTGTATCACCGGCATTGAAGTACGAGAGTGATGGAGGACCGGGCATACAGGCCGCCATGCAGTTGCTGCTGGGCTCTCAGCAGGCCAGGCAGGATAGGGCACAGTTCTTCAAGGCCCAGGTGCTGTTCTGGCTGATGGCGGCTATCGACGGTCATGCCAAGAACTTCAGTCTCTACATCGAGCCGGGCAGCGCTTATCGCATGACCCCGCTGTATGATGTGATATCCGCTTATCCCCTCATGAACCAAGGCAGCCTGGCCCCCGAAAAGGCCAGAATGGCGATGGCATTGAAAGGCAAGAATCGCCATTACCGCTGGTCAAGGATGGAGCCCAGGCACTTCATCACCACGGCAGGCCAGGCGGGCTTCTCTGCTGACCAGGTAAACCGCATCATTCAAGAAATCGCCGAGCGCGCCGCCCCTGTCGTTTCGGATGTCGCTGGTCGAATTCCTCGGGACTTTCCCGCTGCGATCAGCGATCCCATTTTCGACGGCATACTCCGGCAGGCAGCCAAACTGGAAACCTTTCTTTCCCAGTAGCCTTTCTTCCTTATTAATAATGGTCAGTAGTGGTGGACCGATGCCATCACGATGGCGGCGCCATGCGCTGTTTTCGTCAGTCGAGGTCGGCGTTGCGGATCCTTCCAAAGTAGGCATCGTCGCCGACCTGACCGCCCTTGAAGGCGATCTGCAAGCCGTCGAGGGCGGGGTCGTTGCTGTGCGCGGTGCACAGCGGCGAGCCTGGTGTCTGCGGCAGCGGCAGGCAGGTGGTCAGCGCCTGGATGCCGAGTTCCTGGATGGCGTGGCTCGAGGTATCGCCCCCGGCGACCACTACGCGAGTCAGCCGCTGGCTGTATACCAGGTCGCGCAACAGCCTACCCAATCTCCGTCCGATGGCATGCGCACCATCTTCTCCGGAAAGCTTCGCCAGGCCGCCGTCCGGGCCCAGTGCGGTGTAGACGATTACGCTGCGCCCCGCTGCGAGCGCCGTCAGGGCCCGGTTGCCAGCCGTTGCCAGCTCGGCCTCGGCCTGACGATCGTCGGCCAGGCGCGCCGCATCCAGCTGGATGCCATCGAAGCCGTGAGCCTCGGCCCAGCGAATCTGCCGGGCAGTGGTCTCGGAGCAGCTTCCCGAGACCACCGCGATGCGCTCCACCGGGCCAGGGTTGGAGAAAGTGTCGGCGAACGCGGCGCCGGGGGAGGCCTCGACCAGTCCCAGGCGGCGCCATTCGGCGAGCAGGGCATACTCGACGCCCGAGGAACCGACGACGAAGCTTCCCCCCGGCGCACGTGTGCGCCATAGCTGGCGCCCGACCGCCGCCTGGCTGGCGGGATCCATCACGTCGTAGAGCAGTGCGGCATGCCGGGCGCGGGCAGCCTCGACCTGTGCATCGAGCTCGTCGCTGGCCAGCATCACCAGGTCGATCAAGCCGATGTCGAGCTCGGTCTGCTCACCCAGGTGGCGCCGCAGGTCGGCCTCGTGCATCGGCGTCACCGGGTGCCGCGACATGATCGGATGCCGGTCGATTCGGTACACCTCGCCCCGGACGGCGGCGAACAGCTGGCCGAAGGCAGTGTAGCGGCGCAGCTGCGGCGCGCCGACCACAATAGGCACGCAGCCCTGATCATGCAGACGGCGGCCGATCTCCATTGCGCGACCGATGCTGCCGACCTGGGGGGCGCTGTCGAAGGTCGAGCAGGTCTTGTAATGACACAGCGCCGCGCCGCGCTCGCGCAGCCAGGCCAGTGCCGGGGTCAGGTGACGCTCCATCCAGTCCGGCGTTTCGCTGCGGCTGGTGCCGGCCAGGCCGATGGCCCGGCAGTGACGGAAGCGCGCCAACTGGAAGGCATCGGGCAGGGCGGTGAACAGCACGGTGTCGACGCCTTGACCGCTCAGGGCTTCCATGACATCGGTGGAGCCGGTCAGGTCGTCGCCGTAGTAGGCGATCAGTGGTGCGCTGTCGGTCGGTGTCATCGGCGGAAGGTCTCCAGGGCACGGGCCAACTCGCGGTGATCGCGGGCGTAGGCGTCGACGTCGATGCCCGCCACGGCGGCATCCCAGGCCTGGCGCAGGCTGTGTACCCCGGCGCCGATGCCGTCGGGGTGGGCCATGATGCCGCCGCCGGCACAGAAGATCAGGTCGGTGCTGGCGATGGCGGCGTAGGTGTCGGCGGCCTGGTCGGCGGTCTGGCCGGAGGAGAACACCGGCATCACCTCGCAGCCCGGCGCGGGTGGGTCGAACATCGGCGTCAGGCAGGTGCGGGCGCTGGCGATCACGCTGGCGTCCTCCTCGCTGAACTTGTTGTGCAGGCCGTTGACGTGGATATGGTCGACGCCGGCCAGGCGCCACAGCTTCTGGTAGGCCACGAAGCTCATGCCCAGGTGCGGCGAGCGGCTGAACATCCCCCAGCCGGCGCGATGGCCATGCAGGGCCACCTGGCAGTGGCGGCGCAGTTGGGTCACGCCGGCAAGGCCAACGGCATTCAGGGCGACCATCACGCAGCTGCCGCCGGCAGCCACCACGTAGTCATGGTGCCTGCGCATCTCATCGGCTTCACCGGTGATGTTGAAGGCGTACATCACCTTGTGCCCGGTGCGTTCGGCATGCTCGCGAATCACCGGCATCACGGCGTCGACCCGCGCCTCGAGCGGGTTGTGCGGGCCGTTGGCCTGCAGCTCGTCGTCCTTGATGAAATCGATGCCGCCCGCCACCAGCTCGCGCACTACCTCTGCGGTGGCCGCCGGCGACAGCCCCACGCTGGGCTTGATGATGGTGCCGATCAGCGGCCGCTCGGGAATGCCGGTCAGCTCGCGGGTGCCGGCGATGCCGAACTGCGGGCCCGGGTAAGCCTCGGCAAAGGGTGTCGGCAGCGTCAGGTCGAGCAGCTTCAGCGCCGAGAACTCCTTGAGCTCGAAGAGGTTACCGGCCACCGTGGCGACCAGGGTGGGCAGCGAAGGGCCGAGGTTGGCGAGCGGCCAGGAGAGGGTGATCCGGGCCCGGCGGTAGACCGGCCTGCCGTTGCCGGGGGGCGGCGGCAGGGGCAGTGAGGGCGAGTCGAGGCTCTCCAGCGGCTCGATGCGCTCGACCCGCGCGCCGTGCGCCTCGCGCAGCGCATCGGTCTCGCTGGCCAGGCGGGTGAAGGTGCCGCAGGACTGTTCTCCCGCCATCACCTCGGCGGCGCGCTCCAGCGGGTAGGGGGTCTCGATCAGGTAGCTGGCCTGGATGCGATCACTCATGGGTCGACCTCGGTCAGGTGATCCGACGTATGCTGTCGGCGATCTCGTCGGGTTCGAACACACGCTTCCAGTCGTCGCGCATCAGCATCGGCTTGCCGTTCTCGATGGCCTTGTTGCAGGCGTCGGAGAAGGCGCCGGGCTGCACGTCGAAGATCACTGCGCCGAGGATGTTCATATGGCCGAGCAGGAAGTCGCGGGCGCACTCCTCGGGGACGCCGCGGTTCACCACCTCATCCATGGCTTCGCGCATCACTGCCAGCAGGGTAGCGCAGACGGTTTCGGAGAGCCCCGGCTCGAGCAGCGCCATCTGCTCGACGCTGACCCGATGGGAGCGGCCCACGGGGGCATAGATGGTTCGTGCCACCGCCTCGCCCAGGGCGTAGCTCTCCTCGGGGCCCTGCATCAAGGCGCTGACGATGTGCTGGGTGGCCTTGTAGCCGCCGAAGTAGTCGCGCTTGGCTTCGAGCTCGGTCTCGTCGTTGAAGATCGACGGGTGGCAGGGATGGCTGACGAAGTACACCAGGTCCTCACGCTCGGGCAGGTGACCGGCGAAGGGGGCCGCGGCATCCAGGGTGACCAGCATGGTGCCGCTTTCCATCAGCGGCGACAGCTGCCGGGAGATCTTGCCGATCAGCGTGTCGGGAACGGCCAGGATGACGACTTCGGCACCGGGTACCGCCTGCTCGGTGTCGACGCAATCGATGCCCAGCTCCTCCTTGAGGCGGGTGCGGCCGGCCTCGCTGACCTCCACGTGGCGGACCTCGAATGGCGAGGGCTTGAGGTTGCGGGACAGGCGAAAGCCCATCTTGCCGCCGGCACCGATCAACGCGATGGTGGTCATGAAGAATTCCTCTCTGGTCTGCTTGGATCAGGACATGGCACCCGGAAAGATGGGAATTGCCGAGCAACTGGTATAATGACATGATAATCACCTGTCTCTGTCAAATACGACGATGGTCGCAGGAGTGCTATCGATTTTTGTCGTCGATGCGTAAGCTGCGCTTCTGCTGCCGCCTTAGGAAGGTCAACGATCCATGAGTGATGCCTTGAAGATCAGCCGTCGCAAGCTGTCCGATGACGTCTTCGATCGGCTATACGCCATGCTGCTGAACGGCGACTACACGCCGGGCGATCACCTGCCCTCGGAGCGGGAATTGATGGAGCTGTTCGGGGTGGGGCGGCCGGCGATACGCGAGGCAATGCAATCGCTCGAACGCCTGGGCCTGGTGGCGATCCAGCATGGCCAGCGGCCACGGGTACTGGCGCCGACGGCCGAAGGGCTGCTGTCGCAAATCGAACTGACGGCCATGCACATGCTGTCGAGCTCGCCGCAGTCGCTCGAGCACCTCAAGGAGGCGCGTACGTTCTTCGAACTGGGCATGGTGGCGCGCGCGGCGAGAACCGCCGAGGAGGCGGATATCGTGCGCCTGGAGGAGCTGGTGGAGCGGCAGCGCCATGAGCTGAATCGCGATGCCGGGGCTTTCATCAAGGCCGACATGGCCTTCCATCAGGCCATCGCCGAGACCACCGGCAACCCAATCTTCATTGCGGTGAGTCGCGCCATGCTCGATTGGCTGGCGCACTTTCATACTTCGATGCTGCACTGGAAGGGTAACGAGCACATTACCCTCGAAGAGCACGGGCGCATTCTCGAGGCCATTCGCCGGCATGACGAGGCGGGGGCGGTGGCGGAGATGCGGGCTCACCTCGAGAGGGCTCGGGCTCTCTACGTATCGGAGCAGACCTGAGCGAGTTGCACTGGGCTATCGCGGCCGCGCGAATACCTGCGTCCAGAAGGGCGAGTAGCGCGACGCTTCGGCCTCGACCGAGGCGGCACCCATTTCCGTGAATTCATCGCTCATGATGTTGCTGCAGTGCCCCGGGCTGTCGAGCCAGCCCTGCATCACGGCCTCGACCTCGGCCTGGCCGGCGGCGATGTTCTCGCCCACGGCCATCCATTCGTAACCCGCTTCGTTCACCCGCGCGGCAACCCCTTCGTCGTCTTCACCGGCATGGCCGAAGAACTCCTCTTCGGCCATGGCTCGTGAATGGGCCTTGGCCGCCTCGGTCAGGCGACAGTTCCACTCCAGCGGCTCGGCCGCTTCATGTTCCTCGTCGCCGCACTGGCGTGCCTCGCTGCGCGCCTGGTTGACGCGCTCGAGCATTTCTCGCTGCTCTTCGTTCGGCTCGCACTCGGCCAGTGACGGAACGGAGTGGAAGGCAGCGCCGAGTGTCAGGAATGCCGCCGGCAGCGATGCAATGGACAGTTTCATCGACCTTCCTCTGGCCGTGGGTTTCCTATTGCACTGTAGTCGTGGTGCCAGGCGGATGCATGCCCTCAGCCCCGCGGCGGCAGGATGCGCCCGGGGTTCATCAGGCCGTCGGGGTCGAACAGGGCCTTGATGCCTTCGGCCAGTTCACGCTCCACCGGCGAGAGCCGGGCCAGGTAGGCGGATTGCTTGGTGCGGCCGATGCCGTGCTCGGCGCTGATGCTGCCGACGAAACCGTCGAGCACCTCGAACAGGCGTTCCTCCAGGGCATGCAAGTGAGCGCGCTTCTCGGCCTCCGGCATGGCAGGCGGCGGCAGGACGTTGAAATGCAGGTTGCCGTCGCCCACGTGGCCATAGGCGATGATCTCGCACTCCGGCGAGGCTTCCATCACGCTGCGGCTGGCCTCCTCGACAAAGGCGGGAATCGCCGAGATGGGCACCGAGATGTCAGTGCGCAGGTGTTCGCCGCGGCGTCGCTGGCCTTCCAGCATGCTTTCGCGGAACTGCCACAGCTGGCGTGACTGGACTTCACTGGCGGCCAGCGCGCCGTCGAGCACCAGCCCGCGCTCCATGCCCTGTTCCAGCAGGTGCTCGAGCATGGCGCCGAGATCCAGCGGGCCACTGGCGCTGACTTCCAGCAGCACGTACCAGGGATAGCTGTGGTCCATGGGGTCGCTGAGCGTCGAGGTGGCCTCCATGGCGAGCTCGATGCAGCGGCGCGGAATCAGCTCGAAGGCGCTGAGCAGGTCGCTGCAGTCGCAGCGGGCGAGTCCGTAGAGTTCGATCACCGCTTCCAGGGAATCCAGTCCGAGCAGCGCTGTGCGGGTCTGGGTGGCGCGGGGTGTGAGCTTGAGTACGGCGCCGGTGACGATCCCGAGCGTGCCCTCGCTACCCAGGAACAGCTGCTTGAGGGCATAGCCGCGGTTGTCCTTGTGCAGGGCGGTCATACCGTCCCACAGGCGGCCGTCCGGCAGTACCACCTCGAGCCCCAGCACCAGCTGGCGCATCATGCCGTAGCGCAGCACGTTGAGTCCGCCGGCGTTAGTGGCGATGTTGCCGCCGATCTGGCAGCTGCCCTGGGCGCCGAGGGCCAGCGGAAACTCGCACTCGTGCTCGGCCGCGGCCTGCTTGACGCTTTCGAGAATGCAGCCGGCGTCCACGGCCATGGTGAAACTGATCGGGTCGATGGCGCGAATGCGGTTCATGCGCTCCAGGCTGATCACCAGTTCGCCGCCGTCGGCTGCCGGCAGGGCGCCTGCCACCAGCCCGCTGTGGCCGCCCTGGGGCACCATGGGCACGCCATGGTCACGACACAGGCGAACGGTGGCGATGACCTCCTCGGTGGAGGCGGGGCGGGCCACCGCCAGGGGCATGCCGAGTCGGTCGCCGGCCCAGTCCGCCACGTAGCGGGTCATGTCGTCGGGCTCGCGCAGCAGGCCTCGCTCGCCAAGGCGTTGGCTGAGCGCGGCAACCAATGCATCTCGCTGCATATCAGCTCTCCTCCTGCCAGGCGGCGCCATCCGGGAAGCGATGCCGAGCCAGCGACTCGGGGTGCATGGTGATGCTGTAGCCCGGCGCCTCGGGCACCCGGTAGCGCCCACGTTCGACCACCACGGGATCGACGAAATGCTCGTGCAGGTGGTCGACGTACTCCAGTACGCGCCCTTCCAGGCTGCCCGAGACGGCGATGTAGTCGAACAGCGAGATATGCTGGACGTATTCGCACAGCCCGACACCGCCGGCATGGGGGCATACCGGTACGCCGAACTTGGCGGCCATCAGCACGACCAGGATCACCTCGTTGAGCCCGCCCAGGCGCGCGGCGTCGAGCTGGCAGTAGTCCAGCGCTTCGGCCTGGAAGAACTGCTTGAACATCACCTTGTTGTGGCAATGCTCGCCGGTGGCGACGCCGATGGGGGCGACGCGGTGGCGGATCTCGGCGTGGCCGAGGATGTCGTCGGGGCTGGTGGGCTCCTCGATCCACAGTGGATCGAATTCGGCCAGGCGGCGCATCTTGGCGATCGTCTCGTCGACCTCCCACACCTGGTTGGCATCCATCATCAGCACGTTGTCCCAGCCGATCTCCTCACGCAGCAGGGCGGCGCGGCGAACGTCCTCCTCCTGATCGCCGCCGATCTTCTGCTTGAAGTGGGTCCAGCCCTCGGCGAGCGCTTCGCGGGCCAGGTGGCGCACCTTGTCGTCGCTGTAACCGAGCCAGCCGGCCGAGGTGGTGTAGGCGGGGAAGCCGTCGCGCTTCATCTCGGCCTCGCGCTCGGCCTTGCCTGGCTCTTGCTTGCGGAGCAGTGCGATGGCTTCCTCGGGCGTAAGGACATCGGTGACGAAGCGGAAGTCCAGGCAGCGCACCAACTGCTCGGGCGACATGTCGACCAGCAGCTTCCAGATGGGCTTGCCCTCACGCTTGGCCCACAGGTCCCACACCGCGTTGACCAGGGCGGCGGTGGCCAGGTGGATCGCGCCCTTGTCGGGGCCGATCCAGCGCAGCTGGCTGTCGCCGGTGATCTCGCGCCAGAAGCCGCCCATGTCGTTAGTGATCGAGGCCAACGTACGGCCCTCGACCAGATGGGCCAGGGCGTCGACCGCAGCGACCACGATCTCGTTGCCGCGGCCGATGGTGAAGGTGAGGCCGTGCCCCTCCGGGCCGCCATCGTCGACGTGCAGGATGACGTAGGTGGCGGAGTAGTCCGGCGCGGCGTTCATGGCGTCCGAGCCGTCGAGATTGCGCGAGGTGGGAAAGCGGGTGTCCTGTACTTCGACCCGGGTGATGGTGGTCATGCGGCCTCCTTGCGAGGAGTCTGGTGTTTGGCCAGGACTCGTCTAACATGCTATCTGTGTTGTGTTGTATGACAGGTATGCCAAGCCAATGTCACTCTAGCGCAAGGTGCCGAGTCGGGTCGACAGCCAGCGTATCGGCAGCCATGCAGCATGCTAAGAGTGACCATATCCGATCGTGAAGGAGAATCCCGTAATGCTCGATGAGTGGAAAGGCAAGCGTGTGCTGATCACCGGAGCCAGCCGCGGTATCGGGGCGGCCGTGGCGCGCCAGCTGGGTGCGTTGGGTGCTCGGGTCGCGGTGCACTACCACGCCAGCGCCGACAAGGCCCAGGCCGTGGCCCAGGACATCCGGGAGGCCGGCGGTGAGGCCGTGGTCGTCAAGGGCGACGTGAGCCGTTCCGCGGAGGCCCGGCGTGTCGTCGACGAGGCCGCCGAGCAGTTGGGCGGGTTGGACATGCTGATCAACAACGCCGGGGATATGCTGGGGCGCGTCTCGCTGGGCGAGATCGACGACGAGCACTACGACCGCGTGCTGGACCTCAACGTGCGCTCGGTAGTAATGGTTTCCCAGGCCGCCTTGCCGCACTTGAGGCGCGCCGGCGGCGGCAACATCATCCATACCGGCTCGATTGCGGCGCGCAACGGCGGTGGGCCGGGCGCGGGGCTGTATGCTTCGGCGAAGGGCTTCGTCAGCACCCTGACGCGTAACATGGCCAAGGAGCTGCTGGAGGACAAGATCCGCGTCAACGCCGTGGCACCGGGCGTCATCGCCACCGATTTCCACGTACGCCATTCCACCGAGGAGCAACTGGCCGCAGTGTCCGCCTCCATTCCCATGGGGCGCACGGGGGTCGCCGAGGATTGCGTAGGGGCCTACGTGTTCCTGGGTACCGACAGCATGAGCGGTTACGTGACCGGCCAGATCATCGAAGTCAACGGCGGCCAGTTGATGCCATGAGCCCGACCCCAGCGCCCGATGCCGCAGCCCGCAGCGGGCATGACCTCGCCATCACCATGGGTGACCCTGCTGGTATCGGCCCGGAGATCATCTGCCGTGCCGTGGCCGGCATGACGCCCGAGCAGCGAGGCGGCGTGCTACTGGTCGGCGACCCCGAGATCTACCGTCGCGCGGCCGCCCTGATCGAGGCGCCGCTGGAGTTCGTCTCGTTCGAGGAGCGTCGTTCCGGCGACGACCGCGTGGCCGTGGCCGAGGTGCGCGTGGCCCAGGGCGAGGAGCTTCCCGATGGCCGTATCAGTGCCGCCGGCGGCGACCTGGCCTTTCGCTGCGTCGAGCGCGCGGTGGCACTGGTGCAGGCGGGGCACGCGCGGGTGATCGTCACGGCGCCGCTGAACAAGGCGGCGCTGCATGCGGCCGGCCATCATTACGATGGACACACCGGCATGCTGGCCGCACTCACCGGGGCGCCATCCTCGTTCATGTTGCTGGCTTCCGAGCGGCTCTCGACACTGCACGTTTCGACCCACGTGTCGCTGCGCGGCGCCATCGATCGGGTGACCGTGGAGCGTATTGCGGCCACCGTGGAAGCGGGGCATGAGCACCTGAAGGCCATGGGTGTGGCGTCGCCGCGCATCGCCGTGGCCGGGCTCAACCCCCACTGCGGCGAA
Source organism: Billgrantia bachuensis (assembly GCF_011742165.1). Lineage (GTDB taxonomy): Bacteria > Pseudomonadota > Gammaproteobacteria > Pseudomonadales > Halomonadaceae > Halomonas > Halomonas bachuensis. Next base: position 32,169 of record NZ_JAAQTO010000004.1, on the reverse strand, counting down.
GGCGGCATCTTCGGTGACGAGGACGAGCGGATCATCGCGCCCGCGGTGCGCGCGCTGCGCCAGCGCGGCTTCGACGTACAGGGGCCGATCTCGGCCGATACCGTCTTCTACCGTGCATCCCGCGGTGAATTCGACCTGGTGGTGGCGCAATACCACGACCAGGGGCACATCCCGGTCAAGCTGATTGCCTTCGATACCACGGTCAACGTGAGCCTGGGGCTGCCGGTCATGCGCACCTCGGTGGACCACGGCACCGCTTATGACATTGCCTGGCAGGGCCGTGCCGATGCCACCAACATGGGCGCGGCCATTGCCTACGCCAGGCGATTGGCGGCGCAGCGGGCAACGGCATGAATACGGGCTGTGACATCGCCATCATCGCCGATGACCTGACCGGGGCGCTCGACGCCGCCGCACCCTTCGCCGAGTACGGCATGGTCACGCGGGTGGCTGTGACGATGGAGGGGCTCGAGGCCGCCCTGGTCGGGGGCGAGGACGCTCCTCGGGTGTTGGCGGTCAATACCGGTTCGCGGCATCTCGATCGTGATACCGCCGCCCGGCGAGCGCGGAAGGCCGCCGAGATACTGCTGGCACAGCGCCCGCGCCTTCTGCTCAAGAAGGTCGACTCGACGTTGCGCGGCCAGGTCGTGGCGGAGACCGCTGCTCTGCAACGCCTCGACGGACAGCGTCGCCTGCTGGTTTGCCCCGCCGTACCGAGCCAGGGCCGCCGCGTGCTGGGTGGCGAAGTGTGGGTCGATGGCGAACCGCTCTCGACGACCGCCTATGCCCGGGACGGCCTTTCGCCTGCGCCGGCGGGGCCGCTGGTTCGCAGCTTCGCGGAAGATGGCGTATCGCTGGTGCGTCACGTTGCCGAAGCAGGGCGGCCTCTGCCGCTGACGGATTGCGTCGTCGATGCCACGGACGACGCAACACTGACGCGCCTCGCCGAGCGGCTCCTCGAAGCACCGGGAGAATGGCTGCCGGTCTGCGCGGCAGGCCTGACCCAGGCGTTGGCTGTAAGCCTGGCGTTGCCCAAGGGCCGGGCGCTGGCCCAAGGCCAGGTGGCAGCGTCGCGGCTGCCCGCGCTGAACGCGCCGGTACGCGTACTGCTTGCGGTGGGCTCACGGGCGCCCCGTGCCCGCCGCCAGCTCGAGCTGCTGCGCGAGGCGTTCCCCGAGATTCCCTGTCTGTCTGCCTTCGGCCCGGTACACGGCGATGACGACCGCCGCGAGTGCGTCATCGTGCCGGGCGTGCCTGCAGGGCGGGAGCCGAGTGCCGAGGCGGTCGCGGCGGCCATGGCGGAAGCCGTTGCTGCGGCGGGTGGGGAAGCGCGGGGCGTTCTGCTGTTCCTCTGCGGGGGCGATATCGCCCTGGCCGTGCTGGAGCGACTCGACGGCGACTACATCGAGCTTGCGGGCCAGTGGCGCCCAGGTGTTCCGCTGGGCCATGTCAACGGCGATGCCGAGCGGCCGGTCATGACAAAAGCGGGGGGCTTCGGCGCGGAGAACCTGCTCGTCACGCTGCTCGCGGGCATTAGACATTCGTCGCAAGCCTGACCTCTCGGTTGCAGCACGCGAAGCGAGGGACTAGCTTTCCTTATGATGGTATGACACGTATACAAGTACCCATCGACAAAAGACGGTAACCACCGTCGCAGGCACGCTCAACTGGGAGAACAACAAGATGGTCAAGCAGAGCACCCGCCAGTGGAATCGCTGGCTGTCGACCTCGCTGCTGGTAGTGGGGATGGGCGCCGCGGGCGCCGCAAGCGCCGAGTCGCTCACCTTCGCTCACGTCTACGAGACCTCCGAGCCCTATCATGAGTGGGCCCTGTGGGCGGCCGACGAGATCGAGGAGCGCACCGACGGACGCTATACGATCGAAGTGCATCCCGCCTCGTCGCTGGGCAAGGAGGAGGACATCAACGAGGGCCTGACCCTGGGTACCGTGGACATCATCTACACCGGGAGTCAGTTCGCCGGGCGCGCCTATGGGCCGATCGGCATTGCCGGCGCTCCCTACATGTTCCGCGATTTCGACCACTGGCAAGCCTACGCGGAAAGCGACCTGTTCCAGGAGATCGCCCAGGGCTACCAGGACGCGACCGGTAACGTGCCGGTGGCGCTCAATTACTACGGCGAGCGCCACGTGACCTCCAACGAGCCGATCGAGAAGCCCGAGGACATGCAGGATCTGAAGATCCGCACGCCCAACGCGCCGATGTACATGATGTTCCCCGAGGCGGTGGGGGCCAATCCGTCGCCGATCGCCTTCGATGAGGTATACCTGGCCCTGCAGCAGGGTGTGGTCGATGCCCAGGAGAACCCGCTGCCGACCATTCGCGCCAAGGCATTCTACGAGGTGCAGGATCACATCAACCTGACCGGCCACATCACCGATTCGCTGCTAACGATCATCGGCGGGCCGCTGTGGGATCGCCTTTCCGAGGAGGATCGCGAGATCTTCCGCGAGGTGTACCAGGAGGCGGGCGAGAAGATCACCGCCGACATCCAGCAGCAGGAGCGCGAGCTCGTGGCCTGGTTCGAGGAGCAGGGCGTGACGGTCAACGAAGTCGATCGCGAGCCGTTCCGCGAGGCGGTCATGCCCGAGCACAACGGTGAAGACGCCACCTGGGACCAGGAAACCTACGACCGGCTGCAGGAAATCGGCCAGTAACCGTTCGAGGCGTGCCGCTCCGAGCGGGGTGGCACGCCGGGGAGGGCTTGTATGTCTCACGATACCCTGCCGCCCGAGACCGCCAGCATCGATCCCATCGAAGAAGACGAGTTCGACTTCAAGGCGTACGGCTGGGAAGACTGGCCGACCTTGGTGGTCTTCTGGGTGCTGGCCTCGGTGGTGTTCCTGCAATTCTTCAGCCGCTACGTGATCGGCAGTTCGGTGGGCTGGACCGAGGAAATCGCCCGTTACCTGTTGATCATAGTGGGTTTCCTGGGTAGCGCCATGGCGGCGCGCAAGAACTCCCACATCGCCGTGGAGTTCTTCTATCGCTACATGCCGGGTAGCGTCGGCCGGGCGATGTCGATGCTGGTGGATATCGGTCGCACCGTGTTCTACGGCGCGGGCGTGTGGATCAGCTATGGCCTGGCGGCCAAGACCAACGCAATGATGGTGTCGATCGACGTGCCCAAGGATGTCATCTACTACGTCGTGATGGTCGGGTTCCTGCTGATGCTGGTGCGCTCGATCCAGGTCACGATCCGTCACTGGCGCGAAGGCGAGAGCGAGCTGACCACGGCGAAGGATAGATGATGACAACGACAATCAACCGGAGGGCTCGCCATGCCTGAGGTTTCGGTCGCACGGCGCAAGGGTTCGGTCGTCCCGCCGCTGATCGCCGCCATGGCGGTCGCCTTCTGTGTGCTCATGGCCATCATGGGCTACTACCTGACGTTTCTGTTCGCCACGATGTTCACCCTGCTGGTAATGGGATTTCCCATCGCCGTGAGCCTCGCGGGCTCGTGCTTGCTCTATGTCTACCTGACCGGCCGGGTGCCCGACATCGTGGTCGCGCACCGCATGATCAACGGCATCGACAGCTTCCCGCTGCTGGCGATCCCGTTCTTCATCCTGGCCGGCAACCTGATGAACCATGGCGGCATCACCACGCGGATCTTCGATTTCGCCCGCGCCTTGATGGGCTGGATGCGCGGTGGGTTGGGGCATGTCAACGTCGGCGCCAGCATCGTGTTCTCGGGCATGTCGGGGGCGGCGGTGGCCGACGCCGGCGGGCTCGGCACCATCGAGATCAAGGCCATGCGCGACGCCGGCTACGACCAGGAATTCGCAGTGGGAATCACCGCAGCCTCGTCGACCATCGGCCCGATCATTCCGCCCAGCCTGCCGATGGTGATCTATGGCGTGATGGCCGGCGCCTCGGTGGGCCAGCTGTTCGCCGCCGGTCTCATCCCGGGGCTGCTGATGGGGGCGAGCCTGATGATCATGATCGCCATCCTCGCGCGGCGGCGCGGCTATCCCCGCGATGCCTCGTTCTCGCCGGTTCTGGTGTGGCAGACGTTCAAGCGCGCCTTCCTGTCGCTGTTGACCCCGGTGATCATCGTCGGCGGCATCATCACGGGGGCTTTCACGCCGACCGAGTCGGCGATCGCCGCGGTAGTCTACGCGCTGATCCTCGGTACCCTGGTCTACCGTATCCTGACCTGGCGGCGTCTGCTCAAGGTCAGCATGGAGACCATAGAGACCACCGCCGTGATCCTGCTGATCGTTGCCGCTGCGTCGATCTTCGCCTGGATCCTGACCAGCAACCAGGTTACTCGACACGTGATGGAACTGCTGGGGCCGTTCTCGGACAACCCGATCGCCATCCTGCTGTTGATCAACCTGGTGCTGATCGTGGTCGGCTGTTTCATGGAGACCATCGCCGCCATCACCATCCTGGTACCGGTACTACTGCCGCTGGCCGTGAATGCCGGGGTCGATCCGGTGCACTTCGGCGTGATCATGGTACTCAACCTGATGATCGGCCTGCTGACCCCGCCGGTAGGCATGGTGCTCTACGTGCTGTCTCGCGTCTCGAACATCTCCTTCGAGAAGTGCATGCGCGGCACGCTGCCGTTCCTGGTGCCGCTGGTGATTGCGCTATTGCTGGTGACCTTCATTCCGGCCATCTCCATGTGGCTGCCCACGCTCGTATACCGCTGAGGAGTGTAGATGTCCCGATCCGACGAGCCCGCCGCATGCGTGGCGGGCGCCGATCTGCAGACTTTCATGCAGCGCGCCCTGGCCCGCTGCGAGGTCGACGAGGCCTCACGTAACGCGGTTGCCCGGGCTCTGGTCACCGCCTCGCGCATGGGGACCGACAGCCATGGGCTGCGCCTGCTGCCGCACTACGTCCGTGCGGTGCAGGGCGGGCGCATCAACCCGCGTCCCGCCATGCGCTTCACCCGACGCCTGCCGGGGACCGGCTATCTCGATGCCGACGACGGTTTCGGCCACTTGGCCGGCTACACCGCCATCGAGCACGCCATTGCCATGGCCGAGGAGATCGGCATCGGCGCGGTGGCGGTGGGGCACTCCTCCCATTTCGGAGCGGCCGGTTGCTACGCGCTGGAGGCAGCCCAACGAGGCTACATCGGGTTGTCGACCTGCAACGCCGATGCCTTGGTCAGCCTGCATCACGGGCAAGGGCCGTTCCATGGCACCAATCCCATCGCCTTCGCCGCACCGGTGCCCGATCAGCCGCCCTATCTGCTCGACATGGCGACAAGTTCGATTCCCTGGAATCGGGTCAAGCAATATGCCGCCATTGAGCGTGAGCTACCGCCCGACGTGGTCGTCGACCGCCAGGGGAACCTGACCACCGATGCCTCGCAGGCCGTTTCGTTGTTGCCGCTGGGAGGCGCCGACTTCGGTTTCAAGGGGGCGGGGCTCGCCGGTATGGCGGAGGTGCTCAGCGCGACCTTGACGGGCATGATCCACGGCTTTCGCATGCTGCCGATGAGCGGCGACGACATGAGCACGCCGCGTGGCGTCGGGCATTTCTTCCTGGTCATGTGCCCCGATGCGTTCGTCGAGCGGGGCGTCTTCGATCGCGGCATGCTGGCGTACCTGAAGGATCTGCGTGCGCAGCCCGCCCTGGAGGGCCGGGAGGTGCTAGCGCCCGGCGATCGGGAGTGGCGCTGTCAGGCGCGTCGCGATGCCGAAGGCATTCCGCTCGACTCGGCCAATGTGGTGGCCTATGCCGAGCTGGCCGAGGAGTTGGCGATACCGGCGTTGACATAGTGCCGGTGACATAGTGCCGCAGCGCGGGGCGAGGATGCAGTATCATATGGGCCGGCCCCTACAGGGCGCGGGTTGGCTGGCCAGGAGTTGCATTGCATGAGTCGATACAAGGTGGAGCGCAAGACGCTGTCCGAGCAAGTGGCCGAACAGCTCGAGGCGGAGATCCTCGAGGGTCGCTTGAAGGAGAATGACCAACTGCCCTCGGAGCGTGAGCTGATGGAGCAGTTCGGCGTCGGTCGCCCCGCGGTTCGCGAAGCGCTGTTCTACCTGCAGCAGCTCGGCCTGATCGCCATCAACAGCGGTACGCGCGCCCGGGTGATTCGCCCCACGGCAGAGTCGGTCATGGCGCGTCTATCCGGCGTCACCCGACAGTTGCTGTCCAAGCCGGATGGGCAGCAGTACTTCCAGGAAGCGCGGGCGATGTTCGAGATCTCGCTGGCGCGCTACGCGGCTCGCCATGCCAGCGACGAGGATCTTCAGCGCCTGCGTGACGCCTTGACGGACAACCGCGATGCCGTCGGCGACGAGGCGCGCTTCAAGCGCTCCGACAACGACTTCCACGGCGTGCTGGCGAGCATCGGCCGAAACCCCATCTTCGATGCCATTCACGTAGCGCTTTCGGAGTGGCTCGATGACCGTCGCGCCCTGGTATTGCAGCAGAAGGACGAGGACAAGGCGGCGCTTTCCGCCCATATCGAAATCGTCGAAGCGATCGAATCGCGCGACCCCGATGCCGCCGAGGCGGCCATGCGGCGGCACCTCGATCGGCATTACGGGACCTATATGCAGCTCAAGAAGCGCCTTTCGGAATAAACAAATGTCTGCGCGAGCGAATCGCTGCGTTGCGCGGTGCTCGGAATCCTCACATATACCCCATATGCTCCGGTTCCTGTGCTCCGTGCGCCTTGCGCTTCATCTCGCTCGCCAATTTGCTCAGCGCTTCCAAACTCCGCTTTCATCATTCAATTCCGCCCTATAAAGAGACGCCGCGCTTCCAAGGGATGAAGTCATACTGCGCCAGACGCACTGCGTGTGGGCGGTAGCGGCCGGAGGCGGTGTCGATACAGCGCTGCAGGAGTTCGTCGGCCAGCTCGGCGATGCTCGCTTCCCCGCGAATGATCGGCCCGGCATCGAAGTCGATGACGTCGCCCATGCGGCTGGCCAACTCACTATTGCTGGAGATCTTCAGAACCGGGGTAACCGGGTTGCCGGTAGGCGTACCCAGGCCGGTGGTGAAGAGGATCAAGTTGGCGCCCGAGCCGGCCAGGGCAGTGGTGGACTCCACGTCGTTGCCCGGGGTGCAGAGCAGGTTGAGTCCCGCCCGGGTCTGCGGTTCGGTGTAGTCGAGTACATCCACCACGGGGCTGTCGCCGCCTTTCTTGGCCGCACCGGCCGATTTCATGGCATCGGTGATCAGGCCGTCGCGAACGTTGCCCGGCGAGGGGTTCATTGAGAAATCGGCGCCCACCCGGGCGGCGTGTTGCTGGTAGGCCTCCATCAGCGCCTGGAAGCGCTCGGCCACGGCGTCGTCCCGGCAGCGGGCGATCAGTTCGTGCTCGACGCCGCACAGTTCGGGAAACTCACTGAGAATGCCGCTGCCTCCCAGCGCTACCAGGCGATCGACCACGGCGCCCACCAGCGGATTGGCCGAAAGCCCCGAGAAACCGTCGGAGCCGCCGCACTCGACCCCTAGCGAGAGAGCCGCGAGCGGGGCAGGAGCGCGCTCGACGCGATTGGCCTCAGCCAGGCCGTCGAAAATGGTCATCAAGGCTTCACGGATCAGCGCTTCCTCACTGGTGCTGGTCTGTTGCTCCAGGTAGTGAACGGGACGCAGTCCACGCGGGTCGCGCTCGGTCACGGCGGCTTTCAGCATCTCGATCTGGGCTTTCTGGCAGCCCAGGCTGAGCACGGTGGCTCCGGCCACGTTGGGGTGACAGATGTAGCCTGCCAGCAACTGGCACAATGCCCGGGCGTCGTCGTCGGTACCGCCGCAGCCGAGGGTATGGGTGAGAAAGCGCACACCGTCGACGTTGGGGAAAAGCCGCTCGCGCGCCGGTGTGTCCGGCTCGGTGGTGCTGTCGCCATGCAGTAGCGTTCGCGCCATGCGCTTGTAGTCGCGAAAGGGGTCTTCACCCAGCGCATCGGCAACGCACTGGCGCAACACCTCGATGTTGCGGTTTTCGCAGAACACCAACGGTACCACCAGCCAGACGTTGGCCGTGCCGACCTTGCCGTCGGGGCGGTGATAGCCGTCGAAGGTGGTACCGGCAAAGGTCGACACGTCCGGTGCCCGCCACTCGCCGCGTTTCGCCTGGGGCATGGTAGTGGCGGTGCTGTGTTCGGTGTTGTCGACGGTGATGGCCGTGCCTGCCGGAATGGGGCGAGTCGCGCGACCCACGGTCACGCCGTACATGATCACGGCGTCGCCAGGGGCCAGGTCGTCAAGACTGAACTTGTGCTTGTGGCGGATCGGTTCCAGCAGCTGCAGTTCACGGCCGCCGTCCTCTACCCTGGTGCGTGCCGGCAGGTCCTTCAGCGCCACGCGTACGTTGTCTGCGGCGTGAACGCGCAGGCTATCGAGTTGGCCGCTGTCGCTGGCAATGGTTTCGCTCATGGGCTGAGGCTCCAAGTACAGGGCGCTAGGCGTCGTTGCCCGCGGGTTCGGCGATTACGCCCTGGGTCTGGGTGCCCAACCCTTCGATGCCCAGGCGCATCCGCTGACCGGGCCGCAGGTAGACCGGCGGCTTCTGGCCCATGCCGACTCCCGGTGGGGTGCCGGTGGAGATGACGTCGCCGGGCGTGAGCGTCATGAACCGGCTCAGGTAGCTGATCAGAAAGGGGATTCGGTAGACCATGGTACGCGTGTTGCCGTTCTGGTAGCGGTGGCCATCCACCTCCAGCCACAGGTCGAGCTCATGCGGGTCGTCGATCTCGTCCGGTGTCACCAGCCAGGGGCCCAGCGGGCCGAAGGTATCGCAGCCCTTGCCCTTGTCCCAGGTGCCGCTGCGCTCGAGCTGAAACTCCCGCTCGGAGACGTCGTTGACCACGCAGTAGCCGGCCACGTGCTCCATGGCGTCGGCTTCGGCTACGTAGCGCGCCTGCTTGCCGATGACCACCCCGAGCTCGACTTCCCAGTCGGTCTTGCTGGAACCGCGGGGGATGATGACGTCGTCGTCGGGCCCGCAGATGGCGCTGGTCCACTTGTTGAAGACTACCGGTTCGGGCGGCACCTCGGCGCCGGTCTCGGCGGCGTGGTCGGAGTAGTTGAGGCCGATGCAGATGAACTTGCTCACTCGGCCCACGCAAGGACCGAGCCGGGTATCGGCGGCTACCTCGGGCAGGCGGGAGGGATCCAGCTCCGCGAGCCGGGTCAGGCTGCTTCGCCCCAGACGCTGACCGTCGAGATCGTCGATATGGGCGGACAGATCGCGGATCACACCATCGGTGTCGAGCAGGCCGGGTTTTTCATGGCCCTTGGGACCGAAGCGCAGCAGTTTCATGTCGTCTCCTCTCTCGGGATTCAGATCGGCTCGGGGGTCAGATCAACCAGCCGCCGTCGATGATCTGGGCGGTGCCGGTGGTATAAGCGGATTCGTCAGCGGCGAGATAAGTGGCCAGGGCGGCGATCTCCTCCGCCGTGCCAAGCCGCCCCAGCGGCTGGCGAGCAAGAAATTCGGCGCGCACTTCGGCCTCGCTTCGCCCTTGCCGTTGGGCCTGGTCGCGAATGCGCTGGCGCAGCGAGGGGGAGTCCACGGTGCCGGGGCAGATGGCGTTGCAACGTATGCCCTGGCCGATGTAATCGGCGGCGATCGACTTGGTCAGGCCGATCACTGCAGCCTTGGTGGTGCCATAGGCGCAGCGATTGGGCACGCCCTTGAGGCTGGAGGCCACCGAGGCCATGTTGATGATGCTGCCGCCGCCATGCTCGATCATGCTCGGCAGCAGGGCGCGGGTCATGCGCATCATGGCGGTTACGTTCAAGGCCAGCGACAACTCCCAATCACTATCGCTGCCCTCGAGCAGCGAGCCGCTGGCCACGAAGCCGGCGCAATTGAACAGCACGTTCACGGGAGGCAGCTCGCCGGCGAGGGCTTCGACGGCCTGCGAGTCCAGTACGTCGAGACCTCGGATCTCGATGCCCTCGCTGGGCGACAGATCGCCAAGCTTGTCCGCATCGATGTCGGTGGCGATGACATGGGCTCCCTCGGCGGCGAAGCGCAGGGCGGTCGCACGCCCGATTCCTTGCCCCGCGGCAGTGATCAGCGCCGTCTTGTCGCGCAGTCGCATGGCGGTTCCTCATTGTGGTTATAGAGCGGCGTGGTTTCGGGGCGGAGCCTGAGTCAGATGGTATGACAGGATACTAGCCTGACGTTTATCCCGATTATGGCCCAGTCCGGAGGAAATGCAACTCAACGCCGACGAAGCGTTAGTCAGCGCGCAAGCCAGCCGCCATCCACCGCAAGGGCATGGCCGTTGACGTAACCGGCGGCATCGGAGCAAAGGAAGATTGCGGCACCGGCAAGGTCGTCAGGCGTTCCCCAGCGACCGGCGGGGATGCGACCGAGAATCTCGGCGCTGCGCGTCTCGTCCTCGCGTAGCGCCTGGGTGTTGTCGGTGGCCATGTAGCCGGGGGCGATGGCGTTGACCGTGATGCCATGGGCGGCCCACTCGTTGGCCAGCAAGCGTGTCAGGCCGAGGATGCCGCTCTTGCTGGCGGTGTAGGAGGGCACGCGAATGCCGCCCTGAAACGACAGCATCGATGCGATGTTGACGATGCGTCCCGGTGCCTTGCGCTCCATCAGGTGACGAGCCACTTGCTGGCTGAGAAAGAAGGCGGCCTTGAGGTTAAGTTCCATTACCTCGTCCCAGTCCGCCTCGGTGAATTCCAGCGCCGGGGCGCGGCGGATGGTGCCCGCATTGTTGACGAGTGTATCGATGCGCCCCAGGCTTTCGACGCCCTGGGCAACGATCTCTTCGGCGCGATCATGGCCGAGCCGGACCTCGAGATTCACGTAGCGACGGCCCAGCGATTCGATGCGCCCACGGGTCTCGTCGGCGGCACGGCGGTTGACCCCGACGACGTCGGCGCCGGCTTCGGCCAGGGCCACGGCGATGCCTTGCCCGAGCCCCTTGTTGCAACCGGTGACCATGGCGACCCGACCATCCAGTGAAAAGCGTGACATGCGATTTCTCCCTCTGCGATGCGATTGTGCCTGCAGAGGTGAAGATAGCGTCGATCGTCATGAAAGGGCGAAGTCGCCGGTCACAGACGAGGGCTCGGTACCGCCGTCGATCCGCACCGCGCGGCCTGGCGCACGGGCAACCAACTGAAAGGAAAGTACAAAAGAGACTTTCCATTTGGGCTCGAACGCGCTAGTATACGCCTCGTTCTCAGGGGCGCCGACACGGTCGGTCAACCTGGAAGCGTCGCTCTTCGCTGCTTCTCGTGGCGCATGAGCGATGCGAAAAAAGTCGGAGCGTGGCGCAGCTTGGTAGCGCGCTGCAATGGGGTTGCAGAGGTCGCAGGTTCGAATCCTGTCGCTCCGACCATTGATTCAGAAAAACCGCCACTGACGGGTTCGCCCGGGTGGCGGTTTTTCGTTGCGCTCTGTCCCTCTTGCTCGCGCTGTGCGTCCCATTGTCTCGTTCAGAGTTCTTCCCAGATGCGACGCCTGAATTCCTGCGGTAGAGTGGTTACTTGCTTGAGCCGCTGCATGTGCTGGTCGGCAACCTCGCGGGCGATTTCCTCATAGCACTCCTGCATTTTCTGCGGGTCGGTACCGTGGGTTTCATAACATTTGCCGAGCTGCTCCCCGGCGGCGGAGAGAGCAGCGAAGAAGCGTGCTTCCTGCTGCATCACGTCGGTCAGGCTCTCCATCCAGGCAAGCTGCATGCGTGTCATCGGGGTGATTCCCTGTACCCATTGTTGAGCCCACCACTCCACGAGCGGCTGTGAAGGGCCGAGAGCCGGGAGCTGGCGAGAGGGCGTGGTGCTGGCGCTGGCCATGTCGAACTCCTGTCGCGAAAAGCGCTGATGAACGGGGGCGGGTTATCCATCTGAGTGTAGCTCAGCCATGGCTTGATCCATGTTTTTTTGCTGCGCTGCGTTATGAACATTTTGCGTTTTCCTGGCATGTTTCTTTACGCTTGGTTCATGGCATGCTTCCCTTGTGCGGGCTGGCAGATACGAGCTGGTTCGTGCCTCGGCGTGTGGCTCTGGCCTGGATAGGAGGACTTTGGCATGTGGGAAGTCATCAAGTCCGTACTTGCCGCTTTCCTCGGAGTGCAACGAGAACAGCAGCGGCTCAAGGACTTCGAGGAAGGAAACCCGATCGCCTTCATTGTCACGGGTATCGTGCTGGCAGCAGTGCTGGTGGGGGTGATTGCGTTGGTAGCGGTACTTGCGGCAGGCTAAGCGGGCTGACGCTGCGTTGATTGGCGCGTTAGCCAGAAGGCTTAGGCGTAGGCAGTGACTTTCAAGATTAGATCTCTATATACTCGATGAAGAAGCGGCTAATGTTCTCCATGGATGAGAGCCCCCGACCCCTGACACTCGGGGCAGCCGTTCGCTACAACTACAAGTTTTCGGGAGGCGTCGATGCGGACTCTGCTCGTCTGGCTGGCAGGGGTCTTGATCCTTGTTGGCTCGAGCCAGGTGGCTCTGGCAAACGGCTGGAACATGCCCGTTGGGGTTTCGAGCCTCAGTGGCGAAATCTATGGCTTGCACATGACCATTTTCTGGATCTGTGTGGTCATTGGTGTAGTCGTGTTCGGGGCGATGTTCTATTCCCTGTTCCGCTATCGCCATTCCAAGGGCGCCAAGTCAGCCAACTTCCATGAGAACACTACCGTAGAGATCATCTGGACAGCGGTTCCGCTGCTGATCCTGGTCGGTATGGCGGTGCCGGCCACCGCGACGCTGCAGAAGATCTACGATCCCTCCGACGCCGATCTCGACGTGATGGTCACGGGGCAACAGTGGCGCTGGCGCTACGAGTACCTTGGCGAGGACGTCTCCTTCAATTCGAACCTGGCCACGCCCAGGGCGCAGATCAACGGGGAAGAGGAGCGCGGCGAGCACTACCTGCTCGAAGTCGATGAGCCGCTCGTTCTCCCCATCAATCGCAAGGTTCGCTTCCTGTTCACTTCCGATGACGTCCTGCACGCCTGGTGGGTGCCCGAGCTGGCCGTCAAGCAGGACAGCATTCCCGGCTTCGTCAACGAAAACTGGGTCCGCATCGAGGAGCCGGGCATCTACCGCGGCCAGTGTGCCGAGCTTTGCGGCGTCGATCACGGCTTCATGCCGATCGTCGTGCAGGCCGTCGAGGAGGAGGAGTTCGACACCTGGCTGGCCGAGCGCAAGGAGGCGGCTGCCGAGGAGGCCATGGGCATCGACCGCGAATGGGAGATGGATGAGCTGATGGAGCGTGGCGAAGGCGTCTTCGGCAGCATCTGCGCCTCCTGTCACCAGCCAGAGGGGCAGGGTTCGCCGCCCGCCTTCCCGGCTCTGGCCGGCAATGAGCAGTTGATCGAAGATGCCGACTGGCACATCGAGACCGTCCTGAACGGCGTCTCCGGTAGCGCCATGCCGGCGTTCCGCAGCACGCTCAACCCCGTCGAGCTGGCTGCAGTCATCACCTTTACGCGTAACGCCTGGGGCAACGAGACCGGCGACGTGGTTCAGCCCTCCGAGATTGCCGAACGGCTGGAAGAGTGAGCGGCGGGCACGGCGTGCGCGCCGTGCCCTGACCTGACGCGCGATAACAAGACATAGTTTATGGAGTTTTCCGATGGCCCCAAAGGTACCTCCTCAAGCGATTCTCGAGCAGAGCAGCACCGCCGCGGAAGCCGGGCATGGACATGCTCATGAGACCCCGCCGAAGGGCATGCTGCGCTGGCTGCTGACCACCAATCACAAGGAGATCGGGACCCTTTACCTGATCTTCTCGCTAACCATGTTCTTCATCGGCGGCATCTTTGCCCTGGTGGTTCGGCTCGAGCTCTTCCAGCCTGGGTTGCAGTTCGTCAGGCCCGAATTCTTCAACCAGATGACCACCATGCATGGTCTGATCATGGTATTCGGGGCGATCATGCCGGCGTTCACCGGCCTGGCCAACTGGATGATACCGCTGCAGATCGGCGCCCCCGACATGGCGTTGCCGCGCCTCAACAACTTCAGCTTCTGGCTGCTGCCGGTGGCCTTCGGTCTGCTGCTTTCCACGCTGCTGATGCCTGGTGGCGGCCCCAACTTCGGCTGGACCTTCTATGCGCCGCTGTCGACCACTTACGGGCCACCTTCGACGACGTTCTTCATCCTGTCGCTGCATATCGCCGGTATCAGTTCGATCCTGGGCGCGATCAACATCATCGCGACCATTCTCAACATGCGCGCACCGGGCATGCGCTTGATGGACATGCCGCTGTTCGTGTGGACCTGGCTGATTACCTCCTTCCTGCTGATCGCCGTCATGCCGGTGCTCGCCGGGGTGGTGACGATGATGCTCATGGACATCAATTTCGGCACCAACTTCTTCAACGCCGCGGGGGGGGGTGATCCGGTACTGTTCCAGCACCTGTTCTGGTTCTTCGGGCATCCCGAGGTCTACATCATGATTCTGCCGGCGTTCGGCATCGTTTCGGCGATCATCCCGACTTTCGCCCGCAAGCGACTGTTCGGCTACGCCTCCATGGTGTACGCCACCGCCGCCATCGCCATTCTCTCGTTTCTGGTGTGGGGGCACCATATGTTCGCCGTGGGGATGCCGCTGGTCGGCCAGTTGTTCTTCATGTACGCCACCATGCTGATCGCGGTGCCTACGGGGGTGAAGGTCTTCAACTGGGTGGCGACCATGTTCCGCGGTTCGATCAGCTTCGAGCCGCCGATGCTGTTCGCTCTGGCCTTCGTGGTGCAGTTCACCATCGGCGGCTTCTCGGGCCTGATGCTGGCTATCGCCCCGGCCGATTTCCAGTATCACGACACTTACTTCGTGGTGGCGCACTTCCACTACGTACTGGTACCCGGGGCACTCTTCGCCATCCTGGCGGGGGCTTACTACTGGTTGCCCAAATGGACCGGGCACTATCCTCACCTGCGCCTGTCCCAGTGGCACTTCTGGCTTTCGGTGATCGGCGTCAACCTGACCTTCTTCCCGATGCACTTCTCGGGGCTGGCCGGCATGCCGCGGCGGATTCCCGACTATGCACTGCAGTTCGCCGACTTCAACCTGGCGTCCTCGGTCGGGTCGTTCATCTTCGGCTTTTCCCAACTGCTGTTCGTCGCGGTGATCGTGCTCTGTGCGCGAGGTGGCCAGAAAGCACCGGCGCAGGCCTGGGGCGATCATACGGATGACCTCGAGTGGAGCGTGCCGAGCCCGGCGCCGCTGCACACCTTCGAGACGCCACCGACCTTTCATCGCCCGGCGCATTGAGCGCAGGCTTCCGGCCGAGGCTCGATGGCCGGAAAGTGAGCAGGAGTGACGCATGGTTCGTAACGAGACGGATGAGCGTCAGGCGGGGGTCAAGCGTACGGTCTGGCGCAGCGCGGCGGCATTGGCCGGCATGTTCGCCTTCGCCTTCGCCCTGGTGCCGCTGTATGACGTCTTCTGCAAGGTGACGGGTATCAACGGCAAGGTCGATACCACGGCGCAGGCCCTCGTTCACGAGAATGTCGATGAATCGCGCACGGTTACCGTGCAGTTCATCACTCGCAGCGGGGCGGGGCTGCCATGGCGAATGGAGGCGGAAACCCGCCAGGTTCGCCTGCACCCGGGGCAGACCTCCGAGGTGTACTTCACTTTCGTCAATCAGAGCGATGCGGTGAGTTGGGGGCGTGCAGTTCCCAGCGTCTCGCCTTCCACGGCCACGCGTCACGTACGCAAGGCAAGCTGTTTCTGTTTCGAGGAGCAGCAGTTGCAGGCGGGGGAGCGGCTGGAGCTGCCGTTGGTGTTCCAGCTGGATCGCGACCTGCCCCCGGAGGTCGGTACCGTCACCCTGGTCTATACCCTCTATCCGATCGAGGGCAAGCATGAGCCGCTTCAGGCGGATGTCCAGACCATACAAGGAGAAGAGGCATGAGTGGCAGTTACTATGTCCCGGCAACCAGCAAGTGGCCCGCGCTGGGCTCTTTGGCCCTTGGGGTGATGATGATCGGGGCTGGCATGATGCTGGTTCACGACCGCGGCAGCATCGTCATGCTGGTTGGCCTGGCAGGTGTCCTGGCGGTGATGGCGCTATGGTTCCGCGATGTTATCGCCGAGTCGCGAAAAGGCTTGTACGACACCCAGATGGACCGCTCCTTCCGTTGGGGAATGGGCTGGTTCATCTTTTCCGAGGTCATGTTCTTCGCCGCCTTCTTCGGTGCCTTGTTCTATATCCGCTTCTTTGCCATTCCCTGGCTGGGTGGCGAAGGTACCAAGGGCGCCACGGCGCTGCTCTGGCCCGAGTTCACCGCGCACTGGCCGCTGATCAGCCCGCCTGACTCCTCCATTGCCGGCCCGGCCCAGGTCTTCAGCCCCTGGCAGCTGCCGCTGGTCAACACGCTGATCCTGATCTCTTCCAGCATTACCCTGACCGTAGCGCACGAGGCGCTCAAGGAAGGCCACCGCAAGGTGTGCCGCAATTGGCTAGCCGGCACCGTGCTGCTGGGCCTGTGCTTCATCGCCATTCAAGGCGTCGAATACTACGAAGCCTATGCCCACTACGGCATCACCTTGAAGGCCGGCGTCTATGGCGCGACCTTCTTCATCCTGACCGGGTTCCATGGGCTGCACGTCATCGTCGGTACGATCATCCTGATCGTAATGCTGGCGCGGATCGTGCGTCGCCATTTCACACCCGAAGAGCACTTCGGCTTCGAGGCGGCCAGTTGGTACTGGCACTTCGTCGACGTGGTCTGGGTAGGCCTGTTCATTACCGTTTACGTATTCTGATCGCCAGCGCCTGCCTCGCTCGGTAGGCGCCCCCCGTGGCAGCCTGGGGTCATGCTTCGCCCAGGCTGCCGAAGAAGAAACCGTAGAACAGCAGGGCGAGAAGCAGCGCAGCGAGTGTGACGCGAATCTTCAGCGATACCAGCAGCCGGCGTGATTGGCTGTCGTCGCGCAACAGGAAACCGACACCGGCTGCCAGGCTGGTCAACATGGCCAGAAACACGACGGCTATCAAGGTCTTGAGAAACATGGGGGACTCCGTTGGAGGTCAGGGACCGAGGCGTGGCAAGCGCATGCCCGGCTGGCGGTCGAGCATATGGTACCTGCTCTGGTCGCTGCTGGTGATATTGGGATTGTTGCTTGGACTATGGCAGTGGGAGCGGGCCGACGACAAGCGCAGTTATCTTGCCCGGCTGGATGCGGCACCAACGTTGGAAGCCCCGAAGGAGATACCGCCAGCCGGGTCTCATCTGATCCTGCGTGGTGAGTACCTGGCGGGGGAGACACTATTCCTCGATAACCGCACCCACGAGGGGCAGTTGGGGGTAGCCGTGCTGACGCCGCTGCGCGCTGAGGACGGACGCCTGTGGCTGGTGCAGCGCGGTTTCCTGCCGACCGGGCCGAGCCGGGCGACACCCGAGACCACGACGCCCGAGGGCGAGGTTGCGCTGCGGGGGCGCTGGCAGGCCGCCGGCGATCCACCGCCGCTCTACGGACCCAATCGGGAAGGGAGGCGCCTGCAGCGCATCGAGCTCTCCGCCTGGGATCTGCCGGGCGGCTTTGCGCATGATGGCTGGCTGCATCTCGAACAGGGGCCTGGCCGTCTTGAGCCCTGGTGGACGCCCAACGTGGTGCCACCCAGTCGCCATGTCGGCTATGCGGTCCAATGGTGGGGGTTGGCACTGGCGGCCTTGGCGGTGATGATCATCGGGGGGCGCCGGCTGGCCGGAGATAGGCGCCATGCGCTGGGCGGCTCCCCTCATGAAGGTGATGAACGATGAGCAAGCATTACGAGGAAGTGCCGTGCAGGAAGCCATGAACGTCCGTCATCAGCGCTTGAAGCTGTTGGCTCTGATCGCCGTCTTCGCACTGCCGATGTTGACGGCATGGATCATGCTGACTTGGCGCGTCGGCATCCCGGAAGAGCATACCGCTCATGGAGAGCTGGCTCCCCCAGTGCCATCGTTGCCGGAGTGGCCGTTGGTCGAGCGCCAGGCGTCTTTCGATGGCGGCGACTGGGTACTGGCTTTCGACTGTACCCGTGACTGTGAGGCCCTGGCGGACCGCTGGTGGCGTATGCATCGGGCGCTGGGTCGCGAGGCTCCTCGCGTCACGCGCTTGCGCATAGGCGGCAGCGCCGAAGCCCTGCCCGGCGAGGAAGTCAGCCAGTGGAGGGAGATGCCCGAGTGGCAGGCAGCGGGCGCTGTCTGGCTGCTCGACCCGCAGGGGCGGGTGGTGTTGCGCTACGATGATAGCGTTGCGGAGCGCGACGTAAAGGACGACCTGACTCGTCTGCTGAAACGCAATCCCGATCCGCGCGCGGCCGAGGAATTCGAAGGAAGCTAGCGTTGAAGCCGTCTCCTCCCGGTTCGCCGAGCGATGTGACATGTTCGACTCGAGACATGACAAGATCCAGGACGCCATTCATGCAGGATGTGTCGATGCCAACTCTTCACGGTCAGGCGCATGTGCGTCGGCTTCGTCTATTGTTGAGCCTAAGCCTGGTGGGCGTCGTTTTCACCAGTGTCGTGGTCCTGATCGGCGCCTGGACGCGTCTGGTCGATGCCGGCCTTGGGTGCCCCGACTGGCCCGGTTGCTACGGTGAGCTGGTGGTGCCTGATGTGGAACGTGCCTTGCTGCACTCACCCGACGCCCCGCTGGAAGCTTTCAAGGCCTGGGTCGAGATGATTCATCGCTATCTGGCATCGACGCTCGGGCTGCTGGTAATCGGCCTGTTGCTGCTGGGTGTCAGGTTGCGTCACAGCCCCGGCTATCCGTGGAAGACCAGCGTGGCCCTGCTGGGCGTGATCCTGCTGCAGGGCGCCTTCGGTGCCTTCACGGTGACGCTCAAACTGTGGCCGCAGGTCGTGACCCTGCACCTGCTGGGAGGGCTCTCGGTACTGGTGCTGTTCCTGTGGCTGCATCTGGGGCTGCGCCGTTTTGCCAAGGGTGCCCAAGCCGCCGCGGCGAAGCGTCGGCTGACTCCGTTGTGGATAGCGGCCGTGGCGTTGCTGGTGCTGCAACTGGCGCTGGGGGGTTGGGTCTCGAGCAACTATGCCGGTATCGCTTGCCAGGGCTTTCCCACCTGTAACGGACAGTGGTGGCCCGCGATGGATTGGAGCGAGGGGTTCCACCTGACGCAGACGGTGGGGCCAAATTATCTGCATGGCCAGTTGCATGCCGATGCCCGCACCGCCATCCACCAGGGGCATCGCATCGGTGCGCTGCTGCTGGGGTTGGCGCTGCTCATGCTGACGTTGCGCTACTGGAGAGAGGCGCGCATGCGCCCCTGGCTCGGTGGGCTGCTCATCGCCTATGGTGTTCAGCTAGGGTTGGGGATCGCCAACGTACTGATGTGGCTTCCCTTGTGGCTGGCACTGCTGCACACGGCCGGAGCTCTGTCGCTCGTGCTGCTGCTGGCACTGGCCGTATGGCACTGGCGAGAGCCGGTCACGGAAGTCGAGGATTCGACACGAAGGGAGAAGGAGTGGGTGCATGTCTAACGCACTGACGAAGCGTGAGGGGATCAAGGGCACGCTGTTGATGCAGCTGGGCCTGCACGAATCGGCCGCCTGGACCTGGCAGGACCTGCTCACGCTATGCAAGCCCAGGGTAGTAGTGGTGATGCTGGTGTGCGCCCTGGTGGGCATGGCACTGGCGACACCGAGTTTGCCGTCGCTTGCCACGGTGGTGTTCGGCCTGGCCGGTATCGGTATGGCCGCCGGCGGAGCGGCTGCCTTCAATCACGTGGTCGATCGCAGGCTCGATGCGATGATGCTGCGCACCTCGCAGCGCCCCCTGGCAAGCCAGCGCATGCCCACCGTGCTGGCGCTGGGCTGGGCGTCGCTGCTCTCCATTGCCGGCATCGCCCTGTTGCTGTGGCAGATCAACGCGCTGACGGCTTGGCTGACGCTGGCGTCGTTGATCGGTTACGCCCTCATCTATACGGCTTTCCTCAAGCGCGCGACACCGCAGAACATCGTCATCGGTGGCGTGGCTGGGGCGGCGCCCCCCATGCTCGGCTGGACGGCGGTTACCGGACAGCTAGGGCCGGAGCCGCTGTTGCTGGTGCTGATCGTGTTCGCCTGGACGCCGCCGCACTTCTGGGCGCTGGCGATCCACAAGCGTGATGAGTACGCTCGCGCCGGTGTGCCGATGCTGCCGGTGACCCATGGCGAGGCGTTCACGCGGCTGCAGGTATGGCTTTATGGCTGGTTGACCGTTGCCGTGACGCTGCTGCCTTTCGTCATCGGCATGAGCGGCGCCGTTTATCTGCTTGGCGTGATGGCGCTGAATCTGCGCTTCATGTACTGGAACTGGAAGGTTTGGCGCGGCGCGGATTCCAAGGCCCCTTTGGCTGCCTTCTGGTTTTCTATCCGCTACATCCTGGGTGTGTTCGGTGTGCTGTTGCTGGATCACTATGCGGGACTCTGGGCGATGTAGCGACGCTGCGCGATATCAGTCACCGCTCTGCAAGCGCCCGGTATGGATATGCCGGGCGCTTGCCGTTGCGTCACTGCCGCTGTGGCTGAAACGTACTGGACCTGTATCAGGACCTGGCTTGCGTTACAATTCGATGGATCATTCGTCAGCCTGGAGATTCGATGACGACGACAACGGCATTGATCCTGCTTGCCGTGAGCCTGGCCATCGTGGCTGGCTTGGCGGCTTATGCCTTTACTCTGTGGCAGGAGGTGAAGCGCCGAGAGGCCTTTCGTGAGGAAGAGCTTCGCCGCGCTCACGAGAACTGTCTATCCAACCTCGAAATCGTCGCTTCCTCACTGCTGCAGGAGCAGGTGGACATAACGGAAGGCGCCTGGCGCTGCAAGCTGTTGCTCGACATCCTCGATCCCAGTCTGATCGAGAGGCCCGGCTTCCAGGCCTTCGGCGAGGTTTACTCACGCACCCAGCATCTGCATACTCATTCCGCACGCAAGCAACTGACGCCGCGCGAGCGAATGCGTGAGGATCGTGAGCGTCTCGAGGTCGAGGCGGAGTGGCGTCAGCCGGTACTGGCGGCAGCGGAAGAGCTCCTTGCGTTTCGCCGCGGCTGGCCGGGTAGCCTGCATTGAAGCTATACAAATACTTTACGGCAAGGTATGTTGGCGGCGCCTAGCGTACTCCGCCAAGCTAATCAATGGCCATTTCCCGGGTTTTTCCTGGCAATATTCGGCACAATGGTCAACGAATGGAGTGTGACGGCGCTTTGAGCAAGGGCGGGAAAGGCCTACACTTGAAGCCGTTGGGTCAATGAATGTCCTGACCTTCGGGGTAGTTCGCTTTACGTAGCCCCGAGATGAAATCAAGAAGGAGTCTTGCAATGAAAAAATCAACGACTGGCTTGCTGTTGGGTTCTGCGCTGGTGATCGGCCTCTCCGGCTGCGCCACCGATTTCCAGAAGGGCGGCGATAGAGCGGGTGGTACGGCAACGGCGTCGACCGGTAATGCCTGGTATCAACAACCTCTGGTCTGCGGTATCGCGGGTGGTCTGATTGGCGGCAGCATCGGCTATGCCACCAGCGGCGAATCCGACGAGGAAAGTGGTGCCGCAACCGGTGCAGTGGCTGGCTCCGCGATCGGTGCCCTGCTGTGTGCCGATCGTTCGCCGGAGCCCGTAGCCGAGCCCGAGCCGATGCCGGAGCCCGAGCCCGCGCCCGCTCCGGCCCCCGAGTTCGAGCCGGTGGTGCTGGACAGCGAAGTAACTTTCGCCTTCGATTCAGCTGAAATTCGCGAGAGCGCCTACCCGACTCTGGACCAGGTGGCTTCGACCCTGCGCGAGAATCCTCGTATGCGGGTTAGCATCGAAGGCCATACCGACTCCGTCGGTTCCAACCAGTACAACATGGACCTGTCCCAGCGTCGTGCCGACTCCGTTCGCGATTTCCTGGTCTCTCGCGGAATCGACACGAATCGCATGACCACACGTGGCTACGGCGAAGAGCAGCCGGTTGCGACCAACGAGACCGACGCAGGTCGTGCTCAGAACCGTCGCGTCGAGATCAATAACTGGGATTGATCGAAGCGGTACGGACCTTCGTCCGGTCACGCTTTCGGCAGGGGCACCTTCGGGTGCCCCTGTTGCGTTACACGATCTCTTCCTGCCTCGTCATGGCGCAGGAGGGCCTGATTCTGTTAGTCTTGTCGACCGCCGTGACGTGCAGCGGGGCCGTTTGACACGGCACTCGTATCGCCCAGGGTAATGGGCGGGCTGCACACCTCGCGGACTGATGACCTTTTTCTAATCTGCTATCAACCGCGACACGTGATCTTTGGTATGGATCACCACTGCGCAAAGGATGTTTTGATGCCCATCGTGACCCTGCCGGACGGCAGCCAGAGAACTTTCGACGAACCCCTCAGCGTAATGCAGCTTGCCGAGTCCATCGGCCCCGGGCTGGCCAAGGCCTGCGTGGCCGGCAAGATCGACGGTGCGCTGGTGGACGCCGCCGACATTATCGATCATGACGCTGATGTGGCGATCATCACGGCCCGCGACCCAGAGGGACTGGAGGTCATTCGCCACTCCTGTGCCCACCTGATCGGGCACGCCGTCAAGCAGCTCTATCCCGAGGCCAAGATGGCCATCGGCCCGGTGATTGACGACGGCTTCTACTACGACATCGACTTCGACCGCTCCATCACGCCTGATGACCTGGCCGCGATCGAAGAACGCATGAAAGTGCTGATCGACAGCGAATACGACGTGATTCGCGAGTATGTCGACCGCGACCATGCGATGCGCACCTTTGAGGAGCGCGGTGAGCCCTACAAGCAGGAAATCATTCGCGACATCCCCGAGGGCGAGACCATTCGCCTGTATTTCCATAAAGAATATACCGACATGTGCCGGGGGCCCCACGTGCCCAATACGCGGCACTTGAAGGCGTTCAAGCTGACAAAGCTGGCCGGCGCGTACTGGCGTGGCGATGCCAGCAAGCCGATGCTGACCCGTATCTACGGCACTGCCTGGGGCGACAAGAAGCAGCTCAAGGCCTACCTGCAGCGCCTAGAGGAAGCCGAGAAGCGCGACCACCGCAAGCTGGCGCGCAAGCTCGACTACTTCCACATGCAGGAAGAGGCGCCAGGTATGGTGTTCTGGCACCCCAAGGGCTGGACGCTGTGGCAGGTCGTCGAGCAGTACATGCGCAACGTCTACCGCGAGGGCGGCTATCAGGAGATCCGCTGCCCGCAGATCATGGACGTCTCGCTGTGGAAGAAGTCGGGCCACTGGGACAACTACGCCGAGAACATGTTCTTCACCGAGTCGGAGAAGCGTGAGTATGCGCTCAAGCCGATGAACTGCCCGGGGCACGTCCAGGTCTTCAATTCCGGGCTGCGCAGCTATCGCGAGCTGCCGGTACGCTATGGCGAGTTCGGCGGCTGTCACCGCAACGAGCCGTCGGGTGCACTGCATGGCATCATGCGCGTGCGCGCCTTCACCCAGGATGACGGCCACGTGTTCTGCACCGAAGCCCAGGTCGAGCCGGAGGTGACGGCTTTCCACCGCCAGGCGCTCAAGGTCTATCGCGATTTCGGCTTCGAGGACATTGCGGTCAAGATCGCCCTGCGTCCCGAGAAGCGCCTGGGTGGCGACGACGTCTGGGATCGCGCCGAAGCGGCACTGCGTGGGGCTCTTTCGGCCTGCGAGGTGGAGTGGGAAGAGCTGCCCGGCGAAGGGGCTTTCTACGGCCCCAAGATCGAGTATCACATGAAGGACTGCCTCGGGCGCGAGTGGCAGGTCGGCACCATGCAGGTCGACTTCATGATGCCGACGCGCCTTGGTGCTCAATACGTGACCGAGGAGGGGGACCGCAGGCCTCCCGTCATGCTGCATCGCGCCATCGTGGGGTCGATGGAGCGCTTCATCGGTATTTTGATCGAGCACTATGCCGGGGCCATGCCGCTGTGGCTGGCACCGGAGCAGGCCGTGGTGATGACCATCACCGATTCGCAGCGCGATTACGCTCACGATCTCGAGCGTCGCTTGCAGAAAATTGGCCTTCGCGTCAAGGCGGACTTGAGGAACGAGAAGATCGGCTTTAAAATCCGCGAACATACGTTGCAGAAGGTTCCCTATCTTCTGGTGGTAGGAGATAAGGAAGTCGAAGCCGACTCGGTTGCCGTGCGCACGCGCACCGGCGAAGACCTTGGTACCATGACCGTTGATGCCTTCATTGAGCGGATTCGGGCCGAAGGGTGGTAGCATAGGTTGGTAAAGACAGGTTGGTAACGACATCGTCAATTACCGGAACGGAGACGGAACGATCAAGCGAAGCAGCCAGCGCGCACGTCCACAGGACAAGCGCCCCCCTATGAACGAGCGGATAACCGAGGATCAGGTTCGCCTGATCGACAGCGACGGCGAGCAGCTGGGCGTAGTGCCCACCAGCGAAGCGCTCGAGCGTGCCGAAGCGGCCGGTCTTGACCTCGTCCAGATTTCCAATGCCGATCCGATCGTCTGCAAGATCATGGATTACGGCAAGTTCGTCTTCGAGCAGAAGAAACAGAAGTCAGCTCAGAAGAAGAAGACGAAGCAGATTCAGGTCAAGGAAGTCAAATTCCGGCCTGGCACCGACGAGGGCGACTACCAGGTCAAGCTGAAGAACCTGATTCGTTTCCTCGAAGGTGGCGACAAGGGCAAGGTCACGCTGCGTTTTCGTGGCCGTGAAATGGCGCACCAGGACATCGGCCGCAAGCTGATGGAGCGGATTGCCGCGGATCTCGAGGACATCGGGACCGTGGAGGCCTTCCCCAAGATGGAAGGGCGCCAGATGATCATGATCATTGCCCCCAAGAAGAAGTGATCCGAAGGCCAGCCAAACGGGTGGTCGGCGCGAGCCGCCCACCGGCCCCGGGTTTTCTGAAAAATCTCGAGCGGAGTTATTCTCATGCCGAAAATCAAGAGCAACAGCGGCGCTGCCAAGCGCTTCAAGAAGACGGCCAACGGCTTCAAGCACAAGCAGTCGTTCCGTAGCCACATCCTGACCAAGAAGTCGACCAAGCGGAAGCGTCAACTGCGCGGTATGAAGCAGATTCACGACGCCGACAAGGCACTGATCCAGCGCATGCTGCCGAATCTTTAAGCCTTTGGTTGCCCCACTTTAACGTCAGGAGAAAGCCATGACTCGTGTCAAGCGTGGTGTCGTCGCTCGTCGTCGTCACAAGAAAGTTCTCAAGCTGGCCAAGGGCTACTACGGTGCGCGTTCGCGCGTCTTCCGCGTAGCCAAGCAAGCCGTCATCAAGGCCGGTCAGTACGCCTACCGTGACCGTCGCCAGCGCAAGCGTCAGTTCCGCGCCCTGTGGATCCAGCGTATCAACGCCGGTGCCCGCCAGCACGGCCTGTCCTACAGCCGCTTCGTCGGTGGCCTGAAGAAGGCCGGCATCGAGATCGACCGCAAGGTGCTGGCCGACCTGGCCGTTCACGAGAAGGCTGCCTTTGCCGCCATCGTCGAGAAGGCCAAGGCTGCCCAGTAAGTGACATCGGCCGATGGCGACGGGCCGGCCCAGGCCGGTCCGTCACGATGCCAGACCGTCGCAGGGGAAGAGCAGCCGCTCTTCCCCTGTTTTTTTAGGGGCACCGTCCATGGCGGCCACCCTACGGGCCGTCGCTGGCGCGACGTCAGCAATTGCTAACGGCGATTGCTGCCACGCGCCACTGACGCGTTAACAGTAGAATCAACGATTTCGGAGCTCAGCGGATGGACCATCTACCGACATTGGTCACCGAGGCCCGTCAGGCCATACAGGCCGCCGAGAGCATCGCGGCGCTCGATGAGCTGCGGGTGCATTACCTTGGCAAGAAAGGCGAGATTACCGCCCAGTTGAAGGGGCTGGGCAAACTGCCGGCGGACGAGCGGCCGGCAGCCGGAGAGCGCATCAACCAGGCCAAACAGGCCCTGGCCGAGGAGCTCGATGCCCGCCGCAAGTCGCTGGCGAAGGCCGCACTCGAGGCCCAACTGGCGGCGGAGCGCATCGACGTGACCCTGCCGGGGCGCGGCCATGTCAGTGGCGGTCTACATCCGGTCACCCTGACCCTGGAGCGTATCGAGGGGCTGTTCGGCCGTATCGGTTATGACGTTGCCGTAGGGCCGGAAGTCGAGGACGACTACCATAATTTCGAGGCCCTAAACATTCCGGCGCACCATCCGGCACGGGGCATGGCCGATACCTTCTACTTCGACGCCACGCGACTGCTGCGTACTCACACCTCGCCGGTACAGGTACGCACGATGAAGGAACAGGCGCCGCCGATCCGCATCGTCTGCCCGGGACGAGTCTATCGCAGCGACTCCGACCTGACGCATACGCCGATGTTCCACCAGGTCGAGGGGCTACTGGTGGACGAGGACGTGAGCTTCGCCGACCTCAAGGGCACCATCGAGGATTTCCTCCACGCTTTCTTCGAGCGTGACGATCTCTCGGTGCGTTTCCGGCCCTCCTATTTCCCGTTCACCGAGCCGTCCGCCGAAGTCGATATCCAGTGCGTGATGTGTTCGGGCGACGGCTGCCGTGTCTGCTCCCACAGCGGCTGGCTGGAAGTGATGGGTTGCGGCATGGTGCACCCGGAAGTCTTTCGCCACTCCGGCATCGATTCGGAGCGCTACAAGGGCTTCGCCTTCGGCATGGGCGCCGAGCGTCTGGCCATGCTGCGCTATGGCGTCAACGACCTGCGAATGTTCTTCGACAACGACCTGCGCTTCTTGCGCCAGTTCGCCTGATTCGAGCTTCGCACGAGCCCGGATGGCGTGACATGAATTTCGGCCGAACACAGGATTGACCATGAAATTTTCCGAACAGTGGCTGCGTGAGTGGGTATCCCCGCAGCTGGGCGTACAGGGGCTGGCCGACCAGATCACCATGGCCGGCCTGGAAGTGGATGCCGTCGAGCCCGTTGCCGCGGACTTCAGCGGCGTCGTGGTAGCCGAGGTCGTCGACAAGCAGCAGCATCCCGACGCCGACAAGCTGAACGTATGCCAGGTGGTCGATGGCAGCGGCGAGACGGTGCAGGTCGTGTGCGGCGCCACCAACGTGGCGGTTGGGCAGAAGGTGCCTTTCGCTCGAGTAGGCGCCGTGCTGCCCGGCGACTTCAAGATCAAGCGGGCCAAGCTGCGCGGTGTGGAATCCCGCGGAATGATCTGCTCTGCTTCCGAACTGGGACTGGCCGAGGAGACTTCGGGAGGTATTCTGGTACTGCCCGCCGATGCTCCGGCCGGCGAGGACTTTCGTGCCTGGATGGGGCTCGACGACCATACCGTCGAGGTGGACCTGACGCCCAACCGCGGGGATTGCCTGAGCCTCAAGGGGCTGGCGCGGGAAGTCGGCGTGCTCAATCGGTTGCCGTTGACACCGCCCGCCATCGAGCCGGTCGCGCCAAGCCACAACGAGACCTTCCCGGTGCGGGTCGAAGATGCAGAGCGTTGCCCGCGTTATATCGGCCGGCTGATCAAGGGCGTCGACGTCACCGCAACAACGCCGCTGTGGATGGTCGAGCGCTTGCGGCGCAGCGGTATTCGTTCGATCGACCCGGTGGTCGACGTGACCAACTACGTGATGCTCGAACTGGGCCAGCCGCTGCATGCCTTCGACCGCGAGAACCTGCATGGTGCGGTGGTGGTACGGCTGGCACGCCAGGGCGAACAACTGACCCTGCTCGACGGTCAGGAGATCAGCCTGGATGCCTCCACCCTGGTGATCGCCGACGAGCGCGGTCCGCTGGCGATTGCGGGGGTGATGGGGGGTGAGTATTCCGGGGTCGGGCCGGCAACGCGCGACATCTTCCTCGAGTCAGCCTTCTTCTCTCCGCTGGCGGTGGCAGGCCAGGCTCGCTCCTATGGCCTGCATACCGATGCATCCCATCGCTTCGAGCGCGGTGTCGACCCGCAGCTCACCCGCGATGCGGTGGAGCGTGCCACGGCACTTCTGCTGCAGATCACCGGCGGCGAGCCGGGGCCGCTGGTAGAGGCGGCAAGCGCGGCGCACCTGCCGGGCGAGCGCGAAGTCACCCTGCGTGCCGAACGGCTGGAGCAGGCACTGTGCAAGACACTGCCCGGCGAGGAGGTGCAGGAGATTCTCGAGCGGCTGGGCATGCGGATTCGTGCCGCTGAGGCCGGTTGGCAGGCGCAGGTGCCGAGCTGGCGTTTCGATATCGCCATCGAGGAGGATTTGATCGAGGAGGTGGCGCGCATACACGGCTACAATCGCTTGCCGGTGCGTCGCCCGGCGGCGCGTCTGGCACTGCGCCCCGATCATGAGGCGCGTACGCCCCTGGCACGATTGCGTCACCAGATGGTGGCGCGCGGCTATCAGGAGGCCGTCACTTACAGCTTCGTTGCCCCCGAGCTGCAGCAGGTACTGCTGCCGGACGCGGTATCGCCGCGGCTGGCCAATCCCATCTCCAGCGACCTCGCGGTGATGCGGGCGAGTCTGTTCCCGGGGCTGGTGCGGGCGCTCGAGTACAACCTCAACCGTCAGCAGACCCGTGTACGCCTGTTCGAAACGGGGCTGATCTTCCGCGGCGACCTGGACGAGCTGGAACAGACGCCCATGGTCGGGGCATTGGCCTGCGGCGAACGCTTCCCCGAAGGCTGGTCCGGTGGTCGCGAGAAGGTCGATTTCTTCGACCTCAAGGGTGATCTCGAGAGCCTGATGGCGCTCGGCGGCGAGGAGGGGGCCTGGCGCTTCGAGCCCGGCGAGCATCCTGCTCTGCATCCGGGACAGAGTGCGCGAATCATCTTCCGCGGCGAACCGGTGGGCTGGATCGGAGCGCTGCATCCTGGGGTCAAGGCCGAGTTGGGGCTCAAGGTCGAGGTGTTCCTGTTCGAGGTGCGCCAGGACGCGCTGACCCACGGCAGCTTGCCCAGCTTCGAGCCGTTGTCGCGTTACCCGGAAGTGCGCCGGGACCTGGCCTTCCTGCTCGAGGAAGATCGCCCCGTACAGGCGCTGCTGGATTGCGTGCGCAATCAGGCGGGTGAGTGGTTGCAGGAGCTGAGGTTGTTCGACGTCTATCAGGGCAAAGGGGTGCCCGAGGGCAGCAAGAGTGTTGCCTTGGGCTTGACCTGGCAGCATCCTTCGCGCACGCTGAATGACGAGGAAATCAATCAGTTGGTCGATGCCATCGTCGTCGAATTGCATCAGCATCTGGGAGCCGAGCTGCGCGGATGAACGCGCGAAGGATCGCCGGAAGCCGTGCAGGCGGCGGGCTGGACCGCCACTCTGAGGAGGGGACATGGGAGCGTTGACCAAGGCGGAACTGGCCGAACATCTTCACGCCGAGTTGGGTCTGACCAAGCGTGAAGCCAAGGCCATGGTAGAGGCTTTCTTCGAGGAGATCAGGGCGTGCCTGCGCGAGAACGAACAGGTGAAACTGTCGGGGTTCGGCAATTTCGACCTGCGCGACAAGCGTGAGCGCCCCGGGCGAAACCCGAAGACCGGCGAGGAGATCCCCATCTCGGCACGTCGTGTCGTGACTTTCCGCCCGGGTCAGAAGCTCAAGAGCCAGGTGGAGCGCTACGAAGGTTCGGCGCCTAGCTAAGGCTCGCGCCTAACCAGGTTTCGCGACTCACTGTCGGCGCAGGATGCCTCCAAGGGGGTATCCTGCGTACTACACGCCCCCGCCACTCTCCATCAACCAGGTGACGACCACCTTGAGGATGTAGCCCATCATGCCCGCTCCGAGCACTACGAAGAGCATGATGGTGCCAAAGCGGCCGGCCTGGGATTTCTTGGCCAGGTCCCAGATAATGAAGCTCATGAAGAGGATCAGCCCGCCGATGAGCAGGGGGGTGATCCAGGCTTCGAATGTCTGCGTCTGCAGCATGTCGCCTCCTCGAACGAAAGGCCGACTATTATACTCGGGCATGCCCCGAGCTGCATGCGACACCTCGTCGCCGAGCGGCGAGGCTGGCTGTCGAACTGCGTCAGTGGCCTGCGCCGTGGTATTATCTCGTTGAATAGTTCAGGTTTAGCCCCGACATGCCAATGTTGAAGATCTTCGTAGGAACCATGTATGGCGGTGCGCTCGATGTCGCCGAACAGGTCGCTCCGCTGTTCGAAGCGGCCGGCTACGATACCGCCATTCTCGAACAGTCGACGCTCGAGGACTTGACCGAGGAGCGGCCCGACTTGGCGCTGTTCTGTGTCTCCACGACCGGTAGCGGCGATTTTCCCGGCAACTTCGTGCCCCTCGCGCGCGCGCTCGACGAGCAGAGTCCATCGCTGGTGGGACTGCGCTACGGCGTTATCGCCCTGGGCGATAGCTCCTATGGCGACACCTTCTGTGGCGCCGGGCGCCGCCTCGATGAGATGCTCGAGGGGCTGGGTGCCACTCGCCTGGGAGAGCGCCTGGAGGTCGACGCCATGGAAACTTTCATGGCCGATGACGCGGCGCTGCCCTGGGCCGAGGAGTGGATCGAAACCCAGCAGCTCAAGGTGGCCTGAGATGAATGCCGCGCCGACGGCGGAACGGCTGAGCCTGATGGCGGGCCTGCTGGTGCTGATGTTTGCCACCGTGCCGCGCTATCTCGCCGGCGGGCACCAGAACCGCCTGACCTTGATCGTCATTGCCATTGCGGTGGTGGCGGTCGTGGCGGCCGTGAACTGGCGCATGCTGGAAGGCAGGGAGCGTGCCCGGCTGCCCCGGCTGGGCAAGCGACTGGCAGTGTCGCTAGTGGCCGGGCTGGCACTGATGGGACTGTGGCATGCGCTATTCACCGCCTGGATCAGTTGGCAGCTGCTGATCGCGCATGGTGCCACTCTTGGATTGCTGCTGCATGCCTTGTGGCTATGGTGGCGTCCCGTCAGCCAGTCGGCTTGACCTACGCCGGGTGCTGTTGCGCCCGGCGCTTTTGCTGTTAGCGGGTATCTTTTTCACACCAGTCGGTAGCAGGGCTCGTACTCGCGCCCCGGCAGCTTCATGCGGCCCTGGGCTACGAAGGAGCCAAGCAGGTCATCCAGGCGGCGCATCAGCTCCGACTCGGCGTGCAGTTTGAAGGGGCCATGGGCCTCGATGGCACGCAGCCCATGCTCCTTCACGTTGCCGGCTACGATTCCCGAGAACGCACGGCGCAGGTTGGCCGCCAACTCATGGACCGGCTGGTTGCGGTGCAATGCCAGGCCAGCCATCGCTGCGTGGGTAGGTTCGAAGGTTTCCTGAAAATCGCGGGCGATGGTCAGCCGCCAGTTGTAGTGGAAGGCGTCCTGCTGGACACGGCGGAATTCGGTGACGCTGTCGATGCCCTGACGCATGGTGCGAGCGACCTCGACGGGATCGTCGACGATGATGCGATACTTGTCGCGTACCGCCTCGCCCAGGGTATAGACCAGGAACTCGTCGATGCGCTGGAAGTAATCAGCCGAATTGGCCGGGCCGGTGAAGATGACCGGCAGTGTCATGTCGTGGTTGTCCGGGTGGAGCAGGATACCCAGCAGGTACAGGATCTCCTCGGCCGTGCCAACGCCGCCGGGGAAGACCACGATACCGTGACCGAGGCGCACGAAGGCCTCCAGGCGCTTCTCGATGTCGGGCATCACCACCAGCTCGTTGACTAGCGGGTTGGGCGCTTCGGCGGCGATGATGCCGGGTTCGGAAATGCCCAGGTAGCGGCCATCGCCGATACGCTGCTTGGCATGCGCCAGGTTGGCGCCCTTCATCGGCCCCTTCATGGCGCCGGGGCCGCAGCCGGTACAGATGTCCAGCTCGCGCAGGCCGAGCTGATAGCCGACGTCCTTGGTGTACTCGTACTCCTCGCGGGTGATCGAGTGACCGCCCCAGCACACCACGATGCCAGGATCGCGTCCGGGCTTCAGGGTGCCGGCCTTGCGCAAGATATGGAATACCGCATTGGTGGTGCCTTCACCCGTGGTGAGGTCGAACCGCTGGTGCTGCTGAATCTCGTTGTAGACGTAGATGATGTCGCGCAGCACCGAGGAGAGGTGCTCGCGAATACCACGAATCATCTTGCCATCGACGAAGGCCTCGGCAGGGGCATTCGTCACCTTGAGACGTATGCCGCGGTCCTGCTGGATGACCTCGATATCGAAGTCGTGATAGGTCTCCATCAGCACCAGGCTGTCGTCGGTCATGCTGCCAGAGCTGAGTACGGCGAGAGAGCAGCGCCGCAGCAGGTCATGCAGGCCGGCCTTGGAGGTGTCGCGCAGGCGGTTGACCTCGTGCTGCGAGAGCACTTCCAGGCTTCGCAGGGGCGAGATGGTGGCGGAGATGGTGTCGGGCATGAAACGATCCTTGTGGTGTCGGCTTGCGTCCCTG
>NZ_JAAQTO010000039.1 GCF_011742165.1 Billgrantia bachuensis | reverse complement strand
CATGCGGCGTCCCTGTTTTCGAAAGAGCGAATCGACATCTATCCTAACGCGTGACAGCGCCTGGCGCCGAGCACGCGCTGCAAGGCGAGCGGCGCCGGCATAGCCCGGGCTTCAGCCATTCAACAGGCCTGCCATGTTGAGCAGATAAAGCACTGCGAAGCCGAGGTAGAAGAAGCCGGCGACTGTCATCGTCACGCTCGCCGCGATTCCCGGCCTGAGCTCCGCCGGTAGGCGTGTGCGATTGACATAGAGCGCTGCCAGGGCGATGAAAGGCGTATGGGCTGCCGCAATAATGCCTGAAACGGACATCACCTGCACCGGATCGCTGAAGGCCAGCAGGATGAGCAGCGGCATGAGGCCGGTCACGCTGACGATGTAGAGTCGCTTGAGCCAGCGACGCTCGAACATGGGCCAGGGCAGCCGGCGATCGAGGGCGTTGAGGCTCTTGAGCAGCAGGCTCGAACCGCCGGCCTCGCGGTGGCGGCGGGTCACGATCAGGGTCATGTCGGCGAAGCTGCGTCCCCAGCCGTCCTGGTTGGCCAGGATGCTGCCACCCAAGGCAATGACGATCGCGACCAGCAGCACATAGCGGCCGACCTCGCCCCACACGTCCGAGAAGATGTTGGTCAGGTCCACTGCGACCTCCGGTCCCTCGGGCATGATGCCCTCCGGTGCCAGCAGTTCCGCGCCGAGCACGAGGAAGGAGAAGATCACCACCAGGCCGCCAAGTACGCCGAGTGCTGCGGTCACGGTCATGGTGCGGATCCAGCCCCGGGCATGGGCGACCCGCGTTTCGTGGGGCTTGGGTGCGGTCCTGTCCATCTCCCGACGCGAGTCGTCGGGTTGTTCGTCGTCGGGCTCACGGCTCTGCAGGCCGCCGCCGAAACCGCGGGTGGCGGTCCAGTAGCCGAACCAGACGATACCCATGGAGCCGGCGAGAATGGTGCCCACCCAGGGTAGGATCACGTAGAGGTCGGGGTCGTCCGGCCAACCGGGGGCCAGGCCCTGGGCAATCGGCGCCAGGCCGGGGAAGACGATCATCGCCGTGACGATGGCCATCACCATCAGCGCCAACGCCATTACGCGGCTGAAGGTTTCGATCAGCGAGTAGCGCCCGGTGGCGGTGAACAGGGTGGAGGCCACCACCATGGCCATGGCGTACAAGGTGTTGGTGCCGGGCAGGAATTCGCCCAGCGCACTGCCGACGACCGCGGCGAGCCCGGCGATGCCGATCGCCGCCGCCAGCAATTGCGGTACGAAGATCACCCACACGGCCCAGTTCCTCGGCCCGCTCAGGGTGTGCATGCCCTCCAGCATGGTCTGGCCGGTGACGATGGAGTAACGCGCCATTTCCCGGATCATGACCCACATGAACAGCACCACGATGAGCAGTATCCACAGCAATTGGTACTCGTAGGCTGAGGCCACTCGGGGGGGTAAAGAGGATCGAACCGGTGCCGACGGCGGAGAGCATCCACAGCAAGCCGGGGCCATACCACTTGATGCGGTCTTTTCCCTTGGGCGGGTCGGGTACTCGATCGCGAAAATGAGCGTCCTGCTCCTGTTGCGTCCTTGTCACATCCTGCTCCTTGCTGCTTGCATGGATGCTTAAGGTAGCAGGCCTGGCTTGCATCAGCCCAAGGGATGCCGGCACAGCAAGGGCATGAACGACAAAGCCGCCGTGGCGGGGCACGGCGGCTTCGGTCAGGCGGCCGGGGCGTGACGCCCTTCGGCCGGGCTGGTCTCAACTGCGGCTGGTGATTTCCAGCAGGTGGTAACCGAACTGGGTCTTGACCGGGCCGTGCACCTTGTTCAACTCGCCGGAGAACACCACTTCATCGAATTCACGCACCATCTGGCCGGGGCCGAAGCTGCCCAGGTCGCCGCCCTGGCGGCCGGAGGGGCAGCTCGAGTGCTCGCGGGCGACTTCGGCGAAGTCGCGTCCGCCTTCGATCTCGGCCTTGAGGGCCTCACACTTCGCTTCGTCGTTTACCAGAATGTGCCGTGCAGTTGCCTTGGCCATGTCGTTCTCCTGACAATGAGGGGCGCGCCAGCGCCACGTAAAGAGACGCGAAGGATAGCACGAGGCGTTCGCTAAGCCGAAAGCTACCCCTCGTAAGCGGCCAGGTCGACCTGCGCTGCCGCGTCGCGCAACGGAATCAGCGCCTGGTACTCGGGCGAGGCGTACCACTGCTCCACGGCATGCATGTCAGGGAACCGCAGCACCACGATATTGGGGTGGCCCGGCTGTCCCACCAGCGTGGAGGCGCGCTGTCCACGCATGATCACTTCGCCGCCCCAACTGGCGAGCGTCTCGGGGATTTGCTCGACGTACTCCAGCCAGCGTTCGGGATCGTTGACGGTCACCTGACCGACGACATACGCATGGTTCATACGACGCTCCTCATCAATTACCGTCCACGCCGAACCTTAGCCGCAGATTCTGCAGGCCGTCGAGCTCCATGCGCATCTCATCCGAGAAGATCGGGTGGCCCTGAAGGCGAATGGTGACCGTGGCATCGGCACCGCGGTAGCCGACTTCCGCTCGTATCGTGGCCTCGTTGCTGACGGGCGCCAACGGGTCGTAGTCGATGCGCTCTACCTCCAGGGCGGTGAGTCCTCTTGCCTCGAGCTGTTCGTCGATGGCCTGCCTGACGACGTGGCCGTAGTAGAGGTAAAGCCCGCCATAGGCCAGGGCGGCAATGAAAAGCAGCGAGATGAGTCGGCCCAAGTGTTTCTCCTTATGTAACGATATTGGTATGTCGAGTTAGGTTCTGCGCTCGTCGCGTGTCGACGCCAACAACACCCGGTCCATTCCACACGTGGTGAGCAACCGCTTCAGCACGCCGAACAGGTGGGTAGGCAGGGTGACATGATAACGCGGCTTGGGCCGCCGGCTCTCCAGGGCATGGACCAGCTTGTCGACCACGGCATCGGGGCCCAGGGTGAAGGCGCCACCGGAAGATCCTTTGCTGCCGGTCAGCCGGGCTTCCACGGTGCGGTAGGTGTCGCGGTGATAGCTTCTGGCGGTGTCGATGTTGGCCTTGAAGGCGCGATGGCAATTCTCGCGGAAGCGGCTGGCGATGGGGCCGGGCTGGATCAGGCTGACATGGATACCGCTACCGTACAGCTCCTGGCGCAAGGTATCGGTGAGGCCCTCCAGGGCGAACTTGGAACATACGTAGGCCCCGCGATAAGGCAGGGCGGCGAATCCCAGCACCGAGCTGTTGTGCACGATGCGTCCGTATCCTTGTTCGCGCATCACCGGGATGATCCGCGTGGTGAGCTCGTGGGTGCCTAGCAGGTTGGCTTCCAGTTGGGCGCGTAGAACGTCACGGGTCAGGTCCTCCACGGCACCCGGTTGGCCGTAGGCGGCATTGTTGAACAGTGCATCGAGCCGCCCGTCGGTGCGTTCCAGCACCCGTTCCACGCAGGCGGTGATGGAGTCGCTCGAGGCCAGCTCCAGGGGAAGGGCCTCGAGCCCCTCCCCGCGTAGCCGGTCGAGATCCTCCTGGCGTCGGGCGGTGGCGAAGACCCGCCAGCCGCGCTGTACCAGGGCATGGGCCGCGGCATGGCCGATGCCGCTCGAGCAGCCGGTAACCAGTATGCTTCGCGGTACCGAGCCGGTTCCGGTCATGAGGCCATCGCTCATGGCAGGGGTATCTCGTTGACCTGCTTGGGCACGTGGTAGCCGCGCTGCACTGCGGGGCGGCCGGCGATCTCGACGTACCAGCGCTTCACGTTGGGATACTCATTCAGGTCGATGCGCTGCCACTCGTAGCGCGACACCCAGGGCCAGCAGGCAATATCGGCAATGGTGTACTCGTCGCCGGCCAGGTAGGCATGGTCGGCCAAGCGGGTATCCAGTACGCGGTAGAGGCGCTTGGCCTCGTCATGGAAGCGTTCTTCGGCATAGGGCGCCTTGCCGGGGTTGAACTGTAGAAAGTGGTGAGCCTGGCCGAGGAAGGGCCCCAGGCCGCCCATTTGCCACATCAGCCACTCCAGGGTGCGGTAGCGCTGCTCCGGATCGGCGGGCAAGAAGCGATCGGACTTCTCGGCCAGATAGATCAGGATGGCGCCCGACTCCATCAATACCGTGCCGGTGTCGTCATCGCGTATGGCGGGGATCTTGTTGTTGGGGCTGACTGCGAGAAAGGACGGTTCGTGCTGCTCGCCCTGGGTGATGTCCACGGCGTGGGTGCGATAGGGCAGGCCGAGTTCCTCGAGCATGATGGATACTTTGCGGCCGTTGGGTGTGGTCCAGGTCCATAAGTCGATCATTGCTGTTTCCTTGCGCCTGGGGGCGACGTTATTCGTTGCCTGCGTTGAAGGCTGTCACCGACCATAGCATCCGCCGGGCAATGGCGTAACGGGCCGCTCCTGCGATCGGCTTGATTGAGTGCTGTTGCGGCGCCATGCTTGGCTCGTTGATCTTCTTGAGTGGAGCGGATCCGATGGCCGATTCTTTCATCCTGGGTTGCCCGTACTGTAGTGCCATGAATCGTGTCCAGGCGACCCGCCTTGGCGAAGCGCCCAGATGCGGCAAATGCAAGCAGCCTTTGTTCACCGGTGTGCCCGTCGAGCTTACGTCGGCCAACTACCATGCGCTGGTCGAGCGCAGCGAACTGCCGGTCGTGGTCGACTTCTGGGCCAGCTGGTGCGGGCCCTGCAAGATGATGGCGCCAATCTTTGCTGAAGCGGCGCGGGAGCTGGAGCCGCGCATACGCTTCGCCAAGCTGAATACCGAGGTCGAGCCGGAACTGGCCGGGCGTTTCAACATACGTAGTATTCCTACGCTGATCGTGTTTCGACAAGGCAGTGAAATCGCCCGTCAGCCCGGGGTGTTGCAGGGGACACAGCTGCGCCAGTGGCTACATCCGCACCTGGCCCAGTAAGGCCGGCCCGCTAGTACCGACACGGGCCAGGCGTATCGCTTCCCACCGGCTACGCTGAGAAGGGAGGCACCAGCAACAGGAGGCAGCCATGCTTCTTCAAGGCTCCTGTCACTGCGGTGCGGTGAGATTCGAGCTCGAGTCGCCGCATCCGTATCCCTATCAACGCTGTTACTGCTCGATCTGCCGCAAGACCGCGGGAGGTGGGGGTTATGCCATCAACCTGGGTGGCGAGTACGCCACGCTGAAGGTCGAAGGAGAGTCGAACGTCTCGGTCTATCACGCCGTTATCGATGGAAAGCCGAGCTCGGGCGAGCGCCACTTCTGCTCTCGCTGCGGCAGTGCTCTGTGGGTTTACGACCCGAGCTGGCCGGAGTTGGTGCACCCTTTCGCCTCGGCCATCGATACGCCCCTGCCGGTGCCGCCCGAGCGGGTTCACCTGCTGCTGGACAGCAAGGCC
Source organism: Billgrantia bachuensis (assembly GCF_011742165.1). Lineage (GTDB taxonomy): Bacteria > Pseudomonadota > Gammaproteobacteria > Pseudomonadales > Halomonadaceae > Halomonas > Halomonas bachuensis. The sequence goes on along the minus strand of NZ_JAAQTO010000039.1, from coordinate 103,023 downwards.
AACTGGGTCGAGCCGGACACCAGGCCGAGCGACAAGCGCTTCGATCACTACCCGAACGAGAGCCTGGCGGAGTGGCATGAGCGCCTGGGGCTTGTCAGGTAGCCGGGCGCCCTTGAGAATGACCGCCGACCGATGGCGAGGGGGTAACATGAAGGGGAAACGCACTCTGTGGGGGTGGCTAGGGCCATTGGCACTGTTGGCAATGGCCGCTCCAGCTGCTGCCGGTGCGCCGGAAGAGCCCGAGGTCATCGGTAGCATGGTTGGCCTGCTCGACGGAGAGGAGCGTGAATGGTTTATCGTGAGCCAGGATGTCGACTCCAATGCCACCTTCACCGAGCTTGGCGACCAGGTTCAGATCGACCTGGTCGGTTTCGTCGATGTGGATGATTGGCGGGTTCGAGATTCGCTTTCGCTCAGCATCACACTGGTTGAGGGAGAGGTGACGGAGTTCGACGTACTGCATCCCATCGGCGCCACCGCCATGCCACCGGTGTTCACGTCCGATAACGCCAGCGTGCGACTGGATCTGCATGCCTTCGACGTACAGGGAAGCAAGGCGCACGTGATGGGCAGGGTGGAAGGGGTCCTGGCCCTGCAGAAAGAGCTGGGCGAAGACGCCATCGAAGACGAAGGGATCGGCATATCGGTGGAGTTCGATGCCGAAGCATCCCGTATCGAGTATTGAGCAACGCTTCTGCCGCCTTGCGTCATTGCTGGCCGAGTGGCAGTCGCTCTGGCGTCCGGCGCCATTCATGTATCGTCGACCTCCTTGGCAGAAGGCCTGCCCGGAACTGGTCGACGTACTGCTGGGGCTGGACGACCTCCAGTTGGAACGCTTGCAGGCCAACCCCTGGCAGAACTCGCCGCTGCAAGCCTGGCTGCCGGTCGCCGAATTGGCCGAGCTGGTGCGTCTGGCGCCGCTCGCTGACAAGGCCGTGCTACTGTCACAAGCCTGGGGGCAGCATGTGGGCGGTCGTAAATGGCAACAGATCGAGGCCTTCGCTCGACACCTCCACGTGGCTCCACAAGACGTCCTGCTGGACTGGTGTGCGGGCAAGGGACACCTGGCCCGCGCACTGTCCCACTACCATGCCGCCGAGGTCATCGCCCTGGAGTGGCAGGCGTCGCTGTGCGAGGAGGGGCAGCGCCTGGCAGCGGCACAGCTGGCCTCGGTGCGTATGCACCAGCAGGACGTCATGGCAATGGAAGCCGGCCGCTTTCTCACTTCGCAGACGCATGTCGTCGCCCTGCATGCCTGCGGTGACCTACACCTGCGACTGCTCGATGTGACTGCGGCTTCGGGTAGCGCGATTACCCTGGCGCCGTGCTGCTATCACCGTATCCAGGAAACCGACTATCGTCCCGTTTCGCGTCGAGGGCGCGAGCTGTGTGGCAGGTATTCGCTGTCCCTCGAGCGTAACGACCTGGCGCTGGCGGTGCAGGAGACTGTCACCGCGCCACGAGGGGTGCGCCGACGCCGTGAGCAGGCCAACGCCTGGCGGCTGGGTTTCGATGAGTTGCAGCGGGAGTTGCGCGGCGAGGATGTCTACCTGCCGGTACCCAGCCTGGCGTATGGCCGCATGCCCGAGCGCTTCGAGGCCTTCTGCCGATGGGCAGCGCATCTCAAGGGACTCGATGTGCCTGATACGCTCGATCTGACGTCCTACGAGCGGGCGGGCTGGCAGCGGCAGGCCGAAGTGAAGCGCCTGGAACTGGTACGTCACCTGTTCCGGCGCCCGTTGGAGACATGGTTGGTCATGGATCGATTTTTCCTGTTGGAAGAGGCGGGGTATTCGGTGGAAATGGGAACGTTCTGCGCCTCGGGTTTGACCCCACGGAATCTGTTAATTCGTGCCAGAAAGGCCTAATTTGCAAGTAGTAGGTCACATCCAGTTTTAGGCTCAGGCCATACCAGCCACTAGATATAACGACTATTATAAGGCGCTAGTTTCAGACTCCTGGACAATCACGGTCCTTGGCGATTCTGGCAAAGGCGTCGATACGCAAGGGAACCGGCTGTGAACGAAGGTAACTCGACGGCCTCGGGAGACGACAACCTGAGCCGTCTGCTTGATTTGCTGCCCCTACCGGTGTTGGTCGCTCGCATTCAGCATGAGTGGCGGTTGTTCTATGCCAACGATGCCGCCCGCCGTTATTTCGGGCTTGATGAGGGAGTTGAAGGCCAGCCATTGCTGCCGCTCCTTGATGATGTCGATCGGGAGGCACTCGAGGCCGCTCTGGCACAGCCGGAATTCGCTGAAATCCGCGTCGCATGGCATGGCGTCGCAGGCAAACCTCCCTTCGAGGCGTTGCTGGGCCGTGCCACCTGGCAGCGGCAGGCTGCATGGCAGCTGACGCTGGTCCCGCTGACGCAGAGCTCACGCTCGGTCAGCGAGCCTTTCTATAAGCAGATGTTCAATACCAACCCGGCGATCAAGCTACTGATCGATCCTGCCGATGGACGAATCGTCGACGCCAATGCCTCTGCCGTGTCTTTCTATGGCTATTCGCTCGCTGCGCTCAAGCAGCTGAAGATCACCGACATCAACTGTCTGAGCAGCGCCGAAGTGCGTGCCAGCATGGCCAGGGCGGAGTCCTGCCAGCAGCTCTTCTTCGAGTTCCGTCATTGCTTGGCCAGCGGCGAGATTCGCGATGTTCACGTCTACTCGGGGCCGGTGCTTTTTCAAGGCCGGGAATACCTGCACTCGATCATCGTCGACGTTACCGACGAGAAGCGTTATTGCGCCCAGCTGGAAGGCTACAACAATCTATTTCACGACCTGCCTGTTGGTATCTACCGCCACACGGCGGGGCCGAGAGGACGATTTACTGCTGCCAATCCGGCCTTGTTGCGTATCTTCGAGGCGGATTCACGCGAGGCACTCTTCGCCGCACGGATCACCTCTCTCTACGAATGTCCCAAGCAGGTCAGTGAGTTCATGGCGGACCTCGAGCGTGATGGTGCCGTGATCCGCCGCCCGCTGAAATTGCGTAGCCTCAAGGGGCGTCTCATCCATGCCGAGGTTACCGCTTATCGCAAGACCGCAGTGGACGGCAGTATCGATTACAGCGGTATCGTCGAGGACGTGACGGCGCGCCATGCCGCTCAAGTCAACCAGGACAGGTTGACCCATTTATTGGACGCGTCGCCTGATATCGTCTCGATTGCCGATGCCGACCAGCGAGTCGTCTATCTCAACAAGGCTGGGCATGAGCAGTTGGGCATTCTACCCGAAGCGCTATCGGAAGCGCTGATCGCCGCGCACCCGCTATGGGCGCGTCGGTTGATCCAGGAGAAGGGCATCCCTTATGCCATCGAGCACGGTCATTGGTATGCAGAGACGGCCGTGTTGGGGCGCGATGGAGAGATTCCCGTCTCGCAACTGATCATCGCCCGACGTGACGAGAGCGGTAAGCTAGAAAGCATCGCCACTATCATGCGTGACATCAGCCAGGCCAAGCGCTACCAGGCGGAGCTCGAATACCACGCCGGCCACGACCCGCTGACCGGCGCGTTCAACCGCAACCGATTCATCGATCTGCTGGGGCGCGAGCGGCAAGAGGTTCGCCGCGACGGCCGCCCCTTGAGTCTGGTCATGTTCGACATCGACCACTTCAAGCGCGTCAACGATTCTTTCGGCCACAGCGTAGGCGATATGGTACTGGGCAAGTTGGTGCGCATCTGCCATGCGCTGCTGCGCGAAGTGGACGTACTGGCCCGCTGGGGGGGCGAGGAGTTCATGCTGCTGTTGCCAGGGACGCCATTGACTGGCGCTGCAACGCTGGCCGAGCGCTTGCGTCGGGCGGTCGAAGAGGAGGACTTCGCTCCTGTCCCCGAAATTACCAGCAGCTTCGGCGTTGCCGAGCTGGATCCCGATGAGGCGGATACCCAGTGCTACAAGCGCCTCGACGAAGCGCTCTATCGTGCCAAGGCCAACGGACGCAACCTGGTGTGTCTGGCAGAGCCGTTCAACGACAGCGTCGAGAGGCGTCAGGTGCAGTAGCGATTTCTCCTGTTCAGCGATATGCCAGGCGCCTATCTTGATCAAGCAACCGAAGCGACTCCAGGGAGGGGGACGATGTACGGAAGCAGGCGAAACGAGCGGAAGGGGTATGGCTGTGGCGCCGGTGGGAGCGCACGGTGAGGCGCAGGCGCTCGCTCCTGACGATATTGCTGGGTGCGATTACACTGCTTGCGCTGATGGCATTGGCAGGAGGATACGGGCTGGTGCTGTACATGCCGGGAACCTCCTTTCGCGGTGCACCAGCAGCGCTGGGGGAAGAGAGCGAGGCTCTGCGCGAACGTCTCCACTCCCACGTTCAGGCCCTGTCGGAGCAGATCGGCGAACGCCACTATTGGCGGCCGGAAGCCTTGCAGGCCGCAGGCGACTATATCGAGCACTCCTTCCAGGCGGCTGGGCATCGGCCACGGCGGCAAGCCGTGCCGGCTGGCAGCCGGGTGTTTCATAATATCGAGGTGACCCTGCCTGGCGGGCAAGCGGCAGACGAGGTGTTGGTGGTCGGCGCGCACTACGATACGGTGCGCGGCAGCCCGGGGGCCGATGACAATGCCTCCGGCGTGGCCGTGTTGATCGAACTGGCGCGTCTCCTGCAGGATGCCGAACTCGACCGCTCCCTGCGCCTGGTGGCGTTCGTCAACGAGGAAACTCCCTTCTTCGGCAGCAAGGCCATGGGCAGCCTGCACTACGCCCGGCAGGCTAGCGCCGAGGGAATGAATATCGTGGGCATGATCTCGCTGGAAATGCTCGGCTACTTCAGCGATGAGCCCGGCAGCCAGGCCTATCCCTTCCCGCTCGACCGTTTCTATCCGGACAGGGGTAACTTCCTCGCCTTCGTCAGCAATCTGGAATCCCGCCGCCTGCTCCACCAAGCCATCGGTGCGTTTCGCCGCCACGCCGAGGTCTCCTCCGAAGGGCTGGCAGCGCCACCGCAGTTTGCCGATATACGCCGATCGGACCACTGGGCCTTCTGGCAGAAAGATATTCCCGCCATGATGCTGACGGATACCGCCAACTTCCGTAACCCTTACTATCACGGCCCTAGCGACACCCACGATCGTCTCGACTACACCACCATGGCCAGGCTCACCGAGGCGCTGGCGGCCACGCTCGAAGCGATGGCACGGCGCTGAGCCAGGCCGCTGCAATGAAACGGGCCTCGCCGCTGGCGAGACCCGGAATGGCGAATGAAATGAATAGTGCGCCGGGCATCTCCTGGCGCGCTAGTGGTGGCGGCTGAACGGACCGTGCGGACTGTTGCCCATCAGCTTCTCGAACTCATTACCGCTCATGTGCAGCAGCGTTTCGTGATCGCCGGCATCGAAATAGATGTCGGGCTGATGGCGCAGCATGTCATCGACATAGACCTGCAGCCCGTACGCTTGCCCGACGGGTATTGTGGCGCCGGGGTCGCAGTCGCGAAAGCGGCTGACGATCTCGTCTTCCGTGGCCAGTTCCATCGGTTCGTCGAACAGTTGGGAAAGGCTGTCCAGATCGGCATCACAGGTGCTGGGCAGAACGGCGATCCGGTAGCCTGATCTGCCGTGCAGCATGACGGCCTTGGCAAGCTGCTCGCCAGTAATGTGGGACTGTTGGGCAACGCGGCTGGCGTTGACTTCATGGGGATGCTTGACCTCCTCGTAATCGATGTCACAGGCTCTCAAGTATTCCCGAAGGGTTGCCGGAATGGCCATGGCTCTGTCTCCCTCGGCACGGCGGCCGACGTACGCTGATGGTGTGCCTCCCTGCGGCGGTGTGTCCTCGCCTCATCAGCATAGCGCGCAGTGGGAAATTTCCCCCAGGAACGGATCGCTCCCCACTGGGCGCTACGGTGCGCATCGTCGGCGATTTCGAGTACTCTCCCAGCAAAGGGCGTCGTTTGACCCTCGAGAGTATCGAGCCGGTCGAGCGGCGCTAGGCAAGAGCAAGGAAAACGCGCCATAGCGAGGGAACCGCGATGATTGGGCTCAGCCAGCGGCCGCAACTGCCGTCATTGCCCGCCAGGGTCGAAGCCATCGACCTGGCTCGTGGCATCGCCATCGCACTGATGATTCTCAGTCATGCGGTCAGTGGATTGCTGGGTATTCGCCAGGTGCCCGATTGGGGCATGGTGCCGATCCATCTCTTCACCAAATTCTCTTCATCGTTGTTCATTCTGGTGTTCGGCATCGCCCTGGCGGTGGCCTTTCTGCCCAAGGTCGGTACGCCCGACTGGCCGAAACGCCGGCGCAAGTTGATGCTGCGCGGGTTGGAAGTGCTGTTCTGGTACAAGGCATTGACCATCGTCGAGATGCTGCCGCTGTTCACCCCCCAGGAGATTCTGGAGACGCTGCTCTACCAGCGCTTCGCCATCTGGGTCGAAATCCTCGGCTTCTACGCCCTGGCATTGCTGTGGCTGCCATGGGTGCTGCCGCTGTGGTGCCGTATGCCGTTGTGGTCGCGGTTGCTCGCCCCAGTGGTAGTGGGCGTGCTCTCGGTGATGCTCGAACGCCACTTTCACTTCTGGGGCAGCGAAATCTTCAAGGCGCTCTTGGTCGAGGATGCCGACCATTACACTTGGGGCCAGCTCGCGCGGCTGCCTTTGGTGATGATGGGCCTGCTGATCGGCGAGGCCATCCTGCGTTGGTATGGCGAGCCGGCTAGCCGATGGCGCCTGGTGGGGTGCCTGGCTGGAGTGGGGGCGTTGTTCCTGGTTGGCTTTGCGGCGCTCTCCCTCTCTGAACCCTACGCGATGTTGCTGGCCGTGGCCTGGAACGACGGCAAACACCCCCCGGAGGTGCCCTTCATGCTGTTCAGCATCGGCGGAGCGTTGGTCATCATGGCGCTTTGCCTATTGGGCGGCCAACGTGCGGCCCTTTGGCTCAAGCCCCTCACCGTGATCGGCAGCGATGCCCTGCGTGCCTTCATTTTCCATATCGTGGCGATCTTCCTGGTGCTGCGCTTGCTGTTGGGCGCCTGGCAGGTCTACAGCTATCCGCAGGTGTTGGGCATCGGCCTTGGCCTGATTCTTCTCACTGCGGGCTGGATTGCCCTGATACGCCGTTTCAGAGAGCTGAGTCGATGATAGGCAGGAGATTGGCATGCACGTTGATGCTGACGGCCATGACGGTACCGTCATTGACCGGTGCCCAGCCCGGCTGGGCGGAGCACGTCGAGGCCTGGGTGGAGCCGGCTTGGGGTGAACGCCTGGAAGCCAGGTTGGCGCTGCTCGAGGCCGGTTTTGACGGCGATCTCGGCGTGCATGTGCGAGACCTTGAGACGGGCGCGCGCCATGGCTGGCGCGACGAGGAGTCCTGGTACCTGGCCTCGCTGGTCAAGGTGCCGGTGGCGATCGAGCTGATGGCACGGGTAGAAGCGGGAGAGACGGAGTTGCAAGAGCCCTTGACGCTCAAGCGTAGCGATTACGTCGACGGTGCCGGCTCCACCAACTGGGCGGCGCCGGGCAGCGCACTCACGCTGCGTCAATTGCTGGAATCGATGATGATTGTCAGCGACAACACCGCAAGCGACATGCTGATGCGCTACCTGAGCCTGGAAAGTGTCAATGAACGGGCACGCAGCCTCGCGTCAGCCGGCGAATTGGGGCCGATCACTACGCTGATCGACGTACGTCGTCATGTCTACTCCAACCTGCATCCGGATGCCTTCGGCCTGAGCGGTATGGATTTCATCGAGCTGCGCAAGCGTAGTGGCGCGAGTGAACGGTTGGCATGGTTACTTCGGCGCCTCGACCTGACCCCGCAGGAGCTGCTGGCGCCGAGTATCGACGAAGCCTTCGGGCGCTATTACGCCACCGATCTCAACAGCGGTCGGCTCGCCGCCTTCGCCGATGTACTCGAAGCACTGGCCCAGGGTAGGGCGCTGGGACCAGATGCCACCGCCGAGCTGCTCGCGGTGATGTCACGCACCAGCAGTGGAGAGCGGCGGCTCAGGGCCGGCCTGGGGCGCGACATTCGCCTGGCTCACAAGACCGGCACCCAACATCGGCTCGCCTGCGATGCTGGCATCGCTACACGGGGGCAGGGCGATAGTGCCCGCCGCGTGGTAATCGTGGCCTGTGTGCGCGGCGAACTCGACCTGGCGCGCAACGAGCAGATGCTGGCTGCGGTCGGGCGCGCCGTGAGGGAAGCAGGTGCGTTAGAGAGGTGAGCGGAACGGTTCCAAAGGGCTGGCGGGCTACCTTGTGCGACCAACGTATAACTGTCATCGCCATGTTCGAGATTGACAGCCCAGCAGCGTATGTCTAGCCTTCAGTCATCGAATGTTACCGGTAACAAGTTGCCGGCATTCGACCCCCGAAAGGCTACCATGCCGAAGGGGAGACGCGACGATGTGCCAACTCACAACGATAAATCGACTGGAGTCCGCCATGACCGCCATCTGGCGCAACACCCTCACGCTAGCCGGTGCTGCTACCCTTTCCCTGGGCATTGCCTATGCTCAGAGCCCAGACCTTTCCGATCCGCCCGCCATCGAGGGCGAGGTGGTGGGTGACCACGGTAGCCATACCTTGCGCATGGGCATCGGCCTGGCCGAGAGTTCGCCGCAGTACCTCTCCAGCCAGTACTTTGCCGATATTCTCGAGCAGCGCACCGATGGGCGCATTACCGTAGATATCTTCCCCAACAGCCAGTTGGGTGACGATGTGCAAATGATGGAAATGCTCCAGACCGGTTCGCTGGACATGACTTATCCCTCTTCATCGCCGGCCACCACCTATGTCGAGGAGCTGGCGGTGTTCGACCTGCCGTTCCTGTTGCCGAATCGGGAGGCGGCCATTGCCGTCATGCAGAGCGATACCGCCCAGCGCATGCTCGATGGCTTCGAAGGTTCCGGCATCAAGGCTCTGGCCTTTTCCGAGAACGGCTACCGCCAGCTCTCCAACAGCGCGCGTCCGGTCGAGTCGCCCGAGGATGTGGCCGGCCTCGACGTGAGTGGCCTGACCATTCGTACCATGGAGAACCCGGTACACCTGTCGATCTGGAAAACCCTGGGCGCGAACCCCACGCCGATGGCGTTCGGCGAGCTGTTCTCGGCCATGGAGCAGGGGGTCGTGGATGGCCAGGAGAATCCCTGGAGCACCATTCTGACCTCCAACTTCCACGAAGTGCAGGACTACGGCTCCGAAACACGCCACGTCTACACGCCGTTCATCATGATGATCTCCGAGCGTACCTGGGAGCGCATGGCACCCGAGTACCAGGAACTGGTGCAGGAAGCGGCGCGTCAGTCGGCCGAGTACGAGATCCAGCTGGCCACCGAGTACGACGACTGGTCGCGCGAGCAACTCGAAGAGAAGGGCATGCAGATCACCCGTCTCGACGACGAGCAGATCGCCGCCTTCCAGGAAGCCGTGCAGCCGGTTTACGACGAATGGGCACCCAAGATCGGTGAAGACCTGATCGCCGAGATCCAGGAAATCGTCGAGTCCTCTTCCATCCAGTAAACCTTCCCTCAGACCGATTTGGCAGGGCGGGGGGCTTCCCCTTGCCCTGCGCGGAGCGCTGCATGACCACGCCCAATCAACCTCCGGCCGATCCCGGCGCTTACCTCGATGATCCCAATCGTGAGCCGCTGGAGCTCGACGTCGAGGGCCGCCGTGGCCCGGCTGCCTTTCGCTGGCTGACCATGGCCATGGAACACCTGATCGCAGCGATCCTGGTGGCCCTGATCGTCTCGGTGTCGGCCAATGTCATCGGCCGCTCGATGCTCAACCGCTCGTTGCCATGGGCCGACGAGCTGGCACGCATGCTGTTCATCTGGCTGATCTTCGTCGGCGCCGCGGCGGCCTTCGCCCGCTATGAGCACATCGCCGTGGATTTCCTGGTACGACGGCTCAAGCCGCGTGCCGCCTATGCGCTTTTCCTGCTTCAGCACCTGATCATCGCTTCCCTGATGAGCATCATCGTCTGGGGGGGCTACCTGGTGATGTCACGTTCCACCGGTCGTACCGCCATCCTCGGTGTACCGTGGAACCTGATCAATGTCTCCCTGGTGCTGTGTTCGCTGTTTATCGTTGCGGTGGCCCTGTGGCGCGCCTGGCTATGCCTGCGTTTCATCCGCGACCCTCAAGCCGCCGTCCGGCAAGCGGGAGACTGACCCATGCTGTGGATTTTCCTCGCCATCCTGTTCGCTTCCATCATCATCGGGCTGCCCATCGCTTTCGGGCTTGGCATCGCTGCGGTCGTGATGGCGGTGCTCTCTGACATTCCCCTGTCGATCCTGATCGAGCAGTCGATTCGTGGAGTGAACAATTTCCCGCTGCTGGCCATTCCCTTCTTCATTCTGGTGGGCGAGGTGATGAGCAGCGGCGGCATTGCCCGCCGGCTGATGGAACTCGCCGGTGCGCTGGTCGGCTTCGTGCGAGGCGGACTCGGGCAGGTAGCCATTACCGGCTCCATGTTCTTCGGTGGTATCAGCGGCTCGGCGGTAGCCGATACTGCCGCCACCGGTGCGATGATGATCCCGTCGATGAAACAGCAGGGCTATTCCGCACCGCATGCCACTGCGATCAATACCGTCTCCTCGGTGATCGGTATCATCATCCCTCCGTCGATCCCACTGATCCTGTTCGGCATTGTCACCGAAACCTCGATCAGCCGCCTGTTCATCGCCGGCATCGTACCGGGCCTGCTGATTGGCTTTGCGCTGATGGTGACCACCTTCATCATGGCGAGCATCGAGCACGCCGGACAGACCCGCAAATTCGAACTGGGCCGCCTGTGGCAGGCGTTAAAGGCCGCCTGGCTGGCGCTGGTGCTGCCGGTGATCGTGATCGGCGGCATTCTCGGCGGTGTGTTCACTGCCACCGAGGCGGCCGTGGCTGCACTGCTCTATTCGCTGTTCATTTCGCTGGCGGTGTACCGCGAATTTCACCCTCGCGAGCTGTGGGGCATGTTGATTCGCACCGCGCGGCTGACCGGCATGGTGCTGCTGCTGCTGGCGTTTGCTACCGTCATTGCCTGGTTCCTGACCATCAACATGGTGCCGCAGACCCTGGTACGCCAAGTGCAGGCGATCACTCAGGAGCCGTTCTGGCTGCTGATGATCGTAGCCGGCCTGCTACTGCTGGTGGGCTTCGTGATGGACCTGACCCCGGCGATGGTGATCATGGCGCCAATGCTGACGCCGATCGTTACCTCGGTGGGGGTCGACCCGGTCTACTTCGGCGTGCTGATGGCCTTCATTCTCGGTATCGGCCTGCTGACCCCGCCGGTGGGCACTTGTCTCTACGTGGGCTGTGGTGTCGGTCGCGTCAGCATGGAGCAATTGGTCAGGGCAATGCTGCCGTACTATGCGGCATTGCTGGTGGTGCTGGTGGTGTTGATCGCCTTCCCCGGGATCGTGACCTGGCTGCCCGATATGGCCGCTGTCCGAGGAAACTGAGTGCGGCAACTGACAACCGGAGGTCTCGTGAAGGATGGCACACACCGCATCGTGGTGATGGGAGTGTCGGGGTCGGGCAAGTCGCACGTTGGCGCCTTGCTCGCCAGCCGACTGGGAGTCGCCTTCATCGATGGCGACGATTACCACTCGCCGGCCAACGTCGACAAGATGGCCAACGGCATCCCGCTCGACGACGACGATCGTCGCGAGTGGCTGGAGACCCTGGCGGGACTGATCGGCGACCATCGACGGCGCGATGCCTCACTGGTGCTGGCCTGCTCGGCGCTCAAGCGGCGCTACCGCGAACTCCTGCGGCGCGGCGACCCCGAGCTTGCCTTCCTGTTTCTCGAAGGGCGGCGCGACCAGTTGCGCCAACGCCTGGCTGCGCGTGAGGAGCACTTCTTTCGCGGCGAGGCGATGCTCGATAGTCAGCTTCGCGACCTCGAGCCTCCGGGTGAGGCCGAGGCCGTGGTGTGCAGCATCGCCGATTCGCCCGAGGCAATCATCGAGGTTTTCCTGGAAGCCTTGCCGGACCATTGGCGGTATGGCCCCTGAGCCTTGAGCTAGCGTCAACGGCACGGGCGTAGCGACTCCGGTATCATGCTGGCGGTGCCATTGGCACACGCCAGTATCATCAGCTGCCAGTGGGGCACCGTGAAGAAGAAACGACCGACACTGCAGGACATCGCCGATCGAGTCGGGGCGACCAAAATGACCGTGAGTCGCTGCCTGCGCGACCCCACGACCGTATCGGAAGGCTTGCGTGAGCGTATCTTCAGCGCGGCGGAGCAGGTCGGTTACATTCCCAACCGGGCGCCTGACCTGTTGTCGCGTGCCACCAGCCACTCCATCGGCGTGCTGGTACCATCGCTGACCAATCAGGTATTCGCCGATGTGCTGGTGGGTATTGAGGAGATCACCGAGCCGCTGGGCTATCACCTGATGCTTTCTCATTATGGCTACAGCCAGGATTTGGAGGAGCGCAGCCTGGCCTCGTTGCTTTCGTATAACGTCGACGGCGTAATTCTTTCCGATAGCCATCACACCACGCGGACTTGCCGCATGCTCGAAACGGCCGGCATTCCCATCGTGGAAATCATGGATTCGCTGACCCCACCGCTTCATCAGGCAATCGGCTTCGACAATGTGCGTGCCGCCTACGACATGGTGAGTGCGATGATTCACCGTGGTCGGCGCCGGATCGTCTATCTCGCCGTTCGTCTCGATTCGCGCACCCGGCAGCGCGAGCAAGGCTACCGTCAGGCCATGGAGGAGCACGGACTGACGCCCTTGACCAAGCAGCGTAGCCAGCGCTCCTCCTATTCCGTGGGTGCAGCGCTACTGAACGAAATCCTTGAAGAGCACCCCGAGACCGATGGCATCTTCTGCACCAACGACGATGTTGCCGTGGGGGCCTATTTCGCTTGTCTGCGGCGTGGCGTCAGGGTGCCGGAGCAGTTGGCCATCGCCGGTTTCCATGGCCATGACGTGGGCCAGGTGATGACGCCGCGGCTGGCCAGCGTGGTCACCCCGCGCCAGGCGATCGGCAAGCGCGCCGCCACTGAGCTGCTGCAGCGCATCCAGGGTGGCGAGACGGGGCAGCGGGTCATCGACATGGGCTACACCATCGAGCCGGGCATGACGCTCTGATTCGTTAACCAGGATGAACATGAACCACAACGTAGACAGGCCGACGGCCGGTATCTTGCTCAGGCTGCTGTCGGGGCTTCTCTTCGCTGCCATGATGGTGAGCATCAAGGCGGTGGGCGATGAAGTACCGCTGGGGCAAACGGTCTTCTTCCGCTCGGCCTTCGCGCTGTTGCCCATCGTGATCTTTCTCGCGCTGAGAGGGCAGTTTCCCGCCGGCCTGGGCACTCGACGGCCCATGGGGCATCTACTGCGCTCGGGGCTGGGCGCTGCGGCCATGTTCGCCTCCTTTGCATCGCTCGCCCTGTTGCCGGTGGCGGAAGCGACCCTGCTGATGCAACTGACACCGGTGCTGATGGCCTTCGGCGGTGTCGTTCTGCTGGGAGAGCCATTTACTTGTCAGCGTGCGGGAGCGTTGATGCTGGCGGTGTCGGGCATCGCCGTGTTGATCTTGCCCAGTCTTGGAAGCGATGCGGGTAGAATGCGTTTCGAGGGCTATGTTCTTGGGCTGCTCGCGGCGCTGCTATCGGCGGGGGCGCTGCTCACCGTGAGGCGTATCTCACGCACCGAAACGGCCGCATCGATTGCGTTCTACTTCGTGGTGATCTCGACCCTGGCGGGGCTGGCCACGCTGCCCTGGGGGTGGGCAGCGTTGACTGGGTCGCAGTGGTGGCTGCTGGTGCTTTCGGGGCTGTTCGGTGGCGCTGCGCATATTGCCATGACGCTGGCGCTCCGCTACGCCGAGGCCTCTCGGTTGGCGCCGTTCGAGTATGTTGCCATGGTCTGGCCGGTGCTGGCCGACCTGCTGATTTTCGGCTTGCCGCTGGCCAGTGGCTTTCTGCTGGCATTGCCGCTGATCCTGGGCGGGGCAGGCCTGGCGGCGTTGGAGGGGCGCGGACTGAGACTCAAACGCTCTCTTCGACGATGAGCTGGGGTCGGCCCTTGGAGCAGGGCTCGATACGGGCGGCGACCCGATAGACCCGGTGCAGCAGCTCCGGCGTGACCACCTCGGCCGTGGAGCCGCAGGCGATCAACTGACCGTTCTGCAGCACCATGGCTTCATCGGTGAAACGCAACGCATGGCCCAGGTCGTGTAGCGCCACCATGATCAGCATTTCGCGCTCCCGGGCGAGCCGCCGCAGTATGGTCAGCAGGCTGATCTGGCGGTTGAGGTCGAGGGCAGAAGTGGGCTCGTCGAGCAGCAGAATCTCGGGCTCCTGAACCAGGGCCTGGGCAGCACTGACGAGCTGGCGTTGGCCGCCGCTGATGTCGCCGATATCGCGCGCTCCGAGCGGCGAGATCCCCAGCTCGTCCAGCGCCTGGTCGACCTTGGCCAGGTCTTCTGGCCTGACCTTCAGGGAGCGCCCCTGCATACGTGCCATCAGTACCGACTCGTACACCGTCAGCACCGCATTGACGCCGGTATCCTGGGGCATGTAGGCCACGGGCCTCTCCGAGGCAGCGCCCGTGATCCTGACTTCGCCACCACCCTTGAGCAACCCGAATATGCGCCGGAACAGCGTGGACTTGCCGGCGGCGTTGGGGCCGAGCAGCGCCACCACCCGGCCGCCCTCGAAGCGGGGCGTGGAAATTTCCGCCAGGATCTGGCGGCGGCCGTAGCGAGCCGACAGGCGGTCGAGCTGTAGCGTTACCATGAAGCCTTCTTGTGATTGAGGATCAGGAACAGGAAGAAGGGGATGCCCACCAGCGAGGTGATGATACCAATGGGGATGACGGTGCCGGGCAGGATGATCTTCGACAGCACCGAGCCGATCGACAGGATCAGCGCGCCGCACAGGGCCGAACCGGGCAGGAAGAAGCGCTGATCCTCGCCCACCAGCATGCGCGCGATGTGCGGTCCGACCAGGCCGATGAAGCCGATGGTGCCGACGAATGCCACCGCAATGGCGGCCAACAGCGAGACCAGCACCATCACCTCCAGGCGCAGTGCGCGAGGGTTTACCCCCATGCTCTCGGCCTTGGTATCGCCCAGGCGCATGGCGGTCAGCGCCCAGCCGTGGCGGGCGAGCAGCGGCAGCACGGCGACCAGTACCGTCAGCGCGACCCAGAACTTGGGCCAGGTCGCCTTGGTCAGGCTGCCCATGGTCCAGAACACAACCGCCGCCACGGCCTGCTGGCTGGAGAAGAACTGGATCAGCGCCATCAGCGAATTGAAGATGAACACCATGGCGATGCCCAGCAGCACGATGGTCTCGATCGTGACCCCGCGCCGCAGGCTCATCGCATGGATGAGGAAGGCGGTGACCATGGCCATGACGAACGCATTGATCGGCACCACGTATTCCACTGCGGCGGGAACGATCACCACGCCGAAGGCCAGCGCCAACGCTGCACCGAAACTGGCACCCGCCGAGATGCCCAGTGTGAAGGGGCTGGCCAGGGGGTTGCTGAGGATGGTCTGCATCTGGGCGCCGGCTATCGACAGGCTGGCACCGACGACCAGCGCCATCAGCGCCACCGGCATGCGAATTTCCCACAGGATGACCCTGGCCTGCTGGCTAACGGCATCCGGCGATGCCAGTGCGGCCATTACCTCACCGAGGCTGAAGCGGGCAGGGCCCAGGGCCAGGTCGATACAAAAGCTCAGCGCCAGGGCAAGCGTGAGCGCCAGCAGGATGAGCTGGCGCCGTAGCACTAGGGCACGATAGAAACCGTGCCCTTTGACTTGCTGGCTGGTCCGGGCGATCTCAACGCTCATTCAGCGTGACCCAATATCCGGGTTCGTAATCCACGGGCAGGAAGCGCTCGTGCAGCTCCTTCATCGTGGCTTCGGGGTCGAGGTCGGCGAACAGCTCCGGATGGAACCACTTGGCCAATTGCTGCACGGCGACGAAGTAGTAGGGGTTGTTGTAGAACTGGTGCCAGATGGCATGGAAGTTATCGTTCTCCACGGCTTGGGTACCGGTCATGGCGGTGCGCTCGGTCAGCGCTTCGAGCTTGGCCCGGGCACTGTCCATATCGGCTCCCGGCCCCACGCCGACCCAGGCGCCGCCCGGCACGTAGGCGTCCCAGTTGCCACCCGTCACGACCACATGCTCAGGGTTGGAGGCAATGATCTGTTCGGGATTCAGCGTGCCGAAAGTGGTCGGAATGATGTCCTTGGCGATATTGTCGCCGCCGGCAATCTCGACATATTCGCCAAAGTTGCCGGGACCGAAGCTCATGCAGCAGTCCTCCGAGTAGCCGCCGGCGCGGTCGACGAACACGCTCGGTCGTTCGTCGGCCTCGACCTCGGCTTCGATCACCTGGGTGACCCGTTCCATCTGGGCCTCGGAGAATTCGATGAAGGCCTCGGCATCTTCCTCTTCACCCAGCAGTTGGCCCAGCAGGCGCATGGAGGGAATGGTGTGCCGGATCGGATCCTCACGGAAGTCCACGTAGACGATGGCAATGCCGAGTTCCGCCAGCTTTTCGTCGTAGGCGGCATCCTCGGTGGCCGCTCTGGCCTCGAGATTCATCAAGACGACATCGGGGTTGAGGGAGGCCGCCTGCTCCACGTCGAAGGTACCGTCCTTGAAGCCGCCGAAGGTGGGGAGCTCCTCGAGCTCGGGGAACTTGGCGGCGTAGCGCGCATAGCTGTCCGGATCGGCTTGTGAGAAGTCTTCGCGCCAGCCCACCACGCGGTTAAAGGGGGCTTCCGGCTGCAGTGCGCCGAGCAGGTAGACCTGACGCCCCTCGCCGAGAATGACACGCTCTACCGGTGCCTCGAGGGTAACCTCGCGACCGGCAATGTCGGTAACGGTGATCTGCTCGGCCTGCACGGCGCTGCAGCCAAGCGCCAGGGCCACACCGGAAAGGGCTTTCAAGACGTGATGGGGCATGTTCGTCACTCATGAGGATGTCGTTCAAATAGCGTCGGCTGAATGGCACGCACTGCTCCACGCAAAGTAGTGTGAAAGCTCTTGCGTATCATTCTTGTCTATAGGAGGAGGCGTAGTATGTGCGAAACGCTGCGGGCTGTCGAGATCGAAGCGCTAGCCTGTGGCCGGCGCAGTAGAGCTCAAGTGGCGTGAGGTTCGTCGCGGCCGTTCACTCTGGTTTCATCGCGCTGCGTATCGTATCGAGAGGCCTGCTCGGCCGGTTGGCGCGCCATCAACGTGATCTCCACATTGGCTCCGCCGCTCAGGCGTGATGACTCGGTGCAGGTGCGAGCGGGGTAGCTGTGGTTCTCGAAGAACTCGGCGTAGGCGGCGTCCATGGTGTGGATGGTGTCCAGGTTGGTCAGGTGAATGTCCACCCGTACCACTTCTGCCATCGAGGCGCCGGCGTATTCCAGCATGCGTGATAGACGGCGCATCACCCAGCGTGTCTCTTCGGCGATGTCGCCGAGTACGGCCTCACCGCCTTGGATGTCGGTCACCGTCAAGCCGGAAAGAAAGAGGTAATGGCCATCCATCGCGATGTGACTGCCCGGGAAGACCGGAACGGCAAGCGTCGGATCGTTGAGGAAGCGATGCATGGTGGTTCGGCCCTGTGGGTTGTCGTCCCCTTCATTTTGGCGTCTCACGCCGTGGGTGCAAGCCGCTTGCCTTCCTTACCGCTTCCGAGCTGTCCCGCTGATGCCGGATGCAGTCTGAAACAGCCTGCATCCGGCTGGGCTCATCAGGTGCGGCAGACAAAATAATCGTTCTGAATGTCGTGCTCGAGCTGGTGTACCTCGATATTGCCGAAGCCTGCCTCCTCGAGATAAGCCAACGCGCGCTCGCGCCCCCACATGGTGCCTAGCCCTTCGCCGCCCTGGGCCAGCGATACCGTCATGCAGTGGCTGACCGATACCGCGTAGAGCATGGCGCCCAGCGGGTGATCCCGGTCAAGATGGTGGTGGCTCGAAGCGTGAATGTCCTGTACCAGGTAAACGCCGCCAGGCGCCAGAGTGCGGTGGATGCCCTTGAGCAGGCTGCGCGGTCGAGCCTGGTCGTGAATGCCGTCGAAGGTGGTGACCAGGTCGAAGGCATCGGGCTCGGCGGTGACGTCGAAATCACTCAGGTCGCGTACCTCGAAGGTGAGGTTGGAAAGGCCGGCCCGGTCGGTTTCCCGCCGCGCCCAGTCAATGGCTTCCTGCGATAGGTCGTAGCCGACGAAACGGCTGGCCGGATAGCGCTCGGCCATGGCCATCAGCGCCCGGCCGCGACCGCAAGCACAGTCGAGTACCCGGATGCCGCTCTCGAGCCGCTCGATAAGGCCTTCCGCCAACGGCAGGATGGCGTCGAACAGGGCCGGCAGCACCGTCTGTCCGCTGTCGCTGGCCATGACCTCCTGAAAACGTGGATAGCGCGAGTAGGGCACGCCGCCACCTTCGCGGAAGCAACGCACCACATCGTCCTCTACGCTTCCCAATATGGCGATAAACTGCGAGTAGACGGCGAGATTTGCCGGGCCCTTGTCCGTCAGCAAAAGAGCATGGGCCTCAGGCAGCCAATAGGTGCCGGCCTGCGGGTCGGTCTCGACCACGCCGCTGGCGACCATGCCTCCTAGCCATTCACGCACGTAGCGTTCGTCGAGATCGGTGCGCACGGCCAGGGCCGCACTGGTTTCCGGTGCGGCGCCGGCCATGGCCGCCAACAGGCCGGTGCGATGACCGAGCGAGAGCAGTAGCATCAGGCCGCTTTCGTTGAGCGCGTTTACCAGCCGCTCCTCGAAAGCTTCAGCCGTGGTCTCGTGACGGGTGTCGGCGGTGCCGAGGGTGGGGACGTCGCACATGGTGGCTCTCCTTCGTGTCGTGTTGTTGTGATCGTGCATGGCCACGTTACGACCGCCGGCTCGACACCACGCAAGAGCAAAGCGACGCAAACGGGAGTTTTCGGTCATGGGGAGCGATATCGAAGCTGGCCAGCCTTTGACCATTGCTCTGTTGGCCACGCCCGAAGCGACCGCCTCGACGTTGTACGGCATGTACGACCTGTTCGGCTCGGCGGGACGGGATTGGAACCTGCTGATTCACGGGGAAATGGGCGCGCCGCTGCTGCGTCCGCTGATCGTCTCGCGCAGCGGTGAAGGCTTTCGTGCGCCGAACGGCGCCTGGATCCAGCCCGACAGCAGCCTGCAGGCGTGCCCGCCGCTTACGGCGGCCTGCATTCCGGACCTGTTCATTGCCCCGGAAGAGTCCTTGACGGGGCGTTATGATGCCGAGATCGCCTGGCTGCGTGACTGTCATGCCCAGGGCGCGCTGCTGGCGGCGGCCTGCACCGGCGCCATGCTGCTGGCCGAAGCGGGGATGCTGGAGGGGCAGGAGGCCACCACTCACTGGGCTTACTGCGAGGCCTTGGCGCGACGCTATCCCGGCGTGCGCGTGCATCCGCATCGCATTCTGGTGGCCAGCGGTGAGGGGCAGCGGCTGATCATGGCCGGCGGCGGTACCAGTTGGTTCGATCTTGCCCTCTACCTGGTGGCACGCCTGGTGGGCACCGACGAGGCGATGCGCCTGGCCCGGGTTCACCTCATAGACTGGCACCACGACGGACAGCAGCCCTATGCCGTGCTAAGCAGCTCGCGCCAAGTGGAAGACGCCTGCGTTGCACGCTGCCAGGTATGGGTCGCCCAGAACTATGACGACCATTCGCCGGTGGCCGGCATGGTGGCGCTCAGCGGCTTGTCGGAGCGTGCCTTCATGCGCCGCTTCAAGGCAGCAACGGGTATGACGCCGATGGATTACGTGCACACCCTGCGTCTCGAGGAAGCGAAGCAACTGCTGGAACAGGGCGACGAACCGATCGAGGCCATCGCCGAGCAGCTCGGCTATGCCGACCCCAGCTTTTTCCGCCGTCTGTTCGGTCGCCGCGTCGGGCTGACACCCAGTCAGTACCGGCGTCGCTTTCGCGGGCTGAGGTTGCGCCTGTCCTGAGGAGTCCTGTGCTGCCTAAAGCGTTTGCCATGGCGCGGCGGGGGGCTCCGCGAGCAGTTCGGCCAGCGTGTCGAGCGCCTGGGCCAATGCCTCGCGTGAGGCGGCGGCGCTGAGGCATAGTCGCAGCGCCTGGGGGGCGGGTTCACTGCCCACGCAGAAAGGCTCGGCGCTGCTCACCAGCACATTACGTTGCGCCAGCGCTTCCACGAGGACCGCGCTGCGTAGCCCTTCGGGAAGCGGCAGCCACAGATTGTTGCCGTGGAGCCTGCCGCTAGTGGTGTAGCCGGCCAAACGCTGTCGTGCCAGCTGCTGGCGTTCGCCCAGTTCCTGAACCAACCAATCGAGCAGGGCGCGGCTATCGTCGCTGGTCACCCAGCGGCACACCGCCTCGACCATCAGCGGCGGTACCATCCAGTTCTGGGCGCGCAGCGTCGCCCCCAGGCGTTCGCGCAACATGGCAGGAGCCACCAAGGTGCCGATACGCAGCCCGCCGGCCAGCACCTTCGACGTGCTGAAGATGAACAGGGTTCGCTCCGGAGCCAGACGATAGAGCGGCGTGCCGCGCTCCGACTCGGGCAGGTATTGCACACCATCCTCGACGATCCAGAAATCGTGGCGGCGTGCCAGCGTCACCAGGCGTTCGCGGCGGACTTCGCTCAGTGGCGTCCCGGTGGGATTGTTCTGGTCCGGTGTGACATAGACCAGCCTTGGTGGTTGCTGCTGTGCGCAGAGCCGGGCGAGGGCATCCATGTCCATGCCCTGATCGTCCATCGGTACGCCCGCTACTTTCAGGTGTGCCTGACGCGCAGCGCTGATCAGTCCGGGGTAGGTGAGCACGTCGGCGGCGATGCGTTCGCCAGGCCGTGCCAGAGCTTGCAACGCCAGGCTGATGCCGTGCTGTCCGCCCTGGGTGACGAGCAGGGCCTCGTCATCGACGGGCATGCCGAGCTCGCACATCCAGGCGGCCAATCGCTCGCGGTGCTCGGGCACGCCACGATCCGGCTGATATTCCACCGCACGCTGCAGCAGCAGGTCGTCGTCGGCAATCTCGTGCAGCACGCGCCCGAGTGAAGCAGCACGCATCGGATGCGGCGGCGGCAGGCTCAGGCTGAGGTCGATAATGCCTTTTTCGATGGGGCGGCTGGCGAGGAAATCCTGGCCTGAAGCGGCCTCGTTGCCACGCACGAAAGTGCCGCTACCCACTCGTGCGGTCACCCAGCCCTGGCGCTCGGCTTCGGCGTAGGCCCGGGTCACGGTACCGACGGTGACTCCAAGTCGGTCGGCCAGCCGGCGTTGCGGAGGAAGTTTCTGCCCGGCAGAGAGTTCGCCGGCCTGAATGGCCACGGCGATGGACTCGGCTATGGCGCGGTAGCGAACGCCATCTTCGGCTAGCTGTGGAATCCACATTGTCATGGTGACAATAAAACCTTTGACGGAATATTTTGACTCATTATGCTGACAATTGTGCTCGCTATCCAATCGAATTTCTTAATTGTATGGGTTCAATGACATGGAAGCTCTGGCGTTCCTCGGGCCGGCGGCCCTCTACATGATCTCGATGACCATCACACCCGGGCCCAACAACGTGATGCTCACGGCCTCGGGAGCCAACTACGGCTTCATGCGTACCTTGCCGCATATCTTCGGCATCCTGGGCGGCTGCTTCCTGCTGTTCGCCGGTATCGCCCTGGGGTTGGGGCTGATCTTCGAGCGCTATCCCGCGGTGCAGCTGGCCTTGCGCGTGCTGGGCAGCGCCTACCTGCTTTATCTGGCCTGGAAGATTGCCACGGCACCACCGCCTGATCTGCGCGTGCGGGGTGAGGGGAAGCCCTTGAGCTTCTGGCAGGCGGCCGCGTTCCAGTTCGCCAACCCCAAGGCATGGGTGATGGGGTTGGCGCTGATGGCGGGTTTCCTACCCAAGGGTGGCGACACCTTCGTCAATGCGCTGATGCTGGCCGGCTTTGCCGAGCTGGTGGCCTTACCCTGCATTGCGCTGTGGGCGGGCTTCGGCATGGCCATCGGCCAGTGGCTCGACACGCCGCGCGCCTGGCGTATCTTCAACTGGACGATGGGTGGGCTCACCGCAGCCTGTGTCTACTTCATTCTGGCATGATGCGGTGGCGGGAAAGCAGCTGGGATCAAAGGAAGGGGTCCAGCTCCTCCCGGCTCATGTTGCCGCCGGTAA
Source organism: Billgrantia bachuensis (assembly GCF_011742165.1). Taxonomy (GTDB): domain Bacteria; phylum Pseudomonadota; class Gammaproteobacteria; order Pseudomonadales; family Halomonadaceae; genus Halomonas; species Halomonas bachuensis. The sequence goes on along the minus strand of NZ_JAAQTO010000039.1, from coordinate 80,924 downwards.
TCACCACCACGATATCGCCTTCGGGCGGCAGCGCGACCGACTCTTCCAACAGTGCGGCCACACCCACGGCGGCGCCGGGCTCGGCCATCAGCTTGGCCTGGTAGAGCAGGTGGCGCATGGCGTGGCCAATGGCGGCATCGTCGACCTGCACCAGGGCCCGAGTGGTTTCGCGGCACAGCGGGTAGGTATGTACGCCGACAATGGCGGCAGCCAAGCTCTTGGCGCAGGTATCCACTTTTTCCAACCGTGAAGCACCGCCCTGGGTCCAGGCGTGGGCCATGCTGGCGGCGCCGCAGGGCTCCACACCGATCAGCGCCAACTCGGGGCGTAGCGCCGCGGCGGCCGAGCCGATCCCGGCGATCAGCCCACCCCCGCCCACCGGGCAGAGAATGGCTGTGGCTTCGGGTGCCTGCTCGAGGATCTCGAGCCCGACGGTACCCTGGCCGGCAATGATGCGTTCGTCATCATAGGGGTGTACCAGGGTCAGGCCGCGTTCTGTCACCAGCTCATGCATTCGCTCCCAGGCGGCATTGATGTCGCCGTACAGGATCACCTCGGCGCCCAGCTTGCGGCTGCCATCTACCTTGAACCGGCTGGCGTTCTCGGGCATCACGATCGTGACCGGCACACCGGCTTGGCCCGCCGCCCAAGCAAGCCCGAGGGCGTGATTGCCCGCCGACACCGCACCCAGGCCGCCGGTCAGCTCTCCTCGGCTGGCGGTGCGCACCCAGTGCAGGCCGCCGCGGGACTTGAACGAACCGGTACGCTGGAATAGTTCTCCCTTGAGCCACACTCGTCGGCCGATCTGGTCCGACAGGACATGATCAAGGACCAGCGGCGTGGGGAGCAGGGTGTCGGCAATGAGGCGCTGGGCGGACTGCAGGCGTTCGAGCGCAAGCATGGGCCACTCCTACAGCAGATTGTAAATAATGACGAACAGGCTGGTACCGGTGATGATGAAGGCGAGGATCGACAGCAGTCCATCCCGAGCCATGATCGCCAAGCCGAACAGCGTCAGGGCTACGCCGGCGATATTGACCGTCAGCGGTATCAGCTCCATGGGGGGCATGGCCAGGGCCAGCACGAAGCACGCCAAGGCGGTCAGGCGTATACCCTGTTTGCCGGTCATGAAAGTAATGCGTGCGTTAAGCAGCCGGTCGATCCATCGGGCCGGCTTGTACATCCACTTGAGCCCCTTGTGTACCTTGTCGCTGGGTAGCGTGCGATTGCGCAGCCATCCCGGCAGCCAGAAGGTGCGACGGCCAGCGAGCAGTTGCCCGCAGACCAGCAGCGTGAACAAGGCCATCAGCGTGGGCACGCCCGGGATACCGCTGACGATGGGCATCAGCGTGACCAGCCCAGCCAACAGCAGCAGCGGGCCGAATGCGCGCCGGCCGATGGCATCGAGCACCTCGTCGAAGCGGATCCGCCCCGATGGCGTATCGATGGACTCTATGGCGCGCATCAGCTCGACGAGATTGTGCGGTTCCGTGGGCTCATCCGGTTCTGTGTCTCGTGGGGCCTGCATCCTTTCTCTCATTGGCTCATCCTTGTCTAATGCAAGACTCCTGTTGGTTCACAGCATAGCGTTTATGCGCCTGGTCATGCTTGTGGCTGCTAATGGCGAGCCAAAGTAAATGCACATATTCCAACTTTCTCTATCCATACAACAATGCAATTAGCCAAAAGTCGTCTTATGGCCCCCTTCGTGCCTCAACTTTTCGACTCTTTTGCCGATTGAAAGGAGAAACACCAAAAACCAAAACCAGAACGCACCATGCAAGGGGCTAGCGATGAAGAATGTATCCATCAAATGGAGCCTGACAGCAGCATTAGTTGTCCTGGTGCTGATGATCGGCTTGATCAGTGGGTTGGGGTTCTACTCCAATGCCAAGGGCGAAGCTGCCCTGCACGAGCTGGCAGAAACCAACATGAAGCTGGCCGACACGGCCAACCGCGCACAGGTCAACGTACTGCGCGCGCAGACCTTCCTGGACCGCTACGCCAGCCTGAGCACCCAGGGCAACCCGGACAAGGCGGGGGAGAATCAGCTGTTGGCAGCCGCCGCGATTGAAGCGGCACAACAGCGCTTCGCCGAATTCCGCGAAGTGCCCCTCGATCCCGCAGATACCCGCACGCCACACGTGGTGGCCATTACCGAGGCTTACGAGGCGCTCGTCAACGAGGGCCTGGTGCCGCTGCTGGACGCTGCGCCGTTCCAGGTACAGCGCAGCCAGGAGCAACTGGCCGAGCTGGGCACGCAGCTCGAACAGGCCATGGACGCCTTCATCCATTACATCGACGAGCGCGCCATCAACGATATCGAAGCAATCGAGACCCTGGATCGGCGCGTGGCGATCACCGCCACGACGCTGCTGGTGGCGGCGCTGGTGGCCGCCTTCCTCATTCGCGTTGCCCTGATGCGTGTGGTGGTGACCCCGCTGCGGGAAGCCATCGACCACTTCGAGCGTATCGCCGATGGCGACCTGACCGCACGTATCGAGGATCGTGGTCGCAACGAGATCGGCCAGCTGTACAGCGCTCTGGGCCGCATGCAGGAGAAACTCAAGACACTAGTGGTCTCGCTGCACGAAAGCAGTGACAACGTCTTCACCGGTGCCGGCGAGATCGCTTCGGGCAGCCAGGATCTCTCATCCCGGACCGAGCAGCAGGCTTCGGCACTGCAGGAAACCGCTTCCAGCATGGAGGAGATGGCCTCCACCGTCAGCAAGAACACCGATACCTCGATCGAGGCTGATCGCCTTTCCGCTGCGGCGTCGAAGACAGCCGAGGCCGGTGGGCAGGAAGTCGAGCGCACCGTGCTGTTGATGCGTGAAATCGCCGAGAGTGCCCGTCGCATCAACGACATCATCGGTGTGATCGACTCGATTGCCTTCCAGACCAACATTCTGGCGCTGAACGCCTCGGTCGAGGCAGCCAGGGCAGGGGAACAGGGCCGTGGCTTCGCCGTGGTGGCAAGCGAAGTGCGCTCCCTGGCCAGCCGCAGCGCGGAATCCGCCAAGGAGATCCGTAAGCTGATCGAGGACACCACGACACGAGTGGCCAGCGGTGCCGAGCAGGCCGAGCGCAGCGGCGAGACGATCAACGAAACCGTCGAATCGATTCGCCAGGTCAGCGCCCTGATGGGGGAGATTTCCACTGCCACGCGGGAGCAGAACAGTGGTATCGAGCAGATCAACACGGCGCTGACCGAGATGGACTCGGTCACCCAGCAGAATGCTTCGCTGGTGCAGCAGACCAGTGCCGCTGCTGCCTCGCTTGAAGAGCAGGCCAGTCGCCTCGCTGCGCTTATCGCCACTTTCCGCATTGACGAGCGGGCCACCTCGACGCCGGCACGGAATGACCGCCAGCCCGGTGCGCAGGGAGAGCAACGAAGCGGCAAGGAGGGAGAAAGGGCGGCACCGCATCAGCTCGTTCGGCTGACCGATCCCAAGCCGACGGGTTCCCGCCAGCGCCCCACGGCGGAAGAGGACTGGAGCGAGTTCTAGCAACCGAAGGCCTGTCGGCAGTCGTTCCTCTATACCCGAGCCCTGACCGGCTCGGGTTTTTTAATCGCCAAGCTCACCGATAAGCTGGGAGAGCCAGCTTGGACCCTTGCTCTGCTACACCTCCGGTGGCTTTGCCATGCCGGCTTCGGCAGAAGCGTCTAATGCGAAGCTCGGTGCCGGGCATACCTCTGAAATCCCCGTCTCTGCGGCAAGCTCCGGCAGCCGTTCCGACAGGAAGTCGATAAGATGGCGTACCGCCGGGCGCAGCCCGCGTCGGTACGGATACACCGCGTGCAGTTGCCCCCGGGGCAGACGCCATTGCGGTAGCAGCCAGAGCAGCTCGCCAGCCGCCAGCGCCTGGCGACACATGAAGGTCGGCAGCACCACGACGCCGATGCCGGCGATGGCCGCATCGTGCAGTACGCTCATGTCATCGGTCACGAGGCGAGGCGATAGCGAGACCGGCGTTCGGTTGCCGTCAGCATCGGTGAACTCCTGCACATGGCGACCCTCCGCAAATCGCATCGAGAGGCTAGGGAAACGCTTCAAGTCGTGCGGGTCCGTCGGCATGCCGAGGCGTTCCACCAGCCTCGGGCTTGCCACCAGCATGGCGGGGCTGACCGCGAATCGACGCGATACCAGCGACGAATCCTCGAGGCGTAGGCGAACGCGAATGGCGAGATCCACCCCTTCGGTTACGAGGTCCACCCGTCGGTTGGTGGCGTCCAGCTCCACCTCTACCTTGGGGAAACGATCCATGAACTCGGGCAGGGCTCGCGCCAGCAGCGGTTGGGAAATCGAGATGGGGCTGGTCATCAAGACCCGCCCGCGTGGCTCCCCCTGCACCTGCTCGACGACGCTCTCAGCCGCTTCCGCCGCCGCCAGCAGATCCTGGCAGTGGGCCAGGTAGGCACGGCCGATATCCGTCAGGGTCAGGCGTCGCGTGGTCCGGTGAAGCAGACGGATATCCAGCCGCTCCTCGAGCCGAGCGATGCGGCGGCTGAGCGTGGATTTCGGCATACCCAGGGCGTGCGCCGCCGCGGTAAAGCTGCCGTGCTCGGCGACTTGGGCGAAGAAATAGAGATCGTTGAGATCCTGCATGCCATATCTCCGTTTGCGGATGTTGATCGTCTTATTATTGGAACAATGATTTCAACAAGCGCTATCTAGTTGCAGATATGGAAAGCCCCTAAGGTGGACCGCAGAGGCGTAAGTCACGCCTGCAACCCATCGGAGGAGCTACTCATGAAGCTGCTGCATCTGGATTCCGGGCTGTTCGAGGATCAATCCGTCACTCGCCAGCTTTCCGCCCGCATCGTCGAACAGCTGCGTGCCACCACGCCTACGCTCGATGTCGTGTACCGCGACTTGATAAATGACGCACCCGACCACCTCTCCGGCGAGATTCTGGCCGGGGCCGGTCTGGCCGAGGGGGAGCGCAACGCGCGCCAGCGCGAGGAGGCAGTGCTGACGGAGACGCTGCTGGAGGAGTTTCTGGCGGCCGATGTGATCGTGATCGGTGCGCCGATGTACAACTTCACCATTCCGAGCCAGCTCAAGGCGTGGCTGGATCGAATTCTCCAGGCCGGCAAGACCTTCCGTTATACCGAAAACGGCGCGGTGGGGCTGGCCGGGGGGCGCAAGGTGATCGTTGCCTCCTCGCGTGGTGGCATCTATTCGCAAGGGCCGGGCGTCGATAACGACTTCCAGGAACGCTACCTGCGTGCCGTATTCGGTTTCATCGGTATCGACGATGTCAGCGTGATCCGCGCCGAGGGAGTGGCCATGGGCGATGAGATGAGGCAGGGCGCCCTGAGTACCGCATACGAGACCATTACCCAGACTTTCCAACCCGCAGAGCTGGTCTAGCAGCATTGCCGTATCCATTGCGCTATTGCTTAACTGCCATGCTTGTAATTTTTTGTTGGAAACAAAGGCTTATGGCTTCTCCGCGACTAGACTGCCGGTAGGAAAGGCAATTCAAGGAGCGAGCGATGGCTAGGGATTCGGTACATGGCAGCTTGCCTACGGCAACCTTAGGCGAGACCTTGGCGGTGGTGGGCAATGTTTTCGTTCCCAACATCGCCAAGGGGGTGATCATCCGTCGCCCCATGGCGGTGGGTGTGGTCGAGAAGCTTGGCCTGGACAAGCGCAGTATTCGCCGCTTGCAAAAGCTCAACGAGAAGTATGGTCCTGGCCCCTTGATGCTGAACACTCCCAAGAGCAAACCCATGGCATTGGTGCTCGACCCCGACCACGCCAACCGTGTGCTCAACGAGACGCCCGAGCCCTTCGCCACCGCCGAATGGGCCAAGCAGAAAGCCCTGGAGCACTTCGAGCCCGACATGGCGCTGGTTTCCCACGGGCCCGAACGCGCCGAGCGCCGCCGCTTCAATGAGGAAGTATTGCAGAGCGGATGTCCCGTGCATGGCCTGGGCGCGCGATTTGCCCAGGTAGTCGAGCAGGAAGCCAGCGAGCTGCTCACCTTCGTGGAGCGGCACCACGGCAAGCTCGACTGGAGCATGTTCGAGGCAACCTGGAACCGCGTGGTGCGGCGTGTGGTACTGGGCGATACCGCGCGCGATGACCGCGCCTTGACCGAAATGCTGGAGAAGCTGCGCTCTGCCGGCAACTGGGCCTTCCTGCATCCGGGACACGACCGCCTGCAGGATGCCTTCCATGAGCGCCTCCGTACCTACCTCAAGCGGGGAGAGGCGGGCAGCCTGGCCGCCGAGATTGCACGGGCTTCGACCAACGCCAACACCCAGCCGGAGCATCAGGTGCCGCAATACCTGTTTGCCTTCGACCCTGCCGGCATGACGACTTTCCGTGCCTTGGCACTACTGGCTGCGCATCCCAATCAGACCGAGCGGGCCCAGGTCGAGATCACCGAGCACGACCTGGAGCGAGCACCCAAGCTCGACTTCCTTCGCGCTTGCGTGCTCGAGTCGCTGCGGCTGTGGCCCACTACGCCTCTGGTACTGCGCCAGACCACCGAAGAGACCGAGTGGGAGAACGGCACGATGCCGGCAGAAACTTCGGTATTGCTGTTGGCCCCCTATTTTCACCGCGACGACCGCTACCTGGACGATGCCAATCTGTTCGATCCCGATCTCTGGCTGCAGCCGGGCGAAGTGGGGAACTGGCCGATGATTCCGTTCAGCGGCGGCAGCGGTATCTGCCCCGGGCGGCACGTGGTACTGCTGGTGACCAGTCTCATGTTGGCCAGGCTGCTTCAGGGCAGAGAGTACCGTTTGGAGCCGCCAACGCGTCTGCTCAGCAGCAAGCCGATGCCGCCGCTGCTGAACAATTACGACTTGGCGTTCAAGGTTACCGGCCGGTAATCCGTCGCTTGCATGGATCGGTGATGCGCGGCGGGCTAGGAACGGCTAGACGACCTGCATCATTTTGCGGATGATTTGCAGCCGAAAGGTCGGCCTCGATAGATAGCATTGCGTTGTGGTTAGCGCTTACCGCCTAGCCGCTTAGCTTTAACCTATCGAGGAACGACCATGAACACATTGAATCGCGCCTTGGCCCTGGCCGCACTGACCCTTGCCACTTCCGTTGCCGCCGACGCCACCCAACCCACCAACAGCGGTGCCCCGGTGCTCGGCAGCACCGAGCTTTCTGAAACTCATGTAACGACCCAGGACGGTGTGAGCCTCTACTACAAGGATTGGGGGCCGCGCGACGGCCAGGTCGTTGCCTTCAGCCATGGTTGGCCGCTGAACTCCGATAGCTGGGAATCGCAGATGCTGTTCCTGGCTTCGCAGGGCTATCGTGTCGTCGCCCATGATCGCCGCGGGCATGGACGCTCCAGCCAACCTTGGGAAGGCAACGACATGAACCACTACGCCGACGATCTCGCGGCGGTGCTCGAAGCACTGGAGCTCACGGATGTCACCCTGGTCGGCTTCTCGACCGGTGGCGGTGAAGTGGCACGCTACATCGGGCGCCACGGTACGGATCGTGTGAAGAAAGCCGTCCTGGTGGCTGCCGTGCCGCCTTTGATGCTCCAGACCGAGAGTAACCCCGATGGCCTTCCCATCGAGGTCTTCGACGGCCTACGCCAGGCATCGCTGGAGAACCGCTCGCAGCTCTATCTGGATATCGCATCGGGGCCGTTCTTCGGCTACAACCGGCCTGGCGCCACGCCTTCCCAGGGCCTGATCCAGTCCTTCTGGGTGCAGGGCATGCAGGCTGGCCACAAGAACACCTACGACTCGATCAAAGCCTTCTCGGCGACGGATTTCCGCGACGACCTGAAGAAATTCGACGTGCCTACGCTGGTGATCCACGGTGGCGACGATCAGATCGTCCTTCTCGACACCTCGGCATGGGCATCGGCGGCACTGATCGAGAATGCCGAGCTGATCGTCTACGAAGGCGCGCCGCACGGCCTGGCCGATACGCATAAGGAGCGGCTCAACCAGGACCTGTTGGCCTTCCTGCGGAAGTAAGCCTCATCTCCATCGGCCCTGCCAGCGCAGGGCCGTTTGGCTGATATACCGAAAGGCAATGGAACGCGTGCGCTGCATGCGTTTTCGCTGCGCCTCGCTCACGCGCTCTGCGGATCGGCAGACTTGAGAGCCTTCATCCAATCGCGTGGGCTGTTACCCGTTTTTCGGCGGAAGGCCCGGGCGAGTGCCGAAGGGCTTTCATAACCCACTTCGTCGGCAATCAATGCAATAGGCCGGCCCTGAAGCAAACGCTTCTGGGCCAGACTGATCCTCCAGCTCAGCAAGTATTCAGCAGGCGTTTGGCCCATGACGGTGCGGAAGTGCGCTGCGTAGCTGGCACGGGACATGTTCGACTCATTTTGCGAGTTCGCTCACCGTCCAGGCTCGCTGAGGCGAGTTGTGCATCTGTACCAGGGAGCGAGACAGGCGCGGGTCGGCAAGCCCGGCCATCATGCCGGTGGAAGGCCTTGGTGAGCCAGCAGATGCCGCAACAGCTGAATCACCAGCAACTCGAACAGGCGGTCGAGCACCGCCTCCTTGCCGCAGTTCTCTGCGGCGGCTTCCTCAAACAGCCACCTGAGGGTTTCGGCCAGCATGGGCAACTCATCCAGGGCGAGCACCAGGCGATCGGGAAGGGAAGCCGATAGCGGGTTGCTCTCGCCACCGTCGAAGGCGAGTGAGGCGCACAGAAGCTTGGCGGGGTCTGCGTCGGTCGCGATCATCGTATGCGGGAGGGGGCGTGGCAGGAACATAAGGCTTGGGCTCGTGACCAGCACGTCCGGCGCCTTGGGGCTGCGCAAGGTAACGGTGCCGCCCTGCAGAAGATGCAGATATCCGTGGCCAGCATCGTCTATCGACGCGACGCTGCAAACCGTGCCGCTATGGAAGAGGCGCGCACGTACGCCGAACTGCGACAGTAACGTCGATAACCGATCCACTGTTGATACTCTCCGTATGAATTCGTTGGTCGGCTGGCACCCTTAGGGGGCGCTCACGACGCCAAGATCGAATGTTTCCATGGTGTCGCTCACTGCTTTCGCCGCTCTCGAGCGGGCCGCATAGCGTGGCGTAACAGGCGTTGGAAAGTCGGGCATTGCATATGGCTGGGAGCAGGGCAGTCAGCAGCATGGCGCAGGCCATCCCGCATCGCTGTCAGCCGTCGAATCGCTCGGTCCAGTTCGTCTGCCTTGGCGATGAGCTTAGCGCGATCGATATCGGGCCCGCCCTTACCATCAAGCATGGCGCCGATCTCCTCCAGGGTGAAGCCCGCGTTCTGCCCGAGCGCAATCAGCGACAATCGCTCCAGAACGTTTTCACCAAACTGCCGCCGCAGGCCGTTTCTCCCCACCGAGCGAACGAGACCTTTTTCTTCGTAGTAACGCAGGGTAGAGGCCGGCAGGCCGGAGCGCCGGGAGACTTCTGCGATATCCAGGGTTTTCACGCTTGACCTCAAGTTTACTTGAATTCGTACATTGAAACCGTCGTATACAAAGGGGCGGGTTTAATCATGCACGAAGTTGACAAAATACTCCTGCATTCCGTGGTGATTGGTATTGGCGCCACGTTAGTGATGGACTTATGGGGATGGATTCAGAAGCGTATATTCAATGCACCCCCTCTTGATTATGCCTTGGTGGCAAGATGGCTAGGCCACTTTCTGCGAGGCCGATTCCGTCACGATTCCATCATGGCGGCACCGCCCGTTGCCGGTGAGCGTGCCTGGGGTTGGATCGTGCACTACGCCATCGGCATCGTCTTTGCCGCCCTGTTGATTTCATTCTGGGGATTGGAATGGGTGCGCAACCCCACGCTGGGGCCGGCGTTGGTCATCGGTATTGGCACTGTCGTGGTTCCCTTCTTCATCATGCAGCCGGCTTTCGGTATTGGCGTTGCCGGCATGCGCACTCCAAAACCGCGTATCAATCAAGTAAAAAGCCTTGCTGCACATACCTCCTTTGCCATTGGCCTCTTTCTGGCGGCGAATGCCTGGGCACAGCTTACCTAGCTGAAAGCCCGCCAAGCTGAAGTTAATTTTACCGCCTCGGTCTGACTCGGGGCGCTTAACGCATAAGAGGAGGAACGAAATGGGTCTGAGTTCTTCACCTAAGGATGGCAAAAGCCCGTCTGAAGCAGATTTCGTGTTTAGAGTGCTGGCTGCGGTACAGGCGACGCTTATTTTCACGATCGCGCTCATCATGGTGCCACTGCCCAGGTTAGGACTGGAATTCTTGCTTGGCCCCGCGGAGCTGCTCCTGCTACAGGTAGCCTACGGGTTGTCGTTCAGCGGGCTGTTGTTGTTTGGTGGTCGCTTGTCGGACCGCTTCGGCGGGCAACGAATCTTCTACTTCGGGCTGACCGTCTTCGGCAGTGCCTCGCTGGGAGCCGCGCTGGCGCCCTCCTTCGAGTTTCTCGTCAGCGTGCGCTTTGCGCAGGGGGTGGGGGCAGCCTTCGCTGCGCCTGCCGCCATGTCACTACTGCGAGGGCTCTTTCCTGAACCAGCGGCCTACGGCAAGGCCATGGCCGTATGGGGAGGTGTCTCCGTACTCGGTGCGCTACTGGGTTTTATCGCCTCAGGCATCGTGACGACCTGGCTCTCCTGGCGCTGGATGTTCAGCGTTCCGGTGTTGGTTGCAGTAGCCGCGTTCGTGCTGACCCGGGGGAGGTTGCCGAAGGAACGCCGCAAGATAGAGTATCTCGGGCTCGATCCACTTGGTGCAATACTCGCCACCTTGGGAGTCGCCCTGACCAGCTACGGCCTGATCGCTAGCGGGAACTATGCCTGGGCCTCCGTTCGCGTATTCGGTCCTCTCATGGTTGGCATTGCGCTCTTGGTCGGTTTTTTAATGGTTGAGCGTAGAGTTCGTCATCCGCTGCTGCCGTCCGGCTTCATCCGAGAGCCGTGCCGTATCGCCGGGCTCGTCGGAATGCTGTTGGCTGCCGCCGGCTCGGTGCTGATCGAATTCGTACTCACGCTTTACCTGCAACAAGTCCGCGACTGGTCGACGCTGCAAGTGGCGCTGGCGTTCTTGCCTTTTGCCATCACCTTGGTGGCGGCAAACCATATTGCCGTATCGCTGGTAGAGCGCTGCGGTGCGGCCGGCGTCAGCTGCGGAGGCTTTGTCATTGCTGGCATAGGTCTCGCAGTGCTGACGGCAATCGCTCATGATACCGCCTATGTGAGCGTGCTTCTGCCCGGACAAGTTCTGCTGGCGGCGGGTATTTCGATGGTTTTCTCCGGCTCAGCGGTACTTTCGACGATAAACGTACCGCAAGAGCAGGCAGGGCTTGCCGGAGGAGTGATGAATACAGCCATGGAGCTTGGGCCAACCGTTGGGCTTGCCGTATTGATGTCGGTTGCAGCGACGCAAACCGACACAATAGCAGGCTACTCCTGGGCGTTTGGGGCTGCCGCCTTGGCCTACGGGCTCATAGCTTTCTTAACCCTCGGGCTCAGCCGCCGAAAGGTATGCTCAGCGGCTGCCAAAGCTATGACATGAGCCCATTCACCCGAGGGCTCTTGCTTTGCGGCGCTGGGTCTTGTCGTCGTACATGCGATTGTCCGCCAGGGTAAGCACCTCCTGGGCGGGCACTTCAGTGGAACTGGCTGTGCCCATGCTCAAGCGAAGCTCCACCTCCACGCTCTCGCCGTGTGTGGGGGTGATGATGCATCGCTGGCCTTCCAGGTGAGCCCTGATCAAGGCGGCGACGCGATTGGGTGCCGACAGGTCCGCGGAAGGGAACAGGATGACGAACTCGTCTCCGCCATAACGTGCGAGGACGTCATCTTCGCGGCACTGCATCTTCAAGCGCTCGGCAACGGCGGTGATCAGCTGGTCGCCCGCTACGTGGCCATATTGGTCGTTGACCTTCTTGAGCCCGTCGACATCCATCATCAAGACGGCGAAATCCAGACCCGGTGGCTGTGCCTTGGCCTGAATGCTCAATTGCAGCGCCGATTCGAAGAAGCCACGGTTGTAAATCCCGGTCAGGCCATCGCGTTCCGCCGTCTTCTTCAGCTCCAGATGGAGCAGCTTGTTCTCGGTGGCTGCCGCCAGTTGATCGGCGAACAGTGTCAGCATGCGTTCCAGCGCACCGTCCAGCTTGGGCGCGCGCACGATCAGCCACCCATCGTAAATGCTGAGTCGCCCTGCCATGGGTGTGGCGTACAGCTGCTCGCCGATGGTGGTTTCGCGCAGCTTGATGGTGTTTTCCTGTCGCTCATGAAGCGTGGCCAACAGGCTGCCGAGGCGTCGTTCATCCTCCGGGCCGAGTTGAAGGCCGGCGACGGCCGCGTAGCGTGTCACCTCGGGGCGTTGCCGCTCCTGCAGGAACACGGCAAACCCGTATTCCGGGAAATCGGCGCGCAGATGCTCTAGCGAGTCGTCCAGCAGGGTATGGATGTTCGAGGCGCGATTGGCCACGACACCAAGCTGGAGCAGTGCATGAAAGACCCGATTCTGGAACTTGATCTCGACGATACTGCGACCGATCTTGCGATTCTGCCCATACATCACCTGGGCAATCGCCAGAAAATATATCACCGCGCCGGCGCCCTGGTAGATATCCAATCCGGTGCTGACGTATGGTCGAAAGCCGAACCCGGTCAGCGCGCTCCAGCCCAGCGCACCGCCGGCGAACAGTGCCATGGAAGCCGCCATTCGGCGTGGGCCGCCGACGACCATGTTGTTCATGAAGCAGGCCAGGCCGATCGCGAGGGTCGCCAGTACGTAGAAATCCAGCACGCTGCACCAGATGCCGAACAACAGGCTGTCGAACAGCAGGTTCTTGAACTCGGCGTGTTTCGAGTTCTGGGCTCTGGCAGCATGGAGATAGGCCACTGCCGGCCAGAACAGCAGGAGCAAGCCTGGGCCGATCAACTTCCAGCCGCTGCCTTCTACTAGAGCGATCCAGACCGTGAGCCCGAAGGTATGGCAAAAGGCGAAGGCGCGTGGGACCAGTGTCGCCAGAGCGAGACGGTGGGGGGCCTTGAGAAGGGACCATGCCCGAGTTGGAAGAGATCTGATATCTAGCATGCCCGCCTGGGTCGTCTGTCTGCTAGCTGCTGGCAGGACGACATAGATTCGTTAGAGTTATGAGCCGCTTAAACGCTCTTGTCGGTAGCCTAACATTGGCAGGAATGGCTGGCATCAACACGGCTCGCTGCCGGCCGGCAGGCAACCTGTGCCCGGTCGGCTTATTGCCGCTTCGAACGCTCACCGCCGGTCTTGCTCGGCTGGTTGGCGGGTGCCTTCTCGTGGGTGCGAAGCTCGCCGAAGGCTCTCGCCACTTCGGCGGCATCGCGATACTGCCGTTCGGGCAGTCTTTCGACGATGTCGCGCACCTCTCGCTCTTCGCCGCGCACGGCATCGATAAGCTCGTCGTGCCTCTTGGGAAAATCGATACCTTGCAGCGCTTTCTCGAGGTCGGCGGCCGACACGGCCCGTTTCGGGTGGGAGGTGAGCATATGCCGATCGTACCGGCTCTTCTGCTCGAACGTGGCACCGCAGATCTCACAAACGAACTGTGCCATCAGCGCACCTCTCCCACGGCTTTCTGGATGTCCGCCACCGTTTCGTACTTGCGGTCGGGAAAGGCGTTCAGCACCTCGATGACTTCATCCACGGCACGGTTGGCCTTGGCCTGCTGGATCAACTCGGCCTTATCACAGGGGAAGTTTACTCCCTTGAGTGCCTGGGCGATGCCGGCGGCCGAAGCCGTGCCGCTGGCCGCCTTGCCGCCACGCTCGCCACCCTTGCTGCGGTCTCCGGCGGGTGCGTGAGTTTCCGGCTGCATGTGCGGCTGGGCGAGTCTGCCGCCCTCCAGCGCCTCGGTTGGCCATTCCTGCTCTTTTAGTCCCAAGGTGCGGAACAGATTCGCCTTGCCGCTGATCGTGACGTCCTCCTCGCCAAGATCGTCGTGTGCGCCGATCAGCAGTAGCTGGACGCTCTCGTAGTCGAGCAACTGGCTATCGTCGATGTCGATCCAGCGCTTGTCGGCAAACTTGTTCTGCAAGCGCTTGGGATAGTTCGGTTTGGACTCAGGAAAGCCGGGCACATCGAGGGAGGGGTTGCGCACCGAGATAACGAAGCTGGCCTCGGCCAAAATGCCCAGCTCCTGCTGGGCCTTGCCGGGCTTGCTCGGGCGGGTGAGGCGATAGGCCAGGCGCGAGCTGTTGCTGTGCTCGAAAATCACGTAGCGGCCCTCGCCGGCGGGAATGGCCTCACCCTGTTCCTGCTCGCCGCGAGTCTTGGTCTCGTACTCCAGTGGCGCCAAGGCTTCTCCGATCGACTTTGGCTTGCCTGTCAAATCGACCATCATCCATTCGCGTGCGGTAGATTTCGGCTTGCCCTTGACGATCTCGGGCAACCGCTTCTTGCCCACCAGGAGCAGGCGAGCGGCCTCTCGATCGTCCGGCACCAGTACCACGTGCAGGCGTTGGACATCATCGAGTGATTGCACCTTTGCCGCATTCACCTTGGGACGATAGAAGAAATAGATTTCTCCTTTCTCGACATGATCCGCCATCTGGCACCTCCTGTGCTGGACTGGGCCTGTCGCGACAAGAATCCTTATCTCTTGGTTAGCAGAGTGGTGCCGACCCTGCAAAGGTGACAGCGAGTGGCAGTGCCGCCCGGCGAGCGCTATCTTGGGAATTCGATTTCCCTCGGAAGCCCACCATGTCGGATGCCACCAAGCCCCTGTTCTGGCGCGACCCGCGCATGCCACACGTGGAACTGCGCAAGGTCGAGGACGGCCGCAGGGTCTGCTATGCACCGCACAGCCATACGCACTGGTCGCTGGGTGCCATTACCGCAGGGGAAAGCACCTTCCGCTACCGGGAGGATCGCTACCACGTGCATGCCGGTACCCTGGTGTTGATGAATCCCGACTGGATGCACGCCTGCAGCGCCATCGACGATCGGCCCTGGGCCTACCTGATGCTCTACGTCGATACCGACTGGCTGAGCGAACTACGCTACCAGGCGGGATTATTGGCGTCGCCGCGCTGGCAGGATTTCACCACCGCCGTGATACGCACGCCCAAGTGGTATGAAGGCTATTGCCATATGGCGTCCTGCCTGCTCGATCCGACCCGCGACCTGCTCGACAAGCAAACGGTCGTGGTCGAATACCTCTCGGCCCTGATGCACGAACTGGCCGGCCAGCCAGCGCAGCCATTGCCCCAGACCCCGGCGAGCCTGCAGCAGCTTGCTGCCTATCTGGATGCGCACGCGGCAGAGGAAATCTCGCTGGACGAGCTATGCGAGCGCTCCGGCTACAGCCCCGGCCACCTGATTCGTGCCTTCAAGCGTCATTTCGGCTTCACGCCCCATGCCTACCTGATCAACCGCCGCATCCAACTGGGCCAGCGAGCACTGAAAGGCGGCACGCCCATCGCCGAAGCGGCATTGAACGCCGGTTTCGCCGACCAGCCGCACTTCCAGCGCACCTTCAAGCGCTTGGTGGCCGCCACGCCGAATCAGTATCGCCAGCCATCAATCGAGCAGTAGATAGACACAGCTGCCAGCGAGCAGCACTGCCAGCGTACGGTTCACCGCCATCAGCACGGCAGGTCGATGAAGGTAGCGACGCAGAAAGGCCCCCGCATAGACCCAACTGCCCAGCGAGAGCCAGCAGATCGGCAGGTAGAGCGCTGCGAACAGCAACACCTGCTGCAGGTCACTGCCGCTGGTGTAGGCGCCGATGCCCGAGGCCGACGCCAGCCATGCCTTGGGGTTGAGCCACTGCATGAGCGCCCCCGTCATGAACCCCGGCGCCCGCTGGGCTTCGCCTTCCGGCAGGCGGCCGTCGTCGCGAAACAGCCGAACGCTCATATAGAGCAGAAACGCCACCCCCGCCCAGCGCAGCGCCTGATCCAAACCCGGTATTACCGTCAGCACCGAGTAGAGCCCCAGCCCCACGGCAACGAACAGCACGACGAAGCCCAGTGTCGCCCCGGTCACGAATACCAGCCCCTGAGAGAGGGGGTAGCGCGTACCGCTACTCAGGCACACCAGGTTCACCGGCCCCGGGGAGATGGAAGCGGCAAGGGCAAACGCCGACATCGGCAGAATCATGGCTAGGCTCATCGCGACATTCTCCTGGGTGGCAATGAACCAAGCGTGCCGCAGCAGTAGGAAGGCGGTATTGAACGAAATTGAGGTGAAACAGAGGCAGGTCTTGTGAAAGGGAAGGCTACCGGCCGAAGCAGGCCGGTAGCGGTAGGCTTGCGGTGTATCGTCTACTTGCCCAGCGCCTCCAGCAGCAGCCGGGCCGTCGGCTCGGAGGAGGGTGGGTTCTGGCCGGTAATCAGCAGGCCATCCTGACGGGTGTAGGGCGCAAAGACGTCGGCCTTGGAGTAGTGGGCACCGCCTGCTTTCAGCGCATCTTCCACCAGGTGCGGCACGACCTCGGTAAGGCCTACGGCCTCTTCCTCTTCGTTGGTGAAACCTGTTACCTGACGACCGCGAATGATTGGCTCGCCACTGGCATCTCGAGCATGGATCAATGCGATGGGGGCGTGGCAAACGGCGGCCACCGGTTTTTGCTGTGCCCAGAAGGTTTCGATCAGGCGAATGGACTCCTTGTCTTCCACCAGGTCCCAAAGCGGGCCGTGGCCGCCGGGGTAGAAGACGGCGTCGAAGTCGTCGGCGCTGACCTCGCTCAGGCGATGGGTGTTGGCCAGGGCTCGCTGGGCCTCGTCATCCTGCTGGAAGCGGCGGGTCGCCTCGGTCTGGCTCTCCTCGGCATCGCTCTTGGGGTCCAGCGGCGGCTTGCCGCCCTTGGGCGAGGCCAGTACCACCTCGGCGCCGGCATCCAGGCAGGCGTAGTAGGGCGCCGCCAGCTCCTCGAGCCAGAAGCCGGTGGGCTCGCCGGTATCGCCGAGACGGTCGTGCGAGGTAAGGACCATCAGAATACGTGAACTCATGGGAACTCCTTTCATGGCGGTTGGCTATGTCCAACCTTCAAGATAGCGGAGCAGCCGTAATCGAAAATCCGGCTCACTTGCGATCCAGATTGTCGATGGGGCTCTTTCCCAGCACTTTCAATAGCCCACTCCGGCACCTCTTGAGCAAGGGATAGAGCCGCGCGGTGCGCCCTGGGCTCGCAAACAGCCGATACATCAGGCGGTTGAACACGCCGCTGCGGGTGCCCAGCAGGCTGAGCCGATGCAGGGCTTCGCTACCGTGGTACCAGCGTTTGCCAATCTGCAGGGCAAAGCCTTGGTCCAGGTCGATGCCCATGGCGGTGAGCTCCCGGCGCGCTTCGCTCTCCTGCCTGGCGTCGATCAGCTCGAGTTCGCCGACGTCCGTGCGGATGCGCTGCCAGCGAACGTAGCGTCGGCACATCGGGCATTCACCGTCGTAAACCAGGCGAAGCCGACGGCTTGATGGCTCGTATTGACGAGAATCGTTCACTGCGGACATCCTGCCATTCCTGCCACTATGGTTGACGCTTCATGTATCAGGATGAGGGCTGCAGAGCGACGATGCCAGACTCCTGAGTCCATGTTTTGCAGGAAAGAGCATTAGGTATGATCCTTACCATGACGCCGCCATCGTGGGCTTGCCAGCCGTTTTAGCTCCCAGAGTACTGGAGCGGGCATCACTTGAGCCAAGGGCGCCTTTGACCTATGCCTGAATGGGCGCCGATGGCGTGTTCTGCCTGGGGCAATTTGGGAGGCGATATGGAATTCGCAGGTAAAGTCGCCCTGGTGACGGGTGCAGGTGCCGGCAATGGCGAAGCGATAGCCGAGCGGCTCTACGCAGACGGGGCGTTGTTGGTTCTGGTCAGTCGACGTCTCGAAACCGTCCAGGCGGTAGGCGAAAGAATCGATCCGCAAGGCGAGCGGGTGCTGGCCCTCGAGGCGGACGTGCGCGATCCCGAGGCGATGGAGCACGCGGTGACGCTGGCCGTGGAGCGCTTCGGCAAACTCGACTTGGCCGTGAACAATGCCGGCGTGACGGGCCCTGCCGGCGTGTCGGTGCAGGACATTGAATTGGACGCATGGCGGGAGGTCATCGAAACCGATCTCACCGGTGTCTTCTATTCGATGAAATACGAAATTCCCGCCATGCTCGATAATGGCGCCGGCGCGATCGTGAATATCTCCTCCGCCAACGGACTGGTGGGGTTGGCGGGCATGGGAGCCTATACCGCGGCGAAACACGCTATCATCGGTCTGACCCGCTCGGCCGCGCTGGAGCTGGCCGAAAGCAACGTTCGCGTATGCGCCGTTGCACCGGGCTATGTCGCTACGCCAAGAATCATGGAGTCGGGGGCGGAAGTTACGAACTGGATGGCAAGCCAGCACCCCATGAAGCGGCTGGCCAGCCGAGAGGAAGTGGCAGAGCTGGTCGCCTACCTCCTGAGCGAGCGTGCTGCCTTCATGACGGGAAGCGTGCATTCAATCGACGGTGGCTATACGGCTCAATAGGATGTAAACCCAACAGGGACTCAGTGGAATGAAATTCGGCAAGACGACACCGATCCTGCGTATCTTCGATGAAGCCAAAGCCAGGGAATTCTATATCGACTTCCTGGGTTTTCAGGTGGATTGGGAGCACCGCTTCGCGCAAGGCATGCCGCTGTACATGCAAGTCTCCAAGGATGGCTGCGTGCTGCACCTCTCCGAGCACCACGGCGATTGCAGTCCCGGGGCGGCGCTGCGGATCGAAGCCGACGAGCTCGAGGCGTTTCACCAGCAGCTGCATGCAGCCGATTACAAGTACGCCATGCCGGGTCTGGAAGAGATGCCCTGGGGCAGCCAGGACATGACGATAGCCGACCCGTTCGGCAACCGGCTGACCTTCACCAATGCGATCAGCACCTGAACGCCGGTATATTACCGGCGTCTCGAAAGGAGCACTTCATGGACGAATCGACGAAGCGTGATCTGATAGATCGCTACATCACCGCCTATAACCATTTCGACATTGACGGAATGCTTGTCGTACTTGATCCAGGCGTCAGCTTCGAAAATTACTCGGGCGGCGAACTCACTACCTCGGCCAACGGCATCGACGAGTTTCGCCAACTCGCCGAACATGCCAAGGGATTCTTCTCCGAGCGTGTGCAGCGCGTTACCAGCCTGACCTTTAGCCAGGACGGCGCCACGGCCGAGATCGATTATCATGGTCGCCTGGCTCAGGACATTCCCGGCGGGCCGAAAGCGGGGAGCCTGATCGAATTGAATGGCATCTCCGAGTTCACCTTCGGCAGCGAACGGATCACCAAGATCATTGACCGAAGCTGATCTCGGCAGGGTTGCGCTGCTATCAGGGGCAACAGGAGGAACCATTGAAAAAAGTTCTAGTGATTACCGGCGGTAGCCGAGGCATCGGCGCGGCCACGGCGCGCCTGGGCGCCGCTAGCGGCTATGCCGTGTGTATCAACTACCGCCATAACGAAGCCGCTGCACTCGCTGTGGCCGAGGAGATCACTCGTGCCGGCGGTGAGGCAATTGCCGTGGCCGGCGATGTCGGCTCCGAAACCGACGTGGTGAGGCTCTTCGAGCAGGTTGACGAGAAGCTCGGCCCGGTCACGGCGCTGGTCAACAACGCCGGCATCCTGGAAACGCAGATGCGCGTCGAACAGATGGACGCCGCACGCCTGAGCCGTGTTCTCTCGATCAACGTAGTCGGCAGCATCCTCTGCGCTCGCGAGGCCGTGCGGCGCATGTCGACCCGGCACGGCGGGCAGGGTGGGGCGATCGTCAACGTCTCCTCCATCGCCTCACGGCTTGGCGCGCCCAACGAGTACGTCGATTACGCCGCTGCCAAGGGGGCCATCGACAGCTTCACCATCGGCCTGGCCAAGGAGGTCGCGGGCGAAGGCATTCGCGTCAATGCCGTGCGCCCGGGCGTGATCTACACCGAGATCCACGCCAGTGGTGGCGAGCCCGACCGCGTCGAGCGGGTGAAGGCGGGCGTGCCCATGCAGCGTGGTGGCCAGGCCGAAGAGGTCGCTCGCGCCATCCTCTGGCTGCTTTCCGATGAAGCTTCCTACTCGACCGGGGCGCTGCTTGACGTAACGGGCGGGCGATAGTGCGCCAGGGGAGTGTCGCAACTGGTATCACGGGCACCCCGCCCGGTCAGCAGCCACCTCCAGGCGACTGCTACGGCATGCAGCGCCGTGTACCTCCAGGGGCCACATTGATACGCGGCTAACCAGCAAGCTCGCGCTCGATGACTGGTGCCTGCGCTTCAAGAGCCTCCCACAGCTGCTTGGCGACAGGCCCATGGGGGCGGTCGCGCCGCCGCGCCGCGACCAGTTCTTCGGTAGCGCCGGGGAAATGGCGCCCGGCAATGGAGAGCAGGCGGCCGTCGCGCAACTCCTCCTCGATCATGAAGCGTGGCAGGTGCCCCCAGGCCATGCCCTGCAGGATGAAATCCTTCTTCATCTCGTGATCGGCCACGCTGCACTGAGAAGCGCCGCCCACCACATAGTAATTGCGAGGCTCGGTGTGCTGCGCCGTGTCACGCAGCACGCATTGGGTCAGCTCGCGCATCTGCTCCGGCGTGATCGCGTTCGTAATGGGGAAGGGCAGGAAGCCCGGCGCAACGACCGGGACTAACGAAACCGTGCCGATGTCGATCCACTCCAGTTGCAGGTCGCTCTTGTCGATTCGGTGCAGGATCAGGTCGGCCTCGCCGTTCAGCAGCCGTTCCCAGGGCCCGGTAACGGCTTCGTAGTGGAGCTGTAGGCGTGTGTTGGGGAACTTGGCAAAGAAGCGACTCAGTAACCCGAGGATCTTCGAACGAGGGCAGAGATCGCCGATCACTACATTGAGCTCGGTCTCTTCGCCCATGGCCATTTGCTGGGCATGCAGGGATAGCGCTTCGGCATCCCCTAGCAGCGACTGGGCACGCCGGTAGAGCGACAACCCGGCTTCGGTGGGTCGTACCCGGTAGCCGTTCCGGTCCAGCAGGGCGATGCCGAACTGACGCTCGAGCTTCGCCAAGGCAGCGAAGACGGCGGCATGCGAGCGGTTGAGTACGGCTGCCGCCGCTTGAAAGCCGCCTTCATCTATCACGGCGACGAAGCAATGAAGCTCATGCAGCGTGAACCTGTTCATTGTCAGCTCGATTAACAGAGTCTTATCAAACTATGTAATATTTTCTGTTAAGTGTCGCCACTACTATCGAACGGTCACTCACCACAAGGCAAATGCCTGAGGAGTTCGATATGTCCCGTATGGCTTCCCAATCTTCAAATGCCGCCGACAATACGCGCTCGTTCTTCACCACTGGCGATGGCGTCCGCATCGCCTATCGCATCGACGGGCCTGCCGAGAGCCCCGTGCTCGTACTTTCAAACTCCATTGCCACGGATCTTGGAATGTGGGAACACCAGGTGCCCGAGCTATCCGAGCATTTCCGCGTGGTGCGCTACGACATGCGCGGGCATGGCGAGTCGTATGTACCGGCTGGAGCCTACTCCATCGATCGCCTCGGCAGGGATGTGCTGGAGCTGCTGGATAGCCTGGACATCCAGCGAGTCCACTTCCTGGGGCTCTCCCTGGGCGGGTTCGTCGGGCAGTGGCTGGGTATTCATGCGCCCGAGCGCATCGACCGGCTGATCCTGAGCAATACCGCCTCGTACCTGGGACCGGCCGGGCAGTGGGACGAAATCATCGCTGCCGTGCTCGAGGCGGAGGACATGCAGGAAACCGCTGAGAGATTCCTGCATAACTGGTTCCCAATACGTCTGCTTGAGGACGGGAGTGCCGCTGTGGAGCCGTTTCGTACCACGCTGCTGGCCATGGATCGGCAGGGGCTGGCCGGTTCGTACGCTGCGGTTCGCGACACCGACATGCGACGCACCATCGCGCTAATCACGAACCCCACACTCGTCATTGCCGGCGAGCATGACCCGGTGACCACCGTTAGCCACAGCGAAGCCATGGCCGCCACCATCCCCGGTGCCAAGCTTACGGTCATGCCGGCCGCCCATATGACCCACATCGAATTCCCAGAGGCATTCATGAGGGCAGTATTAGACTTTCTGCTGAATTGAAACGGGTTGGTCAATACGACAGCAGCCCGAAAAACCTATAGTTACAACGTATTCAGCCACTTGGTGGCATTTCTCTCTGCGATGCAGTACCAGGGCAGCCTTCGGTCTTAGCCCTTTGTCTATGTTGCTTTCAACGTTACTCAACGTTAAATTGCGTAAAGAAAGCCGCTGAGACGGCTCTGAAGCAACAGACATAAGTACGCAGGGAACTACCCGGCAAACAAGAAGGATGCGAACGAACGCTACCTTGTTGTTTGCCGGGTAGACTTTGTTTGCCCTCCAGTCAGGCTCCCCCTCGATTCCTTCCTGCACGGCCCCGTACCATTGCACGCTGTCCATTCTGGATAGGGAGCGGCAAGAGTAAGGTCAAATACATCCGGGCAGAACGAGACAAGACCAAAGTCATGAAACCGAAGCTCCTCATCCGCGATGAAACGGAAGCCGATATCGACGCGATACACGACGTGACCGTCGCAGCCTTCCAGACGATGCCACATAGCAGCCACACCGAGCAGTACATCATCGAGGAACTGCGCGCCGCTAATGCCTTGGCGGTATCGCTCGTGGTGGAGCGGGATGAACGGCTGGTAGGGCACATCGCCTTCTCTCCGGTGACCGTCTCGGACGGCAGCCAGGGCTGGTACGGGCTGGGTCCCGTGTCGGTGCTCCCGGAATACCAGCGCCAGGGTATCGGCAAGGCATTGGTGGAGGAGGGGTTGGCACGCCTGAGAAATTTCGGCGCTCAAGGATGTTGCCTCGTTGGCCACCCCGAGTACTATGTCAAGTTCGGGTTCCGCAATATGGCGGAACTTGTCTATGAAGGTGTGCCGCCGGAATATTTCTTCGCGCTGCTCTTAGGCGGTAATGCTCCCCAAGGCACCGTTACCTTTCACGAGGCGTTTCTCACAGAGGGGCCGCGATAAACAATTTTGCTGCTATGCAAACTCTGCTGCCGGGGCAGTCGAAACTTTAAAGTGTCTTCTTGAAGTTGTGGCGTAAGAAATTCTCTGAGCATGAAGGGCTGGTAAAAATGTATTCCAAAAAAAGAAAAACTTCAGGGTGGTGCCAACTTCAGATTACACAGTAGGTGAGGGTGTTGCTGAGCCAGTATTGCTCTATGCTACTGCTATTTATTTGATTTTCCTAGTGCTTCCATTAGATTTTACAATCGATTACGATTTTGGAGTTAATAATGTACTGCAGTACGTGAAAGGTGAGTTTGGCCAGAGTGTTGCCAATGGGGCGGCCCTAAGTTTCTTTTCTTCCCATTTGATTGCTGTTTTTTGTCCTTCTGCAATAAAAGGATGAGATAGCCTATCAAGCTATAAAATCAATAAAAGCATGGTTTTATTACTGTTTGTATGCTGTAATATTTGTTTCTTTTGGCTGGGGCCTTATGTTCTTCATGTTCCATCATTATCCTTCAGATTTTTTTCCTGATGATCATGTGAATAGGTTCCAGTCCCTTGTTTTTTCAGGGGAGGCAATGTTTGGCATCTATCTTATTGGCAGTTGCTGGGTCTGTAGTACGGGTGTATATATGGTTATAAAGGGTGTGAAAAGACATTTCCTCACTATTTTTTCTAATCTTTGGTAGAAGAGGATCTCTGAGGGGGCCAAGCTCTCCAGATCCATGCCTCGGGATGGAGTCGCATGACGTGAGACGGCACATCGCGTTCTAACCTGTGGTCAAAGCAGTAGAGCTCATGACAATGGGCCTGGCGTGGTGGAAAGGGCGGCTATCACGCCTGAGTGAGAAATATCGCCTTGGGCTCGACGCTGTTGCCGAAAGGGCCTGGTCCGTGTGGTAGACTGCGCGCCTCGGCCTGCGCCTGCAACACATCCCCACCGGTAGCCCGTCATGGAAATCAAAGTCAATTTTCTCGAAAATCTCAGGCTTGAAGCCAAGTTTGACGATTTCACCGTCATCACCGACCAGCCCATTCGCTACAAGGGCGACGGCTCGGCGCCAAGCCCCTTCGACTACTTCCTGGCGTCCTCCGCGCTGTGCGCGGCCTACTTCGTGCGGGTATACTGCAAGGCGCGCGACATCCCCACCGAGAACATCCGGCTTTCGCAGAACAACATCGTCGACCCCGAGAACCGCTACAACCAGATCTTCAAGATCCAGGTCGAGCTGCCGGAGGACATCTCCGAGAAGGATCGCGAAGGCATCCTGCGCTCCATCGACCGCTGCACGGTCAAGAAGGTGGTGCAGACCGGTCCCGACTTCCAGATCGAGACGGTGGAAAACCTCGACGAGGACGCCCAGGCGCTGCTGATGGTGCAGCCTGACGAGGAAGCCTACACCTGGATCGAGGGCAAGGACCTGCCGCTGGAGCAGACCATCGCCAACATGTCCGGCATCCTGGCGGAGCTGGGCATGAAGATCGAGATCGCCTCCTGGCGCAACATCGTGCCCCACGTGTGGTCGCTGCACATCCGCGACGCCGCCTCGCCGATGTGCTTCACCAACGGCAAGGGCGCCACCAAGGAGAGCGCGCTGTGCTCGGCGCTGGGCGAGTTCATCGAGCGACTGAGCTGCAACTTCTTCTACAACGACCAATTCTTCGGCGAAGAGATCGCCAACAGCGCCTTCGTTCACTACCCCAACGAGGAGTGGTTCAAGCCGGGGCCCAACGATGAGCTGCCCGAGGGCATCCTCGACGCGTACACCCGCGCCATCTACGATCCGGATGGGGAGCTTGCCGGCTCGAACCTGATCGACACCAATTCCGGCAAGACGGAGCGCGGCATCGTTGCCTTGCCCTTCGTACGCCAGTCGGACGGCGAGACGGTCTACTTCCCCTCCAACCTGATCGAGAACCTCTACCTCAGCAACGGTATGAGCGCCGGCAATACGCTGCAGGAAGCGCAGGTGCAGTGCCTCTCGGAGATCTTCGAACGGGCGGTGAAGCGCGAGATCCTCGAGCAGGAGCTGGCGCTGCCGGATGTGCCTATGAAGGTGCTGCAGCGCTACCCGGCAATTCTCGAAGGCATCCAGGCGCTCGAGACCCAGGGCTATCCGGTGCTGGTCAAGGACGCCTCCCTGGGCGGGCAGTTCCCGGTGATGTGCGTGACCCTGATGAACCCGCGCACCGGCGGCGTGTTCGCCTCCTTCGGCGCTCACCCCAGCTTCGAGGTGGCGCTGGAGCGCAGCCTCACCGAACTGCTGCAGGGCCGCAGCTTCGAAGGCCTGAACGACTTCCTGCCGCCGACCTTCAATTCCCAGGCCGTTGCCGAGCCGAACAACTTCGTCGAGCACTTCATCGACTCATCGGGGCTGGTCTCTTGGCGCTTCTTCAGCGCCAAGAGTGACGTCGAGTTCAGCGACTGGGATTTCTCCGGCAGCAATGAAGAGGAAGCGGCAACGCTATTCGGCATCCTCGAGGAGATGGGCAAGGAAGTGTACGTGGCCGTACATGAGGATCTGGGCGCGCCGGTGTGCCGCATCCTGGTGCCGGGCTACTCCGAGGTGTACCCGGTGGACGACCTGGTCTGGGACAACACCAACATGGCCCTGGATTACCGTGAGGACATCCTCAACCTCCACGCGCTGAACGACGGCCAACTGGCCGACCTGCTGGAGCGCCTGGAGGAGAGCCAGCTCGATGACCACATGGACATCATTACCCTGATCGGTATCGAGTTCGACGAGAACACCGTGTGGGGACAGCTCACCATCCTCGAACTGAAGCTGCTGATCAACCTCGCTTTGCAGCAGCATGAAGAAGCGTTGGAGCGGGTCGAGATGTTCCAGCAGTACAACGACAACACCGTGGAGCGCGGCCTGTTCTATCAAGCCGTGGCCGCGGTGCTGGAGATCGTGCTCGACGACGAGCTGGAGTTCGATGACTATAGCTACAACCTCACACGCATGTTCGGCGAGCAGACCATGGCAGCCGTTGTCGGCTCGGTGAGCGGCGAGGTGCGCTTCCACGGCCTGACGCCCACCAACATGCAGCTCGAAGGCCTGGAGAAGCATCAGCGCCTGATCGAGAGCTACAAGAAGCTGCATGCCCACCGGGCCGCCAAGGCCGGGGTGGCGTTGTAAGCCGCATTGGTAACAGCTTCAAGATACGTAGCGCCCCGGGCCGATCAGTCGCCTGGGGCGCTGCGTTTGATACCAATAAAAAGAGGACACGGCATGGAGAAAGTGGCGATATTCGTTGACGTCCAGAATGTCTATTACACAGTGCGGGACGCCTATAAGTGTAATTTCGATTACAACAAGTTTTGGACGCAAGCCACCGCAGGAAGAGAGGTCGTCAAAGCCTTTGCCTACGCCATAGACCGGGGCGACCAGAAGCAGCGAGAGTTCCAGAATATCCTCAGGGCCATTGGGTTTGAGGTAAAGCTGAAGCCTTTCATCCAGAGGTCGGATGGCTCCGCAAAGGGAGATTGGGACGTTGGCATCACTCTCGATGCCATAGAGTACGCCGAGAAAGCTGATGTCATAATACTGGTGTCGGGTGACGGGGATTTTGACCTGCTGGTGAATAAAATTCGTGATGTACATGGAAAGAAGGTTGAAGTCTATGGTGTGCCTCAGTTAACGGCTGGCTCACTGATAAGGGCGGCCACCGAGTTCAAGCCTATTGGGAAAGAGCTTCTCTTGATATGAAATAGCTTCTGGTCGTCTGGTGCCAAGAAAGCAGCTTCCCTAACGCCGCTCATGCATCGTTTCCTCTGCACGCCTGAACCTTGAACGTCGAGTGCCTTACTTCGGCCCGGTGCGCTCCCTGCCTTCACTCAATCTGCTACGTTACCCAATGGCATTGCTACGTCGACGGGCGCTCAGTCATGTTGGGTAACGCAACACCGCGTTGAGACGATAACAGAGCAAGCCTGGCTACTAACGGAAAGGTACTAGCTGCAGGAGGCAACATGCCAGAAATTGTAAAAGCGGTTGCAGAGTGGGGTGTGAGCATCACGGAGATCACCGGCATCCTGATTATCGTCGGGATTGCCTTTCATGCGCTGGTATTCGTACCGCTCTTCCTGATGAAGCATCACAAAACCGAAGAAATATACACCCAGGTCCGTCAACGTCTCGGGAGGGGTATTCTGCTTGGCTTGGAATTTCTCGTGGCGGCAGACATCATTCATACCGTGGCGGTGGAGCTGACCTTCGAAACGGTGGGAATCCTGGCTATCATTGTCCTGATCCGTACTTTCCTCAGCTTTACGCTGGAAGTTGAGCTATCCGGCCGTTGGCCCTGGCAGAAGAAGGAATGACAGACTCGGCGAAACGGCACCTGAGGGAAACCGCAGAGACACTGGCTCGGATGTCGAAATCCGAGCGGGCCGCTCGATGACTGAGCATGGATTGTGTTCCTTCAGGAGATCACGATGACTCAGCTACGTGTGCCATGCTTCAGTCTGTCGCTCGATGGGTTTGCCGCCGGCCCGGAACAGAGCCGGGAGGACCCCGGCGGTCTCAATGGCTTGGAGCTCCATGCATGGCAGTTTGCTACCGCAACGTTCCAGCGGCGCGTGCTAGGCACGGAGAGCGGTGAGGCCGGGACAGACGACGACTTCGTTGCGCGCGGCTTCGAGAATATCGGGGCCTGGATCATGGGCCGAAACATGTTCGGCCCCGTTCGCGGCCCCTGGCGGGACGAAAGCTGGAAGGGATGGTGGGGGGACAATCCGCCGTTTCACACGCCGGTCTTCGTGCTGACGCATCATGCTCGCGTTCCCCTCGAGATGGCAGGCGGCACCACGTTCTACTTCTTCACTCAGGGCATTCATGAGGCCCTGAAGCGTGCACGTGAGGTTGCGGGCGGTCAGGATGTGCGCCTTGGCGGCGGCGTTGCGACCATCCAGCAGTTCCTGCAGGCGCAACTGGTCGACGAACTCCATCTAGCCATCACCCCTGTTCTGCTCGGCGCCGGGGAGCGCTTGTTCTCCGGTATCGACATGCGCGCGCTCGGCTACCGATGCGTGGAGAGGGTGGCTAGCGAGAAGGCTACCCATGTCGTCCTCCAGAGGAGGCGTTGAGTCGTACAGCGAAGGCTGGGCCGCTCGATAATGCAGGAGAAAGGGTATATTGACAGCACTTCTCGCATCTCTAGCCTGTTCAGCATCAAGAGTTAGGCAAGGGGGCAGCAATGGTCTTGTCGTTCAAGCCATTAACCACAGCAACCTGGCATGACTTTGAGTCGCTATTAGGCGCCTATGAGGGTTGCAAGGGTTGCTGGTGCATGCACTGGCGACTGACATTTCCAGACTGGAAGAAGCAGCAAGGTGAGGGCAATCGCCAGGCAATGAAGGCTTACGTGGATGCGGGCGACGTGCCGGGTATCCTCGCTTATGCAGAGGGGCGGCCTGTTGCTTGGTGTGGGTGTGGGCCTCGCGAATGGTATCCACGACTGAACAAATCGCAGGTTGCCAAACCGGTAGACGATCAGGAAGTGCTATCGGTTAACTGTTTCTTCGTCGACCGTCAGGCCCGGGGAAATAATATCCAGCTCGAGCTTCTCCATGAGATTTTGCGTTTCGCCAAGCAGCAAGGGTACAGAGTCGTTGAGGGTTATCCGGTTGAACCGGGGGAGCGTCGTCTCGATTCCTCCACCTCGCTTGTCGGCTTGGCCAAAGCTTTTGAAGAGGCCGGTTTTCATGAAGTGGCTCGCCGGAAGGAAGATCGGCCCATCATGCGTAAGGAGATTCAAACGGGCTAAACGCGAATGGTTGCCGGCCTGCCGAGGCTATGTCGAGCGCGCCACGGCCCGCCCGGCCTTTGTGAAGGTGGATGCGGACCAGATGGCGCATCTCGTGTCGGCTGACTGAGCCATACTGATGTAGTCACGAATGCTGTCCAGACGATTCGCAACGATTGCATGGAAATCCGAGCCATGAAAACCACGATACGCAAAGCCAAGGTAGAAGATGCCCCGAAGCTGGCCGAGCTGATGAACTTGGCAGGCGAAGGGATCCCTGCTTATCTCTGGGAGCGCATGGCCGACCCCGGTGAGGAAGTCATGGCGTTTGGCATTCGCCGTGTAGCCGGAACCGAAAGTGGATTCAGCTATACCAATGCGCATGTCGCAGAATGCGACGGCGTGATCGCTGGCATGTTGCTCGGCTACCGGATTCCCGATCCCTACGAAATCGGTCCACTGGATGAGATTCCCGCCGTCGTTCGGCCACTCGTCGAGATGGAAGCGTTGGTCCCCGGTTCCTGGTACGTCAACGCAGTGGCGACGGATTCAGCGCATCGCGGCCAAGGTGTGGGGCGCATCCTCATGGAAGAGGCGGAGCGACTTGCCGCTGAAGCCCGTGCAGCGACGCTTAGCCTGATCGTGGCGGAACAGAATGCTGCCGCTCTGCAGCTATACGAAAAGCTCGGTTACCAGATACAAGCTCGTCGGCCAATCGTTCAGTTTCCTCGCTGTCCGCACACGGGAGATTGGATACTGATGATAAAAGAAACAGTGCCCAGCTCATGACTATACCTGCAACTCGAAACGCTCAAGGCTTTACAATATTGTCCTATATATGTTGAGAAATCACAGTCCTTGAGGAGGCGGCATGCTGAAACCAGTCATACAAGAAGAGACTACAGGTTGCGGAATTGCGTACGTAACTGCAGGTTCTGAAGAAGGCTACTGGGCGCATGGCTTCTACTGTGCGCAAGGATGGCACACGAGCGGTACCACGGTGACGATGGTGACGAGACTCTGATGCTCAGGCCAGTCTCGTAGCGAAACAGATGTCGAATTGGCCTCGTCTCGTTCGTTTATGGGGTGAATGCCACCGCTTTACTTGATTCGAGGAACCCTTCATGAAAATCGCCATCGAAACCGTAGTCAGGGCCGATCTGGACAGTGTCTGGGCGGCTTGGAGCAACCCTGACGATATCAAACAGTGGAACGCTGCCTCTGACGACTGGCACACCACACGGAGTAGTGTGGATCTGCGCGAGGGAGGAAAATTCCTGTCGCGCATGGAAGCCAAGGACGGCAGTATGGGTTTTGACTTTGAAGGTACATACACCCGCATCGTACCATCCCGGCTCATCGAATATCGCATGAGCGACGGCCGGGAAGTTGAGGTCGAGTTCATCGAACGCGCCGACGGCGTCCTCGTCAAATCGGCATTCGATGCAGAACCGGAGAACCCGCCGGAAATGCAGCGACAAGGCTGGCAGGCTATCCTGGACAACTTCGGGCGGCATGTGGAGATGAAGCGTCCAGGTTAATGCGTAGGGGATCTTTTTGAGCACAGCGAAGCATATTCTCGAGCAGCTGGCCGGCTGCTCGCTTCCCACCCCAAATGGCAGCGCGCGCTCAGGCGAGCCTCTGAACTCGACGGTTTTCGCAGTGAGTGTCGAGAGCGCGAGCTGCTGCTCTACTCCGCGGAGGCGCGCTACCGGCGCCTCATCGAAGAATACCCTCACATCGCAAGCCGTGTGGCCGACCGGGATATAGCCGGCTATGTTCGGGTTACACCGGCGTCGCTCAGTCGGATCAAGGCACGCATCAGGCAGGCTCATACTCGCGTATGAGTCCAATGGTCTTATTTTTGTTCTATTTCCTGGCCTCGCTGTGTCAAAGTCATGAAGCAAGATCAGTTCATGCATGGACGCGCATAACTTATTTGCGGAGGCCATGAATACATGAATGACGTTGTCGTAGAGATGAATGTAGACACCACCGTTTATAAAACGCTGCTGGAGTCCACCAAGGCCATCCCTTGGAAGATCGACTGGGAAACGCTGCGCTTCACCTATATCGGGCCGCAAATAGAGAGCCTGTTGGGTTGGTCGCCACACAGCTGGGTTGGTATCGACGACTGGGTAGAACGCATGCATCCGGACGACCGCGACAGAGTCGTCAACTTCTGCGTCGAGCAGTCCAAGGCGGGGGTCGATCACGAAGCGGATTACCGCGCGCTGAAGGCCGACGGCAGCTACGTGTGGATTCGCGATGTCGTGCATGTAGTACGCAACGGCGCAGGCGAAGTGGAAGCGCTGATCGGCTTCATGTTCGACATCAGCGAGCGCAAGCAGAACGAAGAGAAGCTGCTACGGCTACAACGGGAGCTGGAGGAGCTCTCGTATCAGGATGGCCTGACCGGCATTGCCAACCGCCGCCTGCTGGATTCCGTGCTGGAGACTGAGTGGGCGAGTGCCCGCCGCAGTGAACAACCGCTCTCATTCATCATGTTGGATATCGACTGCTTCAAGCAGTACAACGACCACTACGGCCATCTCGCCGGCGACGACTGCTTGCGCCGTATAGCGCAGATCCTTGTCTCGTCGATCGTGCGGCCTCGCGACTTGCTGGCGCGCTTCGGTGGCGAGGAGTTCGTGCTCGTCTTGCCGGAGACAAGCCTCGAAGCCGCCCGGCAGGTGGCGGAGCGCTGCCAGGCAGCCATCGGTGACGCGGCCATCCCGCATCGAGCGTCCGACGTCTCCCACCTCGTCACCGTCAGTATGGGGGTCGCAACTGCAGATCCGACGGACGGCGGCGGCCAGGCCTCGCTGATCGAGAAGGCGGATCGTCTGCTATATCGCGCGAAGCAGAACGGGCGGGATCGTATCGTCGCGGAGTGACAGTGGAGGGCGTCGGACTAAATAAAAATTGCTGTCGAGGATCGGCTTCAGGCAATCTGGCAGCGCAGGAACTTCCGATAATAATTAAATGAAGGGGAAGCTATGAAAATAGTAATCGTTGCTCTTGCGCTGCTGGTGTTCAGTAGCAGCGTTCTGGCTCATGGCGGAGGCTGCCGCAAGAGTTCCCCGCCGGGGCAGTGCTGCCACATGGATAACAGCGTAGGTAGCGTTCACTGCCATTGAGCCAGTGCCAGGTAGCCCACCACATGTGTGGCGCTAAACCCCGGGCCAGTTAACTGGTTCGGGGTTTTTGTCTTGAGCCGTGGTCAGCTCGATCTCACTCGCCCTGGGGCTTCCAGCTACCGGGCAGCGTGAATTCGGCACCTGCAGCTCTCCTTGAGCCTTGACCGAATAGGACGATCGTCCTATGCTTTATCCGACGTTAGGGCATACGTCCTACAGTGCTTGAAGCGACTGCCGTGAGAGGGGAGAGGTCCCGATGCAAAACTCGACGCGTGAGCAAATCATCACGGCAGCGGACGATCTGTTTTATCGGCAAGGGTTCGAGCAGACCTCTTTCGCGAACATAGCGGAAGCTGTTGGCATATCCCGGGGTAATTTCTATTACCACTTCAAGACGAAGGACGAGATCCTGAAAACCGTGATCCAACGGCGCCTTGCCAACACGCGCGACATGCTCGACCAGTGGGAAGCCGAGAGTAGCGGGCCTGTAGAGCGCATCCGCAGCTTCGTCCGCATCCTGATCGGCAACCGGGGCAAGATCATGCGCCACGGCTGCCCGGTCGGCACGCTCTGTGCCGAGCTTGCAAAGCTGGAGCATCTCCAGCGCGATGCGGCGAATGAGGTCATGACCTTGTTCCGGACCTGGCTACACCGGCAGTTCGTCGCCCTGGGGCATGAGGCCGATGCCGATGCGCTAGCGATGCACCTGCTGGCGCGCAGCCAAGGGATCGCCTTGGTGGCGAATGCCTATCAGGACTCGAGCTTCGTTGACGCTGAGGTTGAGCAACTGCTCGATTGGCTGGACGCCTGCGTAGCACAGAGCACGCACGCTGAATAACCACAAGAAGGGGCTTGATGATGCACCTGGTATTTCTACGCTTTTCGGACAACAAGAGTGAGGCCGGCCGTTTCATGGAGGGCCACAAGCAATGGCTCGAACGCGGCTTCGATGAAGGTGTGTTTCTCGTTTCGGGCAGCATTCAGCCGAAGCAGGGCGGTGCCATCCTGGCGCATAACGTCTCCCTGGACGTCCTTCAGCAGCGAGTCGATGAGGATCCATTCGTGGCAGAGGGTGTCGTGAGCGCGGAAATCATTGAAGTAGCCCCAAACAAGGCGGATGAACGGCTAGCGTTTCTGCTCTCCTAGCATTCCGACCTGCTTCACTCAGGACGACAAAATGACAAATCTGATTTCTGGCCCCGACGGCCACCAACGTTGCCGCTGGTGTAGCGCTGCCCCTGAGTTTCTTGCCTATCACGACACCGAGTGGGGGTTCCCGGTCAGCGATGATCGGCGCCTGTTCGAAAAGCTGTGTCTCGAGGGGTTTCAGTCGGGTCTGAGCTGGCGCACGATCCTCGCGAAGCGAGAGAACTTTCGTGCTGCTTTCTGCGATTTCGACTTTGCACGCATCGCACAGTTTGATCAGCACGATGTCGAGCGGTTGGTTAACGATGCGGGAATCGTACGCCACCGTGGCAAGATCGAAGCCGTCATCAACAATGCGCGCCGTGCCATGGAGCTCGTCGAGCGGGAAGGCTCTCTTGCGGCCTTCTTCTGGCGCCATGAGCC
Organism: Billgrantia bachuensis; assembly: GCF_011742165.1. GTDB lineage: Bacteria > Pseudomonadota > Gammaproteobacteria > Pseudomonadales > Halomonadaceae > Halomonas > Halomonas bachuensis. Next base: position 47,562 of record NZ_JAAQTO010000039.1, on the reverse strand, counting down.
AGCCCCGCAGCGGGACGTTGAGCCACAGAGTGCATCGACATCGGCGGAGTCGATTGCACTGTCAAAGGCACTCAAGAAGCAAGGCTGGAAGTTCGTTGGGCCGACGACGGTTTACGCCTTCATGCAGGCCATGGGATTGATCAACGACCACGCAATAGGCTGCGTCGTCCGTGACGAGGTCGAACGTGCCCGTCTGGGCTTCGAGCGGCCTGCCGCTGCGTAGTCACGTAGCCAACGCGCCACTAGTGCACCCCGAGCCAGGTACCTGGCCGGGGTACTACCGTTTAACGACGAAAGCCGGAACGGCCCTCTACACCTTGCTCACGATCAGCGCCGCATTCACCCCACCGAAGCCGAAGCCGTTGCACAGCACGTGCTGAGTCGCGTGCTCGCGTGCCGAGCCCGAGACGATATCCAGGTCGTGCAGGTCCTCGTCGCGGTTCTCCAGGTTCAGAGTAGGGGGCAGGCGGTCGTGCATCACCGCCAAGGCGGAGAAGATGCTCTCCACTCCGCCGGCGGCACCCAGCAGGTGGCCGGTCGAGGATTTGGTGGCGGAGATCGGGATGCCACCCAGGGCGTCGCCGAAGGCGTTGCGCAGCGATGCGATTTCAGCGCGGTCGCCTACAGGCGTCGAGGTGGCGTGGGCATTGATATGGTCGATTGCTCCGGGAGAGAGACCCGCCATCCGCAGCGCCGCGCGGACGGCCGCCGCGGCACCGGCGCCGTCTTCCGGGCCGGCGGTGATGTGGTGGGCATCCGCGCTGGTGCCGTAGCCACTTAGGATGGCCAGCGGCGTTGCCCCGCGCGCCTCGGCGTGGGCCAGGGTTTCGATCACCAGCAGTCCCGCGCCTTCCCCCATCACGAAGCCGCTGCGGGCCTGGTCGAAGGGTCGCGACGCCTTGGCAGGGTCGTCCTGCTCGGTGGAGAGCGCCTTCATGGCGTGGAAGCTGGCCAGCGAGAGTGGATCGATACAGGCCTCGGCGCCACCCACCAAAGCCACCTCGGCCTCGCCGCTGCGGATCAGGCGCATGCCGTCGCCGATGGCCTGCACGCCGGCCGCACAGGCCGTGACCGGGCAGCCGATCGGCCCGCGCAAGCCATAGCGGATCGAGACATTGCCCGCCGCCAGGTTGGCCAGGAAGGCCGGCACGGTGAACGGTGAGAGCCTGCGGTGGCCGCGCGTCGAGAGGGTGTTCTGCGCCTGTGTGATGGTAGGGAAGCCGCCGATGCCGGAGCCCACGATGGTGGCCGTGGCCAGCCGATCCGCATCGCTTTGGGGGAACCAGTTGGCCTGGGTCAGCGCCTCTTCGGCGGCGGCCATGGCGTAGAGGCTGAACAGCTCCAGCTTGCGGCGCTCCTTGACATCCAGCACGCGGTCCGGGTCGAGGCCGGCTTCCGGGTCACTCTCGATGCCGGGCACCGAGCCCGCGACCTTGACCGGCAGCTCGCCAGTATCGAAGCGGCTGATCGAAGAGATGCCGGAGCGGCCGGCAAGCAGGCGCTCCCAGCCTGCCTTGACGCCGCAACCGAGGGGGCTGATCATGCCCATGCCGGTGATGACGAGCGGTGATTGCATGGTAATTTCCTGAACAGCTTGGGGTTGTGCCACGCTAACACCGAGCTTGATATGATCAAGATAATATTCAGCGTGGGAGTGTGAAGTCGCCATGCCCTACTCGACGAACCACAAGGCCAAGTCTCGGGAGCGTATCCTCAAGTCGGCCATCGAGCTGTTCAGCCGCAAGGGCTTCGAAAAGGTCTCCATCGGCCAGATCATGAAATTGGCCAAGATGACCCACGGCGCCTTCTACGCGCACTTCTCCTCGAAGGAGGCGCTCTATCACGCCTCGGTGCGCGAAACCCTGGAGAGCAGCCGCGCGGCACGGCTGGTCAAGGGGCCCCTCTCAGTGAAGCACCTGACGGAGCTGGTCGCCAACTGCTGGAACTTGCAGGAGCTGGAACGCAAGCGCAAGCCGGGTCCCGAGTCGGTGCTGTTCAACGAGATCGGCAACGAGAACGCCGAGATCCGCACACTGTTCGAAGCCTCCTACCTGCGCATGAAGAAGATGCTGGAAACCCGCCTCATCGCGCTGAGTCGCCTCAAGAAACTCCCCTTCGAGCCCGACCGCGAGATCATCGCCGACAAATCCCGCGTGATTCTCGCCTCCTTGGTAGGTGCCGTGGCCATCGCCAAGAGCCTGCCCAGCGAGCAGGAGCGCCAGCGTATCCTCGACGCCGCCCAGCGCAACATCCTGCAGATGCTCGGCGTCGATGAGAGCGAACTGGACGGCATGGCGGGAGTTGCGGGGCAGGGCGGCGTTTGAGCGTACCCGATCGGCCCTGAATACCGGAGCGGGCGCGCCCGTCGGGAGCCGTCAGGTCGTCCAGTGCACCGGCGCGCGAGGGTCGGGCTCGTAGGCGAAATAGCTGCCGGTTCGGATCGTTCGTACTAGATGCTTGCCGAGGCTCGGGTGATGCTGCGAGATGCGCTTGAGGGCGTAGCGCAGCGAGCGGGTGGCGCTGGTGCGAGCGCGTTCCAGGCCGTCACCGACGGTTCGGGCCCGACCGTTCAGACCGACGCCGCGACGAAGCTCATCGATCAAGAACTGACGGTCGGCACGCGCCAGCTCAGCACGGTGGAAATCATTGTTTGCCTCGGCCTCGGCAATGTCCTCTTCGGTTTCGGCGAGTCGCTGCCGGTAGGCCTCACGGGCCTTTGAGTCGAACACTTCCAACCCCGCCTGGCCCAAGCCGGAATCAGCACCGCGCCTGGTGCCACCCACAGCGCCACCGACCGGGAGTGAGCCACGCTCCACAGCCACCAGATCGAGCACATGAAATTCCCGGCCGGGCTCCATCAGCAGGCGTTCCAGGTAGTGCATGCCCTTCAGATCCTTCAAGTACACGGTGAGGCCGTCGAACGTCACCGTGCGCATGTCCCCCTCGCAACGGAAGAGGCACTGCTCGGGCTCGGCCGCTTGACGCGCAGCCAGGACCGGCACGTGTTCGCGGGCCAGTTCCGCCCAGGGCAGGGCATGGAGGTTCTCGAAGGCTCGACACGCCGCGTCGAGCTCCAGCTCGGCCGACTTGTCGTTGCCCGCCGCGCGGTGCGCCGCCGCCAGTTCGACGCGCAGTTGCGCCGCCTCGAACGGCATTCGCAGCGAGACCCATTCCATGACGGCCTCGCTCAGAAGCCGTATCGCATCGTTCTGCTGACTGTCGAATAACGCTAGGCGACCCTGCGCGGCGAGCGCCGAGTTCTGCAGCGTGCGGCTCCGGTACGTCCGGGCGATCTCCGCGAGGTCGGCTGCGGCGGTGCGGGCCGTGCCGCCGTCTCCGGCCGCCAGCGCGATGACCACCTGGGCATCGCGCAAAGGAGCCCGCTGCAGGCCTCCCGAAGGCGGGCGCTCCTTCGACGGCACGTCGAATGGATGGTCGAGGGCGCCGTTGATCATGGATAGCGCTTCGTCGACCCGGCCCTCGGCCAATCGCAGCAGCGCCAGGCCCGGTTGAGGGAGCCAGGCGTTCTGATGCGCCGCGAGAAACGCCTCCTCGGCACCGGCGAAGTCACCCTTGCGCAGCCGCGCGTTGCCGAGTTCGGTCAACGGCCAGCCGTACTCCCGCCGCATCCACGGGCGCAGCTCCTCGCAGGCCAGCAGCGCCTCCTGCTCGGCGGCGTCGCAAGGCCCGCGCAGGCGCATGATTTCCGCGCGGTGCACCCGGCAGCGGCCGTTGAGCCCGCCGAACGCCGCCCCATGGCGCCAGCGTTCCATCGCCTCGGTCCACTCCTCGGCGCGGTCGTGCTGGCCGATCCACTGCATGGCGCAGATGACCTCGCACCACATCTGTCCCGTGGTGAGGGGATCGAGATGGCCGGAGCTCAGCTCCACGGCAACGTCGTCCAGTGCACTCAGCCCTTCATCCAGGTCGCCGTCATGGATGCGGACCCGCGCCATGGCCACCTGCCCGATGATCGACGGTGGGGCCAGGCTGTGCCGTTGGCCTTCGTCCATGGCCCGTTGCGCCCACTGCGCCGTGCCCGGCATGTCGCCGCACATCAGGCGCTCATAGGTGCGCACGGCGGCGAGCCACGCCCAGACGGGATTGTCCGGCGCGTCTTTTACCAGGCGTTCCGCCCGCGACAGCCAGGCACGCACGGTGGCCATCAGGCCCGTGTCCATCATCAGGTACATGCCGACCATGACGGCGGCAAAGGCAGCCTCATGGAGGCGGTTCGCTTCCAGGTGCAGGTGGTAGAGCTCGCCATAGGCGGCCAGCGTGCCTTCCAGGTCGCCGGTGCCGTAAGCCGCCTGGGCCTGTAGCGCCAGCAGCTCGGCTGAAGGTGGCATCGTCAACCCGGCGAGCTGTTGCTGGGCCAAGGCGAAGTCGCCGTCCTCCAGGGCGGTGCGAATCGAGGAGAGGTCCGCTTCCGTCATCGCTCGGTTGCCTTTGTTGCGGTTGTAACAAGGAATGTTACGCCCTTTATGTAGGTACCACGGTACCGAACCGAAACCGCATCCAAGAAAGGAACATCTCGACATGAACGAAACTCTTTATGACAGACTCGGCGGTCGAGCCGGCATTGACAAGCTTTGCGATCGCATCGTCGAACTCCACCTGCAGAACGACGTCGCCGGCCCACGCTACCAAGCGCTCGACCAGGAGGCGCTGGACCGGGCTCGCATCAAGGTCAAGGAGTTCATCGCGGCCGGTTCCGGCGGGCCCGTGGAATACACCGGGCGCTCGATGATCGAGACCCACACCGGCATGAACGTCAGCGCGGCCGAATACGTGGCCGTGATGGATGACATCATGCAGGCCATGAACGAGATGGAGTATCCGCGACCGGTCTGCGACGAAGTGCTGGGCATTGCCTATTCGCTCAAGGGGGAGATCATCCACAAATGAGCGAGGCTGAGCCATTCGGCCATTGCCCAACTGCGACCGGCTCGGCCGGCTGAAGGAGTGGGTGATATAGTTACCGGTATCGGTCGGCTTGCGCCGGTCGATAACGGCCTTGCATCCGGTCAGTGACGGTGAAGTGAACGCGATAGAAAGCCGGATCGTCATTTCTGGACTAATGCCAGCCTTACTATCGAGGTGCCGCTACATGCGCCCGACAATGTTTGACGATGCCACCTGGTTCGTGCCGTTCATCGAGACCTACACGAGCGAGAAGCTGCCATGGGCCACCACGCCGGCGATTCATCGCTTCGATCAGTTCCCTCCCTTTGAACACTACGAAAGCCTGATCCAGGACTACGCAAACCACGCCGGTGAGGCCGGCACCCGATGAAATGCCTCGTCATCACAGCGCATCCGCTGGCGCAGAGAGGAGTACGCAGATGACCAAGTCCGAACTCACGAGCATTTATCGGGACTACATCGCCTGCTTGAACAGGCAGGATTGGCCATCGCTGGAGCGCTTTGTTCACGAAGACGTCAAACACAACGGCGAGCAGCTCGGGGTATCGGGCTACCGGCGCATGCTGGAGAGAGACAGCTCCGAGATCCCTGATCTATTCTTCCATGTCGAGCTGTTGGTTGCCGATCCGCCCTTCATCGCCAGCCGACTCCGCTTCCACTGCACGCCCAGAGGTAATTTTCTTGGGCTGGCGGTCTGCGGAAGAAGGGTGTCCTTTGCCGAGAACGTGTTCTATGAGTTCCGCGGCAAGAAGATTGCAGAGGTGTGGTCCGTCATCGACAAAGCGGCTATCGAGGCCCAGCTACAGCCCTCTGTCGACCCGAGTCGCGCCTGACACCACCTCCCTCGCGTGTCAGGCATCAAGCATGGAGAGTCAGATGCATCAGGACGAAATCAAGGCGCTGTTCGACCAGCAGGCGGCAAGCTACGATGCGCAGTGGGCGAAAACGGCGCCGATTCGAAACTGCTTGCACCTGCTTCTCGGGTCGCTGTTTGCCGAGCTGCCATCGGACGCGCGGATCCTCTGTGTCGGCGTGGGAACCGGCGATGAGCTGCTCTATCTCGCCTCGAAGTATCCCGGCTGGCGTTTTACGGCGGTGGAGCCATCGGGCGCTATGCTGGCTATCTGTCGACGCAGGGCAGAAGAGGAAGGGGTGGCGTCACGGTGTGAATTCCACGAAGGCTACCTTGCCTCACTGCCGGCGCTGAAATCGCATGATGCCGCCACTTGTTTCCTGGTCTCCCAGTTCATTCTGGACGAGGTGGAGCGCTCCCGGTTTTTCAGCGAAATTGCAGAAAGACTCAAGCCGGGCGGACTTCTCGCGAGTTCCGACCTGGCGTCGGATGTCGACTCGCCTGAATACGAAGTGCTGCTGCATGCCTGGATGAACATGATGGCCGGGGCGGATATTTCCCCAGAAGCGGTGGAGCGCATGCGTAAAGCCTACGCTAACGATGTGGGTGTCCTCTCGCCGGCCAAGGTTGAGTCGATCATCGAGGCGGGTGGCTTTGAGCATCCTGTGCCGTTCTTCCAGGCCGGCTTGTTCCATGCCTGGATATCGAGACGAGGCCAAGACCCAGTTGCCTGACCAGGCTGTGCAGAGGATCCACGCTAGGCCTGCATTCAGACTTATGAAGGGGCATGCCATGACACGCGACAAGACCAAGCCACCGTCAGATGCGAAACCGAAGCTACTGTCGGGAGGCAACCCGCAGATCGCAAAGGGTGACGGCGACGGCCCGGTGCAGGCCTACATCGCCGCCATGCCGGAGTGGAAGCAGGACATCGGGCGGCGGCTCGATGCGCTCATCGTGCGTACGGTCCCCGAGGTGCAAAAGGCCGTGAGGTGGAACTCGCCCTTCTATGGCATCGAGGGCCAGGGCTGGTTCCTCACCTTTCACTGCTTCACCAAGTACATCAAGGTGGCATTTCTCAACGGCGCCTCGCTGGAGCCGCTGCCGCCCATTGCATCCAAGGACCCCAACACCCGCTATCTTCATATCCACCAGGACGAGCCAATCGACGAAGACCAGCTGACGCAATGGCTGCGCCAGGCCGCCAGCCTGCCCGGCGAGCCTATGTTCTAGCGAGAGCCTGGGCCTTGGCGAACGCGATCAGATGACGGCACCTCGACCGGGGCCTTATGAATGGCCTGCTCGAGGCTTCCGGTTTTGCGTCCTTCTGCCGCTTGATCCGTCTCCTGTTGTGAAAGCCTCGCCAAGGGCGAGGAGCTCACCTCTGGAGGAACCCAAATGAAGCAGAAAGCTCAGGCACCCGTATCGGCCGAGGCGACCGGGCAGGACAGCACAGCGCAGCCGTGCTGCGACCCAAGCGAGCAGGCCACCTGCTGCCAGCCACAGGCCAAGGCCGAATGCTGCGGCCCACCCACGGAGGAAGCTGCATGCGGGTGTCGGTAAGCGCGGACGACAGCCAGGACCAACGCCTGCTGTGGCAGGCGTTTCGCATCGAACTTCTGCGCTACGTGAGTAAGCGGGTAGCGGACGAGAGCGTGGCGGAGGATATCGTGCACGATGTCCTCATCAAGGCGTTCTCACACCGCGATGAGCTGAGGGACGGCTCCCGGCTGCGCGCATGGCTCTACCAGATCACCCGCAATGCACTGGTGGATCACTATCGGGCACACAGGCCGCTCGAACCGCTGCCGGCGGATCTGGAGGGACCGCCGGAGGCCGATGAGCGAGCGGAAGCGGAGCTGGCCCTGTGCCTGCGCCCGCTCATGGGCAAGCTGCCGGAAAAGTACCGCGCGGCGCTGCTCTCCACCTTGGAGAGCGGCTTGAGCCAGAAACAGTACGCATCCCAGGCGGGGCTGTCGAACTCGGCGCCAAGTCCCGCGTGCAGCGCGGTCGCACCATGCTGCGCGATGCGCTGGTGGAGTGCTGCCGGGTCGAAATGAACCAGCGCGGAGAGGTACTGAATTACGACATTGGCGAAGGGTGCCAATGCCGCTAGCGCAAGCCCGCCCTGAGACACCGACCTTCCACGTCGCCAATCTCTAATAGCCTGCCTCTCATAGCCTACCCCTATCGAGCCGAAAGCCTCCCTTCGCCTTGACGGCTTCGGTCCTGAATCCTTCACTGATATCTGACGGCTTACAGGTACGACAAAAAAATGAGGCGATGCGGCGTTGTCGGCTCAACTCTCCTGTAGGCCACCATCCAGTCGAGGAGAAGACCGTGTCTGAACAAAAGTCTACGCGCCGGGAGTGGGGGGCACGCACCACGCCCCGTCTGCAGGGCAACGAACACTGGTGGCCCGACCAGCTCAACCTCAACGTGCTGCACCAGAAACACCCCGACGCCAGCCCGTTCGGTGCCGACTTCAGCTATGCCGAGGCGTTCTCGCAGCTCGACGTCGACGAACTCTGCGCCGATCTCGATGCGCTGATGACCGACTCCCAGGAGTGGTGGCCCGCCGACTGGGGCCACTACGGCCCGTTCTTCATTCGCATGTCGTGGCACGCCGCCGGCACCTACCGTGCGCTCGACGGCCGCGGTGGTGGCGGCACCGGCGCCCAGCGTTTCGCGCCGCTCAACAGCTGGCCCGACAACGGCAACCTGGACAAGGCCCGCCGCCTGCTGTGGCCGATCAAGCAGAAGTACGGCGAGAAGATCTCCTGGGCCGACCTGCTGGTACTCGCCGGTAACCGCGCGCTCGAGACGATGGGTTTCCGCACCTTCGGCTTCGGCTTCGGCCGCTCCGACATCTGGGCGCCCGAGGACGACATCTACTGGGGCCCCGAGACCGAGTGGCTCGCCACCAACGACGAGCGCTATACCGGCAGCTGGGAAGACGGCAGCCGCGTGCTCGACAACCCCCTCGCCGCGGTGCAGATGGGGCTGATCTACGTCAACCCGGAAGGCCCCAACGGCATTCCCGACGCGATGAAGTCCGCCCAGGACGTACGCGAGACCTTCGCCCGCATGGGCATGAACGACCGCGAGACCGTCGCGCTGACGGTGGGCGGCCACACCTTCGGCAAGATGCACGGTAACGGGCCGGCCGACGCCGTGGGCGATGCGCCTGAAGCGGCGAAGATTCACGAGCAGGGGCTCGGCTGGGCCAACAAGCACGAGACCGGCCTCGGCGAATACACCGTGACCTCCGGCCTCGAAGGCGCCTGGACCCCGACGCCGACCAAGTGGGACAACTCCTACCTCAACACCATCTTTGCCCACCAGTGGGAGGTGAAGAAGTCGCCCGCCGGCGCCAACCAGTGGCAGCCGGTCGAGGTCAAGGAAGGCTACTGGGTGCCCGACGCCCACGTCGAAGGCAAGAAGAACCCGCCGGTGATGAACACCGCCGACATGGCGATGATCACCGACCCCATCTACCTCGAGATCGCCAACGAGTTTCACCAGAACCCGGACGTGCTCGCCGACGAGTTCGCCCGCGCCTGGTACAAGCTGCTGCATCGCGACATGGGCCCGCGCGACCGCTACCTCGGCCCGCAGGTGCCCGATGAAGTACTCGTGTGGCAGGATCCGGTGCCCGAGCACCAGGGGCCGCTGGTCAACGAGCAGCAGATCGCCACGCTCAAGCAGCAGATCGCCGACTCCGGCCTCAGCGCCAAGCAACTGGTGAGCACCGCCTGGGCCTCGGCCTGCACCTACCGCCAGACCGACCACCGCGGCGGCGCCAACGGCGCGCGCATCTGTCTCGAACCGCAAACCGGTTGGGACATCAACCAGCGCTCCGGCGTGTACGACGTCATCGACAAGCTCAAGCAGATCAAGGACGCCTCGGACGCCAACATCTCGCTGGCGGACATGATCGTGCTGGGCGGCAGCGTCGGCGTCGAAATGGCGGCCAAGGCGGCCGGGCACAACGTCACCGTGCCGTTCACACCGGGCCGCACCGACGCCACCCAGGAGATGACCGAGGTGGATACGACCGCCTACCTGGAGCCGAGGCACGATGCCTTCCGTAACTACATGCAGCCCCAGGTGACCTCCATCCCGGCCGAGCACCTTATGGTCGACCGCGCCTTCATGCTCAACCTCAGCGTACCGCAGATGACCGCGCTGCTCGGCGGCATGCGGGCCATCGGCGTCAACGTGGGTGACAACAACGACGGCATCCTCACCGAGCGCCCCGGCCAGCTGACCAACGACTTCTTCGTCAACCTCGTCGACATGGGCACCGTGTGGGAGCCCCTCGGCGACAGCGAAGAGCGCTTCGAAGGCCGCCACCGCAAGACGGGCGAGAAGAAGTGGACCGCCACCCGCGTCGACCTCGTGTACGGCTCCAACTCCCAGCTACGCGCCATCGCCGAGGAGTACGCCGCCAGCGGCGGAGAGGAGCGCATGATTGACCGCTTCGTGAAAGGGTGGGTCAAGGTCATGGAGAACGACCGCTTCGACCTGCACCGCTGAACGACAGGTCCGCGGCAGCAACGCGGACCTGGCTCCAAACCGACCCCGAAGGTGGGATTCCCGCCTTCGGGGTTTTTAGGCACTGTCGGAAAAATGCCTGCGCTCGGCCATACGGCGTTAAAAATCATCTCAAAATACTCATTTACAGCTCGTAAACTCCGTCTTTTCGATAATTTTTGCCTTGTCTGGCCATCGCTCGCCGATTTTTCCAGACAGCGCCTCGCAGCAGATGCAGATCAAGGGAATGGGCACTATCGCCGCCTCATGCTTTGGTTGGCGTTGCCCTAAACGTTTCTGTTGGTTACGGTTAGTAAAAAGTCACAGAAGATGACTAAGCAACCAAGACGTACTCAGGGACTGCCGCATTAGGATGATGCGAACCATCATCCATTCTGCCAGCAGGGGCGGTAGCGTGCCCCGACTCCCAAACTCCCCGCCTGACGAAATCAGTCCTATTTACATTCTTCAGTAACCTATTGGATTCAAACCGATTCGACCGCGCATGGTATTCTCTGATAATCGATTGATTCGAAAGAGATAACCCATGCGCCATGAAGGTAAACTCACCGAGTGGAACGACGCCAAGGGCTTCGGGTTCATCACGCCAGCCGCAGGCGGCCCTCGCGTGTTCGTCCACATCAGCGCCTTTCCTCGCGATGGCCGCCGCCCAACACTCAACGAGCCGATTACCTACCACCTGACTCGAGACAGCCAGAACAGACCGAAAGCGCAGAAGGCGGGCTACCTGAAAGCAGCACGCCACGCATCCCCACGCACCAAAGGGCTGACACTGGCAAGCATCATCGCCGCTGCGTTCTTCGCGCTCCTGGCAGTCCTGGGCGCTGCCGGCCACGTGCCAATGCAGCTCCTGTCGGCATACGCGCTGCTGAGTGTGATCACCTTCGCCATGTACGGCATCGACAAAGCCGCAGCAGGGAAGGGCAGAAGGCGCACACCAGAAGCCACGCTTCTCTTCGCAGGCTTGATCGGTGGCTGGCCCGGTGCACTGGTAGCGCAGCGGCTGTTTCGGCACAAAACCAGGAAGCAGCCGTTTCAGGCCATATTTTGGTGTGGGGTGGTGGTGAATTGTGGGGTACTTGGGTGGCTTGTTTATACGGGTGAGGCGACGCGGCTTTTGGCTGGTTTAGGATTCGATTAACAGTAACCAGGGCTGTGGCGTGTCATGACCTTTTCTGCACCCCGAAACATTAGGCAAAACGCATGCAGTATATTGGTACCAGCAAAACGCGAGCACATGCGAATTCTGCATAAATGGCCGAGCTATAGTTAGGTGTTTGAAGAATCAATGAGTTGGAAGAAATGAAGCGCATTAGATAATACTGTTGAACGCGCAGGATGTTCATTGAATATCAGGACGTGCAGTCTAATCACTGTTAGCCATATGAACGAAGAAGAACGCTGGAATCACATCGTGTCGCTTGATGAAGAGCTCTTAAAAGGCGGGGTCATCCTGTCAGAATGGTGCTCTTTTACCGTCCGAGAATCGGACTTGGCGTTTGTGCATGGAGTAAACCTGGCATCAATACTGACGGCAGTTTCTGGGATCGAAACCTATCTGCGCTCAGAGTATTCCGAGAAAGAGCGCAGCAGCCTCTTTGAGCTAATTGATAGTGCCCCCATAGCAGACGACCTTCGATCTGATTTGCACAAGCTACGGAAGTACCGAAATAAGTGGGTGCATGTAAATGACCCATGGGATGATCAGAAACTGCTTGATGACCCTGAAGCGTCGGAAAATGAGCTAGAAGAAATGGCTCAGTTCGCCGCTAGAGCGCTGAGAAGAACGATTTATGAGAACCAGTGGGTCTAAAATGGCTAACCAAGCAATGAAATTCGCTCCCTGCGGTCGCCGGACGCTCGTTCCTCGCGCCGTTTATTGCGGGCGTTAGGCTTTTTTGTGTCAACTTGTTAGGGTTTAAAAGTGAAGAAAATAAGGAAAAGTGGAAAATCTTTAAATAGAGGTAGGCGTGTTAAGAAAAGAGCAAGTGGCTTAAGGAGTGTTGATAAAAAAAGATTTGTTAAAAATAGAAGAATAATTGATGTTGAAACAGGCAATAGATCTGATGCGATAGTTATTCCCGAATATTACCAGCTTGTATTTTCAGATATTCATGATGTTCATGGAAATAAAATATATAAAAAATATGTATTAGATTCCAAGTCTTTTAGGCGTCGCGCGATCTGCAGCTCCAAAGAGCTTATTGTTGGGAAAGATTTTAACCAGCAATATGAGGCTCTACAAAATATTTTATCTGAGTTAGAAGATGAAATGAAAAGCGTGATAAAAGGACACTCCGTATTCTTCTGGCTTCATCTATACAGGCGAATAGCTCCGTGCCTATCTAATGATTTAGGTGCCAACACAAGTGAAGCTGTAACGGTGAATGTTAGACAGCAAGTGGAGCAGGCGATTAAAAAATTTGGAAGCTTGTCTAGTCAAGATGATTATGCCTTGTCTTCTGAGATTGATTTTGACTTAATCTTAGGTGGTCTATTAAGTCAATTGTATAAGAGGATTTTTAAGAAGGATGTTGTTTCTTTTTTTGAGAGAGAATTAAAGGTTAGTCGTCAGTTGGTTTTGACTGATTTTAGTATTGATGATGTTTTTAATATTTACTATGTGGAAGGGCTTTCTTACCAATATTGGTATATTTCAGCTAAGATGCGTTCTCTAGGAAAGGGTGTTGTGTTGTCAGTTTCTGGGCTGGGTGATGTAAATGAGGAGAGAACAAAAAAACAGGAGCGTTTAATTTTAGATTTTGATAGAAGGAACGAAGAAGACAACATTCAGTTGGGTATTGCTAGTAATGTTGGAACTTATACGGCTTCAAATTTAAAGGAAGTGAATAGTCCTCATGAAATGATTGCTGTTGCATATATTAATTCTTTTCGCTATACGGCCAAAGATTTAGGTCTTGATGATCTGCCCAAAGAGTTTAGTCCAAATTATATACCTTGGTTTATTAATGCCAATGATTTCTATAAGTCGCATTCGTACCTATCACAAAAATTTTTTAAAAAATTTGGATTTGGTTTGCTTGAGCTTCTTCAGTTTGCCGGGTTTCTTTCAAATTATATAATGTCAGATGATCCTAGAAGAAAGCTAGTTAATGAATCTATGGGGCTGAATTATTACTCCAAGTTCCAAAGAGGTTATTGTGTTCTAAGTCACTCTGCAGAAGAAATAAAAAGCTCGATTTTAAAATACTATAATGATCTGAAAATTAGCGGATGCGTGCAAGAATCTGAATTGGAGTCGCAAATAGATGCTATTTTTGAACATGTTTTTTTAAATGAAGATAAGCAAAAGAATATAGGTGTTTGGTCGAGAGGGCCGCAGTATGTGTTGATTGGTATAGAGAAAGGGTTTTTGTGTGACTCGTCCTCTTGGCATTTTTTGATTCAAAATATGTTTTATGGTCTTCGGCATTACGATCCTAAGTCAATTAAAGGTCATGAGTTTGAGTCTGCACTAGCTGATATTTTAAAAGATAATCATTTTGATGTGGTAATGAATTCATTTGTTATCCGCAAAGAAGATATAAAGCGCGAGATAGATGTAGCTGTCAGAATTCAAGATAATCTATATTTGTTTGAGTGTAAAGCCTCGGAAAGACCATTAAATTTTGACATCGGAAATCCAAAAACGATCTCAAGTCGGATAATGGATTTTAAAAATAAGTTGGAACAGGCAGAGTCTCTCAAAGAATTTGTCTTGGAGAATAAAATCGGAAATAATTATGATTTATCGTGGGCTGAGAGCATTAACTATTTCGTTGTATCACCATTCACAGAGTGGGTTTGGGATACTAGCCCAGACCTTTGGACAGAGTGCAAGCGCTTTCCGAGGCTTATGTCTGTACATGGTGCTATAAAGTATTTAACTTCGGAGAAGTCTAAGCTGGTTTCTTAATGTGAATTTTCATTGATATGTTTCGTATCCTGTCCTCCCTTTAAAATTAAACCTAGCGTTGCCTAACAATAAGCTACATAGGACGCATACTGCGCCTATGAGCTTGATATTAAAGCACCAGCTATGGAAATCGAAGCAATTTTGATAGAACAGGTAAAGGCTTTGCTTACCTCAGAGGTGCGCAGTTCCGCTACTCGGCTTCAGGCCTTGCTAGCTCCCGATTTTTTAGAAATCGGAGCATCAGGAGACTTTTTCGGAATAGATAGCGTACTAGATCGACTGCCGCAAGAGACCGATTGGTAGGCGGTAGCGCAGGACTTTCAGCACAGGAGGCTAAGCCCGGAACTAGTGCAGCTATTTTATCGGGTTGCAATTAGTCGTGAAGGCGGCTCTGGTAAAGCTTATTCGCGGCGAACATCGATATGGCGAAAGGAAGGAAATGAGTGGAGAATGGTTTACCACCACGGCACGGCTCTTCCACCTTTTGAAGTCCAGCCTTAACAATGGCAGTCACCCGAGCCATTTTCGCTCCGGCTTCGCCTCCACAAAAATGGCCGGGTGCTGCCTGGCGTTAGGGCTTAGCTACCCTGAGAATTCAAAGGAATATTAAATGTCGTTATTGAGAGAAATACAGGATGCTGCAATAGACTCAAAGACTGAGCTCGCGGTCCTGCTGAGGAAGTGTAAAGTATTAGCCGCTCGTCTTGGAAATCCAGAATTTAAGCAGTGGGTTGAGTGCGAGTTAAGTGGTTATGAAGATATTGATGGCCTTCCAGATTATCGAATTCTTACAGTAAATTCTAAAGGACACTTCTCTGGCCCCTTCCAGTCAGGCCTACGAAATGCCGATATTCCATTAATGTGCATCAATGAGAAATTTCGAAAGAATTTGACACACTCCTATCTTAATCAAGGAGTGGCATCAATGGAAAGTTTGGTGAATGATGCGAGTCGCGGCACACTACAAGAACCCTGGAATCCTGACTTGGTAGCCTTTGTAGGTCAGGATATTTATGAAGGCATGAATTGCATGCAGGCATGGAAGGTTATACCTGTTACTGGAATAGTCGCAGCTCTAGATGCAGTGAGAAATAGAATCTTAAATTTCGTCCTTGAAATTGAAGCAGAGTCACCTAATGCAGGCGAAGCTCCAGTCAATTCCAACCCAGTGCCACAAGATAAGGTTCATCAGATATTTAATACCTACATTTCTGGTAATGTGCAAAATGTGGCGACAGGTAGTAACGACTTCGAGCAGCATGCAATTAACAATGAAACAACCCCTGAAGTATTTTCCCAATTGCTAGAGGCACTGGAGTCGGTGCGTGATGAACAGGCGTACGATTCTGCAAGGAACAGCGTTATTGAAATGCAAGAATGTTATGGCGCTGATAGCTTCAAAACTAAATATCAAAATTTTATGTCTGCTCTAGCTAATCACATGCAGGTTTTGGGGCCGGTAGTTGCCCCCTATCTACCGGCGTTGACGGCACTGGTGCCCTAACAAGGCTAGGCACAGCGACGGCTTTCCCGTTGCGGCTTCGCCTTCACTACAAAGCCGCGAGTGCTAGCGGCGTTAGGACTTTCAAAATTAGAGTATGGATGAAGAAATATGAGCATTCAGTTATCTGACTTGATGAGTAGAATATCACCTTCCAACACCGTTCTATTTTTTGGTGCTGGGTCATCCATACCTTCGCGTGCGCCATCAGTGAATAAAATAATATATACCTTATCAAGAAAACATAACATTGATTCCGAAGGCTTTAGCCTAAGCGAAGTTTCCAGTATTGCTGAACATAAGTCTTCCCGAAGAGACTTAATCAAAACTCTCAGAAGTCTATTTGATGGCCTTTCTGCTACGGGGGCGATACTTAACTTGCCATTGTATGATTGGAAAAACATATATACTACCAACTATGACAACCTGATTGAGCAAGCCTTTGAAAAAAAGGACGTGCCCCTATCTGTCTTTACTTCCAATTTCGATTTTCAGGTACAGCGTCACCCTGAATCCGTCAAGCTTTACAAGCTACATGGAACTATTGATAAAGATGTATCTGACGGAGTGCAAAGCAGAATTGTTATCACTGAAGGTGATTATGACCAGGCGGCGGAATATAGGGATGCACTTTTCGATGCTTTGAGGTTGGACCTAAATGGCGCGAGCTTAGTGATAATTGGGTATTCTTTGTCCGACAATCACATAAAGGAAATTGTCAATAGAGCTATTGAAATCAACGGGCGCTCATTTAGCCCCGCTTCAGTGTTTTTAGTTTTATACGAAAAGGATGAAAATAGAGCCTCTCTATACGAAAGAAGAGGGATCACAGTTGCTTTTGGTGGTTTAGATGAGTTTTTCCTTGAGCTACAAAAAAAATGCGCAGCAAAAACTTTGGTCTATTCCTCCACGGGCGATCCTCTAGATAAAGCACCAATTTTAAGGCCAATTACGTTAGATGTATCTCATGAAATTGACAAAGGTCAAAAGAATGCATCGGCAATGTTTCACGGCTGGCCTGCATCTTACGCAGACATCAAAGCCAACCTGACCTTTGAGAGAAGTACAGGGCGAGGTATCGAAAAGCTTCTACTAAATTCAGATAAACTATGTGCCGTAATAGTCGGGGCAAGTGGAACTGGAAAAAGCACGCTCTCCCGTCAAGTGGTATCCTTTCTCTATGGTAATGGTTTCCGATGTTGGGAGCATAAGATTGACCATACGCTTCTTTCTGATCAGTGGATCTCAGTAGCTAGGGAACTTTCCAAAAATGGCCAAAAAGGGATTTTGTTTATAGACGATGCCCATGTTCATTTGGCGGAAATAAATAAACTGGTTGATCTTCTCGTATCCGAGAATATAGCATCGCTCAAATTGCTTTTTTCATCACCTAGAAGCCAGTGGAATCCGAGGATAAAAACGCCAAACATATTTAAGAATGGAGATCTGTTTTATCTCGGGCGTTTAGATGTGTATGAGATTGAAAAGCTACTTACCCTTGTGGATTCAAGCTCTGATTTGCAGCCTCTTGTAGAGAGTAGCTTTTCAGGTTTCTCAAGATCTGAAAGGAAACGAAGACTAGAAGTTAAATGCGAGTCAGAAACGTTTGTATGCCTTAAAAATATCTTTGCATCAGAAAAGTTTGATGACATAGTTCTTCGGGAATTTGCGGAACTTGGTGAAGAACTTAGGGAGATTTATAGACTTGTAGCTGCAATGGAGTCTTCAGGAATTAAAGTGCATCGCCAAATGGTCATCAGGCTTTTAGGAATACCAGCTGAAAATATACAAAGCTCCCTGTCACAGCTAACGGATATAATCCATGAGTATAGTGTTAGTGAACGAGAAGGTATTTATGGCTGGAAAGGACGACACCCGGTCATAATGGAGATCATAACAAAGTATAAAATGACGGATTTTTCCGAATTTTATAGTCTTTTTGAAAAAGTTATAGATAGCTTGGTTCCCACATATGATATTGAGGTTAGAACTATAAAGCAGTTGTGTGCATTCGATTCAGGCATTAGCCGGATTCCAGACAAGCACCTTAGAAATAAATTGTTGCGAAAGATGATTTCAAAGGCCCCGGGCGAGCGCATTCCCCGCCACCGGTTGATCAGGTATTTGATTGATATTAATGAACTTGAGAAAGCGGAGACGGAAATTCGCTTATATGAGCACGATTTTCGTTCAGATGGTCCGATTCAACGATTTAAGATCATATTAATGCTTGCTCGTGCGGAGCGAACACCCGGCATCCTTGATGAGGATAGGAAAGCTATTCTTGAAATGGCTAGAGAGCAATCCATTAACTCTGTCGATCGCTATCCAGATAATAAAGACATATTGCGAACGTATTGCGATGTCGGCATTGAGTATTTTAAACGTACAGGGGAGATGTTCGTCTTTGATGATGCCATGGAAAAACTTCGTTCTGCTGAAGGAAGAATTGCTGACCCCGATATAACCAGTATAATTGCAAGATATGAGCGAAGAATATCGGGCATAGAATATGATGACTCATACGAAGAATCGTCCTAACAAATGCAGGCACAGCGACAGCTTTTTTCGTTGCGGCTTCGCCTTCACTACCAAGCTGCGCGTGTTGGTGGCGTAAGGCAATACATCTAAAATTGGAATTTATATGGCTTCAAAAATGCCTGTTGCTATAGATAGCACTAGGAGAAAGATCACTATATCTATGGCCGAATGCTCAGATTATGAATCCCCTCTTGAATGCGAATTTTGTGATGCCAAAGTTAGCTTCGTGAATGGTTTCACACGAGAGGTTGGCGACAACATTATTTCTGTAAACCCATACTTCAGATTGAAGACAAGTAATACTCACGGATCGGAATGCAAGTACAACGTTGAAGGCCAGGTAAAGGTAATTGTTCGAGAGTCTGAAGGGAATGTTCTCACTCAAACAGAATCAGGTAAATTTGAACTACGATTATTAGCCGTAAAAAAGGCTATTCAGAAGCTACAAGATCTGGCAAATAAAAAGAAGAATGGGGGCTCAGATGATCAAAAAGAAATTAAAGAAAAAGGATACATTAAGTCTGGGCAAAAGCTTGGTTCGTATATAAATAGTGCTCTAAGGGTTTTAAAGGTTCGGTCGTTTTGCGAAGAAAATGCTGATATAGAAAATCTACTGGAACTGGTTTTCGATGGCGTTCGCCTTCCATGGAAGGATTTTTACTACGAAGACAAAGACTATTTTAGGTGTTATTCGAATATACGTAAGGCAACCGTTACTGTTCCCATTGCAATTATTGGGGTTATCAAATCTGTTAGAGCCATCGATGGTGAAAAAGGTAAATTTACAGTAATTAACTTGGCTGGCCCATATAGAAAAACAGATAAGAAAGATACATTGGATTCAGTTTATGTGTCTATATGGTCCCCTGATGTTGGGCTCTTTGAGGGCTATAAAGCTGGTGACGTATTGCTATCCTTTGGTATTTTTGATGCTGCAAAGGTGACTGAAAAACCAAATAATTCCTCCACATCATCAGTTAGAAAATTCCGTAACCACGATTTAAGGCTGTGGCCTATAAGCAAATCACAGCTATGTAAAGTAAGTGGTTAGTTCGATTGTTTTATAACGCGGGCCTGCAAAAGCCAGGAGGTATCACTAGCCTAACAAAGGGCTGCTGTCGGACAAATTTTCCGCTGCGCTCCAAATTTGCCGCATAGCGCGGCGTTAGACATTCGCCAGCATCTTTTAAAGGGATAAGTGCTCCTACATGAGTCAGAATAGACCGAAAAAAACTCGTCTTAAGAAAGGTCGAACCATTGCAGGTTGGCGACTCATCGAAAAGCTGGGTTCCGGAGGAAATGGCGATGTTTGGAAAGTCGTCAATGACTCCGGAAACGAGTATGCAATGAAATTCCTACGGCAAATAGATGACGTCACATATGAGCGTTTTAAATCAGAAGTCCATATTCTTTCGACCGTAGACATCGACGGAGTTATCAAGGTAGTCGAATCATTTATACCTCAAGAAGGATCTGAAGCTATCCCGTGGTTTGTAATGCCACTGGCAGAGAGTTTTACAGATTATATAAAAAAAAACAGCATTAGATGTTGTGGCAGACTTTGTGTGTTTGGCTAAAACTCTGGAAAAACTTCATCATAAGGAAATATCTCATCGTGATATCAAGCCTGAAAATCTACTATCTTTAAATGGCCGTTTATTTTTCACTGATTTTGGCCTTGTAAAATATCCTAAAAAAGAAAAAGTGACTCCTCAGAAGCGGGATGTAGGAGCTAAATTTACAATGGCTCCGGAAATGAGGCGTATAGCAAGCGACGCAGATGGTAAAAAAGCTGATATCTATTCATTTTCCAAGACACTCTGGATCGCGCTTACTGGTGAGTCGAAAGGGTTTGACGGCCAATATGTTCCTAACGGGATACTGGGGCTAAATAAATACCATCGTGGTCTATATTTAACATCTTTGGACGAGCTAATAGTACTATCGACGGATAATGAGCCAGGTTTGCGGCCATCGATGGATTATTTCTATGAGGAGCTAGAAAAATGGCTCCGATTAAATGAGGATTTCGAAGAAAGAAACGTAACTGAGTGGTTTGAGCTACAAAAAATTATTTTTCCCATTGGGGTGCCTGAAAGCACGGTGTGGACAAATTTAGACTCAATTGTTGCTGTTATTAATGAGCTGTCTAAAGCGCACTCTCTCAATCACATGTTTTTCCCCGATGGCGGTGGCCACACGATCACCGGAGCATCAATTGCGTATGAAGACGGATTTATTGCTTTGCATGTCGGTGAAAAAGTTGCTGAGCTATTGAGGCCCAAAAAGCTCACGTATGAATCGTTCGGTGTCGATCCTTCTTGGGACTACTTCAGGTTAGAGGCGGAACCGGTTAAGCCAACAGGCATAGAGAACGCGGTGAGCTATGACGGTATTGTAGAAGCTCTTACTGAGATTGAGCCAGGGGAGTACGTACCCTATGGGGCTTGGGATCATGGTGAATACAACGGGGAAGAATTGCCTGATTTCGCCCGCCCTGTTAGTCGTTACTTAAAGGCATCTTTTGTCTTTTTCTGTACGACATCGATCTATAACAGGTTGAGAGGTAAATACGATGCCTATAATGCAGGTCATAACAAAGTGACTGAAGATGAATTTCGGGAATTTATTCGATCCGGTGCCGAACATGTGGCTAAACTTAGTAAAGTCTAACAAGTTTCTGCACGCGGATAAATTACTCGCTACGCTCCTAATTTACCGGTGAGCAAAGCGTTAGAGCTACCAAATGAAAATAAAATTAGCACATAATTCGAAGCCTGGGAATCATCTATCATTGCTGGCTTCTTTAATTGAGAGCTCTGAAGAATCGATACTTTGCTCTGGCTGGATCAAACCAGAGGGGATTCGGGCACTCCGTCCTTCGATAGAAAAGGCACTTGGAAAAAGTGCAAAGATTTCTATTATCTCAAATAAGGCACACACTATAGGTAGCTCCGCTAAGATTATTGGTAGATTGACGAACGTCTTTCACCTTATGGCTAACAAAACGCATGGCACTATCCATTCGAAAATTTACTATTTTCAAACAGGAGCTTCTTATAACGCAATCATTGGCTCCGCAAATATAACGAAGGGCGGGCTATCCAGCAGTGACGAACTGAGTGTTCATCTGTCAGGATTAGTAGGCGACGAAATTCAAAAGGAAATCAGAGTATATCTGGATGAAATGCAAAGTAATCTACGCACACAGCTCTAACAAGCGGCAGCAGTCGCCGCAAGCGGCGGCGGGACGCTCGTAATCTCGCGCACGTGTGCTTAGCGTTGAGGCTGTAGCAAAAGCCCATGTACTTCAGATGATCGCGCTCGTATGCGAAATCTGCCGAGCTTCTGATGAGAACAGGTCTGGATTTTACGAGAGAGCACGAAAGTCAGTGCAAAAATTGATCAATTCGAGGCTTTTGAAAGGCGCGTGCCCTTTGCTTCAGCTTCGTTAGGCATAGGGGGAACAACAGAACGTGGATAACCTTACGATCCGCCTGCATTGGCGAGGACCATACTTGCTGGAAGAGGTATGCCGCTCTGATATTGGCAATGGCCTTTACCTACTTACAGGCAAGCGGAAATATGAGCGGAACGAGCAGATACAGTATTGCGGTATTACTGAAAGTCTTTATAAGAATCGATTTAAACAGCACCACAAAATTTTCGAGATTACTCGCGACCTTGGCGTTTGGTTAGGTGAGGTGGTCTATCCGCAGGAGCACTCGTACTCACTTGAGATTGCTGAGTCGATAATCGTGTATTTTTGGCAGCCCAACCTGAATGAGCGAAAGAGGATTTATCCGCCGCGTCCCACGGCGCTTTTGTCTCACTGGTTCAAGAACGACGGCGCGCCGCGGTATAACCAGCTATCTATTTATGCCGACCTTCACGATGTCCTGTGCTGGGATGGAGAGTTATGGAGGTCGGGCAACCTTAGGGTATGGTCCGAGTGAACGGCTCGGTAACAACCTGACAAGGAGCCGCAGCTGACGGCTGAGCTTTGTCGTTAACCAACCATCCCTCTCTTGCCGCACCCACGCGGCAAAGGACCACAAATTGATCATCCCCCAAGACGGGCGCTTGCGGCTGGATCGTGAGCGCTTGAAGCAGCATCGGAAGCGGCTGGGCCTGAGTCAGGAGGCGCTGGCCGAGTACTGTTTTGACCGGCGCTTGTGCGTCTCTATCGCTTCCATCAAGCGGACGGAGAGTGGCAAGGCGGTGTTGTATCGTACCGCTCGCCATCTGGCCGAGATCTACGGCGTCGAAGTCGAGGAGCTGTCGGCGGAGGACGAGGAGGCCGCCGCCGTCGCTTCCGATATCGAGGAGATGGAGAGCGCCCGCGTACTGATCCAACTGCATGCCGTGGCGGCCGATCCCTCGGCGCTGGCGTGCTGGGTGCAGCATTTCGGCGGTAGCCTGGAGGAAGGGGGTACGGCGCTGTTCGGGCTGCCTCGAGCTTACCGCAGCGATGCACAGCGCGGCCTGTTGTGTGCCTCCACCCTGGTGAAGCAAGGGGGGGCGTGGTGTTTTTCTTCAGGTCGGCCACTGAGTGAGATAAATAATAAAAAAAGCTAC
The DNA here is from genome assembly GCF_011742165.1 of Billgrantia bachuensis. Classification (GTDB taxonomy): domain Bacteria; phylum Pseudomonadota; class Gammaproteobacteria; order Pseudomonadales; family Halomonadaceae; genus Halomonas; species Halomonas bachuensis. The sequence goes on along the minus strand of NZ_JAAQTO010000039.1, from coordinate 24,690 downwards.
CGTCACGGTAGCTTTTTTAAGTAACCAGGTAATCTGTCTTATTTTTTTGAGGATTTGCTAGGTTTTAATTCCGAGGTATTTCCCGGTGTGTTTTTATTGTCACGTCGTCGTTGATCAAGTTTCCCTGTTGATTTGGCAGTTGGCTTTGGACCTGGTTTAAGAGCCATGGTGGTTTTCCTTATGTGTTTGAGAGCAAGCCTCTCATGTGTCAATGTGCCGGTATTGATGCATGTGTCAATAGGCACGAGATGGATGCAGTAATGGTTTCCGACTGACCCACACCTCGTGGGCTCCCTATAGTTAAGCAGTGTTTTGTGCCGTTTATCTGATTTCCTTCTTTGTCGTCTTGGGAAACCCTTTCTTGAAAGCGGCATAGAGTGTCATCCCCCATCATGCTTCGCCCTTGGTGCGGGGGTTTTGCATTGTAGGTGGCCAGATAGTTGTCCTGGTCCTGCTGCATCTCTTCTAGGGCATCTCACCAATAGTTGGCAGCGACGACGCTAAGCGACGTGCCACCAACTTTCAGACCTGCTTTCAGGTACGTATAATCAACCGGCGCTCTATTCTATCCCGATACCTCAGTTACAGGAACCAACTTGCGTCTCGGCTACCAGCTTTGGCTGCCGGCGCAGATTGACGATCTGCAGCAGGGCACCCAGCGCTGCCACACCGCCAGCGCACGCTGCCAAAGACCATATTGGTAGCTGAAGCAGCAGTAAGAAGCCACCGGCTGCTGCACCAATGGCGCTGCCCAGGTACAGCGCTGATTCATTCAGGGCAATGGCTAGATTGCCGTCGCCCTTCGCTTGGCGAGCCCGGATGAGCTCGTTGTTTTGCGGCACCTGCAAAGCCCAGCCAACGGCCCCCCAAAGAACGATTGGTAGCATCACCAGCCAAGTACTTAGCGCGGCTGCAAGCGGAAGTACAAATAGTGATGCTGCAAGAATCAACATAATGGTAAAGGTGACATTGGGCCCCTTGAGACGATCTACCAGTGGCCCGACCAAGAAGCTGCCGAGTACACCGCCAATGCCCCAGACCCAGAGATAGGGTGTGACTGAGCGCACGGCCCCATAGGCCGGGTCAGTCAATAGCGGAGCGATGAAGGTGTACATGCCTAGGCTGGCAATGGCTGCCAGCAGGGAAACTGTCAGAATGACCAGAACATGGCCGTCGCTGAGAATCGTCAGCTTCTGTCTTAGCGAGCTGGCTGTCGCTGCGGGCAGGGCCGGCAGTTTCAGAAGCAAGCCGACAAAGGCAATCAAGCCGAGTAGGGCGACAAGCCAAAGCGCCGATTGCCATCCCATCTGCTCAGCAAACAACAGGCTGAGCGGTACGCCAAGCACCACACCGCTGGCCATGCCGCCCATAATGATTGCAATGGCCTTGCCCCGGTGTTCTGGGGTGGAAACTGCCGCAGAGGCACCAATGCCCATGGCTAGGTATACGCCGGCACCTACGCCTGCAATGGCGCGCCAGATCATTAGCACAGTGAAGCTTTCGGCCAGTGCGCTAGCGGCACTGGCGATGACGAACATGCCTAGAGACAAGAGCAGGCCGGCACGCTGTCGATGGGCTGGGGTCAAGGCAACGAAGATAGGAGAGCCCAGTCCATAGGCAAGGGTGAAGGCAGTAACCAATTGTGCAGCCATCGACACCGATACCGCGAATGAGGCTTCGATCATCGGAATCAGCCCAGCGGTAACGTAGGAGGCCATGCCGAGGGCAAAGGCTCCCAAGGCTATTAGGTAAACGGAAGATTGGTTAGGAGTATTCATACTCATTGCTCACTTAGGTTCCAGATAGTATTTAGGGGAAGGGATGTGGCCCCGAGTCGGGACCACATCGCGTGAGAGCTAGAGTTCGAGACTCACGTCGTACTCGTTCAGCCAACTGTTGAGGCCGACCGCCAACTCCATGCCCATGCGCTCGTACATGGGCGAGACACTACCGAGCGGCTTGGCAAGTGTTTGCTGGATTCGGCCTCTGTCGAGGAGTGGCGTCACCGGCGCGTTTCGATCAGCTTGGATAGCGGCTAGGGCATCGCGCAGGGCCTGCTCATAGGCCGGGTCTTGGGTCGAAGGGTAGGGGCTCTTGACCCGCTCGCTGATCGACTCCGGCAGCAGGTCGCGAGTCGCTGCGCGCAGGATGCTTTTCTCCCGCCCGTCGAAGGCCTTCATCGCCCAAGGAATGTTGAAGGCATACTCGACCAGCCGGTGGTCGCAGAAGGGCACCCGCACCTCGAGGCCGACGGCCATGCTCATGCGGTCCTTGCGATCCAGTAGGGTCTGCACAAAGCGCGTCAGGTTGACGTAGCTCATCTGGCGCATACGCTGGTCTATCGTACTTTCGGTCGGCAGTACCGGTGCTTCGGAGATCGCTTGGGAGTAGCTGTCATGCAGGAAATTCTGCATGTCCAACTGTGCTAGCAGTCCCTGATCGAACAGAGGCTTACCGTCGAAATATTTGCCCGTGACTGAGGTCAGCCAGGGAAAGGTGTGGGCCTGGATCGCCACAGGGTCGTGGAACCAGCGGTAGCCGCCGAATACCTCGTCCGCGCTTTCCCCGGACAGTGCCACTGTCGATTGCCGGCGCACCTCCTGGAACAGGCGGTAGAGCGACGGCCACATGTCGCCCCAAAAGGCCGGTGGCAAGTCGAGGGCGCGAACGATCTGTGCACGTAGCGCTGGGTCGGCCAGTTCGCGACTGTCGAGGACAATCTCCTGATGACTGGAGCGGATCTTCTCCACCAAATCACGGACAAATGGGGCGTCCGGCGTGCCGCGTACGGCGTCGCTGGTGAAGCCGCCGCCGTGATCAACGAAGTCGACGGAAAAGGAGCGAATGTTCTCCTTGCCGGCTGCCAGCAGTTTCTTGGAAGCCAGCGCGGTGATAATTGAAGAGTCGAGCCCGCCTGAGAGCAGGCTGCATAGCGGTACGTCAGCGATTATCTGGCGCTCGACGATGTCCTCCAGCAGGTAGCGGGTATGGCGAATGGTCTCGTCCAACGAGTGGCTGTGCTCACGTGCTTCCAGCTTCCAATAGTGGCGGCGGTTTAGGCCTTGGCGGTTGATTCGCACTATCTCGCCTGGCATCACTTCGTTCATGCCGGCGAATACGGCATGCCCCGGGGTTTTCACCATTTCCAGTATTTCTCGCAGGCCATCGGCGCGCACCTTACGCGGCACTAGGGGATTGGCCAGCAGAGCCTTAGGCTCGGAGCCGAATACCACACCGTCGGAGGTTTGGAAGTAGTACAGCGGCTTGACACCCACGCGGTCGCGAATCATCAGTAGTTCTTGGATGCGCAGATCCCAAATGGCGAAGGCATACATGCCATTGAGACGTTCGACGAAGGCTTCGCCCCATTCCACATAGGCGCGTAGAACCACTTCGGTATCACTGCGAGTCTCGAACTGGTGTCCGAGTTGCTGCAGCTCGGTGCGCAGCTCTCGGAAGTTGTAGACCTCGCCGCTGTAGGTGATAGCAGCCACTTCACGCAGGCCGCCGTGCATGACTGTCATAGGTTGACGGCCACCTTCCAAGTCAATGATCGACAGGCGTCGGTGGCCCAGGCCGACCGGACCGTCGATCCACAACCCACCGGCATCCGGTCCGCGTAGGGCCATGGTGTCGGTCATGCGTTGGAGGGTGCCGCGTTGCGTTTCCATGTTCTGGCTGTAGGACAGCCATCCAGCGATTCCACACATAGTCTTTCTCCTTGTGATTGAGCTACCCGAGGCTTTCCAGGTCGCTGTCCTCGGCCAGCAGCACGCGCGTTTCGCCATGGACGTAGCGAACCGGTGGTGGGGTTTGGGCGTGGTTGTCGAGCTCGTTAAGCAGGCGCTGTAGCTCCATGGCGGTTTCGAGATCGGCGAAGGCTTGGGGTGGTTGCTCCTTGAGTGCCACTGCGTGAACCACCTGCCGGCATAGACGCGAGAGTTTGTGCAGAGTGTCGAGTCCAGGCTCGTCAGGGGCGGCTGCGAACTCGTGCAGCACGTCCTCGGTTCCATTGGCGTTGCGTGTCCAGATTCGAAGCTGGTCGTGGTCCCAGCGCGGCGTGTCGAACACTAGGCGTGCGTGTATCAGCCGGGTATCGCGATCGACGAAGCTGAAGTCCACCGTGCGCTGGCGAGCGATGTTGACGAAGCTGGCGTAGCCGGTGATCCGCGCCTCACCCAGACTGGCGGTGAGCTGTAGGGTGTCGAGCACCTCGCTGCCGGAGATCGAGAAGTCCGAGCGCACGCCGAGTACGCCATGCACCTTGAGCTGACCGGCGCGTGGGCAGATCCAGCCAAGTAGATCCAGGGCATGGATCACTTCGCTGGTCACACCGCAGGTGGGGCGGTAGTCGTTGATGCGATCCTTGCCCCAGTGGAAGCTGGCGCGCACCAGTTGCCAGTCATGGCGTTCGACCCACTCGCGCAATTGCCGGCTGGCGTCCGAGTAGCGCTCCACCAGATCCAGAGCAAAGCCACTGATGTGTTTCAGTGCGCCGAGCAGCTTGTCCAGGTTGTCCTGCGGCGTGGCCAGTGGCTTCTCGCAGATCACGAAGCCCCTGTAACCGGCCAGCTGTTGCAGCACTGGCGCATGGCTGTGGTCGTTGACGCTGACCACGACGATATCCGGGGCGAACTCCTGCAGCGCCCGGTCTACGCTGTTGAAATAGGGCAGCTCGGTCGGTTTCTGCCGGCGCCCGACGTAGGCCAGCGACAGCGGCAGGTCAGTGCTCGCGGCGATATTCTCGAAGGCGCGTTGGTAGCGATTGCCGGCATAGCCTAGGCCGATGATCAGGATCTTCATGCCGAGGCCTCCTGACGGATCAGTAGGCGCTCGTCGCTGGTGGCGAAGCCCAGTGTCTGGTACAGCTTGTCGGCAGCCTCGGTGCTCTGAAGCACCACGGAGCCTACGCTGCAGCTGGCGAACCAGCGCAGCAGGTTCTGCATCAATTGTCGGGCTATGCCACGGTTACGCCATTGCGGCTCCACCACCACCGACTGTACCCAGCCGGACAAGCCGTTAAGGCATCCGGGAGCTGGTGCACGTTGATCGATAATCGCGGTTGCACAGCCAAGCACTTCACCAGTTTCCTTGTGTTCTGCGGCGAGAACATGCACGCAATTGCTTGTGTTTAAGTGGCTGCTCAGCCAGGTGCGGTAAGCCGCGCGCCAGCGCATTGAGTCTTCTGGTGTCTTGCTTGAATACATGGCTTCAGTACCATCCAGCAGGTAAGCACGCAGCTCCACTAGCCTGTTCAGGTCGGCCACCATCGCAGGGCGCACGATAAGGAAGGGTTGATTCATCTCATGCCACCTCCGCGCTGAACACTTGGGACGCAAGCGGAATGGAGAAATGCTCGAATGTCTCGCGTAGCGACACTGCCAAGTGCTCGATTTGGGCGTCGCTGTGGTTTGGTGTGGCATTCACTCGGAAGCGCTCGGTGCCCACCGGTACCGAGGGATAATTGATAGGTTGCAGATACACACCATGGGTATGCAGCAAGCGTTCGGCCGCAGATTTACAGCGCTTTGCTTCGCCCACCAGCACTGGTAGTACGTGCGTCTGTGAGCAGGGCATGACTGGAATGTCATGTTGTTGGAGGTTTACGCGCAGCTTGGCCGTTTGGGTGTGCAACCGCTCCCGCTCAGCACTGTTGGCCTTCAAGTGCTCGACACTAGCCAGGCAACCAGCGGTGATTGCCGGAGGAAGCGAGGTGGTAAAAATGAAGCCGGTAGCGAAGGAGCGCACGGCATCGACAAGCACATGAGTCGAGGCGATATAACCACCAATTACCCCGATGGCCTTGGCCATGGTGCCTTGAATGATATCTACCTGATCGGTAAGGCCGAGTTCAGCCGCTATGCCTGCGCCACGTGGGCCGTACATGCCAACGGCATGTACTTCGTCGAGGTAGGTGAGAGCGTTGTAGCGCTTGGCAACGGTGACGATCTCTTCGATGGGGGCAATGTCTCCGTCCATCGAATAGACTGACTCGAACACCACGAGCTTTGGACGATCCAGTTGATAACTGGACAGAATCTGCTCCAGGTGGGCTACGTCGCTATGGCGGAAGATCTGGCGTTCGTTGGGCGTCGAGCGGATGCCGTTCACGATAGAGGCGTGGTTCAGTTCGTCACTGATCACCACGCAGTTGGGAATACGGCGTAGAAGGCACTGGATGGTAGCGTCGTTGGAGCCGAAGCCGGTAGGAAAAACCAGAGCAGATTCCTTGCCGTGCCAGTCCGCAAGGCTTGCCTCCAGGCGTGCGTACACTTCGTGAGACCCACCAATATTGCGTGACCCACCGGAGCCGGCGCCATAGATCCCTAGTGCTCTGTGCATCTCGGTAAGTACGCACGGATGCTGGGACATGCCCAGATAGTCGTTACTGCACCAGATAACCACGGGCTCTGGGTGATGATTGCTCAGCTTGGCTAACGGATACTGGCCGCAGAGGCGGCTGAGGGTGGTGAAGGTTCGATACTGATTGGAGGACTTCAGAGTCTCTAGCTGATCGCGAAGAAGTGATTGGTACATCCTGTTAACTCCTTTGCAGATTGATGACACATCAATGTGTAAACTCTTAATCAAGCAAGAGTCCTGGCCCGGGTTCGTCAGCCAGGAATGGGTATTCTTCTTCGGTTTTTCGAAGGGTACAATTTGACCGTTTATGCTATTACTTGAGGTAACCGTATGAGCGCACCTCAGACACCCTCCCAACACACCCGAGCAGAGCTGGCTGAATTCCTTCGTAGCCGTCGTGAGCGAATCTCGCCTAAAGAGGTTGGATTGCCTGCTGGTGGCCGGCGGCGCACACCGGGGCTGCGTCGCGAAGAGGTGGCAGCCTTGGCTGGGGTTGGCTTGTCTTGGTACACGTGGCTGGAGCAAGGGCGGGACATTAAGGCATCCTCTGCTTTTCTCGATAACCTCTCACGAGTGCTCAAGTTGGATGAGACCGAGCGTCGTCACCTTTTCTTGCTAGCTCATCAGCGGTTGCCACAAGAGTTAGGGCGTACTTTGTGTGTAGTCCCGCCTTTGATAAATCGGTTAATGAATGATATTCCTTCGCGACCCTCCTACGTGCTTAACCTGCGTTGGGATGTGTTGACTTGGAATCCAGCTGCAGATCGTGTGTTCGGCTTTTCAAGTCGTCCCGCCGATAGGCGTAATCTCTTGTGGATGCTATTTACTAGCCCCGGCATGCGCGAGCTGTTTTCTCCTTGGGATGAGCAGGCGCTACAGATTTTATCTAGCTTCCGTCGTGACTTCGTGCGTGCCATACATGATACTGATATCACCAACTTGGTGGCGGAACTAGAAAACGTATCACCTGATTTCAAGGCCTGGTGGCAACAGCAGGATATCCATGGTCCATGCCAAGGCATTCGCCACTTGCAGATACCCACGGTTGGGCAAGTAGAGTTCGAGCATACCTCACTGTCTATCGATGAAGATCGCCACCTGCGTCTTGTGTACTATGCAGCAAAGGAAGGTAGGCCTGAGAGTCGAGCCTTTGAGAAGTGGCTTCAGCAAGAGCCAGTTCAGGCCTAGACTAGGAATTAATTTTTTGGGTAGGTGTTAGACTCCGCGCGGCGAACGATCTACATCTCGGACGCGGCAAGCTCAAGGCGTATGACGATTCCTGACCTTCGAGACGCCTACGTCTGCCGTGAAACGATCTACAGTGCCATCTATGCCTTTCCTGTCGGTGAGCTGAGGAAGGATTGATCCACTGCTTGCGGCAAGGGAAATCCACGCGGAAGCCCCGCCGTGGGCAAGTCGATCGACGCAACCAGATTCCTGACATGGTCAGTATTCACCTACGTCCTCCTGAGGTGGAAAAACGCGAATTCCCAGGGCATTGGGAAGGCGACCTCATCAAAGGCAAGGGCAACGCATCGGCAGTCGGTACCCTCGTCGAACTCAAAAGCGGTTATCTGATTCTGGCGAAGATGAACGATGCGACCGCTACCTCCGCGGTAGAAGGCTTCAGCGCGGCGCTGAATCGTATGCCATTGGCCGCACGAAAGAGCATGACGTATGACCAGGGACGTGAGATGGCGCAGCACGCCAGGATCACCCAGAACACCGGCGTCGCCATCTACTTCTGCGACCCGCACAGCCCATGGCAGAGAGGGGGGCAACGAAAATATCAATGGCCTCATACGGCAGTACTTGCCTAAGGGGGCGGACCTATCGGTGTACAGCCAGAAGGAACTGGATGAAATAGCCCTTGAGCTGAACATGCGCCCGCGAAAACGCTTCGATTGAAAGTGTCCCATTGAGATGATGAGCGAGCTGATGGCGAAGTACCATGAGGCTCCGTCATCAACTCATTAACGGTGTTGCATTCAGAAACTGCATCCGCCCATTGTTGAAAGTGCCAGCGCGTTCATCCATATCAGGACGCGCAGTCCAAACACTATTATGCAGCTAGTTCTACAACGTCACACTTTGGTTTTACATTGGCTTATCTAACTTTCAATATATGAGTAAATGAGGTGATCATGTTTGATTTTGTTAGCGGTGTGACCACAGGAGTCGCAGGAAACTTTGCCACTAAGCTTATCGAAGCATTCTGGGGTGGCAATAAATTGTATTCGGAAACACCAGAACCTAGCAATGATGAGAATCAATTCGATGGCTCAGCGCATAGTGCTGAACAGCATCCTAAACTTTTTGAGACGTTTCATATCAAGAATGGTTTTAAAGACATATTGAGGTATGTTGAAAAGCCAGTAGTGCATGCTATCGTTGAAGACTCCCCGACTACTCACTATCACCTAATCACACTGGTTGTTGAGTGTCAAAAAACTGGAGAGTGGTTTGTTTCACAAAAAGGAGAAATGGCATTTGAAGGAGGCGGGGGTGGTATTAGAGTGGCACGAAATGTCATTGAGTTGTGTGCTGGAAGAAGATTAAAAGTTACGCCTTGGGTTCTGAGCGTTGAAAAATCTGAATTATTATCTTCAGGTCGTTTACTTTGGCATGACGTTAAACAAGAATTGATTCCCTTGCTGACGTATGCCAAGAGTGAGTATTTTATTGATCGTATAGCTAAACGCTATAGAGAGTTAACTGCATGACAAAATATTTAATAGGCTGTGCATCATTGTGAGGACATGTGCCGCGGTGATGAGGGACTATGAGCACTGTGCTTTTAGTGGTCGACTGTCAGGTAAATACCGCCACACTTCAGGAGGCGCGCGATGGGGTTAAGGCATGCAACAGAGCAGGACTTGCCGAGGATCGTCGAGATCTACAATGCAGCTATCCCGAGCAGACGATCCACTGCTGATACTGAGCAGGTCACGCCTGAGTCCCGCCTTGAGTGGTTCCGCAAACACCAACCCGAGCGTCGTCCGCTGCTTGTGTATGAGCGCGAGGAAGGGGTGGTGGCGTGGATGAGTTTCGAGGATTTCTACGGCAGGCCGGCTTATCGCCACACGGCAGAATTGAGTATCTACATCGACCCCAGGTATCAGGGCAAACTACTCGGGAAAAAGTTATTGCACGCAGCTGAGGAGATGGCACCGAAGCTGGGGCTGCACTCCCTCGTTGGCTATGTTTTTGCCCATAACACGCCGAGTATACGGCTCTTGAAAGCGCTTGGGTTTCAAGAGTGGGGACGTTTGCCTGACATCGCGGAGATGGATGGCAAAGAGTATAGCCTCTGCATCATGGGCAAGCGGCTCGCTCGCACCGAGCCAAACACCACCCTCTAGCCCTATCTGGGCGGTCAAGGACTCAACCAGTGATCATCCCCCAAGACGGGCGCCTGCGGCTGGATCGTGAGCGCTTGAAGCAGCATCGCAAGCGGCTGGGCCTGAGTCAGGAGGCGCTGGCCGAGTACTGTTTTGATCGGCGATTGTGCGTTTCCATCGCTTCCATCAAGCGGGCGGAGAGTGGCAAGGCGGTGCTGTATCGTACCGCTCGGCATCTGGCCGAGATCTACGAGGTCGAGGTCGAGGAGCTGTCGGCGGAGGCCGAGGAGGCGGCCGTTGTCGCTGCCGATATCGAGGAGATGGAGAGCGCCCGCATACTGATCCAGTTGCACGCCGTGGCGGCCGATTCCTCGGCGCTGGCGAGCTGGGTGCAGCATTTCGGCGGTAGCCTGGAGGAAGGGGGCACGGCGCTGTTCGGGCTGCCCCGGGCTTACCGCAGCGATGCCCAGCGCGGCCTGTTGTGTGCTGCCACCCTGGTGGAGCAGGGGGTGGCCCGTGGCGTTTATCTTCAGGCCGGCCATTGGCCTACGGCTGTGCCGCTTTCGATGTCGGGTGGGCAGAGCGGCGTGTGGGTCGAGCGTGGCGTGGCGGTCCAACTGGCGGAGCGCTTCGTTTTCGATGACGAAGGCGGGGAGTGGCTGCGCTATCGTCAACCCCGGGACGAGGCTCATGATGCTCGCTTCGAGCTGGTGGGGCGCCGGGTGCAGTTGGGCCAGCTGCAAGCCATCCTGGAGAGCACCCAGGCCTACCAGGCCGGTCATCTGATCTATATCCGCGGTGTGGCGGGCATCGGCAAGACGCGCCTCAGTGCGGAGTTTGCCGAAATGGCCGCGGCCCATGCCGATCATCACCAGGCTGAGGTGCTGGATTTCGGTACCCGTGCCGACGAAGGCCCGCTGATGCAGCTCGCACGCTCGCTGCTGCAAACCTCTGCTGAGGCGAAAGCGGAAATTCTGGACGAGGCTCTCCTGCTGGCTCGTCTCTCGGCGCTTCGCCTGCCCATGGATCACGCCATGCTGCTGCGTCCGTTGCTGGGCTTGCCTCAGCCGGAGGAGGCGCAGTCGCTCTATGCCGCCATGACCCCCGCGACCCGCAGCCAGCGCTTGGTGCTGGCACTGCGCGATCTGCTCCTGGCGCGTTCCATTCATCGCCCGCAACTGGTTGTGGTGGAGGACCTGCACTGGGCCGACGAGGCGTTTCTGGCCACGCTCACCGGGCTGCTGCAGGGTACCCAGGAAGCGCCGGTGATCTGGCTGTTCACCTCGCGCCTGGAGCAGGACCCGCTGGAGAGCCGCCTGCGCCCGCAGCTGCCGGAGCTGCCCCTCACCCTGATCGAGCTGCCGCCGCTGCGCCCGCAGGAGGCCGAGGCCTTGGTGGCCAGCTACGGCACGGTGCCCGCCGAGCACGCCGCCCGCTGTGTGACCCAGGCCCAGGGCAACCCACTGTTCCTGACTCAACTGCTGCTGTTCCATCCTCATCGCAGCCTGCCGGCCAGTCTCGCCAATCTGGTACAGAGCAAGCTGGATCAGCTCACCGATCTGGATCGTCGGGCCATGTGCATCGCCGCGGTGATGGGGCAGCGCTTCTCCCTGGCCTCGCTGCAGGAGGTGCTGGGGCAGACCGATTATCAGCCCGAACTTCCCCAGCGCTACAGCCTGGTGCGCCCGCTGGAAGAGGACAGCTACCGCTTCGTGCATGATCTGATCCTGCAAGGCATCTACGAGGGGATTCCCAAGATCCAGCGCGACCGGCTGCATCTGCGCCTGGCCGCGCTCTACGGCGAGGCGGAACCGGGCTTGCGGGCGCGCCACCTGCATCGGGCGCGCTCGCTGGAGGCGCCGAATGCCTTCCTGCAGGCGGTGGCGGCGGAAATGGCTCGCTATCGGCACGAGGAAGCCATGGCGCTGCTGAAGGATTGCCGCGCCATTGATTACGCACCCAAGGATGAGTACCGGCTGATGCTGCTGCAGGGGCAGGTGGCGATGGCCACCGGGCAGATCCAGGCGGCGCGGGAGCACTTCGAGGCGGCGCGCAGCTTCGCCCGGGAGGAGCGTCAGCGCATCACGGCCGATCTGTGGCTGGCTCGGGTGCTGAACATGCTCGATGCGCTGGCGGCGGAGGAGGCGATACTCGACGGCCTGCTACCCCTGGCCGAGGCGCTGGAGGATCCCTTGCCCCTGGCCGAGGCGCTCTATCTCAAGGGCAATCTCTATTTCCCCCGGGGCGACTTTGCCACCAGCCGCGCCTATCACACTCGCGCCCTGGAGCAGGCCCGCCGTGGCGGCGACGTGCGCACCGAGATCCAGGCCCTGAGCGGGCTGGGCGATGCCCACTATGCCGAGGGGCAGATGCTCAGCACCCTCGAGCTGTTCGACCATTGCGTCACGCTGTGCCGAACTCATGGCCACGCCGACCTGGAGGCCTCCAACCTGTTCATGCTGGGTACCGCCCGCATCTACGCCAACCAGACCGAAGCGGCGCTGGCTGATTGTTTCGACGCCGCCGAGCTGGGCAAGCGGGTCGGCAATCGGCGTGCCGAGGTGGTGGCGCGGCTCACGGCAGGGTGGATTCTGCTCTCCCAGGGCGAGCCTTATGCGGCGGACGAGCAGATCGAGCAGGGGCTGACGGTGGCTCGCGGCCTGGGCTCGGGGCGCTTCGAGGCGTTTCTGCTGGAGAGTCGCGCCCGGATCGAGCTGATCACCGGGCGGCTGGCCGAGGCGCGGGCCAGCATCGAGCGTGCCTGGCAGCTAGTCGAACAGCACAGCCTGAAGGCTTTCATCGGCCCCTGGGTGCTGGGCACCCTGGCGCTGCTGGAGGAGGAACCTGAGACCCGCCTGGCGACTCTGCAGCAGGGCGAAGCGATATTGGATGCCGGCTGCGTGGGGCACAACGGCTACCGCTTCCTGATCGCGGCGGCGGAGGTCAGCCTGCTCGACCGGCGCCCCGAGGCGGCCCGCCACTATGCCCGGCGCCTGACCCAGCTGATGGGGGCGGAGCCCTGTACCTGGGGTGAGCACCACTGCGCCCTGATCGAAGCCCACGCCGATTGGCTTGAGAACGGCGCGGGGAGTGAAAAAGAGAGCGGCGAGGAGAGCGCCCTGGAAGCCCTACGGGCGTGCTGGCACCGTGGCGAAGCCGCTGGCCTGGTGATGACGCTGCCTCGCCTGGCTGCCAGCCGACGCTAACCGCAGGGGACCGTCGATCCGACGCTCCGATGCCGTCAGCAGCAGGGCGACGAGATGCTCCGATTGCTCCAGGCACTGTTCCTGCAGGCCGGCGCCGCGAGTCCAGCCGCCGGCGAACAGCAGTGGGCAGCCCTTTTGGTCTTCGGCGCTGCGCCGGGCGGTGGTCTGGTTGTAGCGCTCTATCTCCGCTTGCGCCTCCAGGCAGTTGGCATCCAGCACGTTGTGCTTGAACAGGGTCCAGGCCTTGGCTTCCAGGGCGGGGTCCAACGGCGGCAGCCGGTCGCGGTAGCCTGCCTCGCCGGGGGCAGTGTCCGACAGCGTTGCGGGTGCGTCCAGGGGGGAGGACTGCCGCTCGAGCATCTCACTGCGGGGAATCCGGTTGAGGTCGTCCACCAGGGAGACGAAGTACTGCGGCAGGCCTGCCTGATTGTAGGCGGGGTTCTCGGCATCGTTCTGGTGGCGGTTCGCCACGTAGTCGATCCGGTAGGGGAAGAAGGTGTCCTCGTGGTTACGCACCTCGATGTTGTAGGTGCGCCACAGGTTGCGATTGGGCGGCAGGCGCGCGGCGGCGGTGTGGCAAACGCTGAAGCTGCGGGTGTAGCGCACCTTGCCGAGGATGTGCTGCAGCTCCCGCTGGGTGTCACTCAGGCCGTCGCCGAAGGTCAGCAGTGGTAGGGCATCTTCGGCATGGGTGGCCATGAACAGCAGGTCGGCCTCCCAGCGGCGTTCGCCGGGAGCACGCTCCGTCAGCGTCACTCCCTGGGTCATGAGACTTGCCTCCACCTCGATGCCGCGCAGGATCTGAACACGGGGGCCCGGCGTATTCGGGTCGGTGACATGCGCGGCCAGGGCCTCCAGCCAGTGCTGGGCGCCGTGCTCGAAGTAGCGGCGGTCCGGGGGCGAGCCGCCCTCCTGAATGCGGTAATACTCGAAGGGGGCCTGGAGCGGCATGCCGCCCGGGCCGCGATCGTCGGCGAAATACATGGCCGAGATGCGGGGGTAGTAGATGGTCTGGCGGATACGCTCCAGCCGCGCCGGTAGCTCGGGGTCCTGCCAGTCGATGGAGACGTTCAAACGCTCCGCTGCCGCGGCCAGCATATCGGCGGGGGCGGCGATACAGGCGTCGAAGAAGTCGTCCACGGTATAGCGCGGCGTAACGCGATGATTCTCCACCAGGGCGATGGCGCTTTGGTGAACCACCGGGATCAGCAGCGCCAGCCTACCGCCATCGACCTTGCATAACTCGTGGGCCGGATCGCTGACGCCACGGAACAGCTCCTTGTCGTCGGTCAGGGCGATGCTCCCGTCACGGCTGAAATAGCTTTCGGTATTCTCCAGGGGCTTCATGCGCTCCAGCTCGCCGATCTCGCCGAGTATCGTGCGCAGGCGGTGGTAGGTCGCCAGGTTGACGTCATTCACGCCGAGGTCGGCCCAGCGGCGGTAGGGCGAGTCGGGCTTTCCCGGATGACGCCGGCAGCCCAGGTCGACCCACACCGTCTCGGCGTTGCCGCCCAGGGTTGCCTTGCGCTCGAAGATCGTGACCTCGATCTGCCGGGCCGTCTCGTGCCCCAGCTTCTGGCAGCCGAGTTTTTGCAAATAGTAGGCCAGCGACAGGCCGGAGACCCCGCCGCCGATAATGGCAATCCGTAGCGGTGCATGGTCCATGGTGACGCCCCCTTGTAGTTGTTCACTCAAGAATCCACCAAGAGCACGCCGCAACCAAGGGCCTGAGGTGAGCTGATACCGAAGTGATCCGTTGCGCTTCGTGGGGCTGTTTCCAGCGCTCGTGGTGATACCGAGGTGATGCGGTCGGTATGAGATATCTGAACTGGAATGCTTAGGGCAGTAAGCCGCGACCGGTTGCCGGCCGCCGATTCCAGAACAACGCACGAGGTATCACCCCATGAACGCTCCGCAAACCATCGACAAGCAGCTGATCGCCCACGACTTCCGTGTCGCCATGCATGGCAAGCTCGAGCCCGAGAAGATCGACGAGGCCACCCAGGCACTGGTCGCCTCCGAGAAGGCCTACGCCGCCAACGGCAGCGTGGCCAGCCTGATCTTCTATCTCAAGTTCCAGGTCAACATCACCGACGGCAAGACCTTCGACGGCCATGCCGGAGGCGCCTCCTCACCGGGCGGCGGTGCACTCTTCGGGCACGTCTACACCAACGATCTCGACCGGCTCTATCGCGATACCGTGAGCTTCGAGTTCCAGGCCACGCCGGTCTACCTGAGCATCCTGTTCTTCGACAGCCACAGCAACCTGCTGGGCCACTTCCAGTCGGGGGCAGTCTCCATCGTCACCGGCGTCGGCGGAGGCAAGGGTAGCTGGAGCTGAGCGGATAAATTGTCAATAGCTTGGCTATATACGGGGGCGCTTCGGCGCCCAGATGAAGCCCCTGAGTCAGTGATCTGGCTCAGGGGCTTTTCCGTATTGTCTCGCGTCTAGTAGACAGTATTTGCGGGGGCTGCTCACTTTTCCTTGTAAGCCTTTTCCTACACGTTTATCGGCGATGTGCCACAGATACCCGCCGCTTCGATTGATATGCTCTCTGCGCGAGGAATTGCGATTCCTCTAATGGATTAATAAGAGCAATACCTTTCACGCAGGGAGGCACCATGGCCGATGCAAGCGGATGGCAATTCACCCTGGACTTGGCCGGGGCCGACGATCTGGCGGTCATTGAATTCACGCACAAGGAAGCGCTGTCCCAGCCCTTCGAACTGACGGTGCGCTTCGCCAGCCGCAACGGCAGCCTCTCCGCCACCGATATCCTCGACCGCGAGGCCACCCTGACGATCTGGCAGGAGGGCGAGGCGCTGCGCCGCGTCCATGGTATCGTCAGTGAGTTCGCCCGCGGCGACCGCGGCCACCGCCGCACCTTCTATCGCGTGACGATCCAGCCCGCGCTGTGGCGCCTCTCGCTGCGGCAGAACTCGCGCATCTTCCAGGAAGTCTCGCCGCTCACGGTGCTCAACACCCTGTGCGACGAACACGACCTCACCGACATCGCTTTCGATGCCACTCGGGAACCCGAGTCCCGCGAGTACTGCGTGCAGTATCGCGAGACCGATCTCGCCTTCGTCCAGCGCCTGGCTGCCGAAGAGGGCCTGTTCTACTTCCACGAGTTTTTCCAGGTCAGCGATGCAGAGGGGGGCAGTGCCGCCCACCGCCTGGTCTTCGCCGACGCCCCCCAGGTCCTGACCCACCTGGGCGAGCGCACCTACCACGGCCGCGCCGGGGGCACGCCGCCCACGCGCCACGTCCGCAAGCTGCAACAGCATGCCCGCGTCGCCCCGGCCTCGACCACGCTCAAGGACTACTCCTTCAAGCGCCCGGCCTATGGCCAACGGCACGACCACCTCGCCGACGGGCTGGAGGAGCACGCCCAGCGGGTCGACTACGAACACTACGACTACCCCGGCCGCTACAAGCGTGACGCCTCCGGCCAGGCCTTCACCCGCATCCGCCTCGAAGCGCTGCGCCAGAGTGCCAGCACCGCCGATGCCGAGAGCGACCTGCCCGAGTTGGCCCCGGGTACCCGCTTCACCCTGACCGATCACGACCTCGATGCGCTCAACCAGGATTGGCAAGTGCTCGGCGTGGTCCATTACGGCAAGCAGCCCCAGGCCCTGGAAGAGGACGGGTTCCTGCAGGACCAAGAGCAGGGAGAGGGTGACGCTAGCAGCCTGCAGGGGCGGGCAGGCTCGGAAGCCATGACCCGCTACCACAACGACCTCGTGCTCATGCCCGCCGACCTGACCTGGCGCCCCGAGCCTAACCCCAGGCCCCGGGTCGACGGCCCCCAGGTCGCCTTCGTCGTCGGGCCCGACGGCGAGGAGATCTACTGCGACGAGCACGGCCGGGTCAAGGTGCAGTTCCCCTGGGACCGCTACGCCGAGCCCAATGAAACCGCCAGCGCCTGGCTACGGGTCAGCCAGGACTGGGCTGGCGGCGGCTACGGCAGCATGGCGATTCCCCGGATCGGCCACGAGGTGATCGTCAGCTACCTGGAGGGCGATCCCGACCAGCCGCTGATCACCGGGCGGGTCTACAACGCCGTCAACACGCCGCCCTACGAACTCCCGGCGAACAAGACCCGCACCGTCATCCGCACCCAGAGCCACCAAGGCGAAGGCTTCAACGAACTGCGCCTGGAAGACCAGGCCGGTGAAGAGCAGATCTGGCTCCACGCCCAGAAAGACCTGGAACTGCTGACGAATAACGACCGCACCGAAGAGATCGGCAACGACAGCCACCTCACCGTGCACCGCAACCGCATCAGCGAGATCCACAGCAACGACCACCTCACCGTGCGCGGCCAACGCCACCTCCAGGTCGATGGCGACGACCACCTCATCGTCGGCGCCACCCGCCACGAAAAGACAGCCCGCGCCCAGCTCGTCGAAGCCGGTCAGGAGGTTCACCACCAGGCCGGCAGCAAGACCGTGATCGACGCCGGCGCCGAGATCACCCTCAAGGCCGGCGGCAGCTTCCTCAAGCTCGACCCCAGCGGCATCACCTTCGTCGGCGCCCAGGTCAAGATCAACTCCGGCGGCAGCCCCGGCTCGGGGAGCGGGCAGGGGGCGCAGTCCCCGGAACTCCCCCAGCGCGCTGAGCGCGAGGAACATACCCAAGTCGCCTTCTCCGGCCATGGACCCAGCCAGCAGGCGCAACTGGTCGAGGCGGAAGGGCTGGGCGAGCGCGAGTTTCTCGTCGACGTCACCAGCGGTAGCCAGGACGGTCAGCAGGTTCGTCTGCGCAAGGGGCGTGCTCGGACGAATGGAGGACAGAACGGATGAGCGAAGGCGATCTCAAGGAACTGCAAGACGAGAAAGTCGACCTGGGCGTGCGGCGCCGTGTCGAATATGAGGACGACGAAGACGGCACTCTGGCGCTGGTCATTCCCAAGCGTGAAGGCGGCGGTGAAATCGAGATACCGCTGCAGGAGCATGCCAGAACCGTTTTCGAGCGCACCGATGGCAGCCTGCAGGACAACACCATGCTGGCCGTTCGCCCCCTGGCGGAAGTCGGGCGCAATCGCCCCGTTCAGCGGAGTGGGGTAACGACCAATACCGGTATTGCTACCGCCATGCTACGCCCGGGGTACTTATACGTCTTCTTCGATAACCGCCTCTGGCGCGAACTCGAGGTCGGCCCTGATGGCAAGCTCAGCGATGTGGGCGTCGAACACTATCGCGAGCAGGCCGAGGGCGGCGATACCCCCAACGAGCGCGACAGCGCAGGTGAATGGCTCGATAACATCCTGCTACCCGCCATGCTGCAGGGCCAAGCCACCCTGCACCAGGTGCGCCTCGCCTACAGTGAGATCGCCTGGAGCTGGCCCTATATCACCTGGCTGGAAGCCAATCCCGGGCGGCTCGAAACTCGCACCACACCCGTAGGGCACGCCCACGCCGTGATTCTCGATATGGAAGGCTGGCTCTCCATGCAAACGGGGTTTCCCGCCGGGCGCGTAGCTGACCAGCCGCCCCTGCGTGAACGCGATCTCGGTATCGAACTGATGCTGGAAGCGCCCGAAGCTTATACCACCGACTTTACCGCACCAGCGGGAAACGAGCTGTGCGCCAAGCTCAAAGCCTTGTGGGAGCAAGCCGGGGAAACCGATCGCGCTGCCACTCTGGCGCTGGAGTGCGAGGCAGGCGAAGACCTCTTGGCTGCCATACGGGATAACGCTGGTATCGTTGCCGTGGCACTGCCGGACCCCCTGTTCACGCTGCGCCATGCCCTGGCCCAGATCCACCTCGCCGAACACTATCTGGATGGCCTCGACAGTCGGCTGGCCGACAATCCCTTGGGACATTCGGCCAAGCTCATTCGCCAGGCTCTCTTCACCGCGCCGAGCAGTGGCGAGGCGAATCCACTTGCCGAGTTTCGGGGTGCCATCGACCCGACAAAGCTCGATGCCACCCTGGAGCAGGCCGAACGCAACGTCGCGCTTGCGGTAGTGCGCACACAGCTCGACGCCCTCCAGCAACTGGCCAGCCAGGGCCAGCTCACTGCCGTGCTGCGTGATTTCACCAGTCACGATGAACTGGGTATCTGCGAAGGCTATGCTCTGTGTGGCGACTTGTTCGGTGTGCTGCAGCAGCTTCCCGGTGTGCTACACGACCAAGGCGACACCGGCCAAGAGGCCCGTACCCGACAACTGCTCAAGACCCTTCTGACCGATCGGGAGTTGCAAGCGCTTTGGAGTGCCGACGAGAGCGAGGCATCTGAAGCAACGGCCGACGGCGACACCAACACCAACGATGGCAGCGGCAACTTCCGGCCTGCCTTCCTGCGTCAGCTTGCCGAGGACGACCGCGACATCGACGAAGCCCTTGCCGAAAGTCTGGGGCTGGAGACCCTGGGGCTGGTCGCCCAAAACCTGACTGAGCAGGAACAAGCCCAGCAGAACCAAGTGCTCAGCGTGGCCAACGCCATCAAGGTTGGCGGCTTGGTCAACACGGTAGTGGGGCAATGGAGCCAGGCCGTGCTGCGGGTAGCAGAGCGGATCGGCGACGACGTGGAAGTGATCCACATGCGCCGTGTGTTCACCGCCGTTAGCACCCATGCCAACCTGGTCGATGGCTCCCTGAGGGGCGAGCTGCAAGTCATGCATCGCGGCGACGTCGACCTGAGCCGCTACGTCATCATCGGTGTGCATGGCGATGGCATCGAATGGGGCCTGACCGACCGCGACCGCACCAGTGGCGTGCTCCAGACCCAGCGAGACTACCTCTACGCCGAGCAAGTGGATCCCAGGGGCAATGTGCAAGCCTCGACCAGCCCGAAACGCATGTCTTCAGAAGTAGACGATGCTATCCGCCAGGCTGCCGGCCATGTTCTGGTGTACGTTCTCCCCGCCGGCCACCCCGAAGCCGCAAAGGTAGCGCAACTACGTCTGACCAAGCTAGCCGGTCAGGTTAAAGTAGTGATAGATGGCCCAGCGGTGTCGAGACTGTTGGTGGGGTTTGCGATATATAACTTGGGCATGGAGATGTCCAATCTTGTTGAGGCAGAGAAAAATGAAAGGCTTTTACTGCAGGTGGGAAAAGTAGTTGGTGCCGGAGTTGATCTATCTGCAGCCTCAATGAAACTACATGCAGCTCTATATCCAGAATCCGTTTCTATGACTGGACGAATTATTCAGCGTCCTTTGTTCGATATGAAAAATATTCCTGGTGTTGGTCCTTGGCTAGCAAAGCGACTTGCGCGGCAGGGTGGTAGTAGTTTAGTCCGGACGCTGGGGCTGGCTAATTTCTTGGCTGGCGTGATGGTCGTGGGAGTCAGCAGTTGGGAATTACGCAATAGTTTGCAGCAAGGGGATCGCGATGCTGCTATCGGCCATGGTGTGGCGATTGCAGGAGGAGCACTGTTTCTTGCTGCTCCCCTGATGGCGGGGCTGGTAATGATCCCCGGTTGGGGGTGGGCACTGCTGGGCCTGGGGTTGGCCATTGGCGGTAGCAGCTATGCCGCCATGAATCAGGATATCCCCTTCGAGCAGTTGCTCAAGCAGGGCCCCTTGGGTACCCATCCTGCCAGTACGGTGACATCGGCCGACGATACCGTTTACTACCCGCAGCTGTTGACGCAGCTGAGCCCGGCCCAAATCGAAGTGACGCGCTACGGCAGCCTTGATACCGAAGAGCGGCAGGCACTGCTAGAAAGCGTATGGGAATCCACGACGGATACCCCTAGCAGCCGCGACTATGTGGTCACGATCAGCACGCCGTTGATCAGCCGCTACAAGATTGGCGAGACGTTGAACCTGGCCGTGCAGGAGCTGGAGCAGACCGATACCGGCACCATCACCCCGCTTGGCACATACGAGCAGCTCTCTCATATCACAAGGTCGCCAGAACCTTTTGAAATCGGCAAACGTCAATTGTTGCCACAGCAAAGTGCGGTACGCTTTCTGGTCAAGCGCAAGGTGGCGGAGGAGAGCTTCCAGATGGGTGGCACCAGCGTGACCTCCACGGCTCGCCTGCGTATCGCCTTGCAGGCGAGAGTTGAATGGGAGTTGGGCGAGATGGTGTTGCCCACCCCGATGCTCAAGGAGTACGAGCCCTTTGTGGAAGGCCAGCATGATGCACTGCCGGCTCGGTCGTATCGCACGGTGAATAACCCGATCGCCGACTTCATCAGATCCTTGACGGGGCGCTCACAAGATCCCCGTTACTGGTATATCAAGGAATTTCAGGTATGAAAGAGGCAAGCTCCTCCCACTATGGTCCCGGTGCCTACCGTGCTAGTGCCATTGCTGCGATGCCGGCAGCGCCGAAGAAGCGCGAGCGTATCGGTGAGGAGCTGCTGCCTTTTGGCGACTATGCTGGTATTGATCCCTATCAGCAACTCTGTGAGGATGCCGAGTTCGTTCAGCATCAGGATCGTCAGGACAAGGCATTCTACGAAACGGATGACTGGTGGTGGGATCATCTACGTATCCAATTTATAGAAAGCAAAATAGGGATTTCATTCCTTCTATTGGTGGTGCCTTATTTGTGGGCAACTTCTCTTCTTGCTCTCCTTGTCTACGTAACTACTAAAGTTGGGTATCTTCTGATTCCTGATTATCCTGTGCTCGGAGTTATTTCTGTTGGGGTTATGGCGGTGCTGGGAGTTGTGAGTGTGATTCTAGTTTCTGTTTATACGGCGCAATGGGTTCTTAATAGTATCGCCCGATTTTTTTCTTTCTTACTCACTCCATTTCATAATTTGATCGTTAGGAGTGCTGACCAGTATATGAAAAATCAGAGCAGTGAATTCAACCGCCAAACCGGGACGGTGAGCTTCGCCCAAGGCAAGAAGAAGCCGCCATTGAAAGCGCCTTTCGTCGAGTTCGATGGCTATGTGGAGCGCGTGGTACAGCGTGGCGGGATCTTTTATCGGCTGATGTTCGTGCATCGCTATACCGGCAAGCAGTTCAGCCAGACCTCGCTCAGCGCCATCGTTGATCACAAGCATGAGGTACACGCCACGTGGGACATGCTGCAGCGCTATATGGACGTAAGCCAGCCCATGCCGGACGTGCCGCGCCTGGAGCCCTTCCGTCATCTCGACCCCACCACCGCCGAGCACGATCGGCAAACCGGGCGCGACCCGCGCTACTGGCGCGACCTGGATCTGGAAGACTGGAAGGCGGGTGAGGGTGCCACTCTCCTCAAGGCGCAGATCGAGTATCCCTGGTCCCGCCAGCGCTGCCAGCTCACCCCGCAGCTGGGCAAGGTGGAGATGGCTATTTACCGAGAGCGGCAGGAGGCCGCGGTGACGTGAGGGAAGCGGTTACTACCTACTATTGAGCTCGGTTTAACTGGGAACATCCCACGGCAAGAAAGAAAAATGGATTATAGGAGATATCCATGCGTGACTTCATCGCCATGACGTTCGGTGGCCTTTCGCTGCGCTACTTCCTGCGTCAGCTGTTCTTCGGTGCCGGTATGTCGGCTCTGATCGTATTCATGGTTGTGCAGGGAGACGCGCAGCTACGAATGGATCAACTGGTGCTGCTGATGGCAAACGCCTTGTTGTACCCCTATTCACGCTTCGTCTATGAGCAGGTGATAGGCTTCTTGATGGGAGACAATGTGTTCTTCGTCAATGCCGTGATGATGCTGGTCGTCAAGATGTTCACCATGACGCTTTGCTGGGGCTTCGCATTTTTCATTGCACCGCTGGGGCTTGCATATTTGTACTTCTACCATCGCCGGGCGCAGAGGCAGGAAAACCTCGAGGGGTAAGAAAACCAGGGAAGCCATAGCAAGCTCGCTCCCAGCGCCGCCCACAATTAAAGAGCCCCCGAGCCAGTCACCTGACTCAGGGGTTTTCCGTTTCTATCACCTATTTACTTCGCCGCCAGCGCCACACCTACCTTCGAACGGTTCGGCCGGCCGATGCTCTGGGTGATCCAGGTGCCGGTTTCGGCGAGCTTGTAGAGATCAATGCCGGTTTCGATGCCGAGGCCATTGAGCAGGTAGACGACGTCCTCGCTGGCCACGTTGCCGGAGGCGCCCTTGGTTGTAGGGCACACTACCGATGCCACTTTCGATCACCCTAGACCCTAGATCTATGTTGCGAAATGTCCCCGCGGATATAGTGTTTTTCGTCGCCTGCTGCGGTAACCAGGTGCACTTAGCGTAGATGGGACATTATGCGCGGTTTTTATGCTTAGCCTCCATATCCTTGGATGGCGGCAAGCCGAAGAATCGACGGTACTCACGGCTGAACTGCGATACGCTCTCGTAGCCCACTGCGAACGCCGCGCTGCTCGCTGACGCACCTTCCCCAAGCATCAGTCGACGTGCCTCGATCAAACGCAATTGCTTCTGAAACTGCAGCGGTGTCAGTGAAGTCTGTTTACGAAAGTGATGGTAGAAGGAAGAGTTCTGGTCTGACTCGTATTTCCTATCCTGGCTTTTCCGCCTACTCGGCAGTCAAGGGGGCAGTGGAAGTATTGAGTGTCTACATGGCCAAGGAGCTGGGAAGCCGCGGGATAGCGGTCAATACCGTGGCACCGGGGGCGATCGAAACCGACTTTCTTGGTGGGGCAGTACGCGATACTCCAGATTTGAATACGGCCTTCGCAGAGATGACAGCTCTTGGCCGTGTGGGTGTGCCTGACGACATCGGCCCAATGATTGCCAGGTTGCTAGGAGAGGAGAATCGCTGGATCAATGCCCAACGCATCGAGGTTTCTGGCGGTCAAGCGATTTAAACGCGGTGACCGGCAATAAATGAATAGCTCAACAAGTGAATCGCCCCGGTTTCATCCCTGATCCGGGGCTCTTCACGTCATTCTTCTGCTTACTTCGCCGCCAGCGCCACGCCCACCTTCGAGCGGTTGGGCCGGCCGATGGTCTGGGTGATCCAGGTGCCGGTTTCGGCGAGCTTGTCGAGGTCGATACCGGTTTCGATGCCGAGGCCGTTGAGCAGGTAGACGACGTCTTCACTCGCCACGTTGCCGGAGGCGCCCTTGGCGTAGGGGCAGCCGCCGAGGCCGGCGACGGAGCTGTCCACCACGCTGATGCCTTCTTCCAGCACGGCGTAGAGATTGGCGAGGGCCTGGCCGTAGGTGTCGTGGAAGTGGGCGGCGAGCTTGTCCATGGGAATGTCGCGGCTCACGGCTTCGATCATGCGTTTGGCGGCGAGCGGGGTGCCGACGCCGATGGTGTCGCCGAGCGAGACTTCGTAGCAGCCCATGTCATACAGGGCCTTGGAGACTTCGGCCACCTTGGCCGGGGCGATCTCGCCTTCGTAGGGGCAGCCGAGCACGCAGGAGACGTAGCCGCGCACGCGCACGTTGGCCTCTCTGGCTCGCTCCAGCACGGGGGCGAAGCGCTCCAGGGACTCGGCGACGGAGCAGTTGATGTTCTTCTGCGAGAAGGCTTCACTGGCCGCGCCGAATACCGCCACTTCCTCCACGCCGCACTCCAGCGCCGCTTCCAGCCCCTTGAGGTTAGGGGTGAGGGCGGCATAGGTGACGCCTTGGCGGCGCGTGAGGCCGGTCATCACTTCGCGATGGTCGGCCATCTGTGGCACCCACTTGGGCGAGACGAAGCTGGCGGCTTCGATGTACTTGAGGCCGGCGGCGCCCAGGCGGTCGATCAGTTCCAGCTTGGTGGCCGTGTCGATCGGGTTGGGCTCGTTCTGCAGCCCGTCGCGGGGGCCGACCTCGACCAGGCGCACGCGCTTGGGAAATGCCATATTTACACTCCTTCCTGTCCTAGGCCGTGGCCATGAACCGCGGCTGATCCGTCGACAGGGCTACGAGGAG